>NZ_JAXBMC010000001.1:0-911133 GCF_033963865.1 Cytobacillus sp. IB215316 | reverse complement strand
ATACTTAATGTAGCAGAAGCTACACCGTATCTGATCTCACTACCATCCCACACCTTAAGGAGTAGGCTTTCCCGTTCGTGAAAATCTGTAAGTTTCTTTACCATTTTCTATAAGCACAAGGACATGCGTAGCATTCGAAGCCGTACCTTTTAGGTTTAAGGATTGAAACTAAACAAAAAAATTAGAAAATAGTAAACTTAGAAATAACAAAAGGGGGCCTGCGGCCCCCTCTACTTTTTTCATTTAGTTGCTTTCACATTAATTGTTACTCTTCGTTTTTTCATTAAAGCACGTATACATCCAGTGTTCTCATTCATACTGTCAGTAAACATAGCAACAATTTTTTCGAAAAGAACCTTACAATTAGACAGCTTTAGTTGATTTTGACTCATCAGCTTCGTGATTTTTGTATTCCTCTTCCCAAAAATCAGCACCTTCAATACCTAACTTGCTAGGGTTAAATACTGGATCCTTACCTGCTCTTTTCTGAGTTTCATAATCTTTAAGTACTCTTAACGCTGGTTTCGTCAACAGTAATATTGCTATTATATTTAACCATGCCATACTACCAACACCAACATCACCTAAGCCCCAAGCTAAATCTGCAGTTTTTACACTTCCATAAAAGACAACAAATAACAGCGCAACTTTTAATAAATATTCAGACCAAACCCGTCGCACTTTACGGTTAAGATATGCTAGGTTTGTTTCAGCCATATAGTAGTATGCCATAATTGTTGTAAAAGCGAAAAAGAGAAGTGAAATCGAAACAAACGGTGCTCCGAAGCCAGGTATTTGTGATTCTATTGCTTGTTGTGTATATACTGGTCCTGGTTCTACATCTGCTAAATTATTGACAATCGGCGCTTCCCCTTCTGGTGTAACATTATACATACCAGTAATAATAATCATAAATGCCGTTGCTGAGCATACAAACAACGTGTCTATGTATACTGAGAACGCCTGAACAAGTCCTTGTTTTGCAGGGTGTGAAACTTCAGCTGCTGCTGCTGCATGAGGTCCCGTACCTTGACCAGCCTCATTAGAGTAAATACCTCGTTTGACTCCCCATGCAATAGCTGCACCTAAAATACCACCAAAAGTAGCATCTGTCCCAAAAGCACTGCTAAAGATAAGACTAAACACTTCAGGAACCTGTGAGATGTTTGTAATTAAGATGTACATAGAAACTAATATATACCCTATAGCCATAAATGGTACAACTACTTGAGCAACATTGACAATACGTTTAATTCCACCGAAAATAATTAACGCTAGGAATACAACTAAAAACACACCTGTAATCGTAGGGTTTATCCCAAATGCATTATCCATTCCTGCCGCTATACTGTTAGCTTGTACACCTGGTAAAAGCATTCCAGTTGCAATAACAGTAACAAGCGCAAATAAAATTGCGTACCATTTTATTTTAAGACCTTTTTCGATATAGAACGCTGGTCCACCACGATATTCACCATCTTGTTTTGTTTTAAAAACTTGCCCCAAAGATGATTCTACGAAAGCGGAGCCAGCACCTAAAAAGGCAATTAGCCACATCCAGAACACTGCTCCAGGCCCTCCATATGCTATCGCAGAAGCAACACCAGCAATATTCCCGGTACCTACGCGCCCAGATAAAGATAGTGCTAACGCTTGGAAGGATGATACTCCTGATTTGGAGCTTTTTCCCTCAAACATTAATTTAATCATTTCTTTAAAGTATCTGACTTGAACAAATCTCGTAGCAATCGTAAAGAATAAGCCTGCTCCTAAACATAAATAAATCAGATAAATACTCCAAATATGATCATTTAGCCATCCTACAACACTTGTCATTACATTTATCCCCCTTGTTTTTTAGTTTAGTAGAATAATAATAAAGTTTTATTCAAAAATCTTTGCTATGAAAATTTTTATAGCTAAGTAGTATATTAGTATGATTATTCATAATTCTCAGTTTATCAAAAACAATAGGGATATTTATTCATATAATAACATTATTATTCAAATTGTAAGAAGTGTCAAATAAAAGAAAATTTTGACTATTATTAGATATTCATCCATGTTTCGTCTTGAGGATTTTCACTCCATTTCAACAGTTTCGAAATATCTTCTTGAGTTATATACCCGTTCTTAGCAGCTACTTCAGTTAAAGCCGCAAAATCTGTTAACGAATAAGCTCTTACATTAGCTTCATCTAATTTTTGTTGACCTGCAAGCAGTCCATACGTAAAAATTGAAGCGATTCCTAACACATTACAGCCTTCTGCTCTAAGTGCCTCAACAACTGTTAACGCGCTTCCTCCAGTAGAGATTAAATCTTCAACCACGACAACATTTTGGCCTTCAGACACGACACCTTCTATTTGGTTTCCTTTCCCATGGCCTTTGGCCTTACCTCGAACGTAGCACATAGGTAGATTCATTCTTTCACTTACCAAAGCAGCATGTGCAATGCCGCCTGTAGCTGCACCAGCTATGACATCTGTTTCAGGGAAATGTTCTTTAATTAATTCTACTAAACCGTCCGCTATATCTGTTCGAACACGAGGATAAGATAACGTTAAGCGATTATCACAGTAGATCGGTGATTTCATTCCTGAAGACCATGTAAAAGGATTATTTGGTTGTAAAAAAACCGCTTTAATTTCTAATAAATGTTCAGCTATTTTTGCTTTCATATGGAGGCTCCTTCCCATTCTGCTTTCATTTTTTTATATGCTGCTATCGGATCTTGCGCTTTCGTAATACTTCTCCCGACGACTATAGCGGTGGAACCTAACTGGCGAGCCTTTTCTGGAGTTGCAATACGGACTTGATCGTCTTGATTGTCTGTTAATTGACGAATGCCTGGTGTTACAGTAGCAAACCCTTTTCCTAGTTCTTTCTGAATCATCGGTACTTCTAGAGTTGAACAAACAATACCATCTAACCCACTTTGTTTTGCGTTACTTGCATAATGAAGCACAACATTATCAAGTGAATGATCAATAAGTAGTTGCTCACTTAACATTTGTTGTGAGGTGCTGGTCAGTTGTGTAACAGCAATACAACTCGGACGATCATTCCCAGAAGGCGTACCCGCTTCAAGACCTTCCATCGCCGCTTCCATCATTTGCTTCCCACCAGCAGCATGAACATTGATAATATCGACACCTAATCGTGCGATTCCTTTCATGGCAGACTTTACTGTATTAGGAATATCATGTAGTTTTAAATCTAAAAAGATATTGTGACCGGCATTTTTTAACTGTGAAACAATTTGAGGACCTTCCTGATAGAAAAGTTCCATACCTACCTTGAGATACAGGTTTTCACCATGAAAATTCGCTAAAAATTGATTTACTTGCTCCTGTTCTGCAAAATCAAGAGCAATGATTAATGGTCTTTTCACGCTCTTTCCAACTCCTTCCTATGCAGTCTGATATATGATCAATACCAAGCTTATCAAGTAATAATGGCAGTTCTTCTATGATATTTGGACATACGAATGGATCCACGAAATTTGCTGTTCCTACAGCGACAGCACTTGCACCTGCATATAAATATTCAATAACGTCCTCAGCTGTTTGCACTCCTCCCATCCCAATGATTGGTATGGAGACCTTTTGACTCACTTCGTAAATCATTCTAATTGCAACAGGTTTAATCGCTGGCCCAGACAACCCACCTGTACGATTCGCTAAAATTGGCTTAGCCGTTCTTAGGTCAAGACGCATCCCTAAAAGTGTATTAATCATCGTTAAGCCATCAGCTCCGGCTTCTTCAACTGCTGTTGCCATATCAACGATATTCGCTACATTCGGTGAAAGCTTCACATATACTGGCACAGTAGATACTTCTTTTACTTGTTTTGTTAAATCATGCGCAACCTCAGGTATTGTTCCAAATGCTATGCCACCAGTTTTCACATTTGGGCAAGAAATATTCAGCTCCAGCGCATGAACATTTTTCGCTTTAGATATCTCTTGAGCAACTTCAACATAGTCTTCGACTTGTGAACCTGCTACATTCGCAATAATTGGGACATCATATTGTTCCAACCATGGTAATTCCTCAGCTAACACTTTTTCAAGCCCTGGATTCTGTAAGCCTATGGCATTTAACATGCCTGCTGAAGTTTCAGCGACACGTGGAGTAGAATTACCAAAGCGTGGCTCAAGTGTAGTTGCTTTAATCATTATCGCTCCAAGGTTACTTAAATCATATAGATTTGCATATTCCTTACCAAAGCCAAAGCAACCGGAAGCTGGCATAATTGGATTTTTCAACTTCAGTCCTGGTAACTCTATGTTAAGTCGATTCATAATACCACCTCTCCAACCTTAAACACTGGACCATCGCTACAAACCTTCTTGTACGATGTACCTTCAGGATCTTCTTGTGTATGACAAACGCATGCAAAACATGCACCGATCCCACAGCCCATACGTTCTTCAAGAGAAATAAAGGCCTTCTTATCTTGATAGCGGTCTTCTATCACTTTTAACATTGGGGTAGGACCACATGAGAAAAGAACATCAAAAGATAATTGATATTGATCGATTACATCAGTCACAAAACCTTTTATACCTAACGATCCATCTACCGTTGCAATATGTGTTGAGCCAAGCTCTGAAAACTGCTGTTCATAAAAAGCTACCTGTTTATCTTGAAAACCTAAAACATGTATAACCTTCACACCTTTTGCAACGAGTTGCTTTGAAAGCTCATATAATGGTGGAATTCCGATACCGCCACCTACTAATAGAGCTGTGTTTCCTCGTTTAGTTTCGTTAATTGGGAAACCATTGCCCAATGGCCCTAATACATTGACTGTCCCATTGTTTATTCTAGAAAGGACTCGTGTGCCGAGTCCTTCCTTACGATAAATCATTGTAAATTGGCTATTCTTTTTATCAACATTCGCAATACTAATTGGACGACGTAGCAAAGGCTCTGCCCCTTCTGAAACTTTAATATGCACGAACTGTCCTGGCTCTCCCATTTGTGTTACCAGTTCACCTTGTAATACCAATTCAAAAATATCTTGTGCAATTTCTCTTTGAGAAACTACCTGCATGTCCTCTTGCATTATCATGAATGTGTCACCTCTTTAGCTTGCTCAAATTGAGGCATCGCTTCTGCTGAAAATGTCATCGACTCGAGAACACGTAATATTGCTTGTGCTGTATCAAGACTTGTCAAGCATGGTATATTATTTTCAACTGATTCCCTTCTAATTCTAAAACCGTCTCGAGCAGGCTGCTTACCTTTCGTTAATGTGTTAATGACAAACTGTGCTTTTCCTTGTCTAATAACATCAAGTAAATTAGGTTTGTCTGTTCCGATTTTGTTAACGACAGTCACAGGAATATTTTCTTTTGCTAGAAAATCAGCAGTACCACTTGTCGCTAATACTTGATAACCTATACGGTGAAATCTTTTAGCGATCATTAAAGCTTCTTCTTTATCTTTATCTGCTACAGTTAGAAGGACCGAACCAAATTGTTGGACTCTCATACCAGCTGCAACAAGCCCTTTATACAAAGCTTTTTCTAATGTATTGTCTTTACCCATTACTTCTCCAGTTGACTTCATTTCTGGTCCTAATGTAATATCAACGCGACGTAATTTCGCAAACGAAAAGACTGGTACTTTTACAAATACCCCTTTGCTTTCCTCATGTAAACCAGTTGAATAACCAAGCTGTTCTAGTTTCGCACCTAGTATTACTTTTGTTGCGATATTAGCCATAGGCACACCTGTGATTTTACTTAAAAACGGTACCGTACGACTTGATCGTGGATTTACTTCTATGACGTATACATCTTGCTTATACACAATAAATTGGATATTCAGTAGCCCGACGATGTTTAAACCTTTAGCCAGTGACGTTGTATAATCAACTATTTTCTGTTTTACATCAGACGATAATGTTTGTGGTGGATACACAGCGATCGAGTCACCTGAGTGTACACCAGCTCGTTCAATATGTTCCATAATGCCAGGAATGTATACACTTTCCCCATCAGAAATCGCGTCAACCTCTATTTCTTTACCAATCATATACCTATCAATTAGTACTGGATGCTGTGGATTTACTTTGACAGCATTTTTCATGTAATGAAGCAGCTCTTCCTTTTTATATACAATTTCCATTGCTCTTCCACCTAAAACGTAAGATGGACGAACAAGTACTGGATAACCGATTCTGTCAGCTACTTGTACAGCTTCCTCTACAGAAGTAGCCGTTTTTCCTTTAGGTTGTGGTATGCCTAACTGTGTTATTGTATGTTCAAACTTATCTCGATCTTCAGCGCGATCCAAGTCTTCAAGAGATGTTCCTAAAATTTTCACTCCACGTTCTGCAAGTTCATTCGCTAAATTAATCGCTGTTTGTCCGCCAAACTGGACAACAACACCGATAGGCTTCTCTAAGTCAATAATATGCATGACATCTTCAATCGTTAACGGTTCGAAATAGAGCTTATCTGATACACTAAAATCTGTTGAAACCGTTTCTGGGTTGTTATTAATTATGATTGATTCATATCCTGCTTCTTTAATAGCCCAAACTGAATGAACTGTTGCGTAATCAAATTCCACACCTTGTCCGATACGTATAGGACCAGAACCTAAAACAACCACGCTCTCTTTCTCAGAAACAATTGATTCATTTTCTTCCTCATATGTTCCATAATAATATGGTGTTGTTGATTCAAACTCTGCAGCGCATGTATCAACCATTTTATATACAGGAATGATGTTCGACTGTTTTCTAAATTCATATACTTGATGTTCTGTTTGATTCCATAGTTTAGCGATTGTTATGTCTGCAAAGCCCAGCTCTTTTGCTTCATGTAACACGTCTTTATCACCGATGTTATTCTGCAAAACAGATTCAAAACGAACGATGTTTTGAAATTTTTGTAAGAAAAATAAGTCAATTGCACTCCATTCATGGAGCTGCTCAATTGTAATACCACGACGGAGTGCCTCTCCTACATAAAATAACCGCTCATCGCCAGCCTTACGGATGCGTTTTTCAATCGTTTTATCACTATGAGTACTTGCTTCATCTAGTTCTAGATGAAATACATCAGCTTCTAGTGAACGAACAGCTTTTAAGATCGATTCTTCAAAGTTTCTACCGATTGCCATTACTTCCCCAGTAGCTTTCATTTGTGTGCCAAGATGACGATTCGCTGATTCAAATTTATCGAATGGCCATCTTGGAATTTTTGAAACGATATAATCTAACGCTGGTTCAAAACAAGCATAGGTTTTCCCAGTAACTGGGTTAATCATTTCATCCAATGTTAGTCCAACTGCTATTTTTGCAGCTAGTTTAGCAATCGGATAGCCAGTTGCTTTTGATGCCAATGCGGATGAGCGACTTACACGAGGGTTTACCTCGATGATAAAATAGTCAAAGCTGTGCGGGTCTATAGCAAGCTGAACATTACATCCACCTTCAATTTTTAACGCACGAATAATTTTTAAAGAAGTATTCCGTAACAATTGATACTCACGATCACTAAGAGTTTGGCTTGGCGCTACAACAATAGAGTCCCCTGTATGAATGCCGACTGGGTCAATATTTTCCATATTACATACTACGATGGCATTATCATTTGAATCACGCATTACTTCATATTCGATTTCTTTAAAGCCTGCAATACTTCTTTCCAGTAAACATTGATTAACTGGACTCATCTTTATACCGCTAGATACGATTTCATGGAGCTCTTCCTCGTTATGACAAATACCTCCGCCAGTGCCACCTAACGTATATGCGGGTCTAACGATGATTGGATAGCCTACTTCTTCAACAAAACTTTGCGCCTCTTCAAGTGTATGAATAATTTCACTTTGTGGTACAGGCTCATTTAATTCATTCATTAGATTACGAAACAGTTCACGATCTTCTGCTTTTTCAATAGCATCCAGTTTTGTACCTAATATCTCAACATTGCATTCTTCTAACACACCTGACTTTGAGAGCTCAACAGCTAAGTTTAAGCCAGTTTGTCCCCCTAATGTTGGTACTAATGCATCCGGTCTTTCTTTGCGAATAATTCTACTCACAAATTCGGGAGTAAGTGGTTCAATGTAAACTTTATCTGCAATTTCTGTGTCGGTCATGATTGTAGCTGGATTAGAGTTAACTAAGATAACACGGTATCCTTCCTCTTTTAAGGCTAGACAAGCTTGCGTTCCTGCATAATCAAATTCTGCTGCTTGTCCAATAAT
The DNA here is from genome assembly GCF_033963865.1 of Cytobacillus sp. IB215316. Taxonomy (NCBI): domain Bacteria; kingdom Bacillati; phylum Bacillota; class Bacilli; order Caryophanales; family Bacillaceae; genus Cytobacillus; species Cytobacillus sp. IB215316. The sequence continues at coordinate 902,898 of NZ_JAXBMC010000001.1, read as the reverse complement.
GATCGGTCCTGATCCAATTACTAAAATCGTCTCAATGTCTACACGTTTTGGCATACTTTTTCTCCCTCTCTCTTGTATGTTTCAATTAGGCTCATAAATTCATCGAATAAACCGTTAGCATCTTCTGGACCCGGTGAAGCTTCAGGGTGATATTGAACTGTAAAAGCTGGATAATCTTGATGAGCTAAGCCTTCTATTGTTCCATCATTTAAAGCAATGTGAGTAACATTTAATTTTGTATTTGAAATTGACTGTTCATTTACTGTATATCCATGGTTTTGTGAAGTAATATCTACTTTTCCAGTTTCAAGATTTTTAACTGGATGATTCGATCCACGATGACCAAACTTCATTTTTTCTGTGCTTGCTCCACTAGCTAGAGCAAATAATTGATGCCCTAAACAAATTCCAAATAGCGGTACTTTGCCGATAATGCCGTTAATCATATCGATTGCTTCAGGTACATCCATCGGGTCTCCTGGTCCATTACTTAACATGACACCATCTGGGCTAAGTCTTAATATCTCTTCAGCTGTAACATTATATGGAACGACAATTACATCACAATTACGATTGTTTAATTCTCTTAAAATCCCATGTTTCATCCCATAATCCACTAATACGACCCTATAACCACGGCCTGGGCTAGGGTATGGACTTTTCGTTGATACCTTCTGTACTTGATTTGTAGGAAGTGTAGTTGAAGATAAACGCTTGATCATTTCAGCTACATCAACGTCCATGGAGCAAATAGCACCTTTTAAAGCTCCATGATGACGAATAATTCTCGTTAGTTTCCTAGTATCTATTCCTGCTATCCCTGGAATGTTTTGCTCTTTAAAAAATTCATTTATTGTATATTGATTTCTCCAGTTAGAAGGATGTTCACTAAATTCTTTCACAATGAACCCGTTTATCGCAGGAGTAATTGACTCAAAATCATCTCGATTTATGCCATAATTTCCGATTAAAGGGTAAGTCAAAGTTACGATTTGACCACAATATGATGGATCTGAAAGTATCTCTTGATATCCTGTCATACCTGTATTAAAAACTACCTCACCAACCGTATCTTTCTCACTACCAAATGCTTTTCCAACAAACACTGTTCCATCTTCTAAAATTAATTGTCGTTTCATATAAGAATTCATCCCTTCTGCCATACAATTTTTCCGTTAACTAATGTCATTACAGGCCAACCTTTACAAGTCCATTCAGCAAATGGCGTATTTTTCCCTTTTGAAGTAAATGTTTCAGGGTCAATTGTTTGTTCCAATTCAAGATCTATAATTGTTAAATCTGCATGGGATCCTACTTGTAAGCTTCCAAATGGAAGATTAAACACTTCTGCTGGCTTTTTAGTTAAATAATTTATTAGCTCCTCTAAGGTAATAATGCCTTTTTCAACAAAATGTGTATAAAGAAGCGGAAACGCTGTTTCTAGACCTACAATTCCAAATGGTGCAAGCTCCATTCCTTCTGATTTTTCTTCTGCAGTGTGAGGAGCATGATCTGTAGCAATAAAATCTATTGTCCCATCTAACAATCCTTCAATTAATGCTTCTTTATCAGCCTTTGATCTAAGTGGTGGGTTCATTTTATAATTTGAATCTAGCCCTGGGATATCGTCATCTGTTAACAGTAGATGATGTGGAGTCACTTCGGCTGTAACATTAATTCCAGCGCGTTTCGCATCTCTAACTACTCTTACTGATTCCTTTGTACTAATATGACAAACGTGATAATGACAATTCGCTGCCTCTGCTAATAGTACATCCCTCGCAATATGAACTGATTCACATACTGACGGAATGCCATTCAAGTGATGTTTTGCTGAAAAATCTCCTTCGTGCACAGCACCTTTATTAATCAACGTATTTTCCTCACAATGCGCAACGATCGACATATTTAAATCGGCTGCCCTTTTCATTGCCTCAAGCATTTTATGTGCTGATTGCACCCCTACTCCGTCATCTGTGAAGGCAAATGCGCCTGCCTCTTTTAGCTGTTCAAAATCCGTTAGCTCCTCTCCAAGCTGACGAGTTGTTATAGCTGCGTACGGTAAGACACGGACATGTGCTGTTTCTTCGATTCGTTTTTGGAGCCAATTCATTTGATCTTTTGTATCAGGAACAGGACGGGTATTAGGCATCGCTGCAATCGTCGTAAACCCACCTTTAGCTGCTGCTAATGAACCTGTCTCAATTGTTTCTTTATGTTCACCACCAGGCTCACGCAAATGTACATGTAAGTCAACAAATCCTGGTGATATGACCTTACCCTTAACATCAATCACCTGTGTATTTGTCGTATCAATACCCTCTCCAATTTCCACGATTTTCCCATCTTCAATTTTTAAATTTATCGATTCTAATGCCCCATTTTCGTTGAACCACTTACCATTAGTTAGTACAATACTCATTTGTTAATCCCCCTTGTACAGATTGTAATGCTCTTTGAATAACAGCCATACGAATATATACACCATTTTCCATTTGCTTAAAGATTCTAGATCGACCACATTCCACTAATTCACTAGCTATTTCCACTCCACGGTTCACTGGGGCTGGATGTAAAATAATACTATGTGCTTGCATTTGCTTTTCTCTCTCAATTGTTAATCCGTAAGATTCATGATAGCTTTGTGAAGCATGATCATTTCCTTCTTGATGACGTTCATGTTGAATACGTAATAGCATCAATACATCACTTGTCTGTACCGCCTCATCTATGTCAACATACTTACCAAATTCATTCGTTTCATCTCGCCATTCATCTGGTGCAGAGAACATCACATGAGCTCCAAGTCTTGTTAATACTTCAGAGTTAGAACGTGCTACACGACTATGACGAATATCGCCAATGATCGCAACTTTCAACCCTTTAAATGTTCCAAACTCCTCTTTAATCGTGTATAAATCAAGCAATGACTGTGTTGGATGATGACCACATCCATCACCTGCATTAATGATAGGGATGCTGATTTTTTCACGTAATTCATCATAATATTGGTCTTCTTCGTGTCTAATGACAACCGCATTTGCTCCAATTGCTTGTAACGTTCTCACAGTATCGTATAAGCTTTCGCCTTTTTGGACACTTGTGTTTGACGCATCGAAATTTAACACATGCGCTCCAAGCTTTTTCTCTGCTACTTCAAAGCTAAACTTCGTTCTTGTGCTAGGTTCGTAAAACAAATTAGCAATAAATTTGTTCTGCGCAATATCAGTCCATTCACCACTAGAAAACCGATGCGCATCTTGCAATATCATTTCAATATCATTCGTTGATAGCTCATTCATCGCGAGTAAATGTTTCATATTATGATCCCCTTTTTGGTTTTTAGTGTTACATTTATTTAAGAAAAAACACCCTACAAATTTGTGTAGGGTGTTTGAAAGACATTTCAGTGTTATGATACGATCATGATTCATTTTGCGTATCAAATACACTTATTACCTTACACCCTTACTAGTCTCACAGGACTCATTTAAAAGGTTTAGCCGCTTATTTGTTGCTTATCTTCCGATAGTTCAAACATTTCATTAGTACCATAGCTAGACTCTTTGCCAGGTAGTATAAGATGAAGTATAACACCACAAATTGCTGCTAATGCCATACCAGCAATTTGCAACTGATCTGTAACTTGAACAAAAGCTCCACCAACACCGATGACTATAATAACTGACGAAATGATTAAGTTTCTTGTATTTCCTAAATCAACTTTATTATCTATTAACATACGTAAGCCTGATGATGCAATAATTCCAAATAATAATATTGATACACCGCCCATGACAGGAGATGGAATTGAACCAATCAATGCTGTTATTTTACCGATAAATCCAAAACATATTGCAAACACGGCTGCGCCTCCGATAACAAATACACTGAACACTTTCGTAATTGCTAAGACACCTATATTTTCTCCGTAAGTAGTATTAGGAGGCCCCCCTAATGTTGCTGCAATCATTGTTGCAATACCATCACCTAAGATTGAGCGATGGAGCCCAGGTTTTTCTATAAAATTCCGCCCTACAACTTTACTTAAGACCATCTGATCACCGATATGCTCTGCAATTGTTACTATAGCGACTGGAACCATGATAAGAGCAATTTCCCAGTCTAAGCTTGGTGTATAGTTTACAAAGGGAATATAGAAATCTGGCACTTCGAAGAGCTTTGCTTCACGAATCGGAGTGAGATCAACAATGCCCATAAAAAATGCATATGTGTACCCGCCAACAATACCTATTAAAATGGGAATGAGTCCAAAGAAGCCTTTTAAAAACACTGAACAAATAATTGTTAATGCGAGTGTCACTATAGCCACTGAGAAATACGTTGGATTGTAAATTAACTCGTTTGATGGTGCACCTACATTTTCATACATTGCCATTCCAACAGCAACATTCGCTAAGCCTAGACCTATTACAATGATCACAGGACCTACAACTACAGGTGGTAAGATGCGCATAATCCACTTCAAACCAAAACCTTTAATAAGTAAAGCTACAATCCCATAGACGACACCTGCTAAAAAACTTCCTAACATTGCAGCCTGTGGACCTCCGGCTGTTTTTGCTAAAATAATAGGTACAATAAATGCGAATGAGGAGCCTAAATATGCAGGTATTTGACCTCTAGTTATTAATAAGTAGGCTAGAGTTCCGAGACCACTTGAAACAAGTGCTACTCCAGGACTTAAATCGACTAAAAAGGGAACTAGTATTGTAGCTCCAAACATTGCAAATAAGTGTTGGATACTAAATATAATCCATTTACTTAAGGGTGGGACTTCATGTACATTAAGAGTTACATCCTTTTGCTTCATCTCCAACTTTGTCTCCTCCTCTGTAAAACACTCACTAGAAAAATCCATATAAAAACCCTCTTTGTTTTATATACAAAGAGGGTGTGCAAACTACTCAAGTATCCACATACTTGAGGTTGTACCCTCTTAGTTACCTCACAGGATAACCTTAAAAAGGGGATTAAATTTCATAAATACCTACTTGATCAACTTGATCAACTTCTTCTAATTTAACAACTATTTTTTCGGCATTAGAAGTTGGAATGTTTTTACCTACAAAATCTGCTCTTATCGGTAGCTCTCTATGGCCTCGATCAACTAAGACTGCCAATTGTATTTGAGCTGGCCTACCTACATCGATTAACGCGTCCATTGCTGCACGAACTGTGCGTCCAGTAAACAACACATCATCGACTAATATTACCTTTTTATTTGTAATATCTATCGGTAAATGAGAACCTTTCACAAGCGGTTCTTTATTCGATGTCGTGTTTGTTAGATCATCTCTATATAATGTGATGTCTAGTTCACCTATTGCGATTTTGTCTCCTTCGATTTGCTCAATCTTTTCTGCCAACCTATTAACAAGATATATACCCCGAGTTTTAATTCCAACGAGGACACAATCCTTGATACCTTTGTTCTTTTCAATAATCTCATGTGCAATACGAGTTAGTGCTCTGCGAATAGCTTGATTATCCAATACTACAGCTTTTTGCATCGTTATCACCTCTGATTATAAATGGTGGTCAACAGCATAAAAAAATCCTCACACCTGTGGCGAGAGGATTCATAATTGTAGCGCTACTACAATTATTCTTAAATAAAATTCCGTATCCTTCTCAGCCTCACGGGACTGGGTTAAAGATCTAGTATGCAACTACATTTAGAATATATTAACGGTTAGGTAATGTCAATATTATTTTTTAATCTCATTTAATACTGTGACAAATTCTGAAGGCAAAGGAGCTTCAAATTCCATATATTTATTCGTTCTAGGATGATCAAAACCTAGAATTGCCGCATGAAGTACTTGTCCATTTGTTTTTAATGTTTTCTTTGGACCATATTTTGGGTCTCCAACTAGAGGGTAGCCAATATATTTCATATGAACACGAATCTGGTGGGTTCTTCCTGTTTCAAGTTGGCATTCAATTACAGTGTAATTATTAAATCTTTCAAGTACTTTAAAGTGCGTAACTGCATCTTTTGAATGCTCGTCAGTTACTGTCATACTTTGGCGATCACGTTTATCTCGTCCAATTGGTGCATCAATCGTTCCCTTATCATGAGGAATAACACCATGAACGATCGCCTTGTATTTACGTGTGACAGTTTTATTTACTAACTGATTGACTAATGATTCATGGGCTACATCATTTTTGGCTACCATTAAAAGCCCTGATGTATCTTTATCAATTCTATGAACAATTCCTGGCCTTAGCACCCCGTTAATACCAGACAAATCTGTACAATGTGCTAATAGTCCATTTACTAATGTACCTTCCATATGTCCTGGTGCAGGGTGAACAACCAATCCACTATCCTTATTAACTACGATTACATCTGCATCCTCATAGTAAATATCTAATTCCATATCCTGTGGAATCACATCTAGAACTTCAGCTGCTGGTACAATTATTTTCACAGCGTCCTCTATATTACATTTATAATTAGGTTTAACATTCTTGTCATTAACCGTAATATTTCCAGCTTTAATCCATTGCTGTACTTGAGAACGAGACCATTCATTTTCATGCTCTGAAATTACTTTGTCAAGCCTTTCGTTACGCTGTTCATTCGTTACAATTAACTCAATAACATCCATTAATTTTTCTCCTTCTCTCGTCCATCTAGTAGTGTATGGATAATTACCAGTATGACTCCAACAACTAATGCAGCATCTGCAATATTAAAGATTGGGTAATCATAACTAAAAATATTCGTAAAATTAATAAAATCAACAACTTCTTTTCTAAACAGACGGTCAATAAAATTACCGACGGCTCCTCCAAGCATTAATGCTAGTGCAACACGTATCAACACCTGTGTTTGAGGGAGTTTTTTCATATAATAAATAATACCAATGATGACAATCGTTGTGACAATATAAAAGAACCAAAGCTGTCCTTCCAATATACCCCAAGCCGCTCCTCTATTACGATGTGAAGTTATGTATAAAAAATTTTCTATAACTGGTAGATGATCACCATACTCCATTTTTGTAACAATCATCCACTTTGTTACTTGGTCCATTAAAATAACGATTAATGCTAAGATATAATAATACACAGAAGTACCTCCATGAAATATAATGTACTTCTGCATTTTAGCATATTGTCTTGAAAAGAAACAACGAATTCATAATAATATATTCACCAATAATGCTATTGTTAAAATAATACGGTTATATTTTAATGTATATAATTGTTTGGATAATTTACTTCATCAATTGTTCTAACAGTCGGGAAGATTCGCAGTTTGTCTAGGGGGATTCTTTTACCTGTTGATTCGCATAAGCCATAAAGGCCTAAATCAATTTTCGCTAATGCTCTATTTACATCATCTAGGTCTTCTTTGACATAATGAATAATCTCCATATGTTTCTCATCATTTAATGTACATTCGTCATCTTTATCTACTTGCCCTAACCTTGTTTCTAGTTCCAACTTTGCAAGCTCTAATTCTGCTTTTATCTCTGCTGTTTGTTCATACATACATAAACCTCCTAAGATACGAAGCAGTTGTTATTGTTGACAATAGTATATGCTTATTTACAACATATCCTGTAAACTACATTTTTCCATTACATTAACGGACAACAAAGAAAACCTTAGCAGATAGAACACTGCTAAGGTTGTTCATTTATTCAGTATAATGTTCCTTAACTACTGTTGCGCACCTCGAGCATATCGTTGGATAATCTTTATCCTCACCTACTGTTTGTGAAACAACCCAACAGCGTTCACACGTCTCTCCTTCAGCTGGTGATACAACAATTGCAGTCTGATCAAATTTTTGTGCATTCGCAGGTGCATCTTCTAGCATTCCTGCAATGTTAAATCCTGAAACGATAAATAGTTGCTTCACATCTTCTTCAATGGCATTTAAGAGATGTTTAGTATCATCAGTAGTATATAATGCAATATGAGCATTTAATGATTTACCTATCACTTTTTCATTCCGAGCCACTTCTAATGCCTTTAACACATCGTCACGAAGAGACATAAATGCATCCCATTTCTCTTCAATTTGTGTAGCATTTTGTAATTCCATTGCTTCAGGCATGTCGACTAACTGAACACTTTGCTCTGATACTGTATTAATATGCGACCATACCTCGTCTGCTGTATGAGGTAGTATAGGTGCTACAAGCTTCGTAAGTGCTAATAAAGACTCATACATGACTGTTTGAATTGCACGACGGTTCATATCATTTGGTGCATCAATGTATAAAATATCCTTAGCAAAATCTAAATAGAATGAACTTAAATCAATCGTACAAAAATTATGAACATCGTGGAAAATACTCGCAAATTCATATGTTTCATAAGATTTCTTTACTTTGTTAATGATTTTATTGAGTTTAATGAGCATATACCGATCAACTTCTCTTAAATCTTCATATGCCACTGTGTCTTTAGTTGGTTCAAAATCGAATAAATTCCCTAATAAGAAGCGGAATGTATTACGAATTTTGCGATATACTTCAGCTACTTGCTTTAATATAGCATCTGAGATGCGAACGTCTGATTGATAATCAACTGAAGCTACCCATAAACGTAATATATCGCCACCTAATTGTTTCATTACTTTCTCTGGAACGACAACATTCCCGATAGACTTACTCATTTTTCTACCTTCTCCATCAAGCACAAAGCCGTGGCTCAATACACCTTTATATGGAGCATGCCCAGTAACCGCAACAGATGTAGATAAGGAAGAATTAAACCAACCGCGATATTGGTCAGACCCTTCTAAATACAAATCTGCTGGACGTTGTAGGTCGTCTCTTTCGAGAAGAACGGCTTGATGAGAAGATCCTGAATCAAACCATACATCCATAATGTCTTGTTCCTTTGTAAACTTTCCATTTGGACTAGAAGGATGTGAAAAGCCTTCTGGGAGCAAGCCTTTTGCATCTTGTTCAAACCAAATATTTGAGCCGTGCTCTCTAAATAGGTCAGATACATGATTAATCGTTTCATCTGTAATAATAGGCTCTCCGTTCTCCCCATAGAACACAGGAATAGGTACACCCCAGGCACGTTGTCTAGAAATACACCAATCCCCACGATCTCTCACCATGTTATGCAAGCGGGTTTCGCCCCATTCCGGCACCCATTTTGTTTCTTTTACTGAGTTAAGTAAATCTTCTCGTATTTTATCTATTGAAGCAAACCATTGCGCTGTCGCTCTAAATATTGTAGGCTTTTTAGTTCTCCAGTCATGTGGATATGAATGCGTGATAAAATTAAGTTTGAGTAGAGCTCCAACTTCCTCTAATTTCTCAGTAATTGGCTTATTCGCTTGATCATAGAACAACCCTTCAAATCCTGGTGCCTCAGCAGTCATATAACCCATTTCATTTACAGGGCAAAGCACATCTAAACCGTATTTTTTTCCTACGATAAAGTCATCTTCCCCATGACCAGGTGCAGTATGGACACATCCAGTACCTGCATCTGTCGTTACATGATCTCCTAACATGACAAGACTATCACGCTCATAAAACGGATGTGCAGCAACGACATTCTCTAAAAGATGTCCTTTTATGGATTTTACTGTTGTCGTATTCTCCCAGCCAATTTCATTTTGTACAACTTCTAGTAAATCAGTTGCAATAACAAATTTTTGTCCATCTGCTTGAACAATACTATAATCAAGATCAGGATGAACAGTTATGCCAAGATTTGCAGGAAGAGTCCAAGGTGTCGTTGTCCAAATAATTATTTTTTCATCCCCTTGGAGTACCCCTTTCCCATCTTTTACTTCAAATGCTACATAAATAGAAGGTGATCTTTTATCTTTATATTCAATCTCAGCTTCTGCAAGAGCTGATTCACTTGATGGTGACCAATTGACAGGTTTTAAGCCTTTATAAATTAGGCCCTTTTTAGCCATTTCGCCAAATACTTTAATTTGTTGTGCTTCATACGCAGGCTCTAATGTAATATACGGATTTTCCCAATCTCCACGAACACCTAAGCGTTTAAATTGCTCGCGTTGATTATTGATTTGTTTATACGCATATTCTTCACAAAGCTTACGAAATTCAGCAATACTCATTTCCTTACGTTTTATTTTTTTATTTTTTGTTAGTGCGGTTTCTATAGGTAAACCATGTGTATCCCAACCTGGTACATATGGCGCATTATAACCGCTCATTGATTTGTAACGTACGATAAAATCTTTTAATATTTTGTTTAAAGCATGCCCCATATGAATATCACCATTTGCATATGGAGGGCCGTCATGTAGAACATATAATGGTCTATCTTTTGTCCGTTCTTGAACCATTTCATATATATGTTGCTCATCCCATTGCTGTTGAATTTGTGGCTCTCGATTCGGAAGATTTCCACGCATTGGAAAGCTTGTTTTCGGCATAAGTAATGTATCTTTATACTCCATTTTCCATTCCTCCAAAACTAACATAAAATAATTATCAAAAAGCTGTTTTCCATATGTAACTGTTTTTCGCTATAAAAGCATACAACTAGCAATCGTTGTGATACCTTGTGTTCTTTAGTATGCACAATACATTACATAGATGGCTTTTTTATTAAGAAGCTGTTTCCACATTAATTGTTGCTTTTCGTAATAAGAGCTATAGTGAAAATAACTAACGTAAATAACACCTTATCTTCTCTTCAGACTATAAAAATCATATCATCCACAATAGTTAATCAAATTTAAGTAACAATAGGCAACAAAGTTAACGAAAAAAGCCTTATAATAACACCAAGTAACGGATCAGAGCCTAAAAAAAGACCTTCTCATCCCTAAATAGGGACGAGAAGGTCTCCCGCGGTACCACCCTTGTAGACTGTTACTTGTTATAATACAAAAAACAATTAGTCCGCTTTCTATTCGTAACGTGAATAAACGCCATTGCTTACTTTATAATTTCAGCTAGGAACTTAAGGGTGATGTTCATTCCTTTTGTTTATATCGAGCTTCCACCGTCCTCGATTCGCTTTTTATAATAAACTCGTTAAAGAATTACTGTCCCTATCATCGTCTACATTTAAAGTTATGACACATATTTAGAAATTATATGCTATCGTGCTTCAGTTAGTCAAGTCCAGTTTTCCTATTTCACAACCGATTGTGGATCTTCTTCATACTCCATTAAGCTATCCCAATCGTTATGTTGAAGCATATCAAGTTGAGCTTCTATGAGCATTTTAAAACGATTTCTAAATACTTTTGATTGCTTCTTCAATTCCTCTATTTCCAAGGTAATCTTACGAGATTTAGAAAGTGATTCATTAATTATTCTGTCAGCATTCTTTTCAGCTTCCTTAATAATTAACTTTGCTTCCTTTTCAGCATTTCTTTTAACTTCCTCTGCTGTCTCTTGAGCAATAATGATTGATTTATTAAGTGTTTCTTCAATACTTGTAAAATGGTTTATTCTCTCAGTTAAATCTGTAACCTTGTCTTCTAACTCTTTTTTTTGTCTAATTACAATTTCATAATCTTTAATAACCTGATCTAAAAATTCATTTACTTCATCTTCATCATAACCTCGGAATCCTTTACTAAATTCCTTATTATGAATATCTAATGGTGTTAAAGGCACATGTGCCACCTCCACAAAATCGTATGTATGTTTTATGACGAAAAACTCTTGTTATACACTACGTAAATGTTTTTTTAAGTTATTCGACATATTATTAATAATTCCTGCTCTTGTCTCAATTTATTTTTGTATTCCCACAACAATTCGCCATTTTTCTTTTTTTGTCTTACCTTCAATTGACAAAAGCTTCCCTCTACCAACTCCACGTACAGAGATGATATCCCCTTCTTTACATTCAAATGAAGTTTGCTCGATCATTTTCCAATTCATGCGAACAAGACCATTTTTAATAAGCTGTTGAGCTTTTTGTCTAGAAATTGAGAATATTGTTGCGATCATAATATCTAGCCGAAGTGAGGATGCAGTGGCTACATTTTCTCTCCACAATTCCTTACGGTTTACTATGCTTGAAAAATTAATTCTTTTAACTGAGACTTTACTCTTACCAACTGATTGGAGATTCAACTGTATATAGTTTTCGACCTCTTCTGCGACGATGAATTGAACAACACGATCCTGTATCATTACATCACCAAATTTAGCTCTTCTCATCCCTAGTCCCATTAGCGAACCTAACATTTGTGGATGTTCAATCGTTACAAATTTTTCAGGGTATCCAAGTTCAAAAATAGCAAGCTTGAAGTCATCATTACTAGGAACATAATAATCAGGATAGATAAGCGCCCTTTTTCTTTCGGTCCACTCAGCACCACCAAATAATTGCACGTGAACATCTTGATTCTCGCCTACAATAGATTTCGTAATTTCTTGTTCTCTAGGGTCTAAAAAGTCTGTAAGTTTATAGCTATAAGTATTTTGAACTGTATTCTTCCAATCTATCACCTGGTCTATAAAATTGTGCTCCTCTTTGCGAAAATGTTGGTAAATATTCATGTGCAACTCAGTCCTTATCTTGCGTAAGAAAAAGGAATCTAAGAAAGATTCCTTACATCTATACTGCTATATTAAAGTAAAAAAGAGCTAAATAAAAATTGTAAACCATAACTTGCATACCGCAATACAAGGATTGCAACGATTGGTGATATATCAATCATACCAAGAGGTGGGATTATTTTTCTAAATGGTTCTAAATAAGGTTCACAAATAGAAGTTAAAACTTGACCGATACTTGTTTCTTTTGCATTTGGAAACCAAGACATTAATATGTAAATAAAAAGAGCATAAAAATATATATCTACTGCAAATAAAATAATACTAAGTAATAGTTCCATATAAGTTTACCACCTCTGTCCTAAAGAGTCTTCATCAATTGACAACTCAGAAATTGTTCCAGAAACATCAACATTGTCAGGCGTACATAGAAAAATATTAGATCCTACCTTTTGTATATCCCCACCGAGAGCATACACTGTCCCACTTAAAAAATCAACAATTCTTTTTGCTTGGTCATGCTGGTTTCGTTGTAAATTTACTACAACAGAACGTCTATTTTTTAATTGATCAGCTATATCTTGAACTTCACTATACGCTCTTGGTTCAATTAATACGACTTTAGAAGATTTTTGTACGCTTTGTAAACTCACAATATTTTGTTTCTGATTAGCTTTTGGCTGTTTCGATACGTCTATTTCATCATCATGCTCATATTCTTCTCGCTCATCAACATAATCATATTCATCTTCAAGTGCAAAAAAGTTCTTAAACTTTGACATTATGCTCATATTGACACTCCCCTCTCACCTCGTGAACTAGCCTTTTAGACGATAATCCATATAAGCTTCCAAAATCAAACCTTTTGCTAAATACAAAAGTACTCCTCACTGTGCTCTTAATCACTGCTCATTGCCAACTAAAGAAGAACCTATACGTAAATATGTTGCCCCTTCTTCGATCGCAATTTCGTAATCATTTGACATACCCATTGATAGATCTAAACAAGGTGCATATGCTAAGGAAAGAGCTTGTACTTGTTGTTGAAGTTCTTTTAATTTATTAAAGCACAAACGAATGATTGAAACATCATCTGTTTGTGGTGCCATTGTCATCAGCCCAACGATGGAAACATTTGAAAAATCTTTTATTTTTTCAATAAATGGTAATACTTCATCGGGAGACATACCATGTTTTGAGCCCTCGCCTGAAGTGTTCACCTGGATGAAACATTTAATTGGCTTCGTAGCGCGCTTTTGAATTTCTTCAGCTAAAGAAAGTCTGTCTAAAGAATGAATGTAGTCAACCTTATTAATAATATTCTTTACCTTTCTCGTTTGTAACGTCCCAATAAAATGCCAGGTAACCTTTGCTCCAATTTGTTCCCATTTATCGTTGAAACCTTGATCTCTGTTCTCACCAAAATGAGTAATTCCTGCTTGTATGGCTTCTTCGACCCGTTCAACAGTTACATATTTCGTCACCGCTATGATATTTATATCATTCCTGTCACGATTAACTTTTGCAGACGCTTCGGTTATTTTTTCTTCAATAATAGCTAAATTTACCTCAACAGACAATCTGACATTATACCTCCTTCATACCAATAAAGCTCATCATTCTACCAGTCTTACCATTGTCCCGTCTGTAAGAATAAAATAACTCTTCTTGACAACTCGTACAATAATTTGAAACTTCAATATTGTCAACTAGTATACCAGCTTCAATCAATAATTGTTGGTTTAATTGTTTTAAATCTAAACTATATTCTCCATTACCAATAAAAGTATAAGGAAGGAGATCATGATTTTGTAAGATAGCATCTACTTGCTTAATTACACGTTCATCCACTTTATAGCAGCAACTTCCTATTGAAGGTCCAATAGCAACATAAATGTCATTTCTTTTAACTTCTTCATTTTCAGTCCATTGCTGTACCATCTTCCCAACAATATTTTTCACTGAACCTTTCCATCCTGCATGTGCCACGCCTATTATATCCTTATTGTTAGCCCGAAAATAAATAGGGACACAATCTGCATAGCATAATGTTAATAATATACCGGCATCAGTAGTATATAAGCCGTCTGTACCATCTATAGATGTAGAATAGGAGTAGATGCCTTTCCCTATATCCTTCTTTGTTACTTTAGTTATGGTATGATCATGAATTTGTTCAGCACATACCCAGTTTTCAATAGGGAAATTAATTAGTTTTGCTACCGCCTCTCTATTTTTTACCACCGTATCAGGTTTATCATTAACATGTAAACCTGTATTTAACGTCTCATACGGATATTTACTATATCCACCATTTTTCGTTGTAAACCCGGCTACTACTTTAGAATTAAAAACATGCCATGGTAAATATAGAATTTCTTCATGTTCGATTTGTTGAAAAGGTTCGTACATAACAGTCAGTCCTCACTATGAGCCTCATTACTTTTGTTTATTTTAACACAAATTGTAGTATTTCGTTAGTTTTGTTTTCACAACGTTTTACATATTTTGTATTCTTACTCTATCAGCTTAGCTGCTTCGTGTGATTGATATCTAACTAAAATAACATCCTTGCCAACTTTCACAATATTTGCCCACGGTATTACTACTTCTTCCTCTCGTCCAAAAAACCCTAAAACTTTGCCATTAGCAAAAATAACAATTGACTCTATTTCTCCTGTATTTAAATTTATATCGATATCACCAATATGGCCTAAATTTGTACCATCAGCTACATTAACTACACTTTTTGCTTGAAATTCAGAGATTTTTACCATAAAAAACTCTCCCCTGTCTTCTTATTCTGGCATTCCACAAAAATTAACATCCCTTAATAGTCAATATATGTGTAAACTACTATAGTTCATGAGCAATTTTTTGTTGAACAATTAGATGACATCAAAATGTGGAATTTTTTTCATACGCTTTTGTTAATAAATTTGAAGAGTTAGGGCCTGTTCTCCGACAATAGAGATTTAAAGAAGAAGGATGCTACTACCGCTCGTAGTTTTTTGAGAGCTTATTAATTCTAAAAAGAGAAAAAATGCCATGAACGTATGATATATACGTGTTCAACTCCTATTACGAAAAGCAACCTTACGTAAAAAAGAGCTGTTCATTATTGAACAGCCCTTTGACATCAGCTTTGAATATTCTTATTCATTTGCTTTATTGCTGCTTTTTCTAATCTTGATACTTGTGCTTGAGAAATTCCAATTTCCTCAGCAACCTCCATTTGGGTTTTACCTTGAAAAAAACGTTTCCTTAAAATGAGCTTTTCTCGGTCATTTAATCTTCGCATACCTTCCTTTAAAGCTATTTCTTCAATCCATTGTGAATCTTTATTTTTTTCATCACTTAGCTGATCCATTACAAAGATTGGATCCCCTCCATCATTATAAATTGGTTCAAATAATGATACTGGGTCTTGTATTGCATCAAGAGCAAACACTATTTCCTCATAAGGAACTTCTAACACTTTGGATATTTCCTCTGCTGTAGGCTCTTTCGATGTCTTCCCCATTAATTCTTCCCTTACTTGTAACGCTTTATATGCAATATCGCGTAATGAACGTGAAACTCTAATTGGATTATTATCACGTAAATATCTCCGAATTTCACCTATGATCATCGGCACAGCATATGTGGAAAATTTAACGTTTTGACCTAAATCAAAGTTGTCAATGGACTTCATTAACCCGATGCAACCAACCTGGAATAGGTCGTCTACATATTCTCCTCTATTGTTGAATCTTTGAATAACACTTAATACAAGTCGCAAGTTCCCATTAACTAATTTTTCACGAGCTTGTATGTCCCCACTTTGCATTAAACGGAATAGTTCTCTCATCTCTACATTTTTTAGTACTGGAAGCTTTGACGTATCAACGCCACAAATTTCAACTTTATTTCTAGTCAATTCTTTCCCCCCTAACAGGAGTAGATGTCCTAAGTTAAGTATCTCCTTAGGAGGGAAAAATATGCACAACGTTCATATTGAAGAAAAAAAGTAATGATCGAAAATGCTTAAACCATTTTATTAAACTCTTTTCTAAGCCTCTTTATAATTCTTTTCTCTAGTCGAGATATATATGATTGAGAAATTCCTAACATATCAGCAACATCCTTTTGTGTTTTTTCTTCACCACCTATAAGTCCGAACCTAAGCTCCATAATCTGTTTTTCACGATCATTCAACTGATGTAAAGCTTTCAGCAATAATTTTCGGTCTACATTTGCCTCCAAATTCTTCGTGATAACATCGTCTTCAGTTCCTAATACATCTGATAACAACAGTTCATTTCCATCCCAGTCAATATTGAGGGGTTCGTCAAATGATACTTCAGAGCGTATTTTATTATTTCTTCTTAAATACATCAAAATTTCATTTTCAATACATCTTGATGCGTATGTAGCTAGCTTAATTTTTTTCTCTGGATTAAAAGTATTTACAGCTTTAATTAAACCTATCGTACCGATACTAATTAAATCCTCAATATTAATTCCTGTATTTTCGAATTTTCTAGCAATGTAAACGACTAAACGAAGGTTTCTTTCAATTAGAATAGATCTAGCAGCTTTATCGCCTTTCGTAAGTTTTTGCAATAAGAGCCCTTCCTCTTCTTTTGATAATGGGGGCGGCAAAGCTTCACTTCCGCCTATATAATAAATCTCATCAGTTTTGATTCCAAGTTTCATTAATATTTTGTACCAATAATATGTAAAACGAACGGTCATATTTCTCAAAATTGTTCCTCCTTCAATTTTTACAGGGATATAGATCAAGGTCATACTAGGCTGATTGTACTGAGGATGATTGGATCATCTTAGGATGAACGATACATTGATACTCATCATCACTTGAAAGTTTGACATGATTTAAGGCAATGAGCCCTTTATTCACGTCTAACCAATTATTTTCATAACGAAGTGAAATATTATCTGGTTTTATTGCTAATAGTATTTGATGATCTTGTCCTACACCTCTATATGGAATTAGTCGAAGTCGTTTTTCCCATTGAGGATCATCAACAGTCATCTCATTCATTAACATATCAACGTTTTTTGATAGTTCAATAATTCCTGTAGGGACATGTTCAACTAAACATGTACTATCGATAATCATTACTGGTGACCGAGAAATTGGATCGTATAGCTGATTACCACTATCAATTAATCCCTTAATGGTTATTTTGATATTGGTGATAACTATAGTAACATCAATAATTTCCTCGTATTTCAGCTTATTACTTTTAATCCCATCAATTTGCGACCTTGAAAAATACCATAAAGATGGAAACGCAATAATTACAAATACCCAACTAACTGGATCACCGTATCCAGTTGACGTCGTAAGAAAGATACCATTATTTATGTTAAATTCCTTTTGTAATAAATAATGGAAAGCAATAATACCACCTCCGACTACAAACGTTGCGAAATAAAAAGTGCAAAGATTCTTGATAAAATAAGAAAAACGCTTGTATCCAAAAGCAGACCAAATGATAATCAGTGAAAATAAAAATTTGATTAATGGATTGGATACAAAAGAAGCTAGTGGAGAAACGATTAATAGAACGAGAGACGAGCCTATTAACGAGCCAACCACAAGTCGCCAAAACTTAATTCTTCTCTTTAGAATTACTGCAGTTAGAAGCAGTAATGATCCATCAAATAACAAATTAAGAAACCATATAATGTCAATATAAATAGACACTCAAGTTCCCCTTCCTTGTAGCTCCTTCGTTAGTATATTGATTTGAAACTAGTATATATATAATGTGATGTGATGTCTGTCAATCTTTGTAGGAATTAATGAGGAATTTTTTGTTGGATTTAAGCTTATATTGTCAAACAACTGACGAATCTAGAAGCAATCACTTTTTAATGTGAGGATCTTTTCTTAAACTTTGTTGCAATCCTATTTAAATAGCACATCTATTTAGATTTTTCACACTATCATTACCATGATAAATAAGAAAAAAACATCGCACGATAGTAAACTTATTTACACCTTGCGCCAATTACAACACTCTAAGTGAAACCTAATATAAAAAAGCACGAATCAATAAATACGATTCATGCTCTCTCTTAGAAGTATAAAATATAAAGTTGTTAGCGTCTGCGGTTTCGATTACGTAAAAATGTAGGGATGTCTAATGTGTCCTCAGTCTGCTGAGGATTATAGTTCGATACATTTTCGCTTTCCTTTTCACGGCTAGTTGCTGCAGTTGCTTTTTGGGTATTCGCACCTACTGATTGACGAATTTGTCTACCTTGAGGAATTTCGGTTTCTTTAAATCCTGTGGCAATCACCGTTACTACTATTTCGTCTTTTAAGCTCTCATTGATTACTGAGCCAAAAATCATATTAACTTCTTGATCTGATGCAGAAGCTACAATATCGGCCGCTTCTTGTACTTCGTATAAGCTTAAGTTCATGCCACCAGTTATATTCATTAGGACTCCTTGAGCACCATCAATAGGAATTTCAAGTAATGGACTTGAAATAGCCTTCTTTGCAGCTTCAGCTGCACGGTTTTCACCTGTTGCGATACCGATACCCATTAAAGCTGAACCCCTGTTTGACATTATTGTCTTAACATCAGCAAAATCAAGGTTTATTAAACCTGGCGTTGCAATTAAGTCTGAAATACCTTGTACACCTTGACGTAATACATTGTCAGCCTCACGGAATGCTTCTAACATTGGTGTGTTTTTATCAACGATTTCTAATAATCTATCATTCGGGATAACAATCAAAGTATCTACAGAGTCTTTCATTGCTGCAATACCGCCGCCAGCTTGAGTAGATCTCTTTCTACCCTCAAATGTAAAAGGACGTGTTACAACTCCTACAGTCAATGCGCCTAAATCTTTTGCAATTTGGGCTATAACAGGTGCTGCACCAGTCCCAGTACCTCCACCCATTCCTGCTGTAACAAAAACCATATCAGCTCCGTTTAACACTTCTTCTAGCTGTTCTTTACTTTCTTCAGCTGCTTTTTTTCCTACTTCAGGATTTGCGCCTGCTCCAAGACCTCGAGTTAACTTTGCCCCGATTTGCATTTTAATCTCTGCTTTTGAAAGATTTAGCGCTTGTGCATCAGTATTTACAGCTATAAATTCAACACCTTGAACTCCATGCTCAATCATTCGATTTACGGCGTTATTTCCTCCACCACCGACACCGATTACTTTTATTGTCGCTAATTGATCAAGATTTGTCTCAAAATCTAACATCACAAATCCTCCTAATTTATCGATTTACTAAGAAGTTTTCATCCTGTTATTCCCAAAATAACCCGAAAAATTTCTTGACTTTTTCACTCAGATTTTCTTCATTTTTTTGCTTAGACTTTTGCTTTAACTGCTGAGGTTTCTTTGCTACTCTTTTTTCTGCTAGATCTATAGGGCGATTTTCCTCAACAATACTTTTCCCTTGAAGCTTGGCATTTCTATATACAAATTGAATTAATCCTACTCCGGTAGTATATTGAGGTTCTCTTACACCAATGTAATCAGGAATTGCTACCCTCACGTTATTTGCTAAAATTTGTTGTGCCAATTCCAATGATCCAGAAATATTAACAGTACCACCAGTAAGTACATAACCTCCAGGCAATTCACGAATTCCTAATTGTCTTACTTCATTTTTAATCATGTCAAACATTTCTTCAAATCTAGCTTCAATAATGTCTGAGATTATTAGTTGATTATATTGTTCTTCTTTATCACTACCAATAATCGGAACATTAAATGTTTCTTCTTCTGAGGCTGTATCATAAAAAGCATGTCCATACTTTGTTTTTATCTTTTCAGCGTCATCAGTAGAGGTTCTTAAACCAATAGAAAGGTCCTTAGTTATATTATCCCCTCCTATCGGTAAAACCGTTGTGGCTTTTAAATGTCCATTTTCAAAAAAAGCTATAGTTGTGGAGCCGCCACCGATATCAACTAGGGCTACACCAAGCTCCATTTCATCCCGAGATAAAGAGATAGAACCCGCAGCGAGTGGTTGTAAACAAATAGCCGTTATTTCTAAACCTGCACGCTCTACACATCTAAGTAAATTATGTAATATCGTCTTTGATCCAGTAACAATGGTTCCTTCCATTTCAAGACGGACTCCTAACATTCCTCTCGGGTCGTTAATTTCATCAAGCCCATCGACGATAAATTGTTTTGGAATGACATCTATAATTTCTCTCTCTGGAGGGATTGATACAACTTGCGCTGCCTCAATGACTCTAGCTACATCTTGGTCATTAATTTCCCTATTTTCACTCGATACAGCTACAACACCGTGTGCATCTTGTAATTGCACACTATTAGCAGACACACCCACAACAACGCTTTGGATGGGAATACCAACCATTCTTTCGGCTTGTTCTATTGCCTTTTTAATAGAATGAACGGTTTCGTCTATATCAACAATTGAACCTTTTCTTAATCCATGAGAATTAACATTACCTACCCCAATAACATTTAAAGTATCATTTGCCATTTCACCTATGATCACTTTAACATTGGATGTACCGATGTCAAGACTAACAAAAACTTCATTGCTGTTCATTCTTTGGCACCTCCTTTTTCAAACATAAATAATAACTGTTCATGTTGAGCATATGTCCTTTATTAATCGATTCAATAAATGGTACATCAAACTTTACAAATCAATCTTCAAAGAAAGTTTAAAGGTCTGGGAAAATTGAACTCGAACAAGGTGTGCTGTGCACGTTTGCAATTGACGTGGTAGACACGATAGTGAGCCGCCTTTCTGTATCCTTACGTATGGCTTTATTGCAGTCTACAAATGAAGCAAAGGTCAGAAAGACTACTTGATACAAGGCCAACAATAGCGCCTTTCATATACTTGAGCTTTGTTCTAGCCTTCAAGGCTCCACCGCCTTGTTCTTCTCAGTCCTTTTTATCCTCCCTATTGAACACATTCTTATATGGAAAATATTCAACAAATCCTATCTATTCCCTTTAATAAAAATTAATTTTTTTCAGTTTTTTTGTGAGTAATCTTCCATTTAGACAATAAAGTTCGTCTAATCACTGCAATATTTTGAAACAATCTTACCCCAAATGCAAATACTGCCGCTAAATACAAGTCTACACCAAGATGAACACCTAGAAA
Source organism: Cytobacillus sp. IB215316 (assembly GCF_033963865.1). NCBI lineage: Bacteria > Bacillati > Bacillota > Bacilli > Caryophanales > Bacillaceae > Cytobacillus > Cytobacillus sp. IB215316. Next base: position 881,241 of record NZ_JAXBMC010000001.1, on the reverse strand, counting down.
AGCCAAACTTGTAGCTAAAAGTAGATTAAAGATAAAACCGGACACAAAGACTTTCTCATCGTATACATTTTGTAAGTGTGCTCGGATTCCTCCAAAGAGCGTATCTAACGCTGCAAGTATAGCAATTGATAAATAATTAGAATATTCATCTGGTATGCGTATATCTGTTAGCAAACCTAGTGTTATTCCAAGAATTAAGCCGACAAGTGGAAGCCACATACTATTTCTCCTCCTCTTCGGCATTTACAGGCTTCATATTTTTGATACGAGGTATTTCTGAAAAAGCCGGTACTTCAATCGATGCTAATGGATCAGAAATCACAACTTGTAAATTATCATAAACGAAAGCATCAATCATGCTAGAGACCTGTAATCTGTTATATAATTTTTCTGCTCCTTCTTCACTCTTAGCAATTACTTTAATTTCAAATGGAAATCTATTAAGAGGATACCCATCTATTTTTGTGACGCCATTAATGTCTCTAATCACTGTAGTATTTATTACCCGTTGTTCAGCTATAGAAATATTTACTGCGTTATATTGATTTAATTCATTAATCAACCTTTTTAATAGTTCTGGGGATACTGTATGAACACGTTCACCTGGCATGATTTCATCGAAAAACGGCTTCACTGTTAAAATAACACCTGGTCCATTTACATCAGTTAAACCAGCCTTTACTTTTAACTCGTCTAACGTTTCTTTAAGTACCGCATCATCTTGTCGCTCTGTTTTATATTTCTCCAACTTATCGTTATAATTTGAAATCTCTTGATGTAACTGAAATGTAAGCTCTTGCTCTTTCTTAATATCCTCACGAATTTCCCAAGTATCCCTTGTATCACGGACAACAGGCTTGTTAATACTTTGAAATTGAACTGCAATCATAAATCCAATAATTATTGTGATTATTGTTATTGAGATAACTTTTTTGTTGCCCAATGAAAATCACCTGACCTTAATAATTGCCTGTTTTCGCATGGTTATTACCTGTCTTATTTTGGCACCCACTTTGTATAATCATTAGCAACAAAGGATAAAAAATAGCCTAATAACACAACTATTGTGTACTTACACCTAAAAGGGGTTCAAACATGATGTTTTCTTTTTTGTCTATATTTACAAAAATATTATCACTCACTAATTGATCGTAAATACCACCAATAATATAAAGAGCTTCATAAAGCGTGTTTGCTTCTCCAATAGCTGTAATGACAAATGGTTCAGCATGTTGATTACCATCAACTTCAATAACAGGTCCATTACATAATATATACGAATTTCGAGAAATTCTTTGTCCGTTGATCGCAATTGCTGAAGCACCTGAAATGAGTAATTCATTAATTACTTTAAATACATGCCCTTCATGAACTATGTAATTATTCACGTTCTCTTCATCAGGTACATATTCGGCATCCGACAAAGTAACTTCAATACCTTCACCTTGCACATCGATTTCTCCAACAAACATTCTATACTTTTCCACATCTTCAACTAAATTAAAATAAATACCTTCCTGTTTAGCTAATTCCTCTTCGTATTCCCTTACTTCATCTTGCTTTTCTTTAATTGTATTAAATAATTCTCGGTTTTTTTCCTCTAGTGCTATCAATTGTTCTCGATATCGAAAGTCTCTCTCCCACTGCTTGTCCGATATACGAGGAGTACCATTGTTACTTGTAGTAACATGATAAGAAAATGCGATAAGAAAACCGATAACTAAAGAAACAAAGGATAAGATGACATGTTTACCCCTGATTTTCACTCTCCTACTCCTCCTCTGGCTGGTTGTATGGTGAAAAGAAACTCCCAACTTCAATGTCAATAATCCCCTTCACTGAAGGGTCAAGGTGATTTACAATTGATGGATAAAAAGCCATTTTCCTAGAGAAATTTGTTATTGTACCACTTACCTCAAACCCGTCATTCATATAAAGGGTAATATGCAATGGGTCTGATGGTGTTGGTGTATGATGAATTTCTGAAATTGAATTGCTCACTTCATCAGATAACTGAACTAATTCTTCTATCATCTTGTCAACATCATCACTGTTCGACCAATTTACAAATACAGGAGCATCTGGGGATGATACGGATTGTTTTTCATCAGTAAGGGATTTACCATTTTCTAGAATCGGATAAAAGCGACTTTCGTTTAACATGTAACCGATCCGCTTTGTTTCTGTGACTAATATAAGTACTTTGTTTGGAAATTGCTTTTGAACAGATACATCTGCTATTTCTTCATGTGCAGAAATGGACTGTGTTATGCTGTTTTCATTGACGCTCCAAAAGCTATTTTTTGTCGAAATTCCACTCAAATCAATGATTTCTTCAGTTGAAACATGGTGATTCCCACTTACTGATATTGAAGAAACTTTACTTAAGGGGGACTGAAAATACACAATTGTAATGATCATAAGAAAAAAAAATAGAATATAATAAATAAGCCTTCTATTTACCTTTTGTTTTCGTTGCTGTTTTAGCTTGGGAACCCGATCTTCAAGTACAACAACTTTTTCTTTCCCCAAAAAAAGTCACCCCGATCTATATTAAAAGCTCATTTCATGATTTTGTTACTCATGTTACTATGTAAGAACAGAAAATAGTGGTTTTATGCAATCGCATCGTTAAAGAAGAAAATGCTAATTAAACTCTAGTTGTAGGCGTGGTAATTTCTTAAGCCAAAAAACAACGATTTGAAGCGAAAACAGCTAATGTTAAGAAAAATTTTCGCAACGTCATTACCAACAGGGTTGGATAAGAGAAACAAAACGGCATAGGTTATATATGCCGTTTAACATTTTCAATAGTTTGTATTGTTAATTATTATATCACAATATATACTTGAAATCAGAGAAAAAACATGCTACTTTTTTCCTATTATTTCAACTTCTGTCTTCATTTCAATATCGTAAAGATCGTATATTGTTCGTTTAACATGTTGTATTAAATTCAATACATCCTCTGCTTTTGCCTTACCAGTGTTAACGATAAAGTTAGCATGTTGTTCAGAGATTTGCGCACCACCTATTGCATGCCCTTTTAGGCCAGCAACTTCTATTAGTTGTCCTGCATAATTTGGTAGAGGGTTTCTAAAAACACTTCCACAGTTAGGGAAATGAAATGGTTGTGTATCACGTCGATAATCTTTGTTTTTTTGCATCTCAGCGACAATAAGTTCACGGTCACCTGACTCAAAAGTGAACTGGGCTTCCACACAAATTCCCGGGCGCTTACTTTGCAAAATAGAAGTTCGATAGGAAAATTCCAACTCTTCACATGATAACCATTCAATTGTACCGTCTTCAAACAGTATGCGCGCTCTTAAGAGTATTTTCGAAATATCAGATCCGTGTGCACCAGCATTCATATAAACGGCACCACCAATTGAACCTGGTATACCTCCTGCAAACTCTAAACCTGATAGACCCTTTTTACTAATGATGGTAGCTAATTTGATAATAGAATAACCTGCTCCAACAGTAACCTTTGTACCATCTATATCCAAATGATCAAGGCCTTCTCCAAGCTTTATTACTACTCCTTCGATTCCCAAATCTGAGACCAATAAATTTGATCCCCTACCAATTGCTCGCCATGTTACTCCATATTTCTTTACTATTTCCATCGTTTTGTATAAAGCTGGTATGTCTTTTGGCTCGACAAATAAGTCTACTGGCCCCCCAATTTTTATTGTCGTATGATTAGCAAGCGGTTCATTTAACCGAACTTTTCCGACATTTTCATGAAGCAACTCCGCAGCTATTTTTTCCATCTTGGCAACCTCCTTCTGTACTAGTGAATACTACTACGTGCTTATAAACTAGCTTGATATGATTAAGTTCATTGAATATATTGTAGAATTTCGTATATACATCTATACAATTAGTCCTTTCTCTTGGTTGTTTTCGCATTGATTGTAGTTTTTCGTACTAAGAAATAAACACGTACACAACTAGAGTTCGTGGATTTTTTCTTCTGTACAGCAATTAACTAACAGTATAAAAGTTTATAGTACTAATTTGATAACAATTGCAACAATGTTTACGAAAAGAGGCTATCAACCTCAGCTTGCTCTTTTAATTCTATTACAGCAGCAACAAAGTTTGTTATAAAGAGCCTATAATACTTTATTATACAGTTTCGTAACACCACCTGAAACAACAAGTTTTCGTTTATTTATGAAACATAGTGACCCCTATTACACTATTTTATAATAAAGCTTTTTTCGAATGAGCTAAGTGCAAATATAACTACCGTTCTTGGCATCTTTTCTTCTCTAAAGACTGTAAAAATTATGTATTAGCATCTGTTACTCACGTAGGTGAAAAAGCAAAATAGTTTACAAAAAGAGCCTATAATAAAATACGAGAAACCCCGTTATATTAACAGGGTCTCTTGAAAAAATCTATTTTTAACGGCTACTCTTCGAACGTATACACTAATACCTTGAATGCTTACTCACATTAAGTAAGACACCGATAGCCATTAGCATTAAAGTTAGTGAAGAGCCACCGTAGCTTAAAAACGGCAATGTAATCCCAGTAACAGGCATTAGACCGGTTACAACACCAATATTAATAATAACTTGTAGAGCTATCATGGAGATAATTCCTATCGCAAGGAAGCTACCAAATAAGTCAGGTGCACCAAGCGCTATTCTAATACCTCTCCATAATAAGAGACTGAAAAGCAAAATGACAAATGATGCTCCAATAAAACCAAGCTCTTCAGATATAATAGCAAAAATAAAATCCGTCTGTGGTTCAGGTAGATAAAAGAATTTTTGACGACTTTGCCCTAAGCCTAAGCCAAATAACCCCCCTGGACCTATTGCATATAGTGACTGGATGATTTGAAAACCGGTACCTTGTGGGTCTTGCCATGGATCAATAAAAGAAGTAATTCTATTCATGCGGTAAGGTGCTGATATAATCAATCCAGCAAAACCTGCAATTCCTAACAAGCCAAGCCAAACGAAATGACTGATCCGAGCTCCAGCTACATAAATGATAACGATACAAGTCCCTAACATCACAGTCCCTGTTCCCAAATCAGGCTGAAGCATAATTAAAGCAAAGGCACTAAAAACTAAGGTCAGCGATGGTAAAAGGCCTCTTTTAAAAGAAGTAATCTCCTTCTGATTTTCGGAAAGATATTTTGCTAGAAATGCAATCATTGCTAATTTAGTGAACTCTGAGGGTTGAATTGAAAACGCTCCAACACCGATCCAGCTCTGTGACCCATTTCTTTCAACGCCAACGCCAGGAATTAATACGACTATGAGTAGCAAAAAGCAGAAAAGTAAAATGACTTTTGCCCACTTACGCCATGTCCAATAGTCAATACTCATGAGGAAGAACATCGCTATCACACCAATACCAGCAAATAATAGCTGCCGTTTAGCGAAAAAAAATGAGTCATTAAACTTATATTCTGCCCAAATTGCACTGGCGCTGTATACCATGATTAGACCTACTGCTAATAATGACAAAGTTACAAGAATTAAAATAAAATCCGGAGTAGCTTTTTTGGGGGACAATAGAAACACCTCAACGTCCTAAATTAAGAGCGGCCAAGCCCTTAGTTAAGCATATGCACTGCGTCTATAAAAATGTCTCCTCTTTCCTCAAATGTTGTATATTGATCCCAACTTGCACATGCAGGAGATAACAGAATGATATCGCCTTTATCGGAGTTGTCATAGGCTACAGAAACAGCCTTTTCAACATTATCGACACGAACCATGTTTTTTATTCCTGCTTCCACTCCAGCTTCTTCTAACAACTCAGCTGTTTGACCAAATGTCACTAGTGTTTTCACATTTTGTAAATAGGGAACAAGGTCTTTAAAATGATTCCCTCGATCAAGTCCACCTGCTAATAAAATGATTGGTGCTGAAAAAGCGTTGAGTGCCTTTTGTGTTGCTAAAATATTTGTTGCTTTTGAATCATTATAAAATTTCCGACCATGATATGTTTTAACATACTGTAAACGGTGTTTAACCCCTGAAAATCTTTTCAATACATCACCTATTGCATCATTTGTTATATTCATAAGCTTACACACAGCAACAGCAGCCAAAATATTTTCCAAGCTATGTTCACCAGGAAGTACAATTTCATCAGTACTAATAATTTCTTCATCATTAAAGAAAATCGTATGATTATTTACATACGCTCCAGTTTTTAACTTTTGCTTTGTTGAAAAAAATACTTTCTTAGCTTGAGCTGCTTTAGATAGTTCTACAAGTATATTATCGTCAGCATTAAGAACAACAAAATCTGTTGGAGTTTGCTGTTGAAATATTTTCGCTTTCGCTTTAACATAAGCTTCCTTCGTACCATGATAATCAAGGTGTGCATCAAAAATGTTTAATATTACTGATATTTTGGGACGAAACTGATCAACCCCTTGCAATTGGAAGGAGGATAATTCAGTTACAATCATTTGCTCGCTTGTTGCTATTTGTGCAACATCAGAAGCAACAGTCCCGATATTTCCGGCAATGAGAGGGTTCTTCTGTGCTTGCATCATGATATCATAAATTAATGTTGTCGTCGTTGTTTTCCCGTTCGAACCTGTGATACCAATAAACTCTGCTTCTGAAATTGAATAAGCTAACTCAACTTCGGTAATGATTGGAATAGTTCTTTTTAATGCTTCTACCACAATGGGATTTGTATAAGGAATCCCTGGATTTTTTACGATTAAATCAAAATTTTCTTCGAGCAAGTCTACTGGATGACTTCCACAAATAATGTCCACACCTAAATATAACAAATTTCTCGTATTTTCATTTTCTTCGTAAGGCTTTTTATCGTTGATTGTTACTTCGGCACCTAGTTCTATTAATAGCTTAGCCGCAGATAAACCACTTTTAGCTAAACCTAAAACAAGTATTTTTTTATCGCGAAAACGTTCAGTATTCTTCAATTACAACCACACCTCAATATATAATCCAAGCATTGCAAATATTAAACCTACCGTCCAAAAAGTAACGACAACTCTCCATTCTGACCACCCTACTAACTCATAATGATGATGTAGGGGACTCATTTTAAACACCCTTTTACCAGTTGTTTTAAATGATATGACTTGGATGATGACAGATAGTGTTTCAATGACAAAAACACCACCTATAATTAGCAGTATAATTTCAAGCTTTGTTAGAATCGCCACAGTTGCTAAAGCCCCTCCGAGAGCAAGCGAACCAGTATCCCCCATAAAAACTTTAGCTGGATGTGCATTAAACACTAAAAAGCCAAGTACCGCACCAACTACCGCAACAGCAAAAATAGCTATATCGTATTGTGTTTGATTCCAAGCTAATACTGCAAACGCTCCAAAGGCTACTGCAGCTGTACCTGAAACAAGCCCATCCAAACCGTCAGTTAAATTAACTGCGTTTGAAAAGCCTACTAACCAAAAAATAAGTAGGATAATATATGCCCAAGATAAATCGATAGAAACATCAAATCCAGGTATAGCAACTGTAGTAGAAATATTATTCTGCATTAATACTATATAGAAGATTACAGCAATAATAATTTGTCCTGCTAATTTTTGTTTAGACGTTAAACCTAGATTTCTTTTCATCACTACCTTAATGAAATCATCCAAAAACCCTAACAAACCATAACCTAATGTAACAAATAGTAACAGATATGTATTTACCGTTACCTCTGTATATTTTGATGTCATAATAACAACAGTAAGTATAATGGATAGCAAAATGACAATTCCACCCATCGTAGGTGTACCAGATTTCTTTTGATGCGATTTGGGTCCCTCATCACGAATGCTCTGTCCAAATTTAAGTCTACGTAAGAAGGGAATAAAAACTGGAGATAATAATACACTTATTAAAAATGCCATCAATATTGAAAATAGCACTACTTTTTCAAGCAAGATTATCCCCCCCTTTCATTAGTTTTAATATTTTTATATTCAACTCATTTTCCTCAATTGGTATATCGCCCTTAAATACCGAACGATTAGTTTCACCTATATCTTCCAATAGCAACAAATTATCATAAAAAACAAGTAATTTCTTTAAGGCTATATACGAATCATGAACAATAAAAACAGGAAAATGATTTGGTATATATTTTGGTAATTCCCGTTCTTCGTTCCATAATGATCCTACTGCTCCATTTTCTATTGCTGTGAATAAATCTCTGTTATCATTACCCTGGCTATTGATTGGTACATATAACCCTTTATTCACTAATATATTACAATCTGTAAAGACATATTTGAAATGGATATCATCCTCAACACCCCTAGTATGCGGGTATAATTTTTTTAGATGATGGTATCGAAGCATATTTATAGTCGCTCCTTTATAAGTTGGAGTACGATTTCACGATCATCAAAGTCAAGCCTCTGGCCACCAATCTCTTGGTATGTCTCATGCCCCTTACCGGCGATTAAAACGATATCATCTTTATTTGCATGGCCAATCGCATAAGAAATTGCTTCCTTACGATCTATGATCGATATATAATCTTTTCCTTTTACTCCTTCTTCCATCTCCGCTAAGATTTTCTCAGGATCTTCTGAACGAGGGTTATCTGAAGTGAATATCGGCAAGTTACTATATTTTTCAGCTACCTTAGCCATTAACGGACGTTTAGTTCTATCTCTATCCCCTCCACACCCTACTACAACGTATACATCGGAGCTAGCAAATTCATTGATCGTCTTTAACACATTTTCTAAGCTATCAGGTGTATGGGCATAATCAACAATGACTGTGTAGTCTTGCCCCCCATCAACTACTTCAAAACGACCACTTACTCCTTCTAAAGTTTCTATTGTACTAATAATAGAAGTGTAGGAGATTCCTGAAACAAAACAAGCTGCTGTTGCAGCCAGCACATTGTATACATTGAAAAGACCTATTAATTTCATTGAAACTTTAAATGTTTCATAAGGGGTTATTAGTTCAAAATTCGTCCCAGAAGGAGTCATTTTTATATTTTTTGCCATAAAATCACTTTGATTTTGCATCCCATAAGTAATCACTGTTCCAGCTGTGCTTCTTCTATATTCATCACTTGCATCGTCATCAGCATTTAATATTGCATACTTAGGATTACTGTGATTATAGCTATTACCTAATTGAGCAAATAATAACCCTTTTGTACGGCGATATTCAGCCATTGTTTCGTGATAATCTAAATGATCTTGGCTTAAATTCGTAAAAACTGCCACATCAAAATCACACCCAAAAGTTCTTCCTAAATCGAGGGCATGTGAAGATACCTCCATGATTGCAGTATCAACTTGATTATCAACCATTTCTTTAAATGTTTTTTGAAGCGTTAAGGCTTCTGGTGTTGTATTCTTTACGCCATAAGTTTGATTATTAATTTTTATAGTATTCGTCCCAATTAATCCAGTCTTTTGTTTAGCATGTTGGAGAACTTCCTCAATAATATGAGTAGTTGTCGTTTTGCCGTTCGTCCCCGTGACACCGATCAGCCTAAACCGTTTAGTAGGCTGTTCATAGAAGGCATCTGCAATAACTGATACTGCACGTGTTGTATCCTGTACAACGACTACCGGCACATCCACATCTAATGATTTTTCGGCAATGATAGCTACGGCACCTTTATTAATCGCTTCTTGTGCAAAATCATGTCCATCAACCGTATACCCTTTTATACAAATAAACAGACTTCCTTGCTTTACGTCACGTGAGTTCGTTTCTATTGAGGTAATCGTTGGATTTTCCGCAACCTTCTTTGGAAAATCATACAACAATGATTGCAAAGTTTGTAAGTCCATAAAACCAATTCCTCTCAGTATTATATCTATATAGATATGACTATCATCGTATTCAAAGTTATGTATATATGTATATCATATAATTTAAACACAAAAAAAATTATAAAACGAATTATCTTTTTCATCAATACTTGTTTCTAATGTATCTTAGATCACCATCTCGATCACACTTATTTGAACAACCAATACAACATGATGATTAATGACCCCACCTTTAAAGGTGGGGAGGATAATTTCTATATTCAACAATCATAAACTAAAATGGAGTGATAGATCAAAATTTTTTTACTCTCGTTCTTTGTCTGTATCACCAAAAAACACTCTAATGGTGGAACCTTGCTTTACTTTTGCACCAGCAGCTGGAGCTTGTTGTATGACTTCATCGCCTTCCCCGCTACTGTCAATCTTTAAATTTACGAGTTGCGTATGAAGGTCCTTCTTAGTTAATCCTACAAGATTAGGTACTGTAATTTGCGGTTCATCTAACCACGTTGCTTCTTTCTCAATTTGTCCGTCTCTTTGTTTAATGTCTAAAGCCCTTAAACTATCATCCATAATATTGCCAACAATAGGAGCAGCTACCACTCCACCGAATTGAACTGTATTTTTTGGGTTATCTACAGCAATGTACACAACAATTTGTGGATCATCTGCTGGGGCAAAACCTATGAATGATACAACATAATTATTCTCTAAATAACGACCGTCTACTGCCTTTTGAGCCGTTCCTGTTTTTCCACCTACTCTATAACCATCAACATATGCACCTTTTCCTGTCCCTAGCGCTACAACACTTTCCAGAGCGTATCGTACTTGTTCTGAGACCTCTTCTGAAATGACACGGCGTTTTTCATCAGGAGTATTGCGACTTATCACATCTCCTGTGATTGGATCAATCCATTCCTTCGCGATATAGGGTGTGTACAATATTCCACCATTGACCGCAGCAGCTACTGCTGCAACTTGTTGAATAGGTGTAACAGAGACCCCTTGACCAAAAGCAGTTGTAGCGAGTTCGACTGGCCCTACCTTTTCCAAATCAAACAAAATGCCAGTCCCTTCCCCAGCCAAATCTATTCCAGTTTTTTCTCCAAAACCAAATGCAGTAATGTAAGAAAATAATTTATCTTTTCCCAATCTTTGACCCAGCTCTACAAAGCCTGGGTTACATGAATTTTGTACAACTTCCAAAAATGACTGACTGCCATGACCTCCGCTTTTCCAACACCGAAGCTTAGATCCTCCTACAGAAATTGAGCCCGAATCATAAAAATGATCTTCAATTAAATTAACTTCTTCCTCTTGTAAAGCAGCTGCTAGAGTAATAATTTTAAAGGTTGAACCTGGTTCATACGTACTCCAAACTGGCAAATTTCGGTTGTAAATTTCTGGAGCAACATTTTGAAAATTAGCTGGGTCAAAATCTGGTCTAGACGCCATACCAAGTATCTCTCCGTTGTTTGGGTCCATAGCAATTGCAATAATCCCATCTGGATTATAAGCAGCTTCAGCAATATCTAATTCACGTTCAATGATCGTCTGAACCCTCGTATCAATGGTTAGCTTCAAATCATTTCCATCAATTGGTGGGTTGTAATCATCTGCCATATCCGGCATCCTTTTCCCTTTCGCATCAGCATAAAATTGCACAGAGCCTTGTTCACCATTTAACTGTTTGTCATAATAAAGTTCAAGACCCATTAACCCTTGATTATCAATGCCTGCAAACCCTAATACATGCGATAAATAGCTGCCAAATGGATAATGACGCTTGGAGTCTTCACCGATATATACACCTGCTAGGTCTAACTCCTGAATCTCATTTGCCTTCTCATGAGATATTTTTCTACCCTCTGGGTGAATTCTGACATTCACCTCTTCCGCAGTGACAAGTTTGTATGCTTTTTCTTTTGACATGTCTAATGCTTCAGCTAGTTTAGTAGCCGTGTGAACAGGATCTTCTATCTGTCTAGGGACAACCCAAACAGTAGGAGCACTGATGTTTGTTGCTAAAGGAACGCCATTTCGGTCTAGTATTTCGCCACGTTTAGGTTCAAATTTTATATCCCGACTCCATAAGCCTTCAGCCTTTTCAGTCAATTCATTACCTAATAAAAATTGAACATACCCTAAGCGTACATCAATGATAAAAAAGATGAGTAAACCTACTAATAATGTTAAAGTTAACCTTTTTCTTACTGTAACTTGAGACACACGCATATAAGTGAACCTCCCATAAAATTGCTCGTTCAAATATATGCTTGTACATCATTGTTTAGAACAGATCACCTTTAGTCTAACACTTCCATTGTTTCCTCATCTTCACCTTGTTCTAAATCGGCGTCTTCACCATCCATTGATGATTCATTTGCTAATTCCGCTGTTACTGCCGGTTGTTGAAGATCGATGATAAGCAAATCACCTTTCTGAACGACCGAATGAGGGAAGATATTTTGTTTCGTAACATAACCACTACCTACTATATTTGGCTGCAATTCTAATAGTTCAACAACCTTTAAGACGTCCCGTAATGACCAACCCATCATATCAGGCATTAATAATTCTCCATCGGTAACTAAAATTACTTTTTCATCAGCGATCACTTCGATTTGACTGTTAGGATATTGCGCTATAATTTTTTCCCCATTCCCAACTAATATTGGGGATAGGCCGCTTTTTTCTATACTATTAACAGCTTCCTGTGGAGACTTTCCAATATAAGATTTTATCGTAACAGCTGTGTTTTGTAGATTTCTTTGTTCGTCCTCTACTTCAGTAGGAAGTATATTTAAATATTTCAAACTACTTTCCATAACAGGATTAAATATTTTTGAAACGGGTGCTGACCCTTTTTCGTTTGGTGCTATGTTCGGCATTTTCACCGAAACATACATGATTAATTCAGTGTCTTCTTTTGGGGCCATACCGAGGAAGGAAAAAATATAATTTCCGTGTCCTTTTAGATACCCTCCGCCGTTAGGGTTAGGTATTTCAGCGGTTCCCGTTTTTCCAGCAACTTGATAGCCCTCTATATCATAAGCTGCTCCTGTCCCATATTCACCTACAACAACTTGCTCAAGCAAATCTAATACTTCTTCAGAAGTATTGTTAGATACAGGCTTCCCCACAACTTTTGATTCACCTTGCTCTATTACTTCATTCGTACTTGAATCAACTATTCTATCGATAATATACGGCTGTAACATTTCACCACCATTAGTAATAGCAGTTGCGGCTTGAACGAGTTGGATAGGTGTTACAGTTGTACCTTGACCAAAGGCTGTCGTTACTTGTTCAATTGGATAGTTAAACAAAATGCTACCTGCTACCTCCCCAGGTAAATCAATACCTGTAGGCTGATCAAAATGAAAAGCTTGCAAATATTCGTAGAATTTATCAGGACCTAATTTCTCATAAGCAAGGATGGCAAAACCAACATTAGAAGATCGCCTAACCGCTTCATTAAAATTGATAACACCCCAGGTAGTATTTATATCATTTATCGGTTTACTCCCAGGAACTGAATAGGAACCAGATTTAAATCTTTCTTCGCCATCATATACACCGCCATCAATTGCGGCAGCAAGTGTAAATATTTTCATCGTTGAACCTGGTTCATAAGGGTAGGAAATAGCATCATTTAAATAGTTCTCAATATCCCTTACGTTAGGATCAAACGAAGGTCTTGTACTCATTGCTAAGATTTCACCAGTCTTAGCGTTTGCAATAACGCCAATCATTTTTTCTGGTGTATATTCTTCATTCACCTTGTTCATAGCATCTTCCAAGAAACTTTGAATTTTTCTGTCAATCGTTAAATATACATCATTCCCATTTTCCGGTGGTACAATCTTAGTCTCTTTATTAGGGAGTCGGAAGCCTTGTTGATCACCTTCGTACGTAATATACCCATCTTCATCATGCAAGTAATCATTTAGTGATTGTTCAAGTCCTAACATTCCCACTGTTTGTTTACGAATTTGTGTATCGTCTTCAATTTCTTCTTTCACTGTATACCCAATCACACTCGATGCAAATACGCCATTTGGATAATAACGCTTCTCATCTCGAATAAATGTGATACCAGGTAATTTTAACTCCTCAATCTCATTTTTCAATTGATGGCTAATATTGCGACCATAACGTCCAAACTCAACTTGCTTCCTATCCAACTCTAAAATCCCTACCATCTCATGTACATTCATGCCAATTAGTGGTGCTAATTTTTCAGCAGTATCGCGTGGATCAACTACATGATTTGGCTCGTCTTCATCAGTTGTTAAGCTTTCATCAACCACAGCCGCAATTGTATAAGAAGGGATGTCTTCTGCAATTACTTCACCATTTCTATCGTAGATTGAGCCTCTTCTTGCCTCTATCGTTCTTTGTCTCTTATACTTCTCTTCAGCTTTAATCGCTAATACTTCACCGCCTGCTTCCCCTGACCATTGAATAAACACAAAACGTATCAACAACATAAAAAAGAGCAGTGTGAAAACAATACTTAACAACGCTGCTCCTTTGTTAATATTTTTTCTTTTTATCGTCATAATATCAATCCTGCACTACTTTTACATTTTTTTCGTTTAGTTGTAACCCGAGCTCCTGTGCTTTTTGCCATATCCTTTCGTATGTACTAAGCTCTTGAATTTCCACCTGTAAATCTGTGTTTACTCTTCCTTGTTCAGCTATGGAAGTCTCAGTTTGTTGAATCTCTTTATTTAAAGCGTATATCGAAGCTGTATTTGATATGATGGTTATGCCACCAACTAATATTGCAGTTGCAAACATTAGCAATATACATTTTTCACCTAATGATATCTTCGCGCTCTTCTTTTTGACTAATTTACGTTTATGTTTGACTTCGTGTTGACGCTGTTCTTGAACTCTGTGTGCTAAGTTACTCATTCATTTCTTCTCTCCTTTTTTAAAGGCTGTGATCGAATAAATTGTTGTTAATCGTACCTAAGTAACACGTATACAACAACATTTCGGGGCATCTTTTCGTTTTTATACATGTTATGAACCTCATAAAAATATACCAAGATGTTCTCACTTAGTAATTCTTTATACAAAAGTTACGAAAAGAGCCTTTTGAAAAGATAAGAAAATATAGCTTTTTAGAGGTTCTTCAATTAGTCTTGGACAAATGATATCGAAAAAGTTACATTTTTTCCGCAATTCTAAGCTTTGCTGAACGTGCTCGGTTATTTAGTTCTAGTTCGTTAGCTGATGGTAAAATAGGTTTTCGTGTAACGAGCTTTAAGGTTGGCTTATACTCATCTGGTACTACAGGTAGTCCAGGGGGAAGAGGAGGACCTTCACTTGCTTTTTTATAAGCTACTTTACACATCCGGTCTTCTAATGAGTGAAATGTAATAACAGAAATTCTGCCACCAGGCTTTAACATGTCAATAGCCTGTCCAATTGCATCTTCAAACACTTGTAGTTCATCATTAACAGCAATTCGAATAGCTTGAAAAATTCTTTTCGCAGGATGTCCGCCAGTTCGACGTGCCGCTGCAGGAATTCCATCCTTTATAAGGTCAACTAATTGACTTGTCGTTTCAATTGGTTTCTTTTCTCGAGCAGCTTCAATCTTCCGAGCGATCTGTTTTGAAAAACGCTCCTCCCCGTATTGGAAAAATATTCTTACCAATTGCTCGTAGGGCCAATGATTTACAACATCATATGCAGATAAAGTTGCTTGATGGTCCATTCTCATATCTAATGGCGCATCGTAATTATAACTAAAACCTCTCTCAGGCGTATCCAATTGAGGAGAAGATACTCCCAAGTCAAATAAAATACCATCAACAGCATGAATATCTATTTCTGCTAGTCTTTGTTGTATGTATCGAAAATTACTCTTGATGATTGTAATCTTATCTTGATGTTTTGCTAATTTTTTTTTCGCATGTTCGATCGCTGTTTCATCTTGGTCAAACGCAATTAACCTTCCACTATTAGATAGCTTGCTCACGATTAATTCACTATGACCTGCACCACCAAGAGTACAGTCAACATACATACCGTCGGGATTAATTCGTAAGCCATCTACTGCTTCGTCTAATAAAACTGTCTTATGTTTAAACATGTCTAGCACCACCTTGAGACAAATATACTTTGCCCATATTTTCTACTTATTGAGTAGTATTTGTCTCTCTGTTCAAATTATCAATTTAGTAAATAACTATGTTACGCATAGGCCGTTTTCACATCGATTGTTGTTTTTCATACTAAGCAATGAACACGATAATAGTTAAAGTTTTCGGCAGCTTTTCTTCTATAAATTCAAGAAGATCGCATAAAACCTCTTTTAATCAGTGGCCATGTAGTAGCAACAAAGTTTGAAAAAAGCACCTGCTTTAAACTCGTTCATTAAAAGTTAAAGTCGATCATGTTTTCTGCGATTTCAGCGAATGATTCCTCAGACTCAGAAACATATTGATCCCAACTTATCTTACTCCAAATTTCAATGCGATTAGAGACACCAATTACTACACATTCCTTTTCAATTACGGCGTATTTCCTCAGCGAAATAGGTATATTTATTCTACCTTGTTTATCAATTTCACAGTCTATAGCGCCGGAAAAAAAGAAACGAGTAAAAGCACGTGCATCTTTTTTTGTTAATGGGAGGCTTTTTAACTTCTCTTCAATAATGCTCCATTCACTTAAGGGGTAAGCAAATAAACACTGATCTAACCCTCTTGTAAGGACAAAAGAATCGCCCAGATTATCTCTAAACTTAACAGGGATAATCATTCGACCTTTTTGATCAATGTTGTGATGGAATTCTCCCATAAACATGATACACAACCCCACTTTCTAACAATAATGTACCACATCTCCCCACTTCTCTCCACCCTTTTTTTTGTAATTTAGCCATAAAAGCATATGTAGTCAAATATCGACTTTGTTTGCTTCAGTACAAAAAAAGTAAATATTTGTTATACAAGACAACAACAAGCCTTATTTCAGAAAAAAAATAATGGCATACAAAAAAACCTCTGTATGAATACAGAGGTTTAAATTAGCTGTCATTTATGCTCTTTTAATTAAAAATGGCCAGTAAGATGTATCATCCTAATCCAACAATTATAAGTAACAAAGATGCCACGAACACATGATGTATACGTGTTTATATTCTTAAGTCTATAATAACAATTAATGCGATAAAAGCCTTGATGTAGCTATAAATGTACACTCTATTCAAATAGCATTTCTTACATTTATAGATAAATTAATTGATGGTTCCCATTATATTTTATCGGAGCATTTACTAATTGCTGAATAAAACCAAACCCATATTTATTTAAAAAGTAAAATATATTCCATACCCTTTCTTGAGGTAAATGATTTGGTCGTAAACAGTTCTCTATCCTTTGAAACTTTTTCAATGTTACTTCATGTTTAGTCTCGATAGAACGATTAATTATAGTTGAAACAAATTCAAACTGAGATTGTATTAATTGCGCATTTTTAACAAGGACAGAATGTAAGTTAGCATCTACTTCTGTTGCTTTTTGTCTAATTTGTTGATGAATTTGTTCAACCTCTTCTTTCGCATTGTTAATGATACTTTCAAAGTCATACTTCAGCTCGGTTTTCACCCAATCATCACGATAAGAAAGCAAATTACCTTGTAAAACATCATCTATTGGTATATTTAACTTCTCTAAATCAGATGTAATTGTTCGGTCAACAATCGTAATATTAGCTCTCGGTATAATTGGTGGCATTTTAAAATCGAACAATGAAAAGGCATTTTTAAGCTCACCCCAATAGGCAAGTTCTCCTGGTCCAGCAATAAATGCTAATGTTGGGAATAAGTATTCTTGCATGAGGGGTCTTGTAACAACATTGTTGCTCAGCAAATGGGGTGATGATTCTGCTATTTGAATAAGTTCATCAAATGATATCTTCATTTCATTATTCTTACCTTTAAAGTATCCTTCAGCCCCATCCCTTTCCAAAAGTACTCGATTTTCATTATATTGAAAAAACAAATTTGAAGAATTGATATTCACATCTAGCACTTTCTTATATCCAACTTCTTCTAACACATGTTGTTGCATAGACACCGCTTCTGCTAGTTGTGAATTGTTATAGATAAGATGATGGAAAAATTCAGATTCTATTTCACGTAGATCAGGGGAAGCTGAGTTAACAACGATAAGCCCTTCATCAGCAAATAATGTTATTAAGATTTGAGCAAAAAAGTCAACAACAGTTTCTGTATCATGTAAGCTCTGTTTAAGCATAGATAGAATTTCATGTGTATAATTTGATTCACCGTACGATTGAATGATTTCTTGTATCCATTGCTCACAAAGGTGTTTGTCTATATGTATATCTGATACCATTTGCTTAGTAGTATTATGGCGATTGTACGATTTTTTCTTCATGCCGCTTTCTGTCTCTACATATAGATGATTAATTTCATCAAAGTCATGATCTTCACCAGCTATCCAAAACACAGGTAAGACTGGGACATTTAGTTCCTTCTCTTGCTGCTTTGCTGTTTGGATTATTGTCAATATTTTGTGAATAGTATACAAAGGACCT
The DNA here is from genome assembly GCF_033963865.1 of Cytobacillus sp. IB215316. NCBI lineage: Bacteria > Bacillati > Bacillota > Bacilli > Caryophanales > Bacillaceae > Cytobacillus > Cytobacillus sp. IB215316. Next base: position 862,871 of record NZ_JAXBMC010000001.1, on the reverse strand, counting down.
GTTAATAATCCTGCTTGTTGACCACCGATTACAACAAGGCTATTTTGATCTAGAAGCTTTTCAATATGCTGTTTAGATTTGTCATTATGTTGAAATTTAGAGTGATAACGTAGTAGATGCTTTACGAGCCTCTCACGCTGAAACCGTCTTGATGCAAGCTCATCTTTTCTTTGTTCATACACTGTTGCATCATGAATATTGTAATGAAAAAACTGATGACACTCTTTGGAATTCCCCATGTAATCAGTTGCAAATTTATTTAATGAAGGGAGAAAAAGATCATTAACCTCCATGAATTTAACTTCCTTTCTAGCTGCTTTTATATCTACTCCCCGTAGTATAGCATTGATTTTTAAAAAATGGAAAGAACTTGCTCGTAAACTATTAAGTGTTAACAAATGCCAATACACGATCAATTAAGCCGTAAACAAACAAAATGATGTAGGCGGAAAAGAAAAACAAAAAACTAAACCGCCACGATCCTTTTAATACTTTGCGCATATCGATATCTTGTTTTATTTTCCACTGTAAAATAACAACAACCATCGCAATTAACACGATTATAAGTAGGATAAGCCAAAACATAGATTGTCCCCAAATAACCTCTGTCAAATAATATACTGACAAGATAAATAAGGCTGTTGAAATGTCGATAGCCATTAACAAAGAATTCCTTTTACGACGGGTGATCTTACATAAGATGAAATACACAAGAAACAAACCAATTATTGGAATAGTGACAACTGTTGCAAAAACACCTGCTACTAACTGTGACATGACGAATCACCTCTCTGCAATTCTTTACCTTTTATAGAATCATACAAAAATGTACTAACTGGTACACTTTTCCCCATCTTATCAGCCTCTGCTATGATATATCCTAATATTGCATCGATTTCTGTCTGTCGCCCACTCTCAATATCTCTTAGCATAGATGAGCGATTATTCTTAGTTTGTATACAAATATGTTCTAGACGTTCCCACATATTAGTTGTATTAACATTCATAACTGATGTCACTTCTATAAAAAGGTTCTTCATTCGAGAAAGAAAAAAACGATTGGAAAGTAAGTCTCCATTTTCCACACAATATAAGGCGGTTAATGGGTTGATTACAGCATTAACAATTAACTTTTCAGAAAGCACCTTATACCAATCTTCAGCAACTAAAACCCCAAAGTCGGAGTGTTGACCTTTTTGAAACGACTGTATTACGCCTTCTCCATTTCTAAATGAACAAATTTTCGTTATTCCAACACCAGTATGATTTACTGTATAGTCATTAATTTTTAACGCGCCATGCTCAACGACCCCAACAAGTATTACTTCATTGTTTAGTTTCTCAAATAGTGAAATATGCTTCATACCATTTTGCAAAAATAACAGTGCATTAACATTTCGAAATTGATTCGTCGTATTCAGAACACGGTCTAAGTGATACTCTTTAACCGTAACAATAATCAAATCCTCGTGTTCTAACCCATCGTCTAATACTTTTGCAGTAACCTTATACGTGGATTGAACACCGCTCTTGATCAATTGAATACCTTTGGAATTTATTTGCCTAGCTTGATCTTTGCGTCGAGTATAAATCGTAACTTGATGATATATTGAAAGGTAACACGCATATAATAGTCCAATTGAACCAGCACCAATAACCCCTATTTGCATATAAACCTCCTTTTATATCAGGTTCTATGTATTATGAAACTATTTTAACAAAAATAGCGGAAGCAGTGTTACATAATCTCGTAAAAACTGCCTAATGTTGTTACTTTAACTAACAGCAAGTGCCAAAGTTCCTCATAATTTTGACCTAAGCAAAATTAGTACAGGCGTATTTTAACAACATTGATTCTGTAAATAAATAAACAGAGGATAACACTATAATGTCGTCATCCTCTGTTTGTTTATTTACATTAGTACTTATATAACATTTTTGGCCTCACTTTACAGCATCGTTTAAACTGGATAAACAGGATGCTTACGTTGGACATCTGCTATCTCTTTAGTTTCATAAATTGTAAACCTATCAATTAACTCTTTTCGTAAATCATTTGGTGATACAATTGTATCTATAATCATTTCAGATCCTAACTTATATATATCTATATGCTGTTTATACTCCTCTTGCTTTTGCTGAATATATGCTATTCTTTCTTTTGGGTCTTCTATGTTACTTATTTTGTTAGAATAAACTGCATTTACTGCCGCTTCAGGACCCATTACAGCTATTTGCGCAGTTGGAAGTGCTATACAGCAATCAGGCTCAAAAGCTGGTCCCGCCATTGCATATAGCCCGGCTCCATAAGCTTTTCGAACAATAACAGAGATTTTTGGCACAGTAGCTGAACTCATTGCAGCTATAAACTTAGCACCATGTCTAATTATTCCAGCCTGTTCAACCTTTGTTCCTATCATAAAACCTGGCACATCAGCTAAGAATAATAAAGGAATATGAAAAGCATCACACAGCTGAATAAATTTAGCCCCTTTATCTGCGGAATCAACGAATAAAACTCCGCCTTTCACTTTCGGTTGATTGGCTATAATACCAACACAGCGACCATCTATTCTAGCTAAACCAGTAATAAGTTCGGCAGCAAATAATTTCTTAATCTCAAAAAAACTATCTTTATCTACAAGTGCGTTAATACAATCATACATATCAAAAGGAGCATTTTGATGCGCAGGGATGATATCAGCCAAGCTCTTACTATGACTCGACTCTCGTGCCTCAATATGGCGTGGTTTAGACTGGGAATTAGTAGGGAAATACGTTAAATACGTTTGAGCTAAACGAATTGCCTCTTCTTCATTTCCAGCAAGTACATCACCACATCCACTTATTGTACAATGCATGCGAGCTCCACCCATTTCTTCAAGCGTTACTTTTTCACCTATGACCTTCTCAGCCATTCGAGGGGAGCCTAAATACATTGATGCATTCTTATCGACCATTATTACAATATCACAAAAAGCTGGTATATATGCTCCGCCAGCAGCGGACGGCCCGAACAAAATACAAATTTGAGGAATGACTCCAGATAGGCGTACTTGATTATGAAATATACGACCTGCTCCACGGCGATTTGGAAACATCTCTAACTGATCAGTAATGCGTGCACCAGCCGAATCGACTAAATATAACAACGGCACCTTTTGTTTCTCTGCTGACTCTTGGATGCGAATAATTTTTTCGACTGTTCTTGCTCCCCATGAACCAGCCTTCACAGTCGAATCATTAGCCATCACACATACTGTTTGCCCATTGATTGTTCCAGTAGCTGTAACTACTCCGTCAGCGGGTAAATCCCCAGCTTGATCGTTTGCGAACATTCCATCTTCTATATATACCCCTCGATCAAAGAGCAGTTTCAATCTATCTCTAACAAATAATTTGTTCTGCTCTTTTTGTTTTTGATGATACTTTTCTGCTCCTCCACGTTCAATATTTTCTAGTTTTTCTGATAAAACTTTATCTAAATCGCTTACTTGAACCATTGTTTAAATTCTCCTTCCCTTTATCCTAATACGATGAGAACATCTCCTTCATTTACGAAATCTCCTATTTCCACTTTTATTTCATTTACAGCCCCTTCTATTGAACTCTCAATTGGTATTTCCATTTTCATTGATTCTAGAATAATAACCTGTTGGCCTTTAGTAATCTGTTCTTCCTTCTCAACTAATAAATTTAGTACAGTACCTGCCATCGATGCATATATTTCTTTCATACCATATATCCTCCCAATTCAGGTGTTTTTTTCTATTAAGCGGTCATTTCACAAACTTTTACTATTGATATAAGTTAAAACAACTAGATGAAGTTCTATGAGAGAACATCAGCGTGAATACTGCCTTGATAAAAAAGAGGTAGTATAACACCCTTCTCGAAACATCTCATTTTGAATAACCTTTTCAAGTAAAGGTAAGTTGTTTTTTATCCCTTCAACTTTCATTTCTTCAAACAATTTTTCAGCCTTATGTAATACATCATTTCGATCAAGACCATGTATGACTAGCTTTGCGATCATCGGATCATAAAATGGGGTAACTTGGCAACCTTCATCATACCCTTTATCTATTCTGACACCCTCTGTTGATGGATAAGTTAATACATTAAGAGTACCTGGCGAGGGCAAATATGTAACTGGATCTTCCGCATATAATCGAAATTCTAGCGCGTGCCCGTTACTATTTATCTCATGCTGTAATAATGGCATATTCTCCCCACATGACAACCTTATTTGCCATTCAACTAGATCAATCCCTGTAACCATTTCAGTGATCGGATGTTCAACTTGTAACCTCGTATTCATTTCTAAAAAATAGAAATTCTCATCGTTATCTACTACAAATTCAACTGTTCCTACATTGGTATACCCTACATGTGCAGCGACTTTTAATGCACAATCAATCATTGCTCTTCTCGATTCTTCTGATAGGAACGGTGAAGGTGTTTCCTCAATCACCTTTTGATTTCTACGTTGAATTGAACAATCTCTCTCAAACAAATGAACAATATTCCCAGCTGTATCAGCACATATTTGAATTTCAATATGCCTCGCATCGGCAACATATTTCTCAATAAATATTTCATCATTCCCAAAATATGCTTTAGCACGGTTTTTAATTGACACAACCACCTTCTTTAATTCTTGCTCGTCATTACAACGTTGCATCCCAACTCCGCCACCGCCACTACTTGCTTTTATCATTACCGGGTATCCAATTTTGTCAGCTATAACGCATGCCTCTTCAACTGAACTAACAGACTCATGACTCCCTGGCACAATAGGTACTCCAGCCTTTTGCATTTCCTTTCGTGCTTGGATTTTTTCTCCCATTAAGGCAATCACGTCATGTTGTGGGCCAATAAAAGTTATACCATTATCATTAACTAACTTTGCAAACATTGCATTTTCGGATAAAAAACCATACCCTGGGTGAATACCATCTACATTTTCCTCTACCGCTAATTTTACGATAGCATCCATAGCCATATATGATTTTTGAACAGGCGATTCCCCGATACGGATCGCTTTAGTAGCTTCATTTACGTATGGTAAATTCTTATCAGCATCAGAATAAATCGCTATTGTCTCAATCCCCATATTGTTACATGTTCGAATTACCCTAGAGGCAATCTCCCCTCTGTTCGCAATTAGTATTTTCTTCATTTGCACACTCCTGTTCTAAATCTTATTTGTATATATTTCTACAAAATTTTTAATATTCCTTCTATTTATGAAAACGCTTTCTAATTATTTTCTACAGAATTTTGTGTCACTTTGTTATATAATAAAAATATAAGGTTATGTGGGAGGAAGATTATGATGGAAACTTATAAAATAGAACGATTACTCGTAAACTATAAAACAATAGAAGAATTTAAAAAATTTAAAGAATACGGACTACAAGAATTATCTATGCTTGATGATCTTCAAACGAATATCATCGAAAACAATAGCGATTCTCCATTTTATGGAATATACTACGGTGGTAAGTTAGTCGCTCGAATGAGTTTATATAAAGTTGATGCAAAATATGATAAATACTTTGACCCACCACAAACATACCTAGAGCTATGGAAACTTGAGGTATTACCTGCATTTCAAAGGAAAAATTTTGGAACCGCTTTAGTCAATTTCGCGAAGAGTTTTAACCTACCTATCAAAACTAACCCCCGTGTAAAATCAGCAGAGTTTTGGACTAAAATGGGGTTTTCTGCTGCTACTTATGATGTAGAAAGAGACTTTGGTGAAAATCCGTTATTATGGCATCCTAATGGTGTTAAAGAACAGACTCGATAATATATACCATTTCAACACATTCAATACATGGACATAAAAAAGAAACAGTTTCTTTTAAACTAACTGTTTCTTTTTTTATTTTTTGTAAATTACATAGGTGCTATTGATTATTTTTCAACCCTCTCTAAATTTCCATTTCTGTCCATTTGGAATTTTACTTTACTTTGCTTTTCCTCTTCTTGCAGCACAACCATCTTCCTTGCACGTTCCATAATTTCTATTAACGCTTTGTAATCATCTTCAACTTGTCGTAGATTAGTTAACAGCGATTGATTCTCCTCATCGACCTTATCCATTTTGTTTTCTAAATGCGCCACACGTTTTTTTAATTGTTTATTTTCTATAACTAATTCGTCGTATTCATTTTGAGATGAGTCGATAATTTGCAAATAAGTTATTACTTTTTTCAATGATAAATCATCAACTAAAGGTTCAGATGACTGAAAATCATTTTCTTTATGTTCAACTGTGGTAAGTGTTGATTCTTGCCCATTTTTTAATTGCTTTCTTTGTTTCTTAGCAAGCTCAATACCAGACTTATATTGTTTACGAACATACGAATTCCACCTGAAACCACAGGCGGCTGCAGTTCGTGATAACCGTCTGCCGACTTCCTCAAAAGCTGCCAATTGCGTTCCACCTTCACGAATATTCCTCAACACAACCTCAGCTAACAGTAAATCCTCATCGTTTGTCCATGCATCCTGCCGAGTCGTTGACATTACCCTACCTCCCAGTAGCTTTTTTTTAATACATATGCTGCTACTAGAAAAGATAGACTATATATAAACTATCACAATGCAAATAATTCATGTTTTATCCATATACAACACATAAATCATTAAAAAACATCTTAATTGTTATTCAAAAAAGCCTCGACTGCATGGTGATGCTCATCTCTTGCCCATAAAGATGCACATTGTTCAATTTCTGCAAACATTCTTTCCTTTAAATGATGGGCCTTCCATTTATTAATTAATACCTGTTTATATGAGGATAGTACATGTACATCTGCTTCAAGTATTGGTTTCAGAAATTCTTTACACTGTTTCACTAAGTCTTGGTTATCTAACACTTCATTAACAAAACCAATTTCATAAGCCTTCTCTGCTGAAATCATTTTTGCTGTCATTAGCAATTGAAGTGCCTTATCATATGGAATTTTTTCATTTAATAAGGTTGCTCCACCCCAACCTGTTGTTATCGCTAATTTACTTTGTATAAATCCTAATTTACTGCCTTGCTTAGCTAAACGAAAATCACATGCTGTTGCTAGTTCACAACCACCTCCTATTGCAAATCCATTTAATAGTGCCACAGTTGGCTTAGGAAGTGTCTGTAGCGAGTATAGTATTTCACCCATTTTTGAAAGCATTTCATATGCCTCTCTTTTTGTTTTTAATTGATGAAATACACTTAAATCACCTCCGGAACAAAATGCTTTGTCACCAGCTCCAGTAATGACGATTGCTTTAATATCAACCGTCTCTCTCACATCGTTTATAAGCGTTTCCAATTTATTCATAACATCATAATCGATCGCATTTCTTTTAGCCAAACGGTTAATTGTAGCCCATACTACGCCATTATCGTCTTTATTAATAATCAATTTCTCCACCCTTGTACCTTCCCCCCACTTATATAATGATATAGAAAAAAACACAAAGAATTTACTCTTTGTGTTTTTTAACGTCAGTAATCAACATCATTTAGTTGCTAACTACTTCTTTTCCTTTATAAGTACCACATTCTTTACAAACGCGGTGAGCAAGCTTCATTTCACCACAATTTGGGCATTCTACCATACCAGGGGCTTGTAATTTGAAATGCGTACGACGCTTTCTTTTTTTAGTTTTAGATGTTCTTCTAAAAGGTACAGCCATTATTCCCACCTCCTTAAAGAGAATTAAAATCATATGAAGGCCGGATAATGCCGGTTCTTCGTTTTGTTAATTTTCTTTATTTTTGTCAAAATATTTTGCTAATCCAGCTAAACGTGGATCTATCTGATTTTTCACATCTTCCTCAGTAATAACAGACCAATCTTTTCCAGATTGTAATACTTTATCTTCCTGTACACTTTCTGAATATATCTGCATTGGAATTTCTAGAAGAATATTTTCCTTTATGATCGGAAGAATGTCAACGACATCTCCTTCAACATTATGAACCTCATCTTCATTATCAAAATCAGATTGTTTAAATAAAAAGGTTTCCGTCGTTTTAATAGTAAACGGAAATTGTACATCAACCAATGTTCTCGAGCAAGGTAAAACCATTGAACCAGTAATTGTTAAGTGAAAAATAGCTTTAGCATGACTTACATCTGCTGCACCTGTAACTTTAACAGGTGAAATATTACGAATTGACTTCTCAATATGTTTAATGTCACTTACATCTACAGTTTCGTCAATTATTATGTCCTTGTTCTGTAATTGGTATAGTTGATGAATTGTCCATTTCAATTATATCACCTCAAGGCAACAAAGGTAATTATAGCTTTGTAAAACACATTTGTCAATATTTTTTCTTTACATCTACATTCTTAAATAGTAAGTTCCTTTAACACTATTATTCATCGAAAGCAGCTTCCTTACCCTTCTATTTTCATTAATTTAATTGAGTTAATAAATACTGTGAATTTGAGAGATGGAACTTCATTTTCATATACATTATAATAAAAGAAATCGTTGTATACATTTTTCCAATATTAAACTAGAACTGAGGTGTGTAAGTGAAGGCTGCAGGTGTTATCGTTGAGTACAATCCATTTCATAATGGGCATTACGTTCATTTACAAGAAACAAAAAAGCAAACAGGCACTCATTGTGTTATAGCAGTTATGAGTGGAAATTTTCTGCAACGCGGTGAACCCGCACTAGTATCTAAATGGTCGAGGACTAAGATGGCCTTAGAAGCTGGTGTAGATATCGTTGTCGAATTACCTTACGCCTATGCATCACAAAATGCTGAAATGTTTGCAAATGGAGCAATTTCCATTTTATCTGCTTTATTATGTGAGGAAGTTTGTTTTGGAAGTGAGCATGGAGAAATAAAAGATTTTCAACATGCTGCCCAATTTTTGAAACAAGCTGCACCAACATATAATGAAAAGGTGAAGAATGCAATAGATAAAGGATATAGTTATCCGAAAGCATCATCAATTGCTTTTAATGAAGTAAAAACTACGAATGTGAAGCTTGATTTATCTAAGCCAAATAACATTCTAGGCTATCACTATGTGAAAGCAATTTATGATCAGCACAGTAGCCTAACTCCATTAACAATCACCCGAACAGGGGCTCAATATCATGATGAGGAATTTACATCTCCTTCTATCGCTAGTGCAACCAGTATTCGTCAAACTTTATTCTCAAAGAGCGGTAATATAAATGACATAGATAACTACATCCCTGTATCTACAAAGAACCACTTAATTAATTATCATAATCAGTACAATCGATTTCATAGCTGGGAAGCTTATTTTCCATTATTAAAATATAAGCTATTAACTTCTAGTCTAGCAGAGCTGGAATCAATATATGAATGTGAGGAAGGGTTAGAATATCGACTTATGAAGTACATAAAAGAATCGACTTCATTTATAACTTTTATGGAAAAAATTAAGACAAAGCGTTATACTTGGACTCGACTTCAGCGACTATGTCTACATATATTAACGAATACTAAAAAGCACGACTTACTACAATTATCTACCCAATCTCCATATATCCGTTTATTAGGTATGAATACGAGAGGGCAACAGTATTTGAATGAAGTAAAGAAAAAAATACAACTACCTATCATTTCGAAAGCAGCTTCCTTTGAAGACCCACTATTCATGTTAGATATTACTGCTGCACATGTATATGCTAGTATTTTACCAGAACCTTTATGTTCAACAGCAATTAAACAAGAGTACTCAACTCCACCGATTAGGTTTGATGAAGATGCTAGGAAGTTTAAATAACTCTCTTTACATAAACTTTGGTGCTTTTATTACTAAATTAGCACCGTTAGAGAAGATTAGCTAGGGTTTTCAGCGTTATGAAAATGAAATAAAAGGATGCCACGAACTATAATGAATACATGGACGTAAAGCAGCTATACAAATAAAGAAGGCAACCTCTACATTTAATGTAAGAGATCTGCCTTCAGTTGCAATTAATAAACAGCATAAGTATGTAATACTACTCTGGCTGTAAAGATTGTAAATACAATAAAGCATCTTCAAATGTATCTACAGGTACAATTTCCATTGAAGTTCCAATATCTTGAGCTGTTTTTACAGCTTCATTATAGTTTGAGTCACTAGCTCCGTTCTGATTTGGCGCAAAAAAGATTTCGGCCCCTGCCTTATCCGCCGCTACAATTTTTTGAGAGATCCCACCTATAGGTCCGACAGTACCATCATTAAAAATTTGACCAGTACCAGCGATGTCAAAGCCCTTTGTAAGATCTTCTTCAACTAATTGATTATAGATTTCTAATGTAAACATTAATCCTGCAGATGGACCACCTATTTTCTCAGAATTAATTTCCACGCTTGGGTTTACGTTAAGTTCCACATCTTCTATAAGTTGTACACCTAAACCTACTTGCTCTTTATTTTCCAATGTAATCAACTCAATATCTTGAACAACCGTCTCACCATCCCTCTCAACAACAACCTCAATTACATCGCCCTCTTGTTTTGTTGATAGATAATGAGTAAGGTCTTCATAACTTTTCACATCTTTATCGTCTACTCGTATAATACGATCAGCTGTTTTTAAAAAATCTTTAGCTGGTACATTATCTAGCACCGTAAAGACAAATAATCCATTATATTTATACTCTATACTTTTATCTGCTTGATTATATGCAACTGTTATAGCACTGTTTTTTGAGTTCTCCATATTATGTAATTGAATATATGAATATTCCTCATCGCTTCTATCTTGGAGAATATCTTGTTCAGGGTAAATCATTTGGTATTCACTCAATTTCGCCCAAATATATGAGACAACATTTGCTTTTCCCATTCTAACTGTTGTTAGCATTAATGACCCTTCTTCTTCATACCCACCATCAACTTGAACAATAGGAGCAAGCTCTTGTGCTGTTCCAGGTTTCGTAATGTAAAATGGTAGCTGTACAAAAGTAATTAGCATAGCAAGTATAATACCAATAAATAACGATCTAATATAACTTTTAGTCTTCACCTTGCTGTGACTCCTTCCACGTAGAAATAACCGTAATAATATTTTCGAGCTGTTTTCTCGTTTCCTCCTCGCCTATCTCAATAATCTCCTTTATATTGGAAAATGCTTTTGAACTAATATGTTCCACATGTGGTCGAATCATTATATCAGAAGCAATTTCCCTATGGCTAACTAGCTCTTCTTGCATGATGTCTATACTTTGCATAATCACGTCAAAAATGGATGAGATACTTTCATTTTTTTTAACATGTGATACATCAACTCCAATCACGATATCAGCACCCATTTCTTTCACGACTGATACAGGTATGCGGTCAACAACGCCTCCATCGACTAGCACTCGATTGTTTATTTTTTCTGGCACAAAAATTCCTGGAATTGCAATACTCGCACGGACAGCATCAGCAACTGGTCCCGTTCTAAAAACTACCTTTTCTCCCTTTATTAAATCGGTTGCTACAATAGCTACCGGAATATCTAAGTCTTCAATCATTTTCCCATGGGTAAATATACGAATGAGCTCTTTAACTCTATTCCCTGCCAAAAAACCCATCCTTGGAACAGTAAAATCCAAGTAATATTTTCTTTTAAATGCATAAGCCACTTTATATAGACGATTAATGTCTAGCCCAGCTCCATAAAAGGCTGCAACAACGGCACCCATGCTACTTCCAGCAATCAGGTCTATTCCAATATTCTCCTCTGTCAATACTTTAATAACCCCTAAGTGGGCAAAGCCTCTTGCACTTCCAGAACCAAGAGCTAGACCAATGATAGGATCTCGCATGAGAAATACCTCCAAAAAAATGATCTATATTCAATCTTATGGTCTAAAGAAAGGTGCTATACACGTATATTGAAATATAAGTTTGTACAACTTTTTACCATGATTTATTCGTTCTTTCATTCTAACACCTACTACATCCATTGTATAGAAAGAAGATAAAACGGGAGGCAATACTCTTGAATATAACAAAAGTAAATTCATTAATATTAGCAACAACTGCCTTATTGCTAGCTATAGCCCTTATTTCTTTTCCACAAGCATCATTTGAAGCTTCACAAAGAGGGTTACAGATTTGGTGGGGAGTCGTGTTCCCGTCTTTACTTCCCTTTTTTATTATATCTGAGTTGCTCATAGGGTTTGGAGTTGTTCGATTTATCGGTTTTTTATTGGAGCCTCTTATGAGACCATTATTCAAAGTACCCGGTGTTGGCGGATTTGTATGGGCAATGGGAATGGCATCTGGTTATCCTGCAGGTGCTAAATTTACAGCAAGATTACGCCAAGAAAATCAGTTAACTGCAATAGAAGCGGAGCGCCTAGTATCATTTACTAACTCTTCTAATCCATTGTTTATTTTTGGTGCGGTAGCTATTGGTTTTTTTCAAAATGCCAGTTTAGGTATCATCCTAGCCATATCACATTATTTAGGTAATATTTGTGTAGGATTAATAATGAGATTTCACGGCAAAGAAAATGTCATTAGCAAGCCTTCTAATAACAGAAGGAAAAGAATTATACATGAGGCACTACGTTCAGCACATGAATCTAGGCTGCAAGATAATAGGCCACTAGGAAAATTACTCGGGGATGCGATCACATCCTCAGTACATACATTATTAATGATCGGTGGTTTCATTATTTTATTTTCTGTTTTAAACAAATTGCTATCTATCGTCCATATAACAGCTGTGGTAGCTTATCTTTTGGAATATGTGTTAGCGGTTTTTGATCTTCCCGAAGAATTAGGAATACCTTTATTTTCCGGTTTATTTGAAATAACATTAGGAAGTCAATTAACTAGTGAAACACCTAATATTAGCTTGATTTACCAAGCAGTGATTACAAGCTTTATTCTTGCTTTCAGTGGCTTATCAGTTCAGGCCCAAGTTGCAAGTATTCTAGCTGAGACCGATATACGCTTTAGGCCCTTTTTTGTCGCTCGTATCTTTCACGGATTTTTTGCTGCGCTTTTTGCATATATACTTTGGAAGCCTCTATACATTAATACGATAGTAAAACCCGAGCACGGACCAAACGTCATACCTTCTTTTTCATTAAATACTAATTTCAGTATGTTTTATGATTTTTTACATATCATGTGGACTTACGGACCAATTATTACCTTGACAACTCTTTGTTGCTATGTGTTACTTTATATAAAAAAAATAAGGCTCTTTTCGTAAGGCTTTGTTGCAAACATTGTTTAAATAAGCACAAGTAATTTCTTTTAATCAAGAAAGGCAAATGAATGCTAATCTTATGTTTTAGTACGGAGAACAACAATAATTAAAACGACCATCAAAGTGATGGACGTTTGTTATGTAAGCGCAAACATTATCAAGTTATTCAATAAAAGGTATCTGTTCGCTCAGTAGGCTATACTTTATATATGTAATCAGTTAAATTTCTGACGTAACACTTTTTCTACTACATCAGGAACTAACTCTGATACATCACCATTGTACTTGGCTACTTCCTTTACAATACTCGAACTTAAAAAGGAATATTGATTATTAGTCATCATAAAAAAAGTTTCAATATTTTCTTCTAGCACTCTATTCATAGAAGTTATTTGCATTTCATACTCAAAGTCTGAAACAGCTCGTAAACCACGTAAAATCGCTTGTGCATTCTTACTTCTTGCATAGTCAACTAATAGTCCTTGAAATGAATCAACATAAACATTATCAAAATCTTTCGTAACCTCTTCTATCAGTTCCAACCTTTCTTCTACAGTAAATAATGGTTGTTTGGATGAGTTGTTTAAAACAACAACATAGATTTTGTCAAAAACCTTTCTACCCCGTTTTATAATATCTAAATGCCCATAAGTAATGGGATCAAAACTACCAGGACAAACAGCAATATTCGCCATATTCTTCACCTCCATATTTCTAGCAATACTGATAAATCGTTATGGCAGTGATTCCGTATACCTCATGTTTTATTTGTGAAACACCACCGATTGTATTAGGTAGCTTAACATCTGTTGAATGTTCAACGACAATATGCCCACCTTCATATAATAAACGATTATTTTCTATCAATTCAATAATATTCTTGATCTTCTGATGCTTATATGGGGGGTCTAAAAAGATTTTGGAAAATCGTAAATTTCGTTTAGTAATCGCTTTTAGCGCACGTTCTGCATCATTTCGATATATTTCTACATGATCAGTAAATTTGCAATATTCAATATTTGTTTTAATCGTTTGTATAGCCTTCGCATCCCGATCAACAAATATGCAATGTTCCATCCCCCTACTTAAAGCCTCAAGCCCTAAGCCACCACTACCTCCAAACAAATCTAGAGCATAGCCACCATCAAAATATGGACCAATCATATTAAATATAGCTTCTTTTACCTTATCTGTTGTTGGACGTGTAGATTTACCCGGCACTGCCTTTAAAGGCATACCTTTACAGCTTCCTGAAACTACTCTCATTAACATCACCATTCTTACAAAATTGTAAATAAATTAAGCCTTATTTATTATAGATGATAAAAAAATATTTTGAAAGTGTATACAGTCACTTCAAATGGTCATAATTAGTAGTAACAACATCAAATTATTGATGTTGTTGCCAACCGCGGAGAAGACTTACGTTTCCCCATAAGTTCTTCCTCCGGTTTCTCCTCTCCCTTTGCCTTCTTATCTATGGGTGATATTTCGAAAATTATCCCTATGATATAGAAGGACCCTGTAGGTATCTGCAGGGTTTTTTTAATTTATAGACTTTATTCGTAAACTATGTTGCTGTAGTTCCTAAACTAGAAAATAAAAATGTCGTTTTACTCAACAGTCATCGTTCAATAGAAGAACAGATGCCACGAAATTAAGTTGTTTACGTGTATATATTTCAACATGAAAACAGCCAATTATTGACCATTATGCTCACTTGCTTTGTTATTAATATGTAAGATCAATTGTTTGTTCATCCTTTTCAACCAATACTGCGAATAAATCAGTTAGCCACGTTTCATAAATGTAAACAGAATGATCAATCTGTTCCATTGGTTTAGATAATAATCCCCATTCTTCTTCATTATATATAAAATAGTTTTTATTTAAGTAAAATCTCCAAATATCTTGCCCTTTTTCAATATAAATGGTTTCTTGATCTGAAAAAAATGAAACCTTATACCCAGCTTGACGTAATACATCCTCTAATGGGAACAAGAGCTGACCATTTCTGAAAATAACTGGTCGATTTACAATTTCTTTACTATTAATGAAGAAGTTTCGTTCATCAACAAAATAGAGGGAAGAAGTTTGATTCCTTTGATTAGTGTTTGCTGAAAAGAATGTTGTTTTACCTAAATCAATAGCTGATAACGACCTATCTAATAGTTCGGATGAAAGCTTCTTATTTTCATATGTAAATATTATTTCAATAAATTCATCAAGAGCTTGTCCAGATAGCTGAGTGAACATTTCTTCAGAAAGTCTATTAGAAAATTCATCACCAACACTTCTGTTAAGAAGAATTGATTTCAGGACTTGTAAAATCCATTCATCATTTTCATCATAAGAAAAAGATTCAAATAAAACCTTATCTATATAACCTTCTTCAATAAAATTAACATCATCTTTATCATGAATGATTAAAGACGGTGTAATAACCAAATCCTCACCTGGAATATTTACTATCGTTAATGGAGATGAAGATGGCACACGTGCTAGCGATGGGGCATTTATTTTTTCAACTTGATTCCCTTCATTAACATAATATATAATTTCTTCAACCTCTTTACTATCCAATTGTTTGTTTGTCCAAAAAATTGGTGGTGAATCCATATAGGAATATTCCCATGCATAAAAGTCAATATTCTCTTTAGAAATATATTTCTGCAGCGAGGCACCTGTCACCCAAGTCCCTCGAGGTGAATGATCTTCAATAATTTCTAAACGAGTATTTTTCAATTGTTGAGAGTGAAGGTTTATTGACCAATTTTCCATCAAGAAAGAATGTAGGGAACTATCAATTGATATTTGATATGTGAAAATGATATGTTGCTCATTACCATTCATTAAGGTAATATCATTGTCATTATAAATAATCTCGCATTGCTTTCCATTTTCTGTTTCACAAAAAATTTGCTCTTGCTCAATAACTGATGGAATCGATAATTCATACGTTGGTTGTACTAAACCATTATACGATTGTGTTACAACCAATGCGTTATCTTTCCGCACAAGCTGAATTGATTCATTTAACTGTGTATTATTATCCACCATTACTTTTTGTTCTGTATTTCCAGTATAAGAAAACCATTGCAATATGATGAGTGCCAAACTTAAAGTTATTAAAAGAAAAAGAATTGCATACAATGAACGTCTCATAACTATCTCCTAACTCATAAAAACAACTAGAATATGATTAGTTTATCATAATCACACTCTTTGTTAATAATAAAATATAGATAACCCCTTCCATGTTGGGAGGGGCTATAGTCCTAATTTATAGTCATATTCTTTAGCTTCATCAGGTTTAGAATTTTCAAATTCTATCTTCAAAAATGGCTTATGAGATACCTCGACCTTTTTCACAAATGAAAGACCATTTAATTTATTGCACATATGGTCTACTTCAGACATATCACAATACAGGACTACATACTTTAAACGTTTTGATACATAATGTACATTCCCATACTTTCTTAATAATTTAGCTTGTTTTAATGAAAAAAGCCATACTATAATCCCTTGTCTTTTGGAAAACATTACAATACTCCCCCGATTGATTATTGATCTAGTGACAACCGCAGCTCCCACCTACACCACAACCACCTCCACAGCTAGAAGCAGCATCAAAGAATGGATTACCTGTAGGAACTTTAATTGAATCAGAGACGGTCTTTCCAATGATAATGCTTATTTCATCCAATAACACTTGAATGGAGTTTTCAGCTTTTTTAAACTCAGAAATGATTTCGTTTAAATCTACCTCACGTTTTATCTCTCTTACTTCTCGAGAGATCTTTTTGAAATCAGGATGATATTTTCCAAAACGCTGAACATCTTCGTACTGTTCCTTTATATTAACAAATTTATCAATTAACGATTGAGCATTCTCGTTCTTCTTCAATTTATTTAAACAATCATTATAATTTTCAAAAACTTCTGAATCAAGAATCATCTTCGATAATTCTTCAGCTCCATCAATAATTTCGACTGTTTCTAAAGTTGCAAGCATGATCACACCTCCATTCATTATCATAACATATTCTCATAACACATGTATCTTTCCTTTTATTTTTTACGAGGCTGCTTTCAAATTAATTACATTTTCACGTACTAAGAAATAAACACATATATAACTATAGCTTCGTGGCAACCTATCTGTTATTAACCGAAGACAATGCAAGGAAGTTTAATTTCTCTGTGATCATTTTATATAATTAGCAACAAGGTCGTTCGGAGCATCTTTTCAGATTATAAAAAATCATAAAATATATATTAATTACGAAAAGACTTACAAAACAACATAATTTTAAAAAAAAAATTTTTTACAAGCTGTATAATTATTTTATCGTAACTTGAAATTCTTTTGTTTGTTGGTAGCTAGTAGAATCATTATGAACAAGATCTATTTTTATATTGTGTGTTCCTTTAGGTAAACCTTTAATAACAAATGCTGCTGTAGAAATTGTTTCCACTTTTTTATTATTGACAAAGACTTCAATATGTCCTTCACCATTTTTATTTGCCTTTTTTTCCTTTTGGAAAACAAAATTAGGTACATAACACTCAACGTACACATCTTGTCCTTTCACAAGGTGTGTGATAGATATCTTAGGCATTATTTGTTGTGTAGTGGCCTGAATCGCTACCTTATCTAAGCTGTTATCACGTACACTTATTACTGTAACATTCGTTTCTGGAGTAGGCTTTTCATTTCCACATGCTTGAATAATCGACATGGCTAACAATAAATATATTATTGTGAACATTTTCATGTTGTAATCACTCCTTTACAACATTATTGTTAGCTATGATTAGAGAAATTCATTCATTTTTTTGCAAAAAAAAAAAACTAAGACGGAGATTAGTTACTTTGATCTGTTTGAAAAAAATTAGCTAACATAGAAAACATTTGAAAAGAGTTAGAAAATGAATCAAGTCTATGTTGAAAAGTCTTTCCATAATATGATCTAGCTTCATTTTCAAAAACTTTAATCGATTCTGGATTCCTCGAAAGTTTGCGGTACCAAATCGGTTGAGCTCGTATAAAATGCTGTAGCTCTTTGTTCGATTGTATATATTCATAAATTGTTGGTCTCATAATTTTTCCAACTCACTTTTTTAATCTTTTCGAAACGAGAAAGGAGTAAGGTCATTCGTTACCTGCTGTTGCTTTAGCTCTGGCTGAAATTGTTGTAAAACGCTTTGAAGAGTAGTAATCGCCTCTCCAAATGTATTTAAATGTTGCTCAACTTGATTTAAGTCCATATTCTTTATAGAAGATAAAAAAGTTCCTAAAATCTCAGGTTTAGCTTCATTATTGTCTTCACTACTGTCATTACTATTGCTTCCTTTAAATTCATCCCACATTTCATCATCATCACCAAATAAATACCAGTCTTCAAAAAATTCCTGCCATGTCTTCTCACCTCGGCGTACTTCACTGATGAGTTTAGGGTGTTGTTTAACAAATTCTTTAAACTTCTTAACATCAGGGTGGGCTCGTTTTTCCATCTTATTCACCTCATATACACTAGTACCTAATATAATGTATCAGTTTACCTATTCCGTTGTTCGCCCATTTTCCCGTAATCGTAGGTCTTTCTCTATTCCCACGATTCAATAAAATTTTGTGTATAATATTTTTTGTACACTCCAACTCCTAAATTTGTAAAATTCTCATTTAATAACGTCTCTCTGTGACTTTTGCTATTCAGCCAGCCAACCATAACGGCTATCCCATCAATATACTTTGCAGCTATATTTTCTCCAGCAGAAAAGTAATAAACATTTCCTTCTTTTAATCGTTCTGGTAATCCCCCACTTAATGGAGAAGTGTGAGAAAAATAATTTTCATCATACATTTCTTTACTATGTTTATGTGCAACGATGGCAGCTTCTTCATTCCACTGTACGGCAGGTAAATTATGCTGATTTCTAATTATATTTGTAAGGTCCAATATTTGTTTTGCGACGCCTTGTTCAACTAATGCTAATTCCTCTATCGATAGCTCCTCAGAAGATAATAGATCTCCCCTATATACTAGTTCATATGGTCTTTGTTTTATTAACGTATTTGCATCCATGTATCTAATACTCGATAATTTATTTGAATATCTATCAAAATATAATTGGATATAAACATCGTTTACTTTAACTAATGGACGAATTTCTAAGTCCTGTTCTGATAGTTCAAATCGATAATTATTGTTATTAGCTGTGAATGATATTGATTGCTCCAGAGAGAATGTGTTTATGATCTCATCGATAGGTTGTCCAATGATAAATGGTTCTGTGTTTAATTCCTCTCCAATTGCATATATCGTTGTCACTATATTGTTTTCAACGCCAATTTGAATATATTGTGATGGATGTTGATTATAAATCCACCAATCGTAATCATAAATGGACTTATCAACTCTTATTGGTTTCCCAAATTCTCTTTCAATAACTTCACTAGGTTTCCCTATAAACGAATCTAATCCGTTTAACGTAATTTCACGTTTTTCCACTTCAACACTACTATTCAACTGTTGATTAACTTGAATGATTTCTTCTTGATTGCTGATTTCATTTGAAGGTGAATCATTCATAAAAGTTATGATTCCAATAATTAGATAACTAGCAAATATTGCAAACCCTATTTTTCTTTTCATAGATCTACCTCCTTTCAGATTCTATAATTCTAGTAAAGTATATTGTATTTTTTTCTAGATAGACCAATAAATTTTTATAGGACGATGTAATCAAATGAGAGTTTTCGCCACTATGTTGTATTATTTCAAAATTAGATCAGTTCTGTAGTTTGAACATGAACAAGCTATCATCGTATTTACCTCTTAGTATGCAAAGACTGTTTATGAAAACTCTTTTAACAAACTTATTGCTTTATTTCTCTTTCATTTGAGTAACTGAATGTACAATATATTAATGTTATTTTTAGAGAAGAAAAGATGCCAAGAACGTTAATTATAATTACATTTAACACTTTTTGTCAAAAAAAACATTTAATGTGAAAATAACAGAGAATAAAATTCATTCTATTAACCAGGCTATTCCCGTAACCTTTTTGCTATTTTTACTAAAAATGGACAGTATGATGGACTTTTTGAGAACAACGCTAAATGTGTATATGCTGATATCTTAAAACGAAAACGAACAATCAATGTAAAAACAGCCATTAACAAAGACACTGATTAACAGTGCCTTTGTTAGTGGTGTAGTTCATCCGTTTCCGAAATCTCAGTTAGCGCATGTCCCGCACTTTCATCAGACATGTTATTAATAGCTAAATCTCCTAAAGATACAATACCTACCATATTACCATGCTCTACAACAGGTAAACGCCTAATTTGGTGTTCCGCCATGAGATTCGCTGCCTCTTCTACAGTAGTCTTAGGGTTACATGTGATCAATTGTTCAGTCATTACATTAATGACTGAATTTGAACCAGAGCGCTTCTCTGCATATCCTCTAATGACTAGATCTCTATCTGTAATCATACCAATTAGTTCATCTTTATTCACTACAGGAATGGCTCCTACATCATATTCCTTCATCTTAACTGCAGCTTCATATACATTATCTAATGGCGTACAGCATTCGACTGACGTTGACATCACATCGCCTACATAATTCATTGTTGGTTCACTCCTTCTATATGGATATTACAAAATTGTTAATAACACAGAACGTTCAAATGATTAGTTATTTTTGTACTAAAATTTGTGTCCAATAATGTCCGTGACTGCCACCAATCGTATAACCAACTCCTATATGTGTCATATCATGGTTGAGCACATTAGCTCTATGTCCTGCATTATTCATCCAAAATTTCACAACTTCTTCAGCTGAGCTATGCCCTACAGCAATATTTTCTGCCCCTGTATGAAAATGAACACCATAAGCTCTCAACATATTAAATGTCGAACCATATGTTGGGGATATATGAGAAAAGTAATTATTATCTCGCATGTCTGCCGACTTAGTTCTAGCGATACTACTGATAGTTGGATCTACTTTTAATGGCTGTAAACCGTTTATCGAGCGCTCAGCGTTAGTTAATTGAATTATTTTATCCTCTAAATTGGTCTTAACATCGTTTGTTGGTATATACACAACTTGCCCAGGAAATATCATGTTTGGATTCGGAAATTGTGGGTTTTCTTTAATTAATAATGACAGTTTTACTTTATATAATACTGCAATTTCCCATAATGAATCACCTGGTTGTACTTTGTACATCATAGTTCTTCCATCAGCAGCTCTAGGCATAGATGTAACGAGCAAGATCATACAGGAAATCACAGAAATTCATACTTTCTTCACTTTCATTCCTCCTTTCTAGAATAGTTTTACCAATACAGTAAAAAAATCTCTTGTATCTAAATTTTTTTATGTACTTTGTTTAATTTGTCATTTTGATAATAAATTTATTCTACTAATAAAAAAGTAAAAACCATCATATATCAAAAGGTTCATTTTCCATTAATTGTTATTTTTAACACAAAGCAATAAACAACGCAGCAAACTAGAGTACGTTGTATATTTTCTTCATTAAAACGATGGTTGTTGAGTCTTTACATGTTACTCTCCTAATTTAGGAACAATAGCTACAACGTATATGATAGTCCTTTTTTATAACAAAAATCAAAACACGTTAAATAGGTAATGTAATAACTTCGCATTGCAACTTGCTCAATTTCGTACTATTATTAACAAGAGTAAACTTATCTTTTTCAAAGATAATGGAGGGAAATACATAATGAAACTTGAAGCAGTTGGAATTCAAGAAAAATCAGTGGAGTTAGCACGGTTAAATGATGTTATGAAGGAAAATGGACTTGTTTTAGCAGGTCAATGGGATTATGAACGAGTTACATATGACCGTAAATTTGAGTTTAAAAATGAAGTTTATTATTTAAGAGTGCAAGGCTATGCAGTAGAGGGTGACGTCGGTAGTCGTCATGCAATGATAAAGCTGTTAACACCAGTACTAGGAAAGCATTATTATCCTCATGGTGTTGAATATGGTGAAGGTGAAACATTTCCAAAATCCTTAATTGAACAGTGTGAAAACTTATTGAATAATGTGAAGAATAAAATTGATTCGCTTTAATAAAACCGCTGTCAAAAGGATTTAGCAAGTTAAAAACGCATGAAAAATTCATGCGTTTTTAACTTGAATTTCATCAACCATCACGTTAATAGCAGTTGGTCTAATTCCAGTCAATGCTTCAATCTCCGTAACCACTAATGCTTGTAACTTTTTACATACTTGAGCTATATTTACACCATATTTCACACATACATGAATATCAATGATAATGTCATTTTTTTCATTTTTGATTAAAATTCCTTTTTGTCTTTGACCATTGTTTAAAAAAAGATATAGTTGTTCTTTTACATCATAAACAGTACCATCGATTTCTTCAATATCATTGATACAAATTGAGGTAATCACTGCAAACACATTTTCTGTAATGCTAAGGGAGCCTTTTGACAAAAATTGAGTGATCATATGTTATTACTCCTTTCAAATTCCCTTTTCTTTTAGTATATGTATACAAAATATGTTGTTGAAGTAATACTTTTCATAATATAATTTTATATATAAACAAAGTCTGACTTCATTTTGATTATCTATATCTCACTTAGAAATAAACACCTATTTAATTGGTTTTGTGAGCCTTGTTAACGATGGCAGTCGTTAAGATCCTCATCCAGCTTTTCAACTTTATTTATATGTGCAGCAGTGCTTCGAAGAGGCACATAAAGAAATGAAAAGATGACAATAAGAAAGGAGTTAAGTCTTGTTAAATAAACAGGTTAGACGTAATTTAGTGATTGCCTTGATTCTTATCACAGTATTTATTATCGGATACTTAATATTGCCAGTATCCATTCCATTAATAATAGCGCTTGTCACTGCACTATTATTAGAACCAATTATTAAGTTATTACAAAATAAAACAAACATTTCACGTAATTTATCTGTATTTTTTGTTTTTACTTTATTTTTAGTCTTTATTGGAGTTAGTGGATACTTTGTAACGACAAAGGTAGTAACTGAAGTGATAAAAATCGTCGAAAATGCTCCAACTTATATAAATGAAATTAGTCGTGCTTGGGAAAAGTTTGAAAAGAATTTATACAACACTGCACAGGATTTACCGCAGGAGTTTGTAGACGTAGTAACTATTGAAGTTGAATCATTTTTTTCTAACCTTAAGGAAGATGTAACTTCATCATTAACGATTGATAATGTTAAAAATATTTTTACCAATATTCCGAACTTTTTAGTAAGTCTTATCGTATACTTAATTGCACTTTTTCTTTTTCTATTAGACCTCCCACGTTTACGGGGTAGAGTAAACGCGCATTTAACCGAGAAAACAGCTGATAAAGTTAATTTTATGTCATCTCGGTTATCCTATGTTATTTTTGGTTTTTTTAAAGCTCAGTTTCTTGTAAGCATTATTATATTTTTAGTATCACTTGTAGGTTTATTATTTATTACTCCAAATATTGCATTAGTGATGGCCCTAATTATTTGGGCGATTGATTTCATTCCAATTATTGGGTCAATCGTTATTTTAGGTCCGTGGGCGCTATTCCATTTGTTTGCTGGCGATGTTGTATTAGGAACTAAATTAGCTATTTTAGCAATTGCTCTTCTTATTATACGTCGTACTGTTGAGCCTAAGGTAATGGGTAGCCATATTGGATTATCACCACTATCAACACTCATTGCAATGTATTTAGGCTTAAAGCTACTAGGGATTTTAGGGTTCATTTTAGGACCGCTACTCTTAATAGCTTTTAATTCAGCACGCGAAGCAGGCATAATTAAGCTAAATTTTAAACTATAGGATGTATACTAAATTTAACGACATAAAAAAATGGAGCATCGTCATATAGACGGGTACTCCATTTTTTTATGATCATCGTTACCTAATTTGCTTGTATTTCTCAATCTTCCAACTAGGATTTAGGGGGTGTCTCCCCTGCTTTAAACCATTATCTATAACACTTCTAGCCAGTACAAACTAAATAACAATCATGACAACAAGATACTTTAAAACTTTTTAGCTGTAAGCCATTCTAATAACCTAGAATTGCTCTTATGACTGATGTAGTATCTCCACCTGGATAAAGCACGTATAAAAGGACATATACAGCTACACCTGTAATAGCAGTAAAAAACCATATTATACTTGTAACTGGTCCGATCTTCTTATGTTTTGCGATTCGATTATTAAATCCTAGGTATAATGTAATTAAACCAAAAACCCCGCCAGTAGTAGCAAGAATAATATGGAATATTAAAAACAATGTATAATATATTTTTATATCCTCTGGCCCGCCAAAACTCGTGTTACCTATAAATATTGTTCTAGATACGTAAATGATGAAGAAAGTTAAAGCAAATATAGCAGCCCATATCATAACTTTTTTATGTGCTTCAATCTTTCGCTGTTTTATGAGATACCAACCAATCGCAACAAAAATCGCACTTAGAACAATAAAGCTTGTACTAATCGTAGGTAGAATTTTTATCGTTTGTTCCATATGTCTCCCTCTCTGTATCAATTTTTATGTAAATACATAACTATTTTAGTAAAAATGTTTTACATAATCAATGGATATACTAGTCGCATATTAAAAAATAACGGGTCTAATCTACATACAGAATGAATGGTGTAGAATAAGACCCACTTAGTATTCCCCTATTTTATCGTTTGAGGTGTCATATATTTTTCAAGCTCTTTTTCCTCTTGCTCACGGTCTTTTTTAGCCCACTGGAAGAATATATGAGCTAAAATCGCTCCGTAGACAATTTCTTGGATAATTTTCATTAATACCCCACCTAGCTGTTGGTCTTCTAGCAATGGTAAAGTATTAAACAACTCAGGTCCAGTTAGCTGTATAGAATTTAGCATATCAGCGGGAACACATAATTTTAATGCATTTACCCAAGCGGTTGGATCACTATAAGTTATATATAAAGGTTCCTGGGCAAATATGATAAGTGCACAGGCAGGTGTTAACAATATCCCATCAGCAAAAATGTAACCGATCTTTTTAATTCCAGATAAGGATTGACTTTCTTCAAGTGTATTTATTAATGGCCACCACATCAACATTGCAGCAATAAATATCCCAATTGTAACAGCGGCATGTAACAAGCTATTTGTTTTCACTATATCAAAAATAACTGGTATATGGTAAAAGGAAAAAGCACCGTTAAACAAAATAAGTGCAATAAGCGGTTTCGAGAATAACGAAAAGACCGGCTTGACATATCGAACATTTAATAACCATCTGTAAAACCAATTCGGGAATGCCAAAATTAGTAATGGTGGAATAATTAAATATAATGTCGCCATTTGAACCATATGAACACTTAACATTAGATGTCCTAGTAGATCAACTGGTGATCCTTTTATAACATACAATAATACCATTGCTGTTACAAAATAGCTTATTTGCTTTTTGGAAGCTGGGCTATCTGCTGATAATTTCTTTCGCAACGGACCCATTAATAAAAAATAACATGTAACTAATATACAAATCCAAATGAAGAAGTAGGGGCTCCACAATGCTCGAAATCCAAATACCGATAAATCCATATATTCTTCACCTCTTATTGTTCGCAAGTTTTTCTAGATTTTAATGCAATAAGAAAATCGGCAAAATGCCGATTTTCTTATTTACCACCAAACAATTGTCATGAAAGCTAAAACAGTAATTAATCCAACTAATAACCCAGAGTATAGAAATAAAGCAGGTGCTTCATGACCTTTATGATTCATGTGCATAAAATAATACAATTGAAAAATAACTTGTATTACTGCTAGTAGTATAATGAACGGAACTGTAAACCAACGTGAAAACTCATAGCCAACAGCTATAAAAGCAGCAATCGTTAAAAATATCATTAAAACAAATGATATGACATGATGCTTCATCTCTTCAGCACTTTTTTTCCTCCGATAAGCTATATCGACTCTCGGGTTACTGGAATTTGAATGATTTGTCGTCATAAATTTATCCCACCACTCCCATTAAATATACTACTGTAAAAATAAACACCCATACTACATCAATAAAGTGCCAATAAAGGCTCGCAACATAAAATTTAGGTGCATTATACAAGTCTAAACCACGTTTGCTATTACGAATCATTAACGTTAATATCCATACTAAACCAAAAGCAACGTGAGCTCCATGCGTCCCAACTAGAAAATAGAAAGCAGAACCAAATGCACTACTCGTAAACGTATGACCTTCATGCACATATTCCATAAACTCATAAATTTCTAAGCCAAGGAAAGCTGCACCAAGGAACAATGTAATACCTAGCCATAGTTGCATCTTTTTGAAATCGAAATTCTTCATGTGATACATTGCGTACACACTCGTTAAACTACTTGTCAATAACAGCATAGTAGCGACAAAAGCTATTGGTAATTGGAATAATTCTTCTGACGTAGGTCCACCATTCGTACTATTTTTTAAAGCTAAATAAGTAGCGAACAATGTAGAGAATGTAACTGTTTCAGCACCTAAGAAAAACCAAAATCCTAAAAATTTATTCTTTCCTTCGAGGGTAGCTTTTTCCGGTGAAGCAGGAAATGTTTCGGCTGTTAATTTTTCTTCCACATGCATTATGCCTTTACCCCCTTATTATCATCTTCAACTAATTCTTCTTTATGAATGTGGAATCCATGATCGTCAATTACAGAGCGTAGGAACATCGCGCCAAACGTAATTAAACCACCTAAAATTCCAACGAATAATCCCCAACTATAATCATTTATAAATAAGATGCCGATACCAGAAATAAATAAACCTAGTGACATAACGAATGGTAAAATAGATGAATTAGGCATATGAATATCACCTAATGGCTCAGCAGGTGTCATTTCTTTTTTACCTTCCATCTTTTCAATCCAAAATGCATCTAATCCACGTACTAATGGCGTTTGTTTAAAGTTATAGAATGGTGGAGGTGAAGCTATTGCCCACTCTAAAGTTCGCCCAGTACCCCAAGGGTCATTGCCAACTTTTTCATTTTTAATACTAGTAATAATGACATTCACTAATAAAATGACAGTTGCTACGGCCATGAAGATAGCACCTATACTACTGATTAGATTCCCGGTTTCAAATCCTTTACCTTCTGCGAATGTGTATACTCGTCGAGGCATACCCATTAAACCTAAGAAATGTTGAATAAAGAAAGTCAAGTGGAAACCAATTAAGAATAGCCAAAAAGTTATTTTTCCAAGTGTCTCATTTAGCATAGTACCAAACATTTTTGGCCACCAATAATGTGCCCCTCCAAATAATGCAAGAACAACACCACCGACAATTACGTAATGGAAATGTGCAACGACGAAATAACTATCATGATATTGATAATCGGCCGCAGCACCAGCAAGCATAATACCAGTTACTCCACCCATTACAAATGATGGTATAAATGCTACTGCATAAAGCATCGGCGTGGTGAAGCGAATACTTCCTCCCCACATTGTAAATAACCAGTTAAAGATTTTAATACCTGTTGGTACCGCAATTGCCATCGTAGCTACAGAGAATATTGCATTGGCAATTGGTCCTAAACCAACTGTAAACATATGGTGAGCCCAAACCATGAAGCCTAAAAAGCCAATTAATACTGTTGCAAAAACCATTGATGAATAACCAAATAGTCTTTTCTTCGAAAATGTTGCAAAAATCTCTGAAAAAATACCGAATGCCGGCAGTACGAGAATATACACTTCTGGGTGTCCAAAAATCCAGAATAAATGCTCCCAAATAATTGTATTACCACCCATAGCTGGATCGAAGAAATTTGCACCGAACAAACGATCAAATATCATTAAGAAAAATCCAACTGTTAATGGTGGAAACGCAAACAAAATAAGTGCTGAAGTGACAAATGTTGACCATGTAAACAACGGCATACGCATATATGTCATTCCAGGAGCACGCATAGTAATAATCGTTACAAGAAAGTTAATACCACCAATTAACGTACCAAATCCAGAAATTTGTAATCCGATGGTATAAAAGTCAATTCCATGTGTGGAGGATTCTAATGCTAGTGAAGCATATGAAGTCCAACCCGCATCTGGTGCGCCACCTAAAAACCAACTAAGGTTTAAAAAGATTCCACCAAAGAAAAACAACCAAAATCCTAGTGCATTTAAAAATGGAAATGCTACGTCACGAGCACCAATTTGGATTGGCATTACTGCGTTCATCATCGCAAAAACGAGCGGCATCGCAGCTAAGAATATCATAGTAGTTCCGTGCATCGTCAATATTTGGTTGTATAGTTCACCAACAAAAAATCCTTGATCCGGGGCCCATAACTGTATGCGGATAAATAGTGCTTCTAGTCCGCCGACAACAAAGAAAAATCCTCCGGCAATTAAGTATAGGATCGCTATCTTTTTATGGTCAACCGTCGTTAAATAATCCCATACTGTAGCACCAAACCCCTTTTTTTGAGTTAACGTACTCACAAATGTTACCTCCCTTTAATATATAAAGATCAATCCCCTAGTATTTACTCTACTTTCAGTCCCATTAAATATTCGACTAAAGCATCCATATCATTAGGTTGTAAATCCCCATATGTACCAGACATTTTATTTCCTGGTTTGAATTGTTCTGGATCCTCTAACCAAGCTCTTAAATTTTCTTCATTATGATCTATGACACCTGCAATTGTTTCACGTTCACCGAATGTAGCCAAGTTAGGTGCGATACGAGCTCCAAAAGGTCTTGTGTCTTCTGGTGAAACTGCATGACATGCAAGACAGCTGTTATTAAATATTTCCTCACCTTGGACTGCTAAATCAGTTGAAGCCACAGGGGTAGTAGCATTTTGCATTTTGCTTATCCAACTATCGAAATCATCCCTCGATAACGGCTTCACTTTGAAGTCCATTTTCGCATGTGACGGCCCGCATAATTCAGCACATTCACCCCAGAAAACGCCGCCAGCTTCTTCTGTTTTGGCAGAATCAAACTCTAAGAAAAATTGGTTTGTGTTATCCGTGTTTGTATCCATTTTCCCACCAACAGCAGGTACCCAAAATGAATGTTTAACATCTGAAGCGATTAAATTAAAATATACTCGCTCATCTGTTGGAACGATTAAATCTTGACTTGTGATAATGCCGTAATCTGGATACTCAAATTCCCACCAATATAAATTAGCAGTTACATTAACTACTACAGCATTTTCATCGCGTGTTTCCTCTAGCATTGGAGTCACGTCAGCTAGTTCAAATGTCGCTTTAACAACTGGAACAGCTAAAATTAACAATAAAATAATCGGGATAACAGTCCAGATCACTTCTAGTTTATGACTTCCTTCTACTTGCTTAGGAATTTTGTTTTCTTCCCCTTTACGTTCCTTGAAACGCAATAAGACAAAAATGAAAATAACTGTGACAACAACAATAACAAGGACCATTATTACTGCTGACAAAATCATTAGGTCATATTGCATTTCTGCTACTTCTCCCGCTGGCTGTAGTGTGGATAAAAATGGTTTTCCACAGCCTGATAAAAATAACGCTATGACTGATATTACAGAAATCAAGCGCCAATTAGGTAGCCACTTTTTCATAGCTTCTTCATACCCCTCTTTCATTTAATGTTTCTAAAATATAATAAAATAAATTCCTTCTAACAGCTATATGTTATTAGAGAAAGAACTTCTACAATTAAGAAGACAACTATACATTGACTTTAACAATTATATAATTGTCACGACAACCATTGCTACAAACAGAATGGTCAAATAGTTAAGTGAGTATACAAACATTAAGCGTGCCCATTTCACATCGTCTTGCATCTTAAAACCAGCTAACCCTAAAGCCAACCATCCTACATTGAGAACAGTAGCTAAAATTAAAAACGGGATTCCCAGTGCAAATAAATAAAATGGTAATGGTAGGAGACATGCAACCCAAACAACCATTTGTCGCTTGGTGATCGCAAATCCATGAACAACAGGGAGCATTGGAATTCCTGCAGCTCTATACTCTTCCACACGTTTCATTGCAAGCGCCAGAAAATGTGGCGGCTGCCATACAAACATGATGATAAATAAAATCCAAGCAACACTATGTAAATTAGCATCTATTGCAGCCCAGCCAATTAATGGCGGTACTGCTCCGGATATACTTCCAATTACTGTATTTAAAGTGTAAAGTCTTTTTGACCACATCGTATATAAAATAACGTATGAGATAATACCGATCAACCCAATAACAGCAGCAGTTATAGTTGTAAACGCTAATATCCCTGTGCCAATTACTGTCAACAATAGACCTAAAACTAACACTTGTGATGGTTGAACTTTGCCTGTCACAGTAGGTCTTTGTTTTGTTCTATCCATTAAGTGATCTATATCTCGGTCAATAAAATTATTTAGACTACAAGAACCTGCAATAATTAGTGCTGAGCCTATTAAAGTTAATAGAACAACATCTATATTTTCGAAAAAACCTACACCTGAAAAATACATGGCGAGCCATAATCCGGTAAATGTCGTAATTAAATTAGAATTAACAATCCCTATTTTAATTAGAGCAAGAAAGTCCTTCCAAACGCTTGTCTCGTGTAAATGATGTTGAGTGCTTTGCTCCAACATATTTGTTTCGTCTAGCGTCCTCGTATTAGACATTCAAATTCCTCCCTTCAGTTAATTTCTAATAGTATTACTTTTCACTTCAGTATAATAATATGATGCTCAATTCTAGTAAAAACAAAGCATTTAAACTGTTATGTAGTATTACTTAGAACAGATTTAACTAAGTAGTGTGACTTTATTAACTATTAATGCACAATTTTGAGTTAGCCAAATAGTATCACTGTATATTAAATCACATTTCGAGATGGTTTTGTGAATTTTTTTTGAATAAATTTTGTTTTTTTTTTGTCTATAATAAATCAAGTAAAAAAAATTAGTAAAACGTTCACAAATTTGTGTTATTTTATCCATATTATTTACATAAAAGGTATTATAAACACTATGTGTGTAGGGTTTAACAAACATTAAATGTTCCTATTCCATTGACAATTACCTTTTCTCTGAAACAATAAGATCAAACAATCTTTTTATGAAAGAATATGAGCAAAAACTTTTTTAATATATGAATTAACTATTTTCATTATTATATATCCCACATGTCAGAAATATTACTATGCATTTTTCCTTTGCTATTTATACATAATTTCGCTATCATAAAGTTTGGTTATTTGCTTAAGT
Source organism: Cytobacillus sp. IB215316 (assembly GCF_033963865.1). Taxonomy (NCBI): domain Bacteria; kingdom Bacillati; phylum Bacillota; class Bacilli; order Caryophanales; family Bacillaceae; genus Cytobacillus; species Cytobacillus sp. IB215316. Next base: position 831,358 of record NZ_JAXBMC010000001.1, on the reverse strand, counting down.
GACCGTTATTTCATTTCTTACATATGAAGGTGATGTAGTGAACAAAAGATTAAAATTATTTGCGGTCTTAACGACCATCGGTATGCTCTTTATATTAATAGGGGGTGCCCTTGTAACAAAAACAGATTCGGGGATGGGGTGTGGAAAATCATGGCCTTTATGTGAGGGCGAACTAATCCCTAGTAATATTTCACCTGAAAAAGTCATCGAACTAAGTCATCGTGTCGTCTCAGGCACAGTAGGAATAATGGTTCTTATCCTCTCTATTTGGTCATGGAGATCGATTGGGCATATAAGAGAAACGAAGCCTTTAGCTATTATTTCATTTGTATTCTTATTAATGCAAGCTTTAATTGGTGCAGCTGCTGTCATGTGGGGACAATCATCATTTGTACTAGCCTTACATTTCGGTATATCATTAATTTCTTTTGCTTCGGTTCTATTATTAACATTGCTCATCTTTGAAGTTGATAAAAAATTTGATGCTGAAAAAATAGTCATCGCATCTAAAATGAAATGGCATATATATGCAGTAACGATTTATAGTTATTTAGTAGTATATTCTGGTGCATTAGTCCGACATAAAAGCGCAAGCCTAGTCTGTAAAGATTGGCCGATGTGTAATAATAATAATGCCTGGGGGTTGCCTACTACGAGCCATGAATGGATACAAATGGGTCACAGGTTTGCAGCAGGAATAATCTTCATTTGGATTATCTTTATTACAATGAGGGCATTAAAACACCATAAACACCAAAGAGTTATTACATGGGGATGGGTTATCGCGTGCACACTCGTAATATTACAAGTTATCACTGGTGCCATCATCATATTTAGTAAATTAAATCTGATAGTTGCATTATTACATGCATTATTTATCTCATGTTTATTCGGTGTATTAAGTTATTTAGTTTTATTAGCATCCAGAAGTACCAGGAATGAAAAGCTGCAAGATTAAATATTACTTAGAGTTTCAAAAAGGTCTGACTACACACCTACATTTCTGTATATAAGACAAGGAGAAGTCTTATATACAGAACGATAGCGTAAAGTCAGACCTTTTTTTATGTTAATATTACATAACTATTGTGATAGTTCAATTAATAAATCTTCTGTTTGAATTGCTTCACCCGATGAAACATGTATAGCCGTTACTGTACCAGCAAACGGCGCTTGTACAGTTGTTTCCATCTTCATAGCTTCAGTAATCAATAAATGGTCTCCTTTATTGACTTTCTCCCCTTTTTCAACTAACACTTTTAAAACAGTACCAGGCATAGAGGCTCCGAGGTGATTCGGATTGTTTTTATCCATTTTTGATTTAGTAGCAACCGTAGATTTTACATTTTCATCTTTGATAATTACCTCACGTGGTTGACCATTTAACTCGAAATAAACGACACGAGTTCCGTCAGCTTGTGGCTGTCCGATGGAAACTAATTTGACAATTAAAGTTTTACCTTGTTCTATCTCTACTTCAATTTCTTCTCCAAGTCGCATACCATATAAAAATGTTGGAGTATCTAGTTTTGAGACATTGCCAAACTGTTCGCCTGTTTTAATGTAATCCATAAACACTTTTGGATATAATGCATATGCGATGGCATCAAAATCAGTTACTTGCCTATTTAATGTATGAAACAGCTGTTCTTTTATCGCAAAAAAATCAACTGACTCAATATGTTCACCCGGTCTATCAGTTATTGGTTCACGTCCTTTTAGAATTAAGCGTTGTAATTCTTTCGGAAATCCACCATAAGGCTGACCTAATGACCCAGAAAACAACTCAACTACAGAATCAGGGAAATCTAACGTTTCTCCTCGTTCATAAACATCCTCTTCAGATAAGTTATTTTGTACCATATACAGCGCCATATCACCAACAACTTTAGATGATGGGGTAACTTTAACAATATCACCAAACATATCATTTACTCTTCGATACATACGTTTGACTTCTTCCCATCTTTCTCCAAGTCCCACAGCTTTAGCTTGTTGTTGTAAATTACTATATTGACCACCTGGCATTTCATGAATATATACTTCTGAATGTGGGGCTTTCATTCCGCTTTCAAAATCTTGGTAATAACTTCGGACACCTTCCCAATATTGAGATAACTGCTCTAAACCATTGATGTCTGCTGTTGGCATTCTGTCTGACCCTTCTAATGCATAACATAGCGTACTTGCACTAGGTTGACTCGTTAACCCTGCCATTGAGCCCATAGCTACATCTACAATGTCAACCCCTGCATCTATTGCTTTTGAATACATCAAAATTCCATTACCACTCGTATCATGCGTATGTAAATGGATAGGAATATCAATTGTTTCTTTCAGGGATGAAATTAGTTCATAGGCTGCCTGAGGTTTTAACAAACCTGCCATATCTTTAATGCCTAATATATGTGCACCTGATTGCTCTAACTCTTTAGCAAGGTTTTTGTAATATGTTAAATCATACTTCGTACGAGTTGGATCAGTAATATCACCTGTATAGCAAATTGCTGCTTCAGCGATCTTCCCATTTTGACGAACTGAGTCTATCGCAAGCCTCATTCCTTCTACCCAGTTTAGACTATCAAATATTCTAAAAACATCAATTCCTGCATGAGATGATTTCTCTACGAATTCACGAATTACATTATCTGGATAATTTTTATAACCAACTGCATTTGATGCTCGGAGTAGCATCTGAAATAATACATTCGGTACTTTTTCTCTTAATGTTAATAAACGTTCCCACGGATCTTCTTTCAAGAACCGATACGCCACATCGAATGTCGCTCCTCCCCACATCTCCATTGAAAATAAATCAGGAATTAAGCGAGCTGTTGGTTCGGCAATTTGCTTTAAATCATTTGTACGGAATCTTGTTGCTAATAAAGATTGATGAGCATCACGGAAAGTGGTATCTGTGAGCAACACTTGCTTTTGCTCATGAATCCAATGAACAAGTCCGTCAGCACCAAAATCATTAAGAATCTGCTTTGTACCTGATGGCATTTGTTCTGAGCTCTTTAACTTAGGTATTTGAGGTTTATCAAATACTGGCTTCTTTCTTTTTTCTACTCCTGGGAAACCATTGACAGTCACCGTTCCAATATATGAAAGCATTTTAGTTCCTCTATCTTTTCGCTTCGGAAATACAAATAATTCTGGTGACGTATCTATAAATGAAGTGTCATATTCACCTGTCAGGAATTTTTGGTGTTTAACTACGTTTTCCAAAAACGGTATATTTGTTTTAATACCACGTATTCGGAATTCTCTTAAATTTCGAACCATTTTTGCAGCAGCTTGTTCAAAAGTTAAAGCCCACGTTGATAGCTTGACTAAGAGTGAATCGTAATGGGGCGTAATAACCGCTCCTTGAAATCCATTACCCGCATCTAAGCGCACTCCAAAGCCTCCGCCAGATCGATATGCCATAATCTTACCTGTGTCTGGCATGAAGTTATTCAATGGATCTTCAGTTGTAACACGAGATTGGATTGCAAAGCCATGAGTAATAATTTGCTCTTGACTAGGAATCCCTACTTTATTACTATGAAGCCCTTGTCCCTCAGCTATAAGAATTTGAGATTGTACAATATCAATACCTGTAATCATCTCAGTTATTGTATGCTCCACCTGCACTCTAGGATTGACTTCAATAAAATAGAACTCTCCTCCCGATACTAGAAATTCAACTGTACCAGCATTTATATAATCAACATTCTTCATTAGTTTTACAGCGGCCTGACAAATATCATCTCTTAGCTTTTCTGACAAACTAATACTAGGTGCAATTTCTACAACCTTTTGATGACGACGCTGTACAGAACAATCTCGTTCGAACAAATGAACAATATTACCCTCATGATCCCCTAGTATTTGTACTTCAATATGCTTTGGAAGTTCTATCAATTTTTCTACGTATACCTCATCATTACCAAAGGCAGCCTTCGCTTCAGATTTCGCACGGTCGTAAGATTCTTTGACTCCTGCTTCACTGCGAACAATTCTCATCCCACGTCCACCACCACCTAAGGAAGCCTTAATGATAATTGGATAACCATGGGTTTTACCAAATAACTCCACATCTTCAACACTATTAACTGGACCATCACTACCTGGGATAACAGGAATATCAGCTAAAACAGCTTGATCTCTTGCTTTTACCTTGTCTCCAAACATATCTAAGTGCTTCGATTGAGGCCCGACAAATATAATCCCTTCTTCCTCACATCGCCTAGCAAAATTAATGTTCTCAGACAAAAATCCATATCCAGGGTGAATTGCGTCAATATTGTTAGTTTTTGCAATTTCAATAATGTTTTCGATATCCAGATATGCGTCAATTGGTTTTTTTCCTTCACCTACAAGATAAGCTTCATCTGCTTTATATCGATGAAAAGATCCAGTATCTTCCTTTGAATAAATCGCTACAGTACGAATGTTAAGTTCTGTACATGCTCTAAATACTCGGATCGCAATTTCTCCACGATTTGCTACTAGTAGTTTCTTGATGCGACGATTTGTTTTCATTGTTTTCCCCCTTGACTGAGTAAGTATAATAAGTTATGAAAAAATAGTGCAACAGTGTTAGCACATATTGTGACATACGATGGATTTAATATGAAATGGGTTTTCGGAAAGTTTGTTGGTGCTTAATTGGTTGCTCATTCATTTCTTGTGATTTATCCAATTGACGATTAACAAACATCGATATATTAACTAGAATTCCCATTGAAATCATTAATAATAAAAATGATGACCCACCGTAACTAATAAAAGGTAGTGGAACACCTGTAATCGGAATTAAGCCGGTTACCCCGCCTAAGTTAATGAAGGTTTGAATACCTATCATTGACGAAATGCCAATAGCAAGTAAACTGCCAAATGGATCGTTGCTTTTTCGAGCAATAAGAAATCCCTTTAGGATAATAAACAATAATAAAAATAACACAAAGGTAACTCCAAACAATCCTAACTCTTCTGCGATAATAGCCATAATAAAGTCTGTATGAGATTCCGGTAAATAACCAAACTTCTGAATACTTTCTCCAAGTCCTAAACCGTTTAAACCTCCTAACCCTATAGCTATGTACGAATTAACTAGCTGGTAACCACCACCAACTATATCCTCATTTGCAAACGGATCTAAATAACCATAAAGTCGCCCCAGCCTTTTTTCTGTAAAAATCTGATTCGAGAAAATAACGAATATAGGTGTAATTAAAATTAAGCCAGCAAGAGCTAACATACCTAGTTTAATTAAATTTTTTATCCCCATACCAGATGACATAATTATTGTGGTCGCAATCATTGCAATGATAGTAGCTGTCCCAATATCAGGCTGTAGAACAACCAAAATACAAATAAATCCCACAAAAATTATTGGTGGCAAAACTGCCCTATCAAATTGATTTATGTATGATTGCTTTTTTGAATATGCAGCAGCTAGATATATAATGACAGCCATCTTAGCAAACTCTGATGGTTGTAATCGAATAATACCTAACTTTAACCAACTTTGGGCATTACCAGCTGTGTGACCTAAAAAGAATACAAATATTAACAAGGCAATAATACCTAACACAATGCCTTGAAGAATCTTTTTTGATGCATACGCTTTATACGGAAAGATCATGGTCGATAGAAATGCTATAAAACCAATTATTAGCCATTTTTTTTGTTGCTGAAAAAAAAAGTCACTTTGCCCACCAGTATATTCATCATACCTTGTTACCGATATAACAGTACTGGAACTATATATCATCAATAATCCAAAGACACTCAATAGCAATACAGCAACTACAATTGAATAATCATATGATTTGAACATTTTTTTTATCATATATCCTCTTCCTAACTACATATTAATACAAAAACTTTTATAAATATTATTCTCCATTAAACTACGAAAAACCTTTGACGTTTTGTTAAAAACTGAATATTCTAAGATATGTAATGTTTATAAAAAAACTCAAACCATCTTCATAGTTTGAGTTAATGCATATTATTTTTTCGTCGATGCTTCATGTAGGGAAGAAAGCTCCTTCTCTAATTGATCCAGTAACTCTTTACCCTGTTGTTCTTCTATAAGCCTTAACCTTACTGCAAAATCTATTTCTCTAGATAAGCCAAACATTTGCGTATCTAGTACTTCTTCATATAATGGACACTGCGGCATCGTTAAGTTATCCATTTGAACTTTTATTAACTTCAGTATTTTTGCAGCATCAGCTTTTAAGAGACTGTATGCTTTTTCACGTTCATTTGTTGCAATTTCAGCCGTCAAAATTAATCCCTCCGTTCACGAGCGACTACCCCAATCCTATCTATAAATATTACCGTGAAAAAAGGAAAAAAGCAAGAAAAAAGCGATTTTTCAATACTAAAATATACTTAACTTGAATGTTGTGGAAAGTATTTCAAGCATCTTTAGTCCAGCAATGCTATTACCTTTATCATCTAAAGATGGTCCATAGATACCAATTCCAAATTTATTCGGTAACACTGCAAGAATCCCTCCAGAAACGCCACTCTTTGCAGGTAAGCCGATTTTAATTGCAAACTCTCCAGATGCATTATACATTCCACATGTAACCATAAAAGTTTTACATATTCTCGCTATTTGTGCAGGAATGATTCTCTCTCCTGTGCATGGATTGGTACCATCAAACGCAAAAACTAATGCTATTTTCGCTAATTCAATACAATTAATATTTATTGCACATTGTTTCGTGTATACATCCAATAGCCGTTCAATATCTCCATTTATAATCCCATGTTCTTTCATATAGTAACCTAAAGACCGATTTAGATATGCTGTATGAAACTCTGAATCCGCAACCTCAGACGAATAGGAGATATGATCACCACCTGTAAGTTTACGGACAAATGATGTAAAATTATTAATTTGTTCACTTGCTGTGTTACCGCTTATCATGTTTGTTACGGCTAAAGCACCTGCATTTATCATTGGATTTAAAGGCTTGGAAGGAACTGTTGTTTCTAGCTTAGCAATTGAATGAAAGGGGTCACCAGTTGGCTCCATCCCCACTTTAGAAAAAACATATTTTTCTCCATGCTCCATTAGTGCTAATGCTAAACTAATTACCTTTGATATACTTTGCAAAGTAAACCTTTTATTCACATCTCCAGCAGAATTGCACGTACCATCAGGATAATATAGAGCTATAGCTAAATCTTCTTTATTAGCTTTAGCTAATGCGGGTATGTATGCTGCCACATTACCATACTGTATACATTCTCTAGCTGCATTAACAGTTCGCTCTAATTCACTAGCGGATTTACAAGCCATAATATCTCTCCTTAGTTTCTCACTGTTAGTGTATATTTATCTTGTCCAGGTCTTAACGTTTCATGATGTACTAATGACAATTATTTAAAAACACGCTATACTTTTGCTAATGAAATAAGTAGAAAGGTTGATTCTAGTGACATCAATTGTAATGATAGAAGGCAATGTAGCATATAACATCACACTTGATCCCGCAGTATGGATATTTGATGACAGACGAATTAATTTAAAATCGTTCTTTTCTTCAAATAAAGAGGCAGATAAGTCTGAAGGTAATGTAACAAATGTTTCAAAGCAATGGGAACGTGAAATCCGCGAAGGGGCGATTTCACCACCTACATTACAAACGGAAAAAAAATTTGAGAAGGAAAAAGTTTTAACTGGTTCATTCGGTATTTTACTTAAACATTTTTTAGAAAATGCACAGCCGCTACAAAATGCTACAGCATTAGATATAGTTACTCACACAGAAACCATTACAATCTCACTCTCACAAGCTGCAGATGCTATTTTAGCTTTTTCCAACAACGGAGAGCCTTTAAAAGATAATGGGCCAATACATATATATTTTGCTGGGTCTAACAAGGAAAGGCCGATCACACATATAAGAAAGTTCATTGTTAAATAAGACTGTCTCCTACATTTATTGAGAAGCGCAAGGTCTTACATTGAGTCCGTAGCATTTTTCCTGTTGTGCAACGATGACAATCATATATATCTTCAACAAGGTAGCATGTAAAAATGCACCTAACACAAAAGAAAAAGTGGTTAAATGATCGCTAAAAACAACTGGAGCACCATCTTAATAAGATGGTGCTCCTTCATAATATATCAGCTGCTAATTGCGCTATTTTGGAACGTTCTCCTTTTATGAGTTTCACATGCCCTGCAATTCTTTCATTTTTAAACTTTTCTACGACATAAGTTAAGCCATTATTGTATTCATCCAAATAAGGATGATCTATTTGCTCAGGATCACCCATGAGCACTATCTTACTTCCTTCTCCTACTCTTGTTAAAATTGTTTTAATTTCATGCTTCGTTAAATTTTGAGCTTCATCAATAATGATGAACTGTTCTGGTATACTTCTTCCACGTATATAAGTTAGTGCTTCCACTTCAATTGATCCTAGCCCAGCAAGGATCGCATCTAATTCACCTGGTTTCTTTGTATTAAATAAGTATTCTAAATTATCAAAGATGGGTTGCATCCACGGTCGCAGTTTTTCTTGCTTTTCCCCAGGTAGAAAACCAATATCTTTACCAACAGGTACAATGGGCCTTGCAACTAATAATTTTTTATATATACATAAATCCTCTGTTTGTAAAAGTCCCGCTGCTAACGTAAGTAACGTCTTACCTGTCCCCGCTTTACCAATTAATGTAACGAGTGATATATCTTCTCTTAGCAATAATTCTAAAGCCATCATCTGCTGGACGTTTCGAGGCTTAATCCCCCAGACATGTTCTTGTAAAAAGACCAATTTACTAATTTTTTGCTCTTTCTCATTGATCATCCCAACTGCAGATGCTGAACCACCAGATGAGTCCTTCATAATAATAAATTGGTTTGGGTATAATTGGTTACTACTATTTTCAGCTAATGTTAGATCGCCTTTATTATAAAACTGTTGAAAATCCTCGGTACTTGCAAATAAATCAGTAAAACCTGAGTAAATATGACCAATATCAACTACTCTATCACTTAAAAAGTCTTCCGCATTTAATCCCAACACATCCGCTTTTACTCTAACTAAAGCATCTTTGCTAACTAGGATGACTGACCTGCCATTTTCTTTGTTTTGTTCCTCGATTGATAAATTTTTGGCAACTGCCAATATACGATTATCATTTGTTTTTTCTACGAAAATATCTTGTAGTTGCTGAAAAGAACGGTGATTCAATTCAATTCTAAGAACACCACCATTCTCTAATGAAATCTTTTCATGAAGTTTTCCACTTAACCGAAAGCTATCCACTAACTTAGATACTTGTCTTGCATTTCTACCAACTTCATCCATATAGCGTTTTTTTGAATCAACTTCTTCTAAAACAACAGCTGGGATGACAACTTCATTATTTCCAAATGTAAAAATTGAATGTGGGTCTTGAAGTAAAACATTTGTATCTAACACGTAGATCTTATCCAACCCTCCGCCTCCCTGTATGGATATAATTCAGTTCTATCAGATACATCAGAACCTCTTATCGTATGTGTTCAAAGAGTACCTTCAATATCGTGTTAAACTATTAGACGGCTTGATAAAATATATGTCTGGACGTATAAAGATAGAAGGTTAAATAAACAATAAAATCAAATTGTTTATCACAAAGAATATATAAGCTATTCAAATTCAAAACTAAGGAGTGATAACGATGACAAGAAAATTACTCATAACTATTGTTATCGCATTATTCACATTAATAGGCTGTACCATAAATCAACAAACAAATGATAATAAGAATTCACCTGAAATGATAAATGTTAAAAATACAACAAACGAAACGAAGGAAATAAAAAATGGGCAGGAAGCGGCTAAACATTTAGTGGATTTAGCTAGTAGCATACCTAATGTTAATGATGCAACAGCTATTGTATTAGGTGACTTTGCTGTCGTAGGAATCGATGTCAATTCACAATTGGATAGGTCCAAGGTTAGTACGATTAAGTATTCAGTCGCTGAAAGCTTAAAAAAAGACCCTTACGGTGCAAACGCCATTGTGATAGCGGATCCAGATACGAATGTTAGGTTAAAACAAATGGCAACAGATATAAGGAATGGCCACCCTATTAAAGGAATTATGGATGAACTATCTGCAATCGTTAATAGAGTCATGCCTGAAGTTCCCAACGACCTTATCGAAACAAATAGAAAAATAGATCCAACAAAAAAACCAAATAGAGAACTTAACGACAAAGACAAACAGGAGCTAGAAAAGGAACAAATAGAGGAGTCTGAAGAACAACAAGGCTAAACAAATTAAGCAAAAAAGCAGGGGGCGGCCGAGTGTTCCCTCCCCTGTCTACTTCGCTTCCGTACATTGCATTCTAAGTTAAGTTAGTCCTACTTTTTCAAAGCATCCATTACTTGTTTATCTAGTTTCGCAGCTGCTTTTTCATCATAGGTTTTTTCATACTTAGGTTCCTTAGTAATTTTTGAACCATAAAACATAACATCCCGAACTTCAGAAATTTTTATTTCTACTCGTGCAAGCTTTAGTGGTATACCTTCTATTTTATTTTCCTTAACAGAAGCATGCCCTGTAATAGCATACGTTGATTCGTTGGCAATAACATTCATAACAACGAGTGAATTTTGGCTCATATTTTCCAACATTCTTGACCTATTATCTACCGCAAAATAAATGCGTTGTTCATCAGGAGCAAAAACCCATGAAATAGCGCTTACAATAGGGCCTCCACTTTCATGATCTACTGTCGCAATAGTCACGAAACGTTCCTTCTGTAATGCCAAAAACAAAGGTTCAATTAGCTTTGGTTCAACTTGATTTGCCATAAAACACCTCCAAAGTTATATATACAATAATCTTACCTTTTTTTGTGGTAAGATAAAACTATAATAAATTATTATTATTTAATGAGGTGCTTTAATGAAAGTGAAATGTGTACTTTGTGACCAGATAAATACAATTGATGATGATTCGATGCAGGCAAAGCGCCTGAGAAACAGACCCATTCATACATATATGTGTGACCCATGTTATGTACGCATAGAAGAAAAAACAAATATGAGGCTTGCTACTGGAAATTTTCACCTATACCGTGACAAAAAAACAGAGGACGAGTGGTAGAAAAAAAGCTTGAAAAAGTAGAACTGAATAGGGAGTCAATTCAATAAAGAGTGAAAGGACCTAAAACTGATCATCCTTTGCTATACAAAAGGAGCAGCATTCAGCTCTAAATAAAGCAAAGGTGACTCATAAATAATGAGCCACCTTTGCTTTATTCATTAGGATAATTAATATACTTCTCAGGTTCTAGTTCAATTTGATCTAACATGACGTGAATTAACTCTATAGGAAATCGATTTTTGAAATCACTTCCATTTTGTGAGTAACTTATATAGTACATGATTTCATCTTTAGTAACAGAAATATTTGACAGTCCATGTTCATCCACTAATATATTTGTAAAAAGTGCGTATGTATCTTGAGCAGCAGAATCATTTTTTCTCGAATCTGCAACGACTTTTATACTTAACCAATTATACAAGGCATCTTGTAATGATTTCATGATTGCACATCCTAGGAATTAGTATTTGCTTTGTGCTTTTTTGCTTGATTTAATCTAATTTTATATATAATTAAAATAACCGCTGCAAAAAACAATCCTTCTGCCATTGGTAAAAATGCCCCGAAAAAAGTTAACACTGTACAACCTAATGCTAAAAAAGCATAAATCACAATATTTTTTAACAAAGGAAGTTTTTTAGCAAAGCCCAGCTTATATACAACAATACTTAATGCAAAAATCGTTATGTATAATAGCCACATGCCCAATTCTGGATTGTCGTCTACTTGATATAATGAGGCAAAAAATGACAGCCTTGAAGAAACATCAATTTCCATTTCAAATCCCTCCTTACATTAAGAAAGCAATATCGCCACCCTCCCCATCAAGAATAGAATCACTTAGTTTAAACATACGTTTTCTCTTTAGACTAAGGAGGCAATTACTTTGTGGGTCAAGGAATTAAGCCATACTATAAAATTGCATAACATAAGCCAAGTGACTGATACAATTTATAATGCAATTATACCAGCCACAAGACCAATTTCATACTATATTGAAAAACGAATAACATGTTAAATATTTAGCTGTTCATTTCAGCATATTTCTTTTTCTTCGCTATTTTCTCTCGCTCATTTTTATTTAAAAGCTTCTTACGCAAACGAATAGATTCAGGTGTGATTTCACAATACTCATCATCATTTAAATACTCTAAAGATTGTTCAAGTGACATGATACGTGGTTTTTTCATCGTTGTTGTTTGATCCTTTGTTGCTGAACGTACGTTAGTCATCTGTTTTTGTTTACATATATTCACAACAAGGTCATTCTCACGGTTATGCTCACCAACAATCATACCTTCATATACTTCTGTACCTGGCTCTACGAAGATTGTGCCGCGATCTTCTACCCCCATTATACCGTATGATGATGCTTTGCCTTTTTCCATTGAAACGAGAACACCTTGACGTCTTCCACCGACTTGTCCTTGCTGCATTGGTTGATAGCTATCAAATGAATGGTTAAGAATCCCAAATCCTCTAGTAAGAGAAAGAAACTCAGTAGTATAACCTATTAAACCTCTAGCTGGTACCATGAAAACTAACCTTACTTGACCATTCCCATTATTAATCATATCGAGCATTTCACCTTTACGAGCGCCAATTGACTCGATAATCGATCCAGTATGTTCATCTGGGACATCAATCTGTACACGCTCTACTGGTTCACATCTTACACCGTCGATTTCCCTTACGATAACTTCTGGTTTCGACACTTGTATTTCATATCCTTCTCGACGCATATTTTCAATTAAAATTGATAAGTGTAGCTCACCTCTACCAGAAATAATCCATGCATCTGGTGATTCAGTATTTTCTACACGGAGACTTACATCTGTTTGCAACTCAGCAAGCAATCGTTCTTCTATTTTCCTAGCTGTTACAAACTTACCTTCTCTTCCTGCAAAAGGACTATTGTTCACAAGAAATGTCATCTGTAATGTCGGCTCATCAATTCGTAACACCGGTAACGCCTCTTCATGATCAAACGGACAAACTGTTTCACCTACATTGATGTCCTCCATTCCAGACACTGCAACAAGGTCTCCAGCTTTTGCTTCATTAATCTCAATGCGCTTCAATCCCGAAAAACCGAACATCTTTGTCACACGAAACTGCTTCACAGATCCATCAAGTTTCATAAGAGATACTTGTTGACCAACTTGCATAGTACCTCTAAATACTCTACCGATACCTATACGTCCTACATAGTCATTATAGTCTAATAATGCCACTTGAAATTGAAGTGGTTCATCACTATTATCAATTGGGGCAGGAATGTATTTAAGAATTCCTTCGAATAATGCCTTCATATCTTCATCTTGTTTTTCAGGGTTTGTACTTGCAGTACCATTAATCGCTGAAGCATATACCACTGGAAAATCAAGCTGTTCTTCATTTGCTCCAAGCTCAATGAATAAATCAATTACTTCGTCAACAACCTCTTCTGGTCGTGCGAAATCTCTATCTATTTTATTAACAACAACAATTGGTGTTAAATTCTGCTCAAGTGCTTTTTTCAAAACGAATCGAGTCTGTGGCATACACCCTTCGTAAGCATCTACAACGAGTAACACACCGTCAACCATTTTCATAATACGTTCAACTTCTCCACCAAAATCAGCGTGACCTGGTGTATCTAATATATTTATTCGACAATCATTATAATTAATCGCAGTATTTTTAGCTAAAATAGTTATACCACGCTCGCGCTCCAAATCATTTGAATCCATGGCACGGTCTTCAACTTGTTCATTTACTCGGAAAGTACCTGCTTGTTGTAATAATTTATCAACGAGCGTCGTTTTTCCATGATCAACATGGGCAATAATCGCTATATTTCGTATATCTTGACGAATAGTCAACGTCTTCAACTCCTAAATTTGATGTTCATATTTTACCTTGACAAAAAACCAACTAGGCTATTATATCACATTCATAGTAGAAAAGATGGATATTTTTCTGTACACTAAAGGTGTAAGTATTATTTAAGCTCAATTTGAGACTTTTAATTGGGGGTTTTTTAACGAATATGAAAAAACTCAACCTCACTATGTTATTATTCGCTATTCTCGCAACTATTTGCATCATGTCTGTCGGAATATTTATTGCTGAACAAAATATTATTGGTATTATTACAGCAAGTATTAGTTTTGTTTTAGCAATGGGGTTTGGATTCGTGACAAAGAAGAAAATGCGTGAACAAGGAAGGTTATAACGGAAGACTTATGCTCCTACTATCGGTTTTGACAAGCTTTAAACAAACCGAAATTAGAGTCCATTCCACCCAAACGACTAGTAACGGAACGGGTGGAATGGAGTTGAGGCTATATGATTGAATATGTGAACGTTCAATTAACAACTAATTATTTGCAATCGTATTAATAAGACCATTGGACAGGACTCATTCACGTAATGTAGATTTAACCCTCATTCAGTTTATACTTTTGCAAAATTCTGTTATGTAAGTTGATACTACTTGCAAATATACTATTCTCTTCTAGAAATGAAATTTCTTCTCCTTTTACTGTTGTTACAACTCCACCTACCTCACTTAATATTACAACACCTGCAGCGAAGTCCCAAGGTGACAACCTCATTGTAATGTATCCATCTAACCTTCCAGCAGCAACATAAGCCATTTCTAGCGCAGCAGATCCATAAGAACGCGTCCCTCTTGCGTCTTTTACGATCGGAGATAGAATAGCATGATCAATGCGCCAATTTTCTGTTACCCAAGTAGCATTGATTCCAATGATTGCTTCATGGATTGGCGTGTCTTTCAACGGTGATAACAAGATGTTATTTATATATGCACCATGACCTTTTCTTGCATGAAAAAGCTCATCACTAACAACATCATAAATAAGACCGATCATACCTACGCCATTTTCATAAATGCCTATTGAGATGCAAAAATTTCTTTGCTGATGCACGAAATTAATCGTCCCGTCAATAGGATCAATAATCCAAACAGTACCATTCAATGTTTTAACTTCATTACCAAATCCTTCTTCACCTAACACATAATGAGTAGCGTATTTACTGTTAATTTTTTTAATAAAAAATTGCTCTATTTCTCGATCAATATCAGTCACTAAATCATTAGGATTTGATTTTGTATGTATACCTACTTGTTTCGTAAACGAATTGCGTATAACAATACCAGCTTCTTTGATCCACTTCTTAGCGGTTTGATCTATCTCGTCCCAATTGTTACTCATTAAGAGCTGCCTCCCTATTTCATTAGTATAACTTTTACAATTCAGCATACAGAAAACACAAGCTTCATTCAAGCTTTACTTAAACTGTACAAGAAAAACACCAACAGTTATACTAATTGGTGTTTTTCTATGGCTGTTTTTTACTTGATTGTAGCTACTCCAGCTAAGAATGAACTCGGCTAAAGCGTGTAAACTTAGCCCCTATTATTCTTTAAACAAGGGAAGCCGTTTAACATTCTACTTATTTGGTCAAAAGATAACAACTGAATTTAACAACAGAGCCTTTATTTAAACCATCCTAACGACAATAATTCTTCTCGTATTTGTTCTAATCGCTTTAAACACTCATTTTTTTTAGGTACATTTTTTTCCACAATGGCTTCATAAAGTGTCGACAACTCATAATCTAATTCCAACCGCAAAACCGCTAATCGCTGTTCACTATCACTACGCTTCAAAGATTTCATTACTTGTTTCAAGTAAATGCACCCCCTCGGTTTTTACTGTTAGTACCCACTTCAGAATGACTATATTTGAATTTGTTGTTATATCTTTATGTTGAGCTAGATGTCTATGGAACAAAAATGTGTGTAGACCCATTATGTTAGATAGAATTTGTATACAAGATTTATGGTAAAATAAGATTTGTTATAAATTCTCGAATGAAGATATTTTTTAAGGAGTGTAATTATGAATTTTCAAGGCTTTTCAGCAGATGATTTTGATACTTTTATGATTCCTGAATTAGATGATCGAATGACAGCGATAAAGCAATTAATTAGACCAAAATTTGAATTTATTGGCACCCATTTTGTCCCTTCTCTTACAACGCTAACTGGGAATGAGATGTTTTTTCATGTGGCCAAACATGCTCGTCGAACTAAAAACCCACCTAATGATACTTGGGTAGCTTTTTCAAGTAATGCAAGAGGATATAAAATGCTACCACACTTCCAGGTTGGCCTGTGGGGGAGTCATTTATTTATCATATTTGCAGTTATCTATGAGTACCCATACAAGGAGAACTTAGGAATAATACTTGAAGAACAATATCGTGAGCTTAAAAAGCAAATTCCTAACAACTTTGTCTGGTCAACAGATCATACAAAACCTACTGCCACAGCTCAAGAAAATTTAGCTGATGAGCAAATACTACATATGTTTAACAGGCTACAAACGATCAAAAAGGCAGAAATATTATGCGGAGTTCATATTGACAAAGATGATGTGATAAATATGAATGACAAACAGTTACTTAACATCATTGATACCACTTTTAAAACGCTTATGCCGTTGTATGAATTAGCAACGTCATCATCCACCGTTCTTTCAAAATAATGAAGATATAATAAGAGTTTGAAGTGTGCTTGTGAACTTTTAGCTTCGGCTTTTTGCCAAACACAACTGTAGATGCTTGGCCCCATAGCAAAGTATTTATAGGGCCAGGCAATATTTACAGAAAAGGTGATAATTTTTTATAACTTTCCTAGTTGTTCCAATAAACAAAAATATTAACAACAAGAGAGAGCCTTACATTTTAATAATGGCATCATTTGTAATAGCTTCTTTCGCCTTTTTAACGGTATGGTATGAGGAGTACCCACTGATTTCTTCAAATTCTTTACATAATTTTTTTTCTTCAGCTTTACTCGGTACAACTTTTTTAAATACTCGATACGCTTCCATAAGCGTTTCTTTTACAATGCCTTTTTCATAGGCATGTTCGATTGTCTCGAAAAACCTTATTACATCAACAATTTCATTCGTGTTCCAATCATAAGATATTGGATATTGATAATCCAATGGTATTCCCCCTTAATGTTAATCAAGTTAGCCTATATTAGTTTCCCCATGTTTTTCGAATTTGTTCTGCTTCATTAATAATACGATCAAAAAGTTCACTTACTGTGGGAGAATCGTTTATTAGACCCATCACTTGACCAGCCCATGCAAAACCTTCTTCGGTGTTCCCTTCATATATATAACGTTTATTTGCGGACCCACTTATAAAATCCTTTAATTGATCGTAGTCACCATTTGCGCGCTCAAGCTCAACAATTTTTTTTGTCCAATTGTTTGAAATAGCTCGTGCTGGCGCCCCTATGGATCGTTTTATCACTGTTGTTCCATCCTCTGTTCCTTCTATGAGAGCCTGCTTATATACTTGATTAGCATGAATACATTCTTGCGTAGCAATAAATCTTGTACCCATCTCTATTCCTTCTGCACCTAAACTAAGCGCAGCCATTAATCCCCGACCATCGCCTATTCCACCCGAGGCAATAACTGGTATAGACACAGCGTTAACTACTTGTGGAATTAAAACGATCGTTCCTGTATCATTTTTCCCTAAATGCCCTCCACCCTCTTGTCCAACTACCATAACGGCATCTGCACCTAATTGCTCCGCTTTAATTGCCTGCCTTCGAGCTGCTACAAGAACAAGTTTTTTGACATCTACACCTTTTAGTTGTTCAAATATTGGTGTTGGATTTCCACCAGTCATTGAAATAACAGGTACTTTTTCGTTTATTGCCACATCAAGCATATGTGAATAACTTCTTCCGTGTTGACCAATGGCAAAATTAACTCCGAATGGTTTATCTGTTCGTTCTCTAACCTTATCTATCTCTTTCTTTAACTCTTCAGGAGTTTGTAATGACATCGCTGTAATCTGGCCTAACCCACCAGCATTACTTACAGCAGCTGCTAAGTCAGCATAAGCTAAATAAGCTAACCCCCCTTGAATAATGGGATATTTAATTCCTAATAGTTTTGTTATCTTTGTATCCCAATTCAAATGAACACCTCCTATAAATCCCTGTACCATAATTATTTCGCTTTTTATAGGGCAAAATCCTTTAACATAGCATAACTACGCAATAATATTATATTAGAAAAGTGAATTCATTAAAAAACAAAGTTAGGGCTCTTTTCGTACACTTTGTTGTTTTGTTATCAAATTAGCATCATAAAAAGTGACTTTACATTGCTAGTCACCGTTACACAGCAGAAAAGATGCCACGAACGTTAGTAATTTCGTGTTGAATTGCTATTACGAAAAGCAACATTTGATACGAAAAAGCCTTAAGTAGGGCTCTTTTCGTGCACTTTGTTATATTGTTATCAAATTAGCATCATAAAAAGTGGCTTTACATTGCTAGTCACCGTTACACAGCAGAAAAGATGCCACGAACGTTAGTAATTTTCGTGTTGAATTGCTATTACGAAAAGCAACATTTGATACGAAAACAGCCTACTTAATTATAAACAAGCCAAAGCACTTTTTTTGCCTTTGTGTTCTATCAAGAAAAATAACAGTGTATGTGTACTATACCATTACTAAAACAGGACTATTAACATTAAATTTTTTGTTCAGATGGTTAAACAAGTACCTTTAAATTTCTAATGACTGTTAGTACTATGCAACCCTTTCATAAAGTGATATAATTCTTGTGTTTTATGTAAAAACTAATAACTTATCATTAAAGGCTCTTTTCGTAAAACTTGTTGCTAATCTTTTTATAAAACAGAACAACTCAATTCATAATAGTCTATAAGAGTGCCACGACCTGTAGTTGTACATGTTTATATATATTAGTACGAACAACAACATTCCATGCGAAAATAGCTTATCAAAAGAGGTGCCATATAAATTTGTCCCAAAATAAAACACCATTATTTACTGGTTTAGTAGATCATTCTAAAAAAAATCCTCATCAATTTCATATTCCTGGACACAAAAAAGGAAAAGGTATTGAACCAGAGTTTCGCTCATTTATAGGTGATAATGCGTTTTCCATTGACTTAATTAATATTGAACCACTTGACGATTTACATCAGCCAAGTGGAATGATTAAGCAGGCTCAACAATTGGCTGCTGAAGCTTTTCACGCAGATTACACATTTTTTTCTGTTCAAGGTACTAGTGGAGCAATTATGGCTATGATAATGTCGGTATGTGGACCAGGAGACAAAATCATAGTGCCACGTAATGTTCATAAATCAGTTATGTCAGCAATTGTGTTTTCAGGAGCTATACCGATATTTATACACCCTGAAATTGATAAGAATTTGGGTATCTCTCACGGTATAACCGTAGATGCTGTGTCAAAAGCATTGGAACAGCACCCAGATGCTAAAGGTGTCTTTGTAATTAATCCCACATATTTTGGAGTGGCTGCAGATTTACAAGGTATCGTTGAAGTGGCTCATGAACACAAAGTGCCAGTATTAGTTGATGAAGCTCATGGAGTTCATATTCATTTTCATGAAAAGTTACCCTTATCCGCAATGCAAGCTGGAGCAGATATGGCAGCAACGAGTGTTCATAAGCTTGGGGGATCAATGACTCAAAGTTCTATACTGAATATAAAATCCGGACTCGTTTCGGTGAACCGTGTTCAAGCTATTTTAAGCATGCTTACAACTACGTCAACATCTTATTTATTGCTAGCTTCTTTGGATGTCGCTAGGAAACAGTTGGCTACTGAAGGACATGGATTAATAGAAAAGTCCATCGCACTTGCAGAAAAAACCAGAACGTCCATAAATAAGATACAGCATTTATATTGTGTCGGACATGAAATTGTCGGTACAAAAGCGACATTTGACTATGACCCTACCAAATTAATAATTTCTGTGAAAAATTTAGGTATTACTGGACATGACGTTGAAGTTTGGCTAAGAAAACATTACAATATCGAGGTTGAATTATCTGACCTATACAATATTTTATGTATTATCACTCCTGGGGATACTGAAGATGATACAGAAATATTGTTGCGAGCATTACGCCATTTAGCAGATGAATTTTACCATCAAGCAAAATCAACAATGCCAACTACGGTGTTGTTACCCGATATACCATTATTAGCGCTATCCCCTCGAGATGCTTTTTATGCAGAAACTGAAATTGTTCCTTTTGAGGAGTCTGCTGGAAGAATTAGCGCTGAATTTATTATGGTGTATCCTCCAGGAATTCCAATTTTCATTCCTGGGGAAATAATAACAAACGATAACCTTAAGTACGTAATAAAAAACCTAGAGGCAGGCTTACCTGTTCAAGGGCCTGAAGATAATCATCTACATTCACTAAGAGTCATAAAAGAGCATAAAGCTATACGCTAAACTGAGGCAAGAAATACTAGCAAATGAACTATACAAACAAGCATATACAAAATAATGGGTTCGGTTGATAGGGAGAAAAATACTAAAACGAATCCATATTACAACCTAACTATCAATTTTTTTAAAGTAAATTAACCATATGAAATAGCAAATAAAAGAGGCTGGGACATAAGTTGAAAACTAACTGATTATTATACATTACACAAAAATAAAACCGCATGAAATCAAGGTTTATAAATTTGATTTCGTGCGGTTTCTTCATTTTATATTGGGTTTTGTCCCAGCCTCTTTTTAATGTATTATTTTTACCATTCTGATTGTACTAAAGCTCACGTTAGCACAACAAACATTTGTTACTTTATTGTTATAGTACCTTGTGGCAAAGCATCTTCCTGTATCCACTTTTCAATCATTTGATTAAAGAATTTAGGATTCCACAAGGATATTCCGTGACCGACGTTAGGTATAATGATCCCTTTACAATTTGTATTATTTGAAACTATATCTGCTGCTGATTTTTTCATTACTGTTTTTTCCTTTTCACCGACAGAAACTAATATTTTTCCCGTTGCTTTATAAAAATTATTAGGAATTTCAAATGACATATTTTCTTCTAGTATTCTAATAAGTGTATCTAATTTCATTTCAGAACTTTCCTTGTAATATGTTTCAAAGTATTCTTTACCAACGTACAGTGTTTTCGCTTGAAGTTTTGAAAAAGATTTATTTTTAACTAATGGAAAAGTTAATTTTATAGACGGTCTAATCATTTTTCTAACAAATGAATTAGGTCTTACTAATGCGCTATTTATGACCGCATAATTTATCAAATTCGGATTCATGCTCAACATTTGTATAGTTACTTGTGCACCTAATGAGAAACCAATAACAATTACTTTTTTACCGTTTGCTAATTTTTCTATTAAGTCATTTATTTTTTCCGCACTTAATTGAATTGAAAAGCTTTCTGTATAATTACTTTCCCCTTGTTCTGGTAAATCTATTGTAATGCAATGATAATGACTGAAGTATTGAACTTGTTTTTTCCACATCCAACTGCTTACTCCACCACCGTGCAAAAATACCATTAATGAAGCATTCTTATCCCCATACTCTTGATATTGTAAATCCAGAAAATCCACCTCTCTTTATGCTAGTTTCTCCTACTGTTTTTTGTAATTAAAGAAACAGGCTGCCCATAGTATAAGCAAATCATTTCACAATTTATAAATTTATATTAACATAAAAATTCTAGTTCCTTTCAAAAAGTAAGTTCGCTTAGCATTAAGCGAACTACCTTAGAAAATGATATCACTTTAATAGAAATTTATATTTAGTAATCTAACTTATGTAAAGATCGTATCAAAATTCTGCATACCTATTATATAACAATAAAAAGGAGACACCAATTCATATGTGAATTGTGTCCCCAATAACGCTGTTTTTTAATGTTTTCTCTCCAAAAACCGAACATGCTTGTTTTTTAGTTCTCTTTGTGATCTTCGCAACAACACTCAGTACTTTTTCCATACAGTATCGTAACTTTTTCATCCTCATAATGGTCAATTGTACTGTTACACGACTGACATACGATTGTTCCCATTCATCAAACCCCTTTCGTTTTATGACCACTCAAACGACCTCGACAACTGCACAAAATTGATTTTTTGAAAGCGTTATCTTTTATTTAACTTAATAATAATATGTCACATATATTTAGTCAAGCACAATTAGTATGTCACATAAAAATAATTATAACTTTTAATATCTGTTATATAATATGGACCCCTAACGTAAATTTGGGGCTATTTTGACTAATATTGGACTAAAATAAGGGTTTATATAAGAGATTTTAATAAAGTAGAAAAGATGCAAGGAACGCTACATGCTTACGATCTTACATGATAGAACGTAAAGCAACTGTCAATGCGAAAACAGCCATAACATTAAGAAAAAAAGATGACATTAAAGTCATCTTTTAAATGAGCACTATTCATATTGGGATTGGAATGGAGATACAGGTAAGTTTACTTTGAAGAATTCAGCGAGGTCTGCTGCTTCATCTTTAGAGTCTAGGCGGAAGACATGGTGTAAATGATCATGATCCTCAACATCTTTAGGATCTAGAAGGGTTGAACGCCCAGTTTGCATACATACGACTAACGGTTTTCCAAAAAACATACTTGTATAAATGATACCAAAATCATATCTCGTTTCTGTTGTTGTAAAACCCACAAAACGTACCTTAACCGTCTCTTGCTCATCGTATAATTTTTCAAATAGGTTCATAAACAACCTCCTTCAGCAAAATAATATTCAGAATATTATTATAAATCAATTCTTAACCTTTGACAAGTTCATGGATTAATTGTTCAAGAAGTTGTCAACATCTCAATGAGAATGCTAGAATGTAATCGAACGTGCATATTCAGAATTGGGAGTGAAGAGAATGGCAAACAACGCATACATAAAACTAGTGCCAAAATCTAAGAAACATGATATTACATTAGATGATGTAGAAGACCTGTTTGAATATTATAAAGAGATCACTAACAAAACAGGTAAGCAGCTTGACTGGAAATATGATGATTCAGCTTTTCCTTACAGGATAACAAAGATTAATGATGGCAACAATGATTTATTCCACTTACAGTCTGAACATAAACAATATAAATCAATCATTGTTGGTATAGGTAACGAAAGCATTGAAGACATGGATTCTAAAGAGGTACGCCAACAACAATATATACAAGTAAGTTTGTTAAAGCAATCCACACATGGAGACAAGGGCAAAGCTAATGAATTTTGTAAATTTTTAGCTAAAAAGGTTTCTGGTGAATTGCACCTATTTAACGGCAGAACGATCTATTATTATTAATATATCCATGCTCATTTACATCTAAATATAAATGAATTTATTAGGTAAGCTAGATTTATAGGTAATCAGGTGGATCCACCCACCTAATTACCTATAGAGTTAAGTTTATCAAAATACGAGCTTAGCTACAACCGAAAGAACATTATGTCAATAATGATTAATTAAGGTGACTTAACAGTCAACTT
The DNA here is from genome assembly GCF_033963865.1 of Cytobacillus sp. IB215316. NCBI lineage: Bacteria > Bacillati > Bacillota > Bacilli > Caryophanales > Bacillaceae > Cytobacillus > Cytobacillus sp. IB215316. The sequence goes on along the minus strand of NZ_JAXBMC010000001.1, from coordinate 807,817 downwards.
AATCTGTATGTGGATTGATTTTGATTAACGCTGGGTCAACCATGTCATAACCGTTCTTTTGTAGCTGAATAACAATTTCCTTTAACGCATCGTTTGTCCATTCACGATCATGCATCAATAAATTCGCACCGTTACGAAGGAGTGGCGTATTTACCATAATATCTAAAATTGACTCTCCAGTCATGTATTTTTTGTCAAAGTCGTATCCATATGACCAATTCATTAACACCATATTTTCTTCAGCAACTAGTTGTTTTGAGTATTCAGTATTTACCCCGTATGGAGCTCGAAAAAATTGGGGCCTATTTCCAGTTATTTCTTCTATTGCATCATTTAATTTTACAATTTCTTCATATTGTTCAACTTCAGATAATTCACTTAAATTATTATGAGACCATGTATGATTGCCTATCGGAAAGCCGAGTTCATATATTTGCTTCAATACCTCTTGTTCTTCTTCACTATCAATAAAATGTCCATTCACAAAAAAGATCGCTTTTACATTCAAGGACTGTAAAGTATGAGCCATCTGCAAGCTGAATTTATTTGGGGCATCATCAATTGTTAATAATAATACATTTTCATTAGCGTCACCAATTGGTTCAACTCCCCAATGATTCGGGTTTATTATATATTGGGGCTCTAATTCTACTATCTCCAATTCCTCAGTGTTATTAAATTGCTCTTCCACACTAGATTTCGTTGTAGTGTTTATGTTTGTTGAATTACTATCTTCTACTTCCGTCATCTCCTCGATGTTTACTTCTTCATTGTCGATTGCGACAGTTTCCTTAGTAACATCACCTTGGCTACAGCCAGTTATGTAAGCAGCTAGGATCGATAAAATTGCAATTGTGATGATTTTCATTCGTATAATCCTCCATTTATTAAAAATACTCATTAATTATAATATAGTTATATTTTTTTTCCTAAAAAAATAAAAATGATTACCTTATTTCTTACCATTGATATTATAATATTAATGATAACATCCAGTGAGGTCTTTCAAGTAAACTTGACAAGTATCTCATCAATTTATCCCAACTGTAATGATGACATAAAAAAGGCTCTTTTGGTAAAATATTTTGCTTTTTTTCACATATAGTTGTGTAACTGATATGAATGAAATAATGTTTATAGCCTTTAGAGAAAAAAGTTACCCCAAACGTTAGTCATAAACGTATTTAGCCCTTATTATAAAAATAACAAATTATGTAAAAAATACATAGCTATTTCTACTACATAAATACAACAAGAAAGGTTTTATTAGAAGTAGCAAACATGCTATGAAACTAGTTATATTCGCGTATAAACTTAGTGGTGACAACAGCAAAAATTTAACAAAGTAAGGTAAACTATGAGACGGAGTTTGAAGAAATGAAAAGATTTGTAAATAAATTTAAAATATTTGGGGGACGTGTCTTTAAGACGGGACTCGCTGTTTTTATTACCGCTTATATATGCGAGCTACTTAGCCTTCCAGCTATTTTTGCCGTTATAACAGCTATTGTTACAATTGAGCCAACAGCTGCAGAATCCATTAAAAAAGGTGTTGTTCGCTTCCCAGCTTCAGCTATTGGAGCAGCATTTTCATTAACTTTTACGGCTTTTATTGGTGAAGATCCTCTTTCCTATGCCCTTGCAGCAACAAGTACGATTTTATTATGCCATCGATTAAAACTGGATGATGGCATCTTAGTAGCAACCTTAACAGCTGTTGCGATGATCCCAGTGACAGGTGATAATTTTATACTTGCTTTTTTTACAAGACTACTAACAACATCCATTGGATTGTTCGTATCTACGTTAGTAAACTTGATCATATTACCGCCAAAATTCTCTCCTATTATACATAAATCAATTGATAAGCTGTTTATAGAGACAGCTCAAACAATTGAAGTAATTGGTCATGATATTTTGGGCCTTACAAACACCAAAAAGACACAAACTGTTCAACAATTTCAAGCTATAACTAAAAGCTACGAAAAAACTTTACAACTATGTCACTATCAACGTGCTGAGTGGAAGTTCCATAGGCATACTACGAAAGAAATGAGAGATTTTCAAATTGAACATAAAAAATTAACATTGCTGCAACAAATACTATTTCACATCGGAAATTTACAACATTTGTCAAATTATAGTATTATAACTAATATAGATAAAGAAAAACTTCACCAAGCATTTATATCTATAAATACTATATTGAAGGATCCTAAGCACCGTATTTCTGATGATCATTACGACTTAATTAAAGATCTTGATGAAAATTTCAGAAAATGTAAAGAACAAATAGGGGAAACACACACAAAATACTATCATCATTTTCCAAAAGAAACAGTGTTGTTGTTTGAACTATTGTCTATACATGATGTGTTAGAAGAAATTGAGCACCTGACTAGAAATCAATCAAAGCGAGATAAAGAATATACGTCAATAAATAGCAACAAAAGCCCAGAATAGCTCACGACATAAAAAATATAAAGGGAGGCTAATGATCGTAATTATTACACCTCTCTTTTTTGACTGCATTGCTTTTTGTGCGATTATATATGCAAAATAAATTAATATTGCTAGTAATATTGACTTTGACACGCGACCATCATGCTGAGACAACCATTCTATAATACTGTATGCACTCCATATTATAAATTGGACCATAAAAACAGTTAAAGTCTTCATATATTATTCCCCTTCTCTTAACCTCTTTTTAATACTTATGCAAGACAAGCAACATCTATTTTTCATTTTTGTAACAAATAGATGACATAGTCTATTCCCAGACTCTCACATGCTAAAATAGTACTACATGTTATAAGTATTTCGATTCAAATCACAAAAGAGACATTCACTCATTTTGACTGAAAGAAGTGAACAAATAATGAAGCGTCTTTCTACATTTTTTTTACTGTCATTCATTTTCATTGCATCTTGCCAACAGAATGACACTTCTAGCATCCCAAAAAATAAAGATGATCTACAGTTGATGTTTTTCTCAGATGAAAACAATGTGCAAAATGAAATAAATTACTACGATGCTTTACTCGAATTGAAAAAAGAATTTCCACATGAAATTTCAAATATGGTCATTATTTCATCACAAACAGAAGAACTTAATATAAATATTAATATTAACCAATATCCAGCACTAGTGATGATGTACGATAACGAAATTATTGCACAAGTAGAAGGTCATATAAGTAAGGATGAGATTATGAATCCGATAAAAGAGGCTTTAGAAGGCAATAAAGAATAAAAAAAGACTGTCATTATATATTCATGACAGCCTTTTTTTATTACATATATTTACGTTACCTAGGTTATACAGTGACATCTTTTTTAGTTATATCACTAACATGTTTATCAGTAACGTAAGCATTCTTAAATTTATTTCAAAATGTGAATTGGACTTCCGATGGCAACCTCTGCAGCTTCCATCGTAATTTCTCCTAATGTTGGATGTGCATGGATTGTCATAGCAATATCTTCAGCAGTCATTCCTGCTTCAATTGCTAAACCAAGCTCGGCAATCATATCAGATGCATTTGGACCAGCAATTTGAGCACCAATCACTAAGCCATCTTCTTTTCTCGTAATGAGCTTTAGGAAACCTTCAGCTGCATTAAGCGCCTGCGCTCTTCCGTTTGCACCAAAAGGAAATTTAGCAGCTACAATATCTAGCCCATTCTCTTTCGCCTCTTTTTCTGAGTAACCAACTGATGCTAGCTCAGGGTCTGAAAATACAACTGCTGGAATTCCATGATAGTCTATTTCAGACGGATGGTTTGAAATGACCTCAGCAGCTATTTTCCCTTCATAGGAAGCCTTATGTGCAAGCGGTGGTCCTTCGACGATATCACCGATGGCGAAGATATTGTCGACAGATGTACGACATTGCTTATCAATTTTAATTACACCACGGTCAGTTAATTCAACACCAACTTGTTCAAGACCTAACTCCTCGGTATTTGGACGGCGACCTACTGTTACTAACACGTAATCAGCATCAATGGTTTTTGTTTCACCTTTTGCTTCAAAAGTAACGGTAACCCCATCTTCACGTTCTTCTACACCTTGTGCTAAAGCATTTGTAAAGATTTCAACGCCTTTTTTCTTAAGTTTACGCTTTACAATGCTGCTCATTTGCTTTTCAAAGCCAGATAAAATCTCATCCGCACCTTCTAATATTGTTACATCCGTACCAAAGTTAGCATAAGCTGTACCAAGCTCTGTACCGATGTATCCTCCACCGATAACGACTAATGACTTTGGAATTTCTTCCAATGCTAAAGCTCCAGTAGAATCAATAACACGTTTACTATATTTAAAAGTCGGTAATTCAATTGGACGTGAACCCGTAGCAATGATTGCATGTTTAAACTTATACGTTTGTGCAGAATTTTCATCCATCACACGGACTGTATTTGCATCAACAAAATAAGCTTCTCCACTAACGATGTCGACTTTGTTACTTTTTAATAAAGTCCCTACTCCACCGATTTGTTTTTTAACTATTCCAGCTTTCCAAGCCTGTACTTTTGAGAAGTCAACAGTAACATTCTCAGCTTTAATTCCCATATCTTCAGAATGTAATGCAGTTTCATAACGATGCCCTGCACTTATTAAAGCTTTAGATGGAATACAACCAACGTTTAAACATACTCCACCTAGATTAGATTTCTCAACAATCGTTACTTTTTGCCCTAGTTGTGCTGCTCTAATTGCTGCTACATAACCACCAGGGCCAGCTCCTACGACAAGAGTGTCTGTTTCAATTGGAAAATCTCCTACTACCATCGATTACCCCTCCATTAATAATAATTCAGGATCGTTTAATAAACGTTTGATATGATTTAAAGCATATTGAGCAGTAGCACCATCAATCATTCTATGATCGAAGCTTAATGATAATGCTAATACAGGTGCAACTACAATTTCACCATCTTGCACAACTGGTTTTTCTTGAATACGACCGATACCAAGAATTGCGACCTCAGGATGATTGATTACTGGTGTAAACCATTGACCACCAGCTGATCCGATATTAGTTATCGTACATGAAGCGTCTTTCATTTCTTGAGGTGCAAGTTTACCATCACGAGCCTTTGTAGCTAATTCATTAATTTCATTAGAAATTGAAAATACAGATTTGCTATCAGCATTTTTTACTACTGGAACAAGTAGTCCCTTTTCTGTATCAGCTGCAATACCAATATTGTAATAATGCTTTTGAACGATTTCATCTGTTGCATCATCCATTGATGTGTTTAATACAGGGAACTCTCGCAAAGCTGATGTTAAAGCTTTAACGACATAAGGTAAAAATGTAAGTTTAATACCTTTGTCAGCTGCAACACTCTTGAACTTTTTACGATGTGCAACAAGCTTAGTAACATCAATTTCATCCATTAACGTTACATGAGGTGCAGTATGTTTAGAATTCACCATCGCTTTTGCAATTGCTTTACGGATACCGCTAATTTTTTCTCTTGTTTCAGGGTATTCACCAGCTGGGATTGGTTGCTTAGCAGGTTTTTCTTCCTTAACAGGTGTTTGTACAGCTGAGATTTCTTCAACGATCTCTACTGTTTCCGTTTCTTGTACAGCTCCACCAGCTACAAACGTATCGATATCTTGTTTAAGTACACGCCCGTTATTTCCAGTACCAGCTACTTGACGTATGTCTATGCCTTTTTCTCGTGCATATTTACGAACTGACGGCATTGCAATTACGCGACGATTTTCATCTACTTCAGGGATATCCGCTTGAACTGCTGCAGTTACCTCTTCCACACTCTCTACTTGCTCAGGTTCTTTTTCTTCCTCTTCTTGACCTTTAAATGTTAAGCCTTCATATCCTGGTGCATCAAATTTAATGAGAGTGTCACCTACAACAGCAACCGTTCCTTCTTCAACAAGAACTTCTAACACTTTTCCTTTAACAGGTGAAGGAATTTCAACTACAGCTTTATCGTTTTGTACTTCACACAGTACGTCATCTTCATTGACTTCATCGCCTGTATTTACAAACCATTTAACAATTTCACCTTCGTGAATACCTTCTCCGATATCAGGCAGTTTAAATTCAAATGCCATGTTGTCGACCTCCTAGTCCTTTTGCATAAAGTCATTATCTTGGGAACTTTAAATTAAAAGTTCATTACTTTTTTCGCAGTTTCAATAACGTCCTTAAAGTTAGGTAACCAAATAGGTTCAGCTGCAGAGAACGAATATACTGTATCTGGAGCTGCTACACGTAATACTGGTGCTTCTAGGCTTAATATAGCACGATCATTAATTTCCGCTACTACATTCGCTGCTATACCAGCTTGTTTTTGTGCTTCTTGTACAACAATTGCACGCCCAGTTTTTTCAACAGATGAAATAATTGTAGGAATATCTAATGGACTTACTGTACGTAAATCAATTACTTCTGCTGAAATTCCTTCTTTCTCAAGTTCTGTTGCAGCTTTTAAAGATTCATGAACCATTGCACCATATGTGATAATCGATAGGTCGCTGCCTTCACGCTTTACATCCGCTTTACCGATTTCAATTGTGTATTCTTCTTCAGGTACTTCTTCTCTAAATGAACGATATAATTTCATATGCTCTAAAAAGATAACTGGATCATTATCACGGATAGCTGAAATCAATAAACCTTTCGCGTCATATGGAGTTGAAGGGATGACTACCTTTAATCCTGGTTGCTGAGCCATTAATCCTTCTAAGCTGTCTGCATGTAACTCAGGTGTATGCACTCCTCCACCAAATGGTGAGCGTATTGTAATTGGCGAATGATAACGTCCTCCAGAACGATATCTCATTCTAGCCATTTGTCCAGATATCGCATCCATAACCTCATATACAAAACCGAAGAATTGTATTTCAGGAACAGGTCTGAAACCTTGTAAACCTAGACCTACTGCAAGGCCACCAATACCCGATTCAGCTAAAGGTGTATCAAATACACGATCTTCACCAAATTCTGCTTGTAATCCTTCAGTAGCACGGAAAACCCCACCGTTTAATCCTACGTCTTCTCCAAATAGCAATACATTAGGGTCATTACGCAACTCTGTACGTAACGCATCGGTGATTGCTTGAATCAATGTCATTTGGGCCATCGCTTATTTCGACTCCTTCTCTTGATAAATTTCCAATTGCTCTTGTAAGTTGTATGGTAATTCCTCGAACATATTATTAATAAAATCTGATACTTGTTGTTTAGGTGCTTCGTCAGCTTTTTTAATTGCTTCTTTTATATCTTCTTTTGCTTTTTCAATTACATTATTTTCTTGTTCTTCAGACCATAAGCCTTTGCTTTCTAGGAACTTACGGAAGCGTACAAGTGGATCTTTCTTTTCCCACTCATCATCAAGTTCTGTAGAACGATAACGAGTTGGATCGTCTCCAGCCATTGTGTGAGGGCCATAGCGATATGTTAAGGTTTCGATCAACGTTGGTCCTTCACCGTTTACCGCACGCTCACGAGCTTCATTTACTGCAGCATAAACAGCTAAAGGGTCCATCCCATCAACTTGAATACCAGGTATTCCAGCCGCTACACCCTTCTGAGCAACAGTACCTGCTGCAGATTGTTTTTCCACTGGCGTAGAAATTGCAAATCGATTATTTTGAACAATGAAAATAGCTGGTGCTTTGTATGCTCCTGCAAAATTCATACCTTCATAAAAATCTCCTTGGCTCGCACCACCGTCACCTGTATAAGTAACTGCTACTGCTTTTTCACCACGTTTTTTCATCCCAAGCGCTACACCAGCACATTGAGTAATTTGTGCACCGATAATAATTTGCGGTGAAATCACATTTACTCCTTCAGGCATTTGATTTCCATGAAAATGTCCTCTTGAAAATAAAAATGCTTGATATAATGGTAAACCATGCCATACAATTTGTGGCACATCACGATATCCAGGTAAAATAAAATCTTCTTTTTCTAAAGCAAACTGACTAGCCAACTGGGAAGCTTCTTGACCTGCAGTCGGAGCATAAAATCCTAGACGACCTTGACGATTTAAACTAATACAACGTTGATCTAAGATACGTGTATAAACCATTCTTGTCATTAACTCTTTTAATTGGTCATCTGATAGCTTAGGCATAGCGTCTTCATTTACAACTTCGCCTTCTTCATTCAAAATTTGAAGTGTTTGAAAATGCTCTTCTACTTTTGAAAGTTGTTCTTTAGTGTCAGTTTGGGTAGTTTTTCCCATCTGCTTCACCTCTTCCTTTCTTCTCCAATTAGTTATTTTCAGGGTAATTACACAATAAGTGGTAACTTGGAACCCTTTGGCTTACTTATTAGATTATCCAATTTTGACTTTAACAAGCCATATTAAGGGTAGATAATAAGATAAGTTTCTTATGGTTATATGGATAATAGAATCTGTATCATTCATATCAAAGTAATTGATTAATACAATTTTTATTACATAAAAATATTACACCATCAAAACAGGAGTCGTCAATCTCTATGCTCATAGTTTTTTCAAGTTAATTGTATTGTTAACCGCATTTATATTTCTCTTCAAAAAAACAATCTGTTATATTACAAATACCCCATCTGTTATAATATATTTCATTTTCCCTATAGGCTGTTTTTAGATTGATTGTTGTTTTTTGCACTTAAGTTAAAAACATATATATAGCTAGCGGTTGTGGCATCTTTTCTTTTCAATAAGCTTTTGTGTTGATTGTTGCTTTTCCTACTTAGAAATAAGCACGTATACAACTTGCTTTCGTGGTATCTTTTCTACTTTAAAGCCGATGAACCTTCGTACAACGCATCATATTGTTATTCTTCGCAAAAAAAGTAGCAATTTTCACAAAAAAATCTTCCCATAATAAAAAAGCGAGGATTTATATCCTCACTTTTTGTAGCTAAATTTATTCTTTTATTCACTCACATTAGAGTCATCTGAATGTTCAATCTCAAATCCTGCATTGTTATAGAAAGACAATTTTGATTCATTAAACTCGTTTGTCAATTGATTAAATTTTTCATTTGTATCCATGACGTTAGTATAGCTTTCATTTATTTTCGTGATATGAGATTCCAATTGTTCTAATGGTAAATCCTCAATTTGAAGCATTTCATATAGTTCTTTATCTAATGAAAGTGATTGAACATACCGTTGGTGAAGATCTTCATATACAGTATAACGTTCGTTCATTAACTCAAATAAAGCTGTTGCTGATTTTTTTAAGTCTTCATCCTTCATGCTATCAGTAATTGACAGAATTGTTTCGAAATGCTTCTTCCCTGCTTCTATGCTCTCATATTCATTCTTCAGATGTTCTTCTCTCTTCGCAACAACATTAAGAGCTTCGTTAGAAAGGGTTACGATCTGATCAAAATCATCCATACTTAATGATATAATTTGATCAAATAATTCTTTATCCTTTAGCTCTAACCCCGTCAAAGGCTCTTGTTGTTCTTCAAAATCAGTTTCAAGCGAAACGACCTCTTCCAGAGTATTGTAAATTTTTTCTTCAGGACTAGTACCACTACAAGCGGCTGTTCCAAGCAGTAACGCCACTAGCATACTGAGTACCCCTAATATTTTCTGTTGTTTATACACAATAATCCCCCTCACAACCTAACACTTTCTACTATAATGATATCTATGATATTTGACAATATGTACAAGAAAAATAATGATCGATTAGTACAATACATATTTATGAGCTTGTCTACTTGAAAATGACTGAATAATTTACATATATAGAGCTTTCTTAAAAGTTTTTTATAAACAAAGAAAATAAACATGAGCACATCTGTTCAAAGTAGTCTATTAACATGAATAGATACCTCGAATACGTGCATATTTGTTACTAGGCATATTTATAGTTCAAAATAATAATTGATTTTGTTAACAATTTCATATGTATTTGATAGACTATAATAAAATAGGGCTCTTTTCTTAAACATTGTTGCTAATATTATTATTAAGGCTATTAGATGAAAATTATCCGAAACCTAAAATGCTAAAAGTCGAAAAGTTGCCTCGAGCACTAATTGTTTATATCTTAGTACAGAAAGCAACAATCTATGCGAAACCAGCCTAAAATAACTAGAAGATTTAAATAGGAGTGAAAATTCTTGATTAAAATGGAAGACATTATTAGAGAAGGCCATCCTGCACTTCGGAAAGTCGCTGAAGAAGTAGCAATGCCTCCATCAAAGGAAGATATAAATATTTTACAAAGCATGATTGAATATGTCCAGATGAGTCAAGATGAAGAATTGGCAGAAAAATATGACTTACGACCTGGTATAGGTTTAGCTGCACCTCAAATAAATGTATCTAAAAAAATGATTGCAATTCATGTTCATGACGCCAATGACACATTATTTAGCTACGCATTATTCAATCCAAAGATTGTTAGTCATTCTGTAGAAAAAACGTATTTAACAACAGGTGAGGGCTGCCTTTCAGTTGACCGAGAAGTTCCTGGGTACGTTCCACGATATGCTCGAATCACAGTAAAAGGAACCACATTAGAAGGTGAAAATATTTCTATACGCCTGAAAGGACTTCCATCCATCGTCTTCCAGCACGAAATAGACCATTTAAACGGCATCATGTTTTATGACCATATCAATGAAAAAGAGCCGTTTACATTGTTAGAAGAAGCCACACCTCTTGATAGATAACTAAAAGGATCAGACCCTAATTAAATTGGATCTGATCCTTTGCTATTCTCACCTACTTGTTTCATTTGTATTACTTGTGATCGTTTTCGTTTTAAAGTGCTTCGGAATATCTTACTGTTCTAATATAATCCTTTATCTTTGTTCATCATAACCATACCATACCAGACCTCCCCCACTCTTGAATTACAAATATCACTTCATTTCTAAACATCTGGGACTTTTCAATTTTAATAATAGAAGAAATTTAGTTATGTATAACTATTATATAATCCACCTATTTTTTTAAAAAAATATTATTGTTTGACTCACCGATCGTTTATATCACTGCTGAAAAAAATCTTTACCGTGTATAGATCAAAATTTTTGTTCCATTTTTACCCATGAGAACTTTAATCTTGAACACATATACTAGTAATAAAGATTGTAAATACCCTTTAACAATTACTAAAGTTCGTTTACAATAAATATATAAGGAGTTGACATAGCTATGCTAAAAAAACTCAGAAAAAAATTGTTGAAACAGTGGCGGGATCTTGTTGGAAAAAAATCTATTGCATAATAATATAAATGCATTTATGCCCTTCTACTGAAGGGCTCATTATTTAATTAGCACCATGGACCATTTTATTGTAAAATAAGTGAATGTAACTACTATAAATATATACTTTCATATACTTCAGCAAAAAAATGAAATATATGTTATTTTATTTATAATAAAACAAGTGAATTGTAATTTCGGAGGTTAAGGAGAGAGATAGGAATGATTTTTAAAGTTTATTTTCAGGAAGATGTACTTGAAGTACCAGTGAGAGAAAAGACGCAAACTGTGTACATAAACGCTGATTCAGAACAGGATGTAAGAGAAAAATTAAAAGATCGAAATCTAAATATTGAGTTTGTTCAGCTAGTAAGTGGTGAATATTTAGAATTCGAACAAAGAAATGAAGATTTTAAAGTATTGGAGAATTGATAACTAATGAAATTTGTAAAAAATGATCAAGTAGCGGTTTTCGCTCTAGGCGGATTAGGTGAAATCGGAAAGAACACGTATGGTGTTCAATATCAAGATGAAATAATCTTAATTGATGCTGGAATTAAATTTCCTGAAGATGAACTTTTAGGTATCGACTACGTAATACCAGATTATAGCTATTTAGTCAAAAATGCTAATAAAATAAAAGGTTTATTTATAACACATGGACACGAAGATCACATAGGAGGAATTCCGTATTTATTACGTGAGCTTAATATTCCTATATACGGTGGTAAATTAGCATTAGGCCTTATTAGAAATAAATTAGAAGAGCATGGACTATTACGAAGAACAACTTTTCATGAAATTAAAGAAGACGATATTATAAAATTTAGAAAAACAGCAATTACATTTTTCAGGACTACTCATAGTATCCCTGATTCTTATGGTATTGTTGTAAAAACTCCTGCAGGACAAATTGTACATACCGGTGACTTCAAATTCGACTTTACTCCTGTTGGAGAGCCAGCAAACTTAACAAAGATGGCAGAAATAGGGAAAGAGGGAGTGTTATGCTTACTTTCGGATAGCACAAACAGTGAAAATCCTGATTTCACTATGTCTGAAAGGCGTGTAGGTGATAGCATTCACGATATTTTCAGGAAAGTTGATGGTCGAATTATCTTTGCAACTTTTGCATCAAATATTCATCGATTGCAGCAAGTTACTGAAGCAGCGGTTGCTAATAATCGTAAAATCGCTGTATTTGGGAGGAGCATGGAAGGTGCTATCGAAATAGGCCAAGAGCTTGGATACATTCAATGTCCGAAAGATACATTTATAGATACGGCTCAACTCAACAGACTGCCAGCTAATCAAACTACAATTCTATGTACAGGTAGTCAAGGGGAACCAATGGCAGCTTTATCCAGGATTGCAAATGGCACACATAGACAAATTCAAATTATCCCTGGTGATACAGTTGTATTTTCATCTTCACCTATTCCTGGAAATACAATTAGCGTTAGCCGTACAATAGATAGACTCTCAAGAGCAGGCGCTGAAGTTATTCATGGTCAATTAAATGACATTCATACTTCTGGGCATGGTGGACAAGAAGAACAAAAACTAATGCTACGATTAATTAAGCCTAAGTACTTTATGCCGATTCATGGTGAATATCGCATGCAAAAAATGCACACCAAGCTTGCTATTGATTGTGGTGTAGAGGAAGAAGATTGTTTTATTATGGACAATGGAGAAGTGCTTGCTTTAAGCAAAAAGGAAGCATCTGTTGCAGGAAAAATCCCTTCCGGATCAGTTTATATTGACGGTAATGGTATAGGGGATATTGGTAATATCGTTTTGCGCGATCGTCGTATCTTATCAGAAGAAGGGCTGGTTATTGTTGTAGTTAGCATTAACATGAAAGACTTTAAAATTGCAGCTGGACCTGACATTATATCTAGAGGTTTCGTTTATATGAGAGAATCTGGAGACTTAATAAATGATGCTCAGAATTTAATAACAAAGCATTTAAATAAAGTCATGGAACGTCGCACAAGTCAATGGTCTGAAATTAAAAATGAAATTACAGATACTTTATCACCATTTTTATATGAAAAGACAAAACGCCGTCCAATGATTTTACCAATCATCATGGAAGTATAACTTAAGCAAAAAGGGCTTTCCGCTTGTTAAATGTATTTTCTATAAATAGAAAATACATAACAGCGAGGTTAGCCCTTTTTCTTTCTTATATCACATGTTTTTCAAATCTATTGATATCTGTATCTGCCCCGATAACAATTAAAATATCCCCTTCATGTATGTTTTCTGTTGCTTGAGGTGAAACAATGATCTCCTTACCTCGTTTAATTGCAACAATGTTTATTCCATATTGAGCCCGTATGTCTAAATCAATTAATGAATTACCATCAATGTTTTCACTTGCAACAATTTCGACAATGCTATGCTCATCTGATAATTCTAAGTAGTCTAATACGTTATTTGAAATAATATTATGCGCTATTCTTCTTCCCATATCTCGTTCGGGATGGACGATTTGATCAGCACCTATTTTAGAAAGTACTTTCTCATGATAATCATTCTGTGCTTTGACTGTTATATTTTCAACTCCGAGCTCCTTTAAAATGAGTGTAGTTAAAATGCTAGCTTGAATGTTATCACCAATTGCGATAATAACATGATCAAAATTTCTAATCCCTAAATTTTTTAATATTGACTCATCTGTAGAGTCTCCTATTACTGCATGGGAAGCGATATTAGCATACTCATTTACTTTATCTTCATCAATATCAAAAGCTAATACTTCCATACCTTGTTCACTTAAAGATTTACAAATACTTCCTCCGAATCTTCCTAGTCCAATTACTGCAAATTCTTTTTTCACGTTAACTCCTCCAATATAGTGAAGAAAATGGTTCAAATTGATTTTACCATAAAATATAGGCTGTTTTCGCATTGATTGATGCTTTTCGTTCTTAGATATAAGTGCACTTATATAGCTAACGTTCTAGGCCTCTTTTTTTCTCTATAGACCATAACAATCATATTATACATATTTGCTACTCAAATAAAAGTGAAAAACAACAAAGTTTACGAAATGAGCCAAAACAAAAAAAAGATAAGCAATCAAGCTTATCTCAGCATGTATTACTTATCTAACCATTTTCACTTAGTTAACTAACGTACTTATCTCATTAAGGCATAGTAAGCATTAACTAAACCTTGTCCATAAGATTCATCATGCCCATTTTTACCTAAATCTTCAGCTGATTTTTGTAAGTGTAGTTTTACCTTCTTCGGTGTAATATCATCGTTTGTGGCATAAATAAGTGCCGCTACTGCTGATACTTTTGGAGCAGCCATGGATGTACCTACTTGCCAAGAGTATGAAGGGCCGTTATAACTATAGTCAACAATTACACCATCGGCATCGTATTCATAAGATACATCCGGTACTGAACTAAGATTAAACTCGCCCTCAAATAAACGATTAGCGATATATTCGTCAAAGATTCCTGCATTTAAATATTCCATATACAATTCATAATTTCCACCAGGTGCTGCAACATCAACAAACCCATTTCCGTAATTAGAGTAAAGAGCTAATTCATCAAAAGGACCTGTTGCTGATACCGACACTACGTTTGGAATACTCGCTGGAGCATAAAAGCTAGCACCTATATATTCATACCCATCTGGACCATATTTTATATTTGCGAGTTCTGTAACTTCTTTATGATTTGATGCATTTATACCATCATTTCCTGCAGAGGTCACAACTAAAGCTCCTTTTTTCTCTGCATATTTCATCGCCCTAGAATATGCTACAAATTCAGCAACATCATCACCTAGTTTTGTTCTCTCACCAGTTTCAGGATCAGTGAAGTACACTTGCCCTTTAGCCATGATCCCCCCTAAGCTCATGTTAATTACATCAACACCATCATTGGCAGCGGCAATAATTGCTTCTACAATCCAAGCGTCATGAGCTCCGCCTTCAGCTGCGAATACACGATATGAACGGAAGCCTACATTCGGAGCAACACCTAAAATTTCGCCGTTTCCAGCGATTGTTCCAGCAACGTGCGTACCATGTCCGTTACGGTCTTGAATATCGTATAAATCACCCGTTTCGGACTTATCTACACCAGTGAATCCTCCAGCAGGTACAAAGTTTTTAGAACCTGGCAACAAGTTCTCTATAACATCAGGATGATTGACATCTATCCCAGAGTCTATAATACCTACGACAACATCATGATTTCCAGTGTTAATATCATAGCTAGCACCATCGTTTGTCACCCTTTTTATGTCCCATTGTAAATCATATAAGGAAGCATTATTTACATCAATTGATGTATCTTCTATATCGATTGAATGTAAATCAGGTGCATTTACGACTAACGAAGGATTTGCAGCTGAGATGTCAGCGTGTTTTATTGCTTCCTTAGCAAAATCTGTAGGAGCTTTGACCTGAATGACACCAATCTCCGGTATGGATTTAACTATTGTACCACCTAGCTCCTCAACGATTGAAGAGACATCATCTGGTAGTTGTTCTTTCTTAAAAACAATCGTATAAGAGATGCTTTCTTCTGATTTCGTTGAAGCAGACGTAGGTAGCGTCACACCTACTATTAGTAATGCTGTAAATAACAAACTTATAAATTTTTTCATCTTTTTTCCTCCCTTTATTTTTTGTACAATTATAAATATTCTATAATTTTCGACAGAATCCTTGCTACTTATCGACTATATAATGCCATTCGCAATATAGGCAAAAGATACTAGATGTCTCTTCTCATATACGCTATGTAAGAATTGACTATAAATATTGTCAATAACGCTCAGGGCTTCTTTTCTTCTTAAGAGACTATAAAATCATATAATACATTTCGGTTACTAAAATCTTGATAGTAATAAATACAAAGTCTCGAAAAGAACCTTACTAATGCTTGTTTTCGTATCAATTATTGCTTTTCGTAATACCAACAACAGACGAATCTTAATAACGCTCGGGGTATCTTTTCTTCTTTAGAGACTATAAAATCATATAATACATTTCATTTACTAAAATCTTGATAGTAATAAATACAAGGAAGAAAAGAACTTACAAAAAAACAAACCACCTTTTAGGTGGTTTGTTACTATCCTACTTCAAGCATTTTAAATTGTGCTTCAACCAACTTATAGTACTCTCCATGATGTTCCATCAACTGTTCATGTGTTCCATCTTCAATAATTTTACCTTGTTCAAGGACAAAAATATGATCAGCATCTCTAATCGTGGATAATCTATGGGCTATAATGATTGCAGTTCGACCATGTAATAGTTCTTTTAGCGCCTGTTGGATTTTCACTTCTGTTTCTGTATCTATACTTGCTGTTGCTTCGTCAAGTATTAATATTTTTGGGTCAGCAAGCAATGCTCTTGCAAAAGATAATAGTTGTCTCTCTCCGACAGATAAGACATTGCCTCTTTCCTCTACTTCTGTCTCGTAGCCGTTAGCTAGTTTTTCAATAAAATCATGTGCACCAACGGCTTTTGCTGCTTCAATAATCTCATCTTCTGTTGCATCAGGTCTTCCAAAACGAATATTATCCATAATTGAACCTGAAAATATAAATGTATCTTGTAGAACTACACTAATTTGTGATCTAACACTGTCCAATAACAGATCTTTTATGTTATAACCATCTATTATTACTTCTCCACTTGTAGCATCATAGTTTCTACCTATTAAATTTGCAATCGTAGTTTTACCTGACCCAGTATGCCCAACTAGGGCAACAGTTTGACCTTGTTTAATTGATAATGAAACTTTGTCAAGTGCTGTTCTCTTGTCGTCATATGAAAAAGTCACATCACGAAAATCAATATCACCTTTCATATTTGGCAGTGGATTTGCATCTATTTTGTTTGAAACGAGTGGCTTCTCATCTAAAAATTCAAAAATCCTTTCACTAGATGCCATACCCATTAATAATTGATTGTAAACTTGGCCTAATCTTGAAATAGGTTCCCAAAACATACCTAAGTAAAAGGCGAACATGACAAACTCCCCGACGCTCAAGCTTTGACCCGTTATTAAAATTGATCCATACCAAATTAAGATCGCTGTACCAATCGCATTAGACATTTCAACAAATGGTCTAAAAAGAGCGTTCTTTTTTGTTGCATCTTTCCATGAAAGATAGGACTCAGTGTTTATACCATCAAAAAAAGTAATATTTTCAGGCTCTTGTGTATATGCCTGCGTCACACGAATCCCTTGAATACTTTCATTTAAGTGTGAATTCATTTTCGACTGCTTCATCCTCACATTTTGCCATGAACGTCGTATATTTTTACGTAAGCTTGTCGATATGATAAACATAATTGGTAAAATGACCATGATGGCAATCGTTAATGATGGACTATTTGAGAATAAAATAACAACAATACCTACTAAAATAATTAAGTCCATTAATAAATTAATGACACCATTTGTAAACAATTCCTGTAATGAATTAATATCGTTCATGATTCTAACTAATATTGAACCCGCTGATCGTTGATCAAAAAACTTGTGTGACAACCTTTGAACATGGGTAAATAGATGTTTACGTAGATCATAAATAATATTTTGACCAAGTAAATTCATCCAGCGAATACGCAACATATTTGCTACATACGAGACCGTATATAAAACAGCGATAATGATAACCAGTTTAATTAATAAGTCTGTATCCTTATATTTCACTGCTTGGTCTAGCGTGTAGATTCCTATTAAGATCGGAATAATGAGACGTACAGCTGTAGTTATAATAACTGTCAGGATCGCTAACGGTAAATATGATTTAACATATGGTTTCATGTAACTAAGCAATCGAACCATTTGATTCCAATTGAATGGTTTATCGATAGCTTGATCTGTGGAATAGTGAAATCTCTCTTTTACTAACTCATTCAGTTTTTCTTTTTTCATGTTCACCCCACCTTATCCGATCTGAGTAGCAAGAATACGTTTTTGATCTTTGTATTGAATATCGTATATCCTTTTATACATCCCATTGTTCTTCAATAGCTCATTATGAAGTCCTCGTTCTACAATTCTACCTTCTTCCAATACTAATATTTCATCTGCATGTTTTAATGAAGAAATACGATGAGCGATAATAATCGTAGTTCTGTCCTTCATTACTTCCTGAAGTGCATGCTGAATTTTAAATTCAGTTTCCATATCAACAGCACTTGTCGCATCATCTAAAATGAGAATACTAGGATTAATACAAATTGCTCGAGCAATGGCAATACGCTGCTTTTGACCACCAGACAAGCCCATACCTCTTTCACCTAACAACGTATCATATCCATCAGGCAGATCCATTATAAACTCATGTGCATTCGCACGTTTCGCAGCATCAATGATTTCATCCATGGTCGCCTCAGGCTTTCCATAGGCAATATTCGCTTTTATTGTAGATGAGAATAAAAATGATTCTTGTAATACAACACCAATGTTTTTTCTCAAAATATGGAGAGCGTAATCTTTTACATCCCTACCATCGATTTTAACAAAACCAGCTGCAGGGTCGTAAAATCTTGTTAATAATTGCGTAACACTCGTCT
Source organism: Cytobacillus sp. IB215316 (assembly GCF_033963865.1). Classification (NCBI taxonomy): domain Bacteria; kingdom Bacillati; phylum Bacillota; class Bacilli; order Caryophanales; family Bacillaceae; genus Cytobacillus; species Cytobacillus sp. IB215316. The sequence continues at coordinate 789,022 of NZ_JAXBMC010000001.1, read as the reverse complement.
TTCCTGAACCAGTTGACCCAATGAGACCAATAACTCTCCCTTTTTCTGCATGAAAAGAAATATTCTTTATTGCAGCTGTATCCTCATCACTATACTCTAATGTAACTTGCTCAAACTCTATATTACCTTCAAGCTTTGCTGTAGTAATAGGTGTTTCAGCATTTTTAATTTCTTCTTCTGCCTCAAGAACTTCCAACAGTCTTTCACCAGAGGCTTTTGACTGTGAAAATAAATTAATTACAAACCCTAAGTTTGCTATCGGCCAAATAATGTACCAAACAAGGCTGAAAAAAGCTACTAATTCTCCAGGGTTTAGCTCTCCATTAATAACCAAGTTCCCACCATATGCTAATAACGCTACTACACATAGATTACCTATAAACTCCATTAAAGGAAAAAATTTAGCCCATACATTGGCTGTATGCAAATATTTATCCTTATAATCATCATTCGTTGTATTAAATTTTGATATTTCAAATCCTTCTCTAGACAAGGATTTCACTGTATTAATTCCACTAATATTTTCTTGCACTTTAGTATTTAGGCGGCCAAATGATTTACGGATTCCTCTAAAGGCTGGATGAACTTGCTTATCAAACTTATAAACCACAATTGCTAAAAACGGTAAAGCAGCAATCGTTATCATTGCTAGTTCTATAGAATAATAAAACATAACAGATAAGCTTACTGTAATTAAAAGTATGAGACGAATAAATTCTGAAATACCGAATGATAAGAAAAATCTAAAACCTTCAACATCTGCAGTTAATCTTGACATTAAATCTCCTGTTTTGGCGTTGTCGTAATAACGAAAAGGCAAATATTGCAGTTTTTCATACAGTGTATTTCGAAGATGATACACAGATTTTATGCCAAACATATCACCTAAGTACTGTTGAAAAAAAGTTGCAATACCTTTTATAATCATAATTCCAACAAAGCCTAAAGCCAAATACGGAACAGCTGAGTGTTTACCACCAATAAAAACTTCATCAATTGTATATTGTAAAATGATTGGATACACTACAATAATTCCCGTTACAAACAATGAAAAAAATAATGACCATAAGAACAGATGTTTGTATGGCCAGTAAAAGCTTTTAAGTTTACGAAAAGTTTCCATCTTATGACCTCCTAACTAACTATTGTTGTTTTTTTAGACGTATAAATAAATATACCGTGTTTCATCATATTTTTCTACTATTTTCTATTTTTAAAATTCTATTCCCAATAATGACAATAAAACCAATTAATAAAACTGGAAGTTATTCAAAACAAAAAGCCCAAAATATACTTCACTTTGGGCTTCTTACATGGTTATTATTATTCAGCTTTTTCCGACTCTTCTAAAACACGATTTACACGCTTTGTCAACATTTTCATACCACTTCCACCTGCTTGAAAATGTCTCAATTTTCCTTCTTTATCAAACACATAATATGCTGGAACATATTGATTTTCAAATGCATCCGTTAACTTATGATCGTTATCTACGAAAAGGGGCTGCGATATATCATGTTCTTGAGCAACTTCTTTTACCTTCTCAATATCTAAATCCTTTTCTGATCGTGGCATATGGACTGCTACAACATTCAATTTATCTTTGTATTCGTCACGGAATTCATTTATTTGAGGCATCGCTTCTTTACATAACCCACAACTAACTGACCAATAATGAATTAACGTTGGCTTATCACCTACAAGTTGCTCTTTTGTTACTTCACCATTTAGCCAAGTTGTTGCTCCAGTTAACTCTGGCATTTGTTCTCTTAATTTCATTAAATTCACTCCTATAAGAGCATGTTCAAAAAGGAAGATAAAAGGCGTAGTGCTGAGATAAGTGTTTTGATTTCTCCGAGTAACTTGTAGTCTCACATACTACAAATTAATATTTACGAGTACCAAGTTCAGGAAGTACTATTCAAAATGTCACTTACCGTGAAATATTACATCCTTCATCCAGACTTTTTGAACAGCCTATATTAATATAATTACAACGATGATGCTAAGGAAGGGTCTAACATATTCGTTAGACCCTTTCTTCTATATGTTGCAGTTGTAAGCACATGTCTATTTGCATTTAAAGTGTTGTTAATACTTAGTGAATTAAAGTGTCTTTTGACCTGGTTTCCAGTTAGCTGGACAAAGACCTCCAGTTTGAAGAGCTTGTAGTACACGAAGTACCTCTTCAACCTCACGTCCAATATTATTATGGTGTACTACTTGGTACATTAATTCCCCTTCAGGGCTAATAATAAATAATCCACGAAGAGCAATTCCTTCTTCTTCAATTAAAACACCATAATCTCTTGATACAGCGTGATTTAAATCTGCAGCTAATGGATAGTTTAATTGTCCTAAGCCGTTGCTGTCTCTTGGTGTATTAATCCAAGCCTTATGTGAATGAATTGAATCAGTTGAAACACCAATTACTTCAGCATCTAGATCTTCAAGTTCCTCATAACGATCTGAAATAGCAGTAATTTCAGTTGGACATACGAAAGTAAAATCCATTGGGTAGAAGAAAAGCACAGTCCATTTATCATTTTTCATGTTTTCCTCTAAACTTACTTTACCAAATTCTCCATTTGTTAAAACCGCGTCCATTTCAAAACGTGGTGCTTGTTTACCTACTAGACGTTCTGCCATATGTATTACCTCCAATATTATTGTAATTGAGAATTAATATGTTGAATTCTCACTAATGAATATCTTAACAAAAAAAATTATAATATACAATGTGTTTTTAGTCAATATTAAATTATAATTAATTTAAATAGATAGTTATTATATTTTTTGGTGCATCATTTATTTTCTACACATAATAGTTTATCAAACAAACTAACGGATGAAAAATATTACGCCCCGATAATAGTACTATCATGACAAATGAGTTGTTTTTTCTAACATAAATGGTCTTTATTCCATACAAAGAAAACTAGGAATAGTTTGATTTCCTAGTCCTCTTTTTATTTCTTTAATCACCTTAGCCTAATTTATCTTCCACCTTCTGACACACTTCATTTGCAGATAGCCCACTCGCTTCGATAACCGGGCCAGCTGTTGCTACATTATTCATTCCCATAAAGTTGGAGTCTTGCCCAGTTACAACACAACAATCACATCCTTGAGCGTCACTTTCCTGTTGTAACTGAACTACTTGATGTCCCTTCTCTTCAAGTGCCTGTTGTACTTGGGTTAACGATTGCTCAACTCCTACTTTTGCCATCAAAAACCACCTCCTCACATTTAATTTGGCTAACATCCAATAAAATATTCATTATAAAAGGGTCTAACCCCCTACCACTTAACTCGGTAATATAGTGGGGGTCAAACCCTGCTTGTAGTTAATATATTGTGTGATTAAGTTTATGGCTACTGGTATGGCTTGTTCGTTTGGCATGAGCTTTGCGTGATGTAAGCCATAGGGAGAGTCGACTCCTAACCAAAACATGAAGCCAGGAATATCCTTAATTAAATAACCAAAATCTTCACCTGTCATAGCCTCGGTGCATTCAATCATCTTTACGTCTGTCTGGTCGTTAACAAATTGCATGAACTCACGAGTTTTATCGCTATGGTTATTCACTTGGTAATAGTTCGATCCAAAGTCGATTTCTACTTCACATTGATACCCTATTTCAATCCCATTCAAGATAGATGTTATTCGACCCTTTACATCGTTCATTGCTTCTTCAGACAAAGTTCTAATCGTTCCTTCTAACCTTGCATTTTCTGCAATAATATTTTGTACTGTTCCTCCGGTAATTTTGCCAATAGTAACAACGGCACTATCAAGTGGATTGACATTTCTCGAAACGATAGATTGTAATTGAGAAACAAGTGCACAAGCTGCTACAACCATGTCATTTGTAAGATGCGGATAAGCAGCATGGCCACCTTTCCCCTTCAAATTAATAAATAATTCTGACGTATTAGCAAAAAGCAACCCTTCTTTTGTTGCAATCGTTCCAACAGGATACTCTGGCGCTATATGTAGAGCAAATATTTCATCTGGCTTCCACGCTTTCATTATCTCACTATTAAGCATTTCTAACGCTCCTCCAGGGCCTTCTTCAGCAGGCTGAAATAAAAAAAGAACGTCATCACGTATAGGGTGATTTACAATGTGAGTTAGCACGCCTAACGCAATACTCATGTGAAAATCATGTCCACACGCATGCATATTGCCTTTATGTTTACTTGAAAATTCATACCCAGTTTCTTCAGTAATAGGAAGCCCATCAATGTCAGCCCGATAACCTATCGTTTGTTGCGGATTAGTTCCGGCAACTTTAACGAATAAACCAGTTTTCCATTTCTTCATAACAAAGCGTTCAGCATTTAGAGTAGATAAGTAGTTAATTAAGTATTGTTGGGTTTTATTTTCTTTATATCCCAATTCAGGAATTTGATGTAAATCTCTGCGGATTTTTATAAAACGGTCCATTTCACTCAAATTTATACCTCCTTAAAACATAAGCGTGGACTTATTTGTCCACGCTTAGCATTATTTTTATGATTGTTTCTTTTCGTACTTAGATTAAGTACGTATACAGCGGCGTCTTTTCTACTTTTAACATTTTTGAGTTCTTACAAAACTCTTCATGCTGTGAATTCTTTGAGAATACGGCAAAAAAGATACGAAAAAGGCCTTTCTGTTATCACATTTACAGTTTTCTTAACTCTTGCATAATTTCAGTTTTTGATTTTGTTTTGTCGTCAATCTCTTTTATTACACGAGCTGGGGTGCCTGCTACTACCGTATTTGGACGCACATCATCAATAACAATAGCTCCAGCGGCTACTACTGCTCCTTGTCCAACAGTAACTCCTTCAAGAACGACCGCATTTGCTCCGATGACAACACCATCTTCAATTACAACCGGTTTTGCTGAAGGTGGTTCAATCACACCAGCAAGTACTGCACCTGCTCCGATATGACAGTTTTTCCCTACTGTTGCTCGTCCTCCTAGAACAGCATTCATATCGATCATCGTTCCCTCACCTATAACTGCACCAATATTAATAGAAGCTCCCATCATAATTACAGCATTGTCTCCTATTTCCACTTGGTCTCTAATAATCGCACCTGGTTCAACTCGTGCTTTTATATTTTTAAGGTTTAGCATTGGAATAGCAGAGTTTCTACGGTCATTTTCAATTACATAATCAGAGATCTTTTCTGTATTACTCTCTAGAGCAGATTGAATGTCTTCCCATTCTCCAAAAACTACTCCTGTATCTCCAGTTATAAATGTTTGAGAATTAGCACCAAACTCAAGACCTTCCAACTCACCTTTTATGTATACTTTTACAGGGGTTGATTTTTTACTATTTGAAATAAAAGATATGATCTCGTTAGCATCCATCATTTTCATAGCTTATACCTCCACAACTTTACTTGTTTAATTAGTTATTCTGTTATACTTTAACAGACAAAAGAATATGTGACAACTGTTTTAGAACTCTACAAAGTTACTGCTTTGAGTTCTTTATTATATCAATAAATGCTTGTACTTGTTTTAGCTGAAATGCAGATTCATAACCAAGTAACCATGTATCTCTAGTAATTGGACGGTCATTTTCATCTAATAATGGAATTCGATACATGTTAGAATCCCCATCTAGAGTAACAGATGGCAGGATGGCATAGCCAATTCCATGTAAAACCATTTGTTTACAAGTTTCAATTTGATCTACAACGATTGTCCTTTTAGGAGTTGTCTGAAATTGACGATGCCACCAGTTTTGTATTTCTTGATAATAAGTAGAGTCACTTTTAAATTGGATAAAAGGCCTTTCAGTTTCTAAAACTTGTTCAATTTTATTAATTTCTGTATCAACTAAATATAAAGTATCCGACAGTAGATGCTTTTTTACACCCTTCCACTCTGGATTACCTCGGATAATACCAATATGCACTGAATCCTCATACAAGCTTTTTAAAATATCACTACTCCACCCTGTTATTAACGATATTTTTGCATGTGGATAAGTATTGACAAACTTTTTTAACACACTCGGTAACCAGTGCTGTCCGATAATCGTTGCAACTGCTATTTTTAAAGTTCCGTGTATTTCTTGGTCTAACTTGTTGATCTCTTCTCGAACCTTTTCTTCATTTCTCACTACTTCCATTGCATAGTTTACAATTTTTTCACCAGCCGGTGTTAATGTTAATCCTTTTTGGGAACGAAGAAAGATTTGAGTATCCCATGTTTTTTCTATAGAATGAAGCCTTTGTGACAGCGCAGGTTGAGATACAAATAACTTTTCTGAAGCTTTACGCATATTTAATTCTTGAGCTAACACAACTAATAATTGAAACTCTGAAAATTGCATGTTCATACCTCTAACTCAGTTTTTCTTATCGCTTCAATAGATGAAATATCAGCGAACAATGCTATTTATTTAATTTGTGAACGTGGCGATTTAATTGTTTTAAAATAGCTCTTCGGGTAAATATTCCTTCCAACGTCTCATCATCATTTTGTACGCACACAAACGGGTGATTAACGACCAAATTTAAACCTTTAGTTAAGGAATCACTTACATATAATCTTGGAATATCACTATTCATGACGTCTTCAACTTTCATATTTTCAAGTTGCTCAAATTCAATTCTTTCTAAGCCTAAAATAGCATCAAATATCATCGTAGAACTTATTAAGCCATGTAAACGATACATTGGGTCCAATACAGGTACTGCTGTATATCCAGACTTTGTTAATACTAACAAGGCATGCTCTAAACTATTCCCTATTTGTACATGGGCCACTTTATCAGCTGGAATAAGTAAATCCTTAATGTTTGTTTCTAAGAATTCACTACTGTGTAAGCTTATCATTGCTGATCTTCCCCTTTAACTATTCATTTTCCTTTTTATTGTATCACACTATTAGCAATAATACTTTATGTAAGAGCTGTTGCTTAACTACTTTGTATAGCGGTTTGCATAACAAAAAGCAGCGTAAGAATCTGGTTTAATTTTTGCTTCTATTCCCATTGCAGTAATTCTCCCAGTCATTTCATGTATCAATTCCTTTGTCATACCTTTTTTACCGATATCTAAATGAACTTCTAATCGAAAATCAGCCCCTTTATCAATATAAGGTAAAATAACCTCCGATAACTCTGTTACATACTTTGTCGTAAAATCATAAGCAATTTCTTGGCTTAAACTAGTTTCTAAAGATATTTTTTCCCGCAAACTTCGAACCGGGCGAGATAAATTGTAGTTTTTCAAACATCCCCAAGCACCTTTACCCACCCTATGTAAGTGAATAGCGGTAATAAAACGAGTAATTTCTTTATGAATATGTGAATCTGTGCCTATCGACAAAACATAAAGCGAATGGGGGTCACTTTTCATAAATTCAGTGATTCTACAGATAACTATTTCAAATGACATATTCGTTTCCGATATATTGTAAAACATGAGCTTATCATTCATTTGTTATCCCACCCCTGGCATTATTTACTATAATATACGTAGTCTTGGATGAAATAGTTCTATAAATTAATGCTTATAAATAGAATGGTTTATTTCGTAAAACTCTTTTCGTAGTATTGCTGCATTTTTTCTTGAAAACTACCAGTAAAATAAAGTTTTAATCGATTGTTACGTATATTTAAGTAAATGATGTCTACGAAATATTTCTATTGTCTATAAAGTAGAAAAGATGACTCGAACGTTTGCTGTATTCGTGTTTAGACTCTTATTACGAAAAGCAACAATGAATGCGACTAGAGCCAAAAAAAGAACCCTCTTTAAAAGAGGGCTCATCCTTTACTTGTTTCAATATTGCGTGCAACAAAATTACATTTAGGGCATGTATAAATAACATTTTGATTTGATTGGGCTGTTAAAACAGAAGCTATCGTTGATGTTGATTTACATTGTGGGCAAACGACAAAAATATCTGGAAACAATCAACCACCTCCCTGAATATATATTACCGATAATTTTTTACAATTACTGAATTAAGTCAAATATCTCTATTGCAATCATGTCAATATTATCAAATTGGTATCGCTTAGACTGTTCTCCTTTTTCATAAACCTCCAGCTCAAAAGCATTATTATTTTGAAAGAATTTAACACTGCATTTTTTTTCTCCTTCCACTTCAAAAAATCGCTGGGATAAATCTCCCTGCAACGTATTTTCGCGCAAACTATTGAGACGATTTATGATTGCTTGTAATTGTGACATCATATCGCTCTCCTTTACTACATGGGTTATTATATATGTTTTACTATCAATGAAATTTTCATCACTATTTTTCATGATTTATCTTTCTGAATTTTCTGTTCATTACTTTACTTATATAAATAAAGCACATACAATAAAAGGTATTAAATACTCTTTTTGCAAAGGGGAGATATATAATTGAGTAAGCCTGTTCAAATTTTTGATGACATTTTTTTAATTGATGATTTTGATTTAGGAATGCAGGAAAGGACTGGAACTTATGTAATTAAAACCGATAAGCCAACGATAATAGAAACTTGTGCTAGTCCATCGATACCATACATATTGAAGGGTTTGGCTGATATAGGCGTTGAACCTGAAGAGATTGTTTATATAATCGTTACCCATATACATCTTGATCATGCAGGAGGAGCTGGATTATTATTATCACATTGTCCAAATGCTAAAGTTATCGTACACCCTAAAGGCGCAAGACATTTAGTTGATCCATCCAAATTAATAGCGGGCGCTAAGGCAGTCTACGGTATGAATTTCAATACATTATTTGACCCAATTGTTCCCATTGAAGAAAACAAAATTGTAATTATGAAAGATAAAGAACAACTTCAAATTGGCAAAGATCGAATGTTAACTTTTTACGATACACCTGGCCATGCAAATCATCATTTCAGCATTTATGACCCAATAAGTAAGGGAATATTTACAGGTGATACTCTAGGCATTTATTACAAACAATTAAGTGAGCTAAATATCTTGCTGTTCTTACCTTCAACATCTCCAAATCAATTTGACCCAAAAAAAATGTTACATTCTGCAAAAGTGATTAAGCAACTAGATATAAAAGCCATTTATTTTGGACATTATGGCATGACAACAAATGTGGAGGAAGTAATCAATCAACTTCATTATTGGATACCAAAATTTATTGATGCAGGAACTAAAGGTATTAACAAAAATAATGAACATAAAGTTCAAGCAGTAACTGAGGAACTATTTTCAATGATTTCTGCTTATCTTCACGAGCAAGGAGTTCCCGAAAGCCATCCGATTTACAATATTATACCTATGGATATGTCAGTCTGTGCAATGGGAATTGTAGATTATTTAGGTAAGAATGATTTGATTGAAGATATGTCCCATGAAGGATGAGCTACATGTGTACATATGTTACAATAGAGGTCGACAAAGCTGTTTACATACTTTAGCAATCTGTTAAACTATTTCTAAACAAATAGAATAGTTTTATCATCATTGCTAAAGTATAAGAAACCAAGATCCCTATATCTTAACCTGAGCACAGCTTATAACAATACGTCAGGAGGCCTATGATTTGTTATGAGAAGCATCACTGTATATAGCCAACCAGACTGCCCACCTTGTGAGGTTGTTAAAAAATTTTTGGCACACCACAAGATAACATATCAAGAGATCGATATTACAAAAAACAAACGTGAAAAAGAACGTTTAATTAATGAATATAAAGCCTATTCTACACCAACAATTATTATTGATGATGAAATTGTAAAAGGTTTTGATCTCACAAAATTAGCTAATATACTTAATATAGAAGAATAGTCGTGAGTCTGTTGTAACGTGGGTTATACAAAACAAACAAGGTGGATAGTCTACTCCACCTTGTTTGTTCTTTCAATTTCGCTAATTCGATACGGTTTACTCTCGCTACTTTCAATCTCCGCAATTTTCCATTCACCTTCTACCTTGCTAAGTGTAACAATTTCATAATGGTCAGGACTTGTAAATAAGATGTTATTTTCTTCTAAAAAATATTCATAAATATATATTTGTTGCAATTGTATGTCGTATATTACTACTGTTTGATCTGTATACGAAAAGAATGGAATGTAATAACGTGCAATATCGGTTCCAAGAGTTATGTAACCATCTTCTTCTTGAACAACATTCTCACTAATAAACTTATTCATAAATTCATCATTAAAATACGGTGAGAGTAACTCAGTGATTTCTTCATGTGTACGATAATCTTCACTTAAGGAGACTTGTGTGTTAAAGGCATCTTGGAGATGATTAATTATGTTTTCCTTAGAGGGGAGTGTATATAATTGCGTATCTTCAACAGAACAGTACAACAAGGCGATAGACAGCAACAGTTGGGTGAAGTAATTGACCAAATAATTCTCCTTTCTTAACTAGATTTTATAGTTAATATCATTGTATCAACAAATATGACTTAATTTAGCATAAATCGTTCGTAAATATCCATAATATTTTGACATTTTTCTCTACACTAATGTTGTTTTTTTCTACATAAACTATAGTGGTGCACACAAAAACACCCTATTCTTGAAAACCTTATTAAGAATAGGGGTTAATAGAAGACTTGGCTTGGTTACCAATTTGTGTTTACAACTAAATAATTCAAATTGGATTGGCTGACCAATTTGTGTTTACAATTAAATAACTCAAATTGGAATGGCTGACCAATTTGTGTTTACAACTAAATAACTCAAATTGGAATGGCTGACCAATTTGTGTTTACAACTAAATAACTCAAATTGGATTGGTTACCAATTTGTGTTTACAACTAAATAATTCAAATTGGATTGGTTACCAATTTGTGTTTACAACTAAATAATTCAAATTGGATTGGTTACCAATTTGTGTTTACAACTAAATAATTCAAATTGGATTGGTTACCAATTTGTGTTTACAACTAAATAATTCAAATTGGATTGGCTGACCAATTTGTGTTTACAATTAAATAACTCAAATTGGCTTGGCTGACCAATTTGTGTTTACAATTAAATAACTCAAATTGGCTTGGCTACCAATTTGAGTTAACAGCTAAATAAATCATATAGGCAACAACCAATCCAAGTGCTATTAAATATGCAATAAAAATAGGATTTCTCATAACTGGGTGATCTTGGACCTTTTCATTTAATTCCGGGTCATACTCATCTTGTTGCAATTTTAATGCCCTTCCTAACCTGTAGGTATAGATTAGACCGATCGTTAATATAAGGATCGAAATAATCATCAGTATAAATGTTAAATTATTCACTGAATCACCACCTTCACACATCCTTTTTTTACTTTCTCACAAATAAGTTATCTATATTCAGACGTATTTTTTATGGTGATATTTACTAAATAAAACTAGGGATATACCAAAGAAATTATTCGGTATATCCCTTATATTCACATCTATTTGTTATTTTTTTCTTAAAATGGAATTTGATTTAAATACTGGCCACCATCCATTGTCACACATTCACCATTAATATATGCAGCATCTTCTGATAATAAATAGTATGCCAAGCTAGCTATCTCTTCAGGTGTTCCTAATCGACCTAATGGAACACTTTGGAGTGTACGCTTTGCTGCTTCTTCAGAAATAAACAATTTCTCAGCTCCACCTGTTCTTTCTATCGGACCAGGTGCGATAGCATTCACTCTAATCCCGTATTTTCTTCCCCATTCAACTGCTAAAGTTCTTGTCATTGTCAAAACTCCAGCTTTTGCACATGCAGAATGAATAACTCCAGGACCTGCATCCCAGGCATATGTGGCTACCATATTTAGGATACTTCCTTTTATCCCTTTATCTATAAAATACTTTCCAACCTCTGAACTACAATAGAATGTACCGTTTAACACAATATCAATGACTGCATTCCAACCATTTACAGATAAATTTTCTGCTGGAACTAGAAAATTACCTGCCGCATTATTTACTAGTGAATCAATTCTACCGAATTTTTCATCAGTTTCTTTTACCATTCGTGAAACATCTTCAATATTCCTGACATCCATCTGTACTGTCAACACTTGTCCGTCAAAGGTTTCTATTTCTTTTTTAACTTCATTAAGTTTTTCCACATTTCGCCCTGTAATGACAACATTCGCACCTTCTTGAGCAAATTTCATTGCCATGTATTTACCCATTCCACTAGAACCGCCAGTTACTATAACTACCTTATCTTTCATCATGTGAACCCCCTTTTAAAATGAATGAATGTCCATTCATTTTAATCATACCATGTCTTTTCTAAATTTTCTAATCTTTTAATTAAGTTTTTAGAAAATAATGTATGTTACTATTCTATCTTTTTATTCTCCCTGCTAACAAGTATAATAAACATAAGATTTATATAGATTTTATTTGTATTTATAGGTAGGTTGAGAAATAAAATGACACAGAAGCAAACGAGAAGAACATTTTTAAAACGCTCATTTTCTATCACTGTTGGTAGTTTGTTAGCAACCTCATTAGGTTATTATTATGCAAGGTATATTGAGCCGAAACAACTGTCTATAGTCCATCAAAATATATCCCATCAACTCATTCCAAACAATTTTGAAGGTCTAAAAATTGTTCAATTTAGTGATTTACATATTGGATATAACTATAATTTGAAGCAACTTCAAAGTGCAGTGAATAAAATTAACGAAGAAAAACCAGATATAGTATTATTTACAGGTGACTTAATTGATAGTCCTATGACGTTTAAAGATGCTGATAAAATACCAGCAATTTTAAAAAGTATTAAAGCTCCACTAGGTAAATTTTCTATATACGGCAATCACGACCATGGTGGATATGGATCAAATCTTTATCTTGAAATTATGAACAAAGCAGAGTTTACATTGCTAGTAAATGAATCAACTATTATTAGTTTACCTGATGGTAGTCAAATATGTTTAGTAGGAGTTGATGATTTATTACTAGGACATCCTGACTACGATAAAGCTTTGAAAAATGTTCCACAAGAGCTCTTCACGATATTATTAGCACATGAACCAGATGCTGCTCAAGTGACATCAAAATACCCAATTCATCTTCAACTATCTGGCCATAGCCATGGAGGGCAAGTACAGCTACCTTTTTTTGGTCCACTAATTACCCCTCCACTAGCAACAACATATGTTGAGGGTTTTTATGAAGTAGAAGAAAGCAATTTGAGTGTCTATGTAAATCGCGGTATTGGGACAACACGACTCCCATTCCGTTTTTTATCAAAGCCCGAAATAACTGTTTTCCATCTTAATGCTTAATAATAGACTAGAGCCTGTTGTTAGCATTGTATTCTAATATGAGTACTTAATGTTTTACCGTTATATATAAAACTCCTATCCTGACGTGTTCTCACTAATTGATAGGAGTGATAACATTCTAAAACCAGTTGACCCCTAAAGAATATAAACCAATACTCCCTATAAACGTTAGTAGTATATATAATAAGCTACCTACATATTTTTTCTCTAAGATTAATTCAACTGCCTCCACGCTGAAAGTTGAATACGTAGTAAGCGCTCCAAAAAAACCTATTGTTATGAACGATTGAGCATAAGGATATAAGCCCGTTATAAAATGAACACTGATACCTAGACCGAAAGAGCCAATCCAATTAACAATGATCATTGCAACGGGGAACCCAAAATGTTTCTTTTTTTTTGAAATGAGTAAACCGATACTATATCGGCTCATTGCTCCTATCGCTCCCCCAAGCATGATTGACAAAATAGTCAACACTACATCACCTTCCTATCACTTATCTTTTTACTCCTCGTCCAATTACTATCCCGATAAAAGATAATATTAAGCCTAGCAATAACGTTAAACTTATATAAACAAACATTACACTTGAATATTGCTGAGTATTTAAAATATATATATCTGCTGCGAAAGCAGACATTGTTGTAAAACCTCCACAAAAACCTGTTCCAAGACATAGTTTGATATTGCTTTTCATTTCATATCTTGCCGTTAGTCCTGATAACAAGCCTAATAAGAAGGAGCCTACCATATTTGCAATAAAAGTAGCAATTGGAAAAAAGTCATTTCCAAGACCAACTTGCAATAAATAACGTATACTTGCACCCAATGCCCCTCCAATTCCGACAGACAATATTTGTGTTAAATAGACGAACATCTAATCACTCCTATATTATAAAAACTTGTAGATAGATAAAATATAGGCTTAATCCTCCACCACAGCTTGTAAGTAATCAAGCTCAACTTCCGCTTTTTTCCCATATGATGAAAAGAATGAACGATAGGAGGCGGATGAAATATGTATCCACATCATTTTCAACGTTATCAAAGATTCCCATTTCTCCCCTTTTTAGCTGGACTTGCGATAAGCCCTTATGTTTTTAGACCACCATATTATCCTCCTTATTACGGCGGCTATCCCTATGGCGGAGGATATTATTATGGGGGAGGTTACGGAAACCCTTACAGTTTTGGTTATAATTATCCTTATTCGTATAGAAAGCACCCTTTAAATTAGGATGTTTTCGCATTAAATGTTGCTTTTCGTTAAAGACTATAAAAATCACATCGTACACATCAGTTAATCATAATCTTAAAACTAAAAGAGATTAATTAAGTTTACGAAAAGAGCCTTTAATTAACACTCTCAAACAATTGCTGCCTATTTACCAATATCCAAGAGGACTTAAGTGTCCTCTGGACTTGTTCAGCCACACTCCCAAACGATAAGCAGAAAGATAAATTCCTATAAATAGTGTACAATGTGAGTAATTTATTTTACCATTAAGCATAAACAACTTTCTCGATATATCTTTTTTTTTGCAAATTCATATACAAAATGTATAATGGTATATATATACAAGCTAATTAATTTTAAATGCTCTTTTCGTAAACTAGAAGACAAATATGTCGTTTTACGAAACAGTCTTCGTTTTTAAAGAAGAAATGACGACAAATTCTAGCCGTATTGAATATTCAACAATCTATGCTAAAACAGCTATTTTTAAAAGATAAATGAAAGGTGATGACCATGAATAACTCAAATGAAACTCCTCCACTGAAACCTACTATTAATAACCTCACTAAGGCTATCTTCATTGTAAACCGTCATGCTAAAACAGCTACAAACCCTAAATTTTTGTATCTGCTAAAGCGGAAGGCTCTGCAAAAACTGGTAGCTGAAAAAAAGGCGGAAAAGATTGGCCTTCACTTCTCAAGAAATCCTCGAAACAGCATTCAGCAATCAGATGTACTCGTGTCTGCTGGTGAATATTTTTTCCATATGCCCCCTACAAAAGATGATTTTTCAAAACTTCCACATCTTGGGGATTTAAATCAATCATATCGTAACCCTAAAACGCATATGCCATTGTCCCAGGCAAAAATGCTACTTCAAGCCTACGTCGGTGTTAAAGAAGATCATACAGATAAAGCACCTCCATCTTCTCAACGACGTAATAAACCAATTTTTAAAAAACTTGGACAAAGTTATTTTTAAACAGCTCTTTCAGTAAACTTTGTTACTATTTGTACGATTGTAGAACACAGTTGAAGAAGTGTTATACAAGTTTTATCTATTTTAACAAAGGCTTTTATCGCAAACTCTGTTGCTATTGTTATTAAATTAGTATCTTAATATGTGGTTTTATACGTTAGTCATCGAAACAAAAGATGCCACTAGCGCTAGATGTATACGTGTTTATATCTAAAAACAAATAGTAGCAATCCAATGCAAAAACATTCTTAATAAAAAAAAGCTGACATTTAGTCAGCTTTTTTTTAAGGCTTCAAGCTTTCGATAAACTCTGCAACCTTTTGAAGTTCTTCATCAGTTCCATTAAAAATGCCTGGAGGCATTGCCCCTTGTCCGTTAATCACAATATTTGTAATTTCATCAACAGTTAAGCCTGTATCAATAAGTGCTGGTGCTGCAGATCCACCTAACAAGTCATTACCGTGACAAGATAAACAAGTATTTGCCTCTAATAATTTATAACCTTCAGCATCAGTATCTACCTCAACATCAGGTACAATAACAATTTCTCCTTGCTTTTTAGCTAATTCCCAATCATGCTGATCTACAGATTCCCAAGTTAAGAAAGTAATTGCCGCGATTGATAATAGCATGAATCCTGTAGCTAAAGGTCTTTTAAGAGGACGGCGCTCTGGTCCTCGGTCTAAAAATGGCGCGAGCAATAATGCACCAAATGCTAATCCTGGCATAATAAATGCACCTAATACTGTATACTGACTAGACGCATAAGTATATTTAAGTAATTGATATAAGAATAAGAAATACCAGTCAGGCAGTGGAGTATACCCAGTATCAGTCGGATCCGCCATACGCTCTAAAGGCGATGGATGGGCTACTGTTAAGATTAGGTATGCGGTAAGAAAGACTGCTCCTACCATCCATTCTTTCAATAAGAAGTTTGGCCAAAATGCCTCGGTTTTCCCTGGGTATTCCGAATAATCTTTCGGGATATTCGGTTTACGCATTTCTACCGCTTTCACGCGGGAATCACCTACAAATTTCATCCCTTTTCCACGATGCATATTCAATTCTCCCTCCTTTGTTTAAGGTATATACAATTATTCATATATTTTATAGTGGACCTGAAATTCCTTGCTTACGGATCATTAAGAAGTGGGCTCCCATCAATCCAAGTAAAGCTCCTGGTAAGAAGAATACATGAATAGCAAAGAAACGGGTTAATGTTTGTGCCCCTACAATTTCACTGTGTCCAGCTAATAGTGTTTTTAATTGTTCACCTATTAACGGTGTTTGTACTGCTATTTCTAGTCCTACTTTAGTAGCGAAGAGCGCTTTCATATCCCAAGGTAATAAATAGCCTGTGAATCCTAATCCTAACATTACAAAGAATATTAAAACTCCAACAACCCAGTTAAGTTCACGTGGCTTTTTATATGCCCCTTGGAAAAATACTCGTAGCGTATGTAAAAACATCATAACAATAACTAAGCTAGCACCCCAATGATGCATTCCGCGAACAATTTGCCCAAAGGCTACTTCGTTTTGTAAGTAATAAACCGATTTCCATGCATTTTCAATATCTGGAACATAATACATCGTTAAGAACATACCAGATAGAATTTGAATGACAGTAACAAAAAATGTCAAGCCACCAAAGCAATACACAAATGCTGAGAAATGATGAGCTGGGTTAACATGCTCAGGTACTTCATGGTCAGCTATATCTCGCCACAAAGGCGTAATGTCTAATCGCTCATCAATCCAATCATAAATCTTGTTTAACATTAATTACGCCTCCTTTCGTGGTTTTGCTTTTCCTAGATATAACGTCCCGTCCTCTACTTTAAAATCATACACATCTAGCGGTGCCAAAGGTGGTGTACCAGGTACATTGGTTCCATCCTTCGTATATAGACCAAGATGACATGGACAGAAGAAGTGGTTAGGATTGCTATCATCTGTATTCCAGTCTACAACACAGCCTAAATGCTTACATATAGGTGATAATGCGACGATTTCATCCTTTTCATCTTTATACACCCAAGCTGTATAAGGAACCTCTGACTCATACCATGCATCAACTTGATCGACTTTAAAAGAATACGATTTCGGCTCGTTTGTTAAATCTGTAACTTGTGCAACAGGAAGCATTTCTTGTTCTTCCGATGGTCTAAGTACAGGGTCAACTGCGAAGCGAACCATCGGCATTAGCATCCCTGCCGCCATAAATCCACCGACACCAGTAAGAGTGTAGTTCAAAAATTGTCGTCTAGAAACTCGGTGATTTTTCTCGCTCATATTTTTCCCCCCTCTAAACATTGCTAGGTCCTTCCCGGACATACATTATACACATATAAAACTAGGACATACTCATGATATATCAATATGCCAATGAGGTCAATATTATCATTCTCTTAAAACATGTCAACTATGTGTCCTACTATAGAGATTTATTTGTTTTTTTCTCTCCACGTATTAATAAAAAGTGGAATTAATTGATTTACTTGTTCTTTCATCATTGTATTGTAGGCTTCGTCATCTAAATGTTCAAGTGGTAAGGCGGGCAACCAGATTAACATATCTTCCATTATAGATTCAATTTGCTTCCATTCACTATCACTTGTCAAAATAAAGATATGCTTTATGCCATTAGCTTTTAATTCATTACACCACGTAAACAACTTATTTTTCTTCGTTTCTATCTCCTCATCTTGCATGTATGTAAACTGTGGTAATAGCAATAACCTTCCTTTAAATTGGCGCTCCAACTCATAAGTAATCATTCCTATGAATTCTCCCATAGTTACAGTTGACTTGATATTTGAACCTAAACCGAATGGTATTAGTGGAATGATAGCAGAATCAACATAGTCTGCCGATTTCAAATACATGTCAATATCATTGATTGTCCATCTCAAAATTATCCCTCCATCATTCAGTCTGAAAAACTAAATTTCCTTACTAGCAAAAAACATATCATAATTACATTCATAAGAAAACTACAAATAAAAAAAAACCTTGCTAAATTATAACGCAAGGTTACATACAATAAAAAAGTTCATAAAATGTTCATATTTTCTTTAAGATTTCAGTTAATCGGTTAAATTCATCTTTATCATCACAGTCAAGCGCTTCATCAATCAGCTTTAACAGTTTGTCTTTTTGAAACGATTGTATAGAATCCTCTAAAAACCTTTCAGCTAAAATGCGGTCTTTCTCATTGATATGCATCTGTTTTGGAATATATGGATTTTCCTCTAAAACAGCAGCATAATTGGGAGAATGTATGGATGCTCGAAAGTTTAGCTGTATATAAATCTCCTCTTCCCGGTTTAACCTTATGTCATGAAAGGATTTTTCAGCATCTGTTGTCATCACATTTTCTTTATAAAAACGAAAGGGAACATCATCAACACAATGTGTTGACATAATAATTCCTCGAGGGCAATATTGCGATTGTTCTACAAAATGAACGTGTTTCATTAGTTGATCATGACTCATTAAGTAGTTTAAAATCCAAACACACTCTCTTCTTTTTAATTGATAGTTACTTAAGAACCAACGAATAAAATCTTTTTTTTCATTAACAGAAACAGGAATCGCCATACTCTTCCTTCCCTCCTTTTCAACTATAAAAGGAAAACAAAACAATTAACAGCTATACAAGTTAGACAACATGATTCAACTAATCATTAATAATCCATTTGTAATAACATATCAGCAATTTCCGTATTGGCAGGGTCTAGTTCAAGTAACTGTAAAAAAACTGTTTTCGCCTCATCTCTCAAGCCTTCTTCAACTAAGAAATAACCGTACTCTTCAAGAAATGCAATATCATTGTTAAAGAAAGTATATGCGAGACGATAATGTTTTAATGCATCTGAAAACTTTTCAAGTTTGCTTTTAGCTTTTGCTATTTGCCAAGCAAACTGGAGATCATCTAATCCATATCTTTTTGCTTCTTCAATTGTATTTACAACCTCGTCATAGTTCTCTTCAATCATGAAAAGCTCAATTAACGTATGGATTACTTCGACGTATTCTGGATCTAATGCTAAGGCTTCATATAGATATTGAATGGCATCCCTATTCTCACCTGCAGAAATCACTAATTTCCCTGCATAATAATATAATTCTTTATTATATTCGTCCACTGCAAGTCCTTCTTTTACTACTTCCAAGCTTTTAGTCGTAGCACCCTCATGCTCATAAGACTTTGCTAAATATAAATATAATGAAGTATATTCAGGATCCATCTCTTTAAGATCAGTAAGTTTCTTAATTGCGGTTTGATAGTTTTCAGCTTGATAAGCAGTAAATCCGTAACCAAACAATAAATTAATATCTACATTTTCTTCTAGTGCTGCTTGATAATATTGAAGTGACTTTTCAAATTCACCGCTTGAACTGTATGCTTCTGCAATACGTTGATTAAGATTTACTCCTGAAATTGTTTCACTATTTTCTACGAGTCGAATGAAGTACGCTAGACTTTTATTAAAATATCCATGACTTAGATAAAATTCTCCAAGGGCAAAGTCAATAAGTGGTTCATTAGGTAGAATACTTTTTGCTTCCAGTAATTTTTGTTCACAAACTTCCTCTAAACCTTGCATTTCATATAAATCTGCAAGCAGCAATAACGCTTGAGGAAATGCTGGATCTTCTTTGGATACGGTATTTAATACCTCAATAGCTTCATCTTCATGATTTAAGTCGATTAGCACGTCAGCCAAGAAAGTTAATAACTCTCCTTCATTAGGATAAAGTAGTAACAATTCTTCAAGCACAACTTTGGCGTCATCTGCGAACCCTAAATCGAAATATATCTCCGCAATCCGGTACTTTTCGTCATCTGTACAGTTTAGCTTTAAACTATTTAGAAGATCAATACCTCTCTCTACATCTCCATTATCTATATAACTTAACGCTTTATCGATAGTACTCATATAACAGTAATCCTCTCTATTTAAACTCATTCTTACTGGCTGTTTCCGCATTCATTGTTGCATTTCGTTATAAGAAATAAAATACGTATAAAACAAGCATTCATGGAAACTTTTCTCATTTTAAATGTGGTCAATTTATTTGTTGCTTTCCTATATAAATCTCTAGAACAACAAAGTTTGCGAAAAGAGCCTTCTTATTTTATTATCACATCAAGTTTTAATTATGTTCTGTTTATGTAGGTGCAGAAAAATACCCAGGGATTTTAACACTACATTCATTTCCAAAACCTGGTCGGAAATCGATTTTGTCACCTGATTTAATAACTACACCCTTATGCACCGTTATAGCGGGGTTATGATTATGATAATCGACAAATGCTTTTTGAGCAACTTTCTTTACTTGATCTTCTTGGTTATACAAATTATAATCAACTTCCCCTCCAACTCGAATATCCCCTTTAGCCGGATAGATTCCTATCTTTGTTAATACTTCCTTTGATAACGGCCTTCCCTCTTGTGGACATTCTACAATAGTTGGAATTTTATGTGTTGATGTATGATGATTCCAAATCTTTGTAACCTTTTTTTGCTCTTGCTTTGGTCGATTTTGATTTTGCCAAACAGGGATAAATACAATTGGATATAAAAATAATGCTTCCCTAATCCATCCCCACTGTACATCAAATAAATCATCTTCATGTTCAATTTCAACTAATATTACTGGTATTTTATTTCGTTTACAAGCTCGTACAAAAGAAGGGGTTAATGTTTTCAAAGAAATTTGCACTCCAATGTAATAATCAATCGGACTGTTAACTAAATTTCCCCGAACTTTATTGAGTTCATTTATTAGCTGATTTTCATAAGGAATTTTACAAATAACAAGTATTGTTGTACAGCCCTTCATGAGGAAATGAGTCCGAAGGTGTTGTTTAAATAATTGAAAGGGGAGGGATGTCGATAGTGATAGATCAAGCATCACATGACCAGGCGTAACGATAAAACTATTGACGTTCATCTTAAGCGAACGAAACCTGTTGGCGTTTTCTCTTATAAAGTCAATCTTATTATTTTTTACAAATATCGAACATGCTTCGACTCCATTACCTTTTAACACTTTGGCTTCATCAATAATATATGCCATAATATCCCCCTTGAAATGATAAAAAGGTCTTATGACAAGCTATGTACGAAGCATGGTAACTATGACACAAATTATGAAATCAATAACGTCTCTCTTCCTCTCAATCAATATATCTTACGATAGTAATTTATGACGAAGTACGATTAAACATATTCCGCTCTTTTATAATGCTCAGTCGATTAGCATTGTTACTATTTTTACAAAATCTAGCTATAAGCTTTCATATCATTAACATCGTTAGTTAGCATATAGACACTTTAATGTTCAATCTGGTAATAAAAAACAAAGGCACTTATGTTAACCTTGTTACTGTGTTACTAATAATGGACAGTAAGGTAATCTTTCTCAAGTAAAAAGGTACCACGAACGGTAGATATTTCACTTTTATATGTAAGAACGACTAGGAACAACCAATGAGAAAACGGCCAAAAACATATGACTTGTTGTAATCCTCCTACTTACTTCTAAATAAACATTAACCTAGTTATTAATTACACAACAAATAACTAAACCCTCCCGGAAAAGTAAAAATGAACGTCTAAATGCCAGCTCTACTCCGATAAAAAACCCCACCTCTTTAGGTGGGGAATTCTTACAAAAAACTACCGTACTTTAATTGATAAGACTATTTAAATGATGAAAGAAGTTTGGATAGGATACCGATATAGCCTCATCATTTTGCAAAGTCATCTCTCCTTCACAAATACATCCTGCAATTGCAAGCATCATACCTATCCTATGATCATGATAGCTATCGACACGATCTCCTGTCAGCTTAGTCGTGCCATTAATAATCATCCCGTCATCAGTTGCAGTAATATCTGCGCCTAGCTTTATTAATTGTGAAACGACTGTATCAATACGATTCGTTTCCTTAACTTTTAATTCTGCTGCATCTTTAATTACTGTTACACCTTTAGCTTGCGTAGCCATCAGGGCTATGATCGGTATTTCATCTATTAACCTTGGAATGAGGTCCCCACCGATTTCTATACCTTTTAACTCAGAAGTTGTTATGTTAATATCAGCTATAGGTTCAAAATTTTCCAAACGCTCATTTGTTATATTAATATTTGCCCCCATCATGTGTAGCACATCTAAAATCCCAGTTCGTGTCGGATTAACCCCAACGTTTTTTAACGTGATGTTGCTGTTAGGAACAATAGCTCCAGCTACTAGAAAAAAAGCGGCTGATGATATATCTCCTGGAACTTCAATATTCGTACCCGTTAAAGGCTGTTTACCCTCAATAGATACAGTTAGTCCATCTTCCTTTACATCAGCTCCAAATGCTCGTAACATTCGCTCAGAGTGATCTCTTGACTTATGTGGTTCTGTAACAGATGTCACACCATCAGCATGTAATCCCGCTAGAAGAATGGCAGATTTCACTTGTGCGCTAGCAACTTTAGAAATATAGTGTGTAGGTTTGACATTCCCTCCACGAATTGATAACGGGGTTAATGTTCCATTTGAGCGCCCATCTATTTGAATTCCCATGTCTTTTAATGGAATAGTAACCCTTCCCATCGGCCTTTTAGCTATGGAATCATCGCCAATTAAACATGCATGAAAATCACAGCCTGCTAAAAGGCCAAGTATTAACCTTGTGGTCGTACCTGAGTTTCCTACATTTAATATATCTGAAGGCTCTTTTAACTTTTCGATACCCTGTCCTTCTATTTCTACATGATCGTCATTTTGTTTAATGGCAACACCCATTTTGCGAAAACAATCGATTGTACTTAAACAATCATCTCCCGCTAAAAAATTGTTGATTGTCGTTTTACCATTAGCAATTGCACCAAACATCACTGCACGATGAGAGATTGATTTATCCCCTGGAATATGTAAGGTCCCTAATAAGCTAGGTACCTTCGTTTTTATCATTTTCAATAGGTTCACTCCTTGTTCTATCCGTAATACGTATCGTAGCTGGTATGCTTCGCAAGACAGGAAACTGCTTTATTTCGATCTTCCTCCGATTGAAAGCTAAGGCGAAGAACTCCATATATATCCTCTCGTATTTCGATAATACGTATGTTCGTAATACTTATTTTCTCCAATGCCAAATACCCTGTTACCTCAGAGATAATCCCAGGGTAATCGGGTACATCTACATATAAATCATAGAATGACGGAATGGCACCTTTGGCCTTTGCTGGTAATGATTCACGAAAACGTTTTGCTGAGGAAAAGTAAGAGAAGATTCCTTCACCATCCTCATTATCAATCATTTTTCGAATTGTTTCCATTTCACTAGTCCAGTGGTTGAATAGATGTAACAACTCATCCTTATTATGGAGTAAAATGTCACGCCACATCTCCGGATTACTTGATGCGATTCTTGTAATATCTTTAAAGCCTCCAGCTGCTAGTCTACTTATAAATTCATGTTCGTTTTGAAACGTTTCCGCCTGATGTACAAGGCTTGCTGCAATAATATGTGGAAAATGACTAATGACCCCTGTAATTCTATCATGCTCCTGTGGAGATAAATGAATAAATTTAGCATTTGTACCTTTTAACCATTCCTTCAAATCGTTTACATGTTCAATACCAACATCTTCAGGTGTAGTTAAAATGTAAAATGCATTTTCAAACAAATGTGCTTTCGCTGCCACTACTCCACTCTTATGAGATCCTGCCATCGGATGCCCACCAATAAAAGTAACACCTTTTTCGCGGAATATTATCGCTTTTGACACTATAAACTGTTTAGTACTCCCTACATCAGTTACGATAGCTGATTTCTTAAACTTATACTGTGCCATTTGTTCAATTAATATTTCTGTTTGTCTAACAGGGGTCGCAAGAATAATCAAGTCTGCACTATTTACTTCTTGCTCTAAAGATATACCAATTTCATCTATGATTCCTAAAGTTTTAGCAAGTTTTAAGTTATGAGTATTAATATCATACCCAATGATTGTTGTTTGTTTATGTGCTTTACTAATTGCTAATCCTATTGACCCACCTATAAGACCTAAACCTATAATTAATACTCTTTTATTCATATTTAATCACCTATAGCTATTTCATGTTAGCAGTCTTATTACTTAACATTTCACTTAATATATTTATAATTTCTTCATTCTGTTCTTTTGACCCTATCGTTATACGAACACTCGTAGGAAATCCTAGGGCATTTCCAGACCGAACGATAAATCCCCTTTCAAGTAAATATTGAAATATTTCATTACCTTCAGTCTCAAAATCAATTAAAATA
Source organism: Cytobacillus sp. IB215316 (assembly GCF_033963865.1). Classification (NCBI taxonomy): domain Bacteria; kingdom Bacillati; phylum Bacillota; class Bacilli; order Caryophanales; family Bacillaceae; genus Cytobacillus; species Cytobacillus sp. IB215316. The sequence goes on along the minus strand of NZ_JAXBMC010000001.1, from coordinate 764,232 downwards.
AAGTTTCCTTCAGATGGATAATAGCTTAATTGATACTGCTCACAAAATGTATAGAACTGTTGAAGACCTTCCTTATTTTTTTGAACACACTGATCAATAAAAGCCTGGTCATCTAAGGATGCTAACGCGGCTGCTTGAGACAATCTATTCGTATTAAATGGTTCTCTTCCAGGCTCTATTTTTTGTAATAGTTCTTGATGAGATATACCATATCCAATTCTAAGCGCGGCTAAACCATGTGCTTTTGAAAAGGTTCTTAAAATTATTAAATTATCGAATGAATCAAGTAATGGAACCGTCTCAGGATAATCCGTTGCGGTTACATATTCGTAATAAGCTTCATCAATGACTACTAGAACATTATTTGGAACGTTATTTAAAAATGTCAATAGCTTTTCTGAATTGATATATGTTCCTGTAGGATTATTTGGGCTACAAAGCCAAACAATTTGCGTATGATCATCAATAGCATTAAGCATCTCATCTAAATTATGATGGCCTTCAATTAATGGGACTTCCTTTATTTCAGCACCTTCTATAATAGCATTATGGCGATACTGTGGAAATGTAGGTGTTGCCATTACCGTATTTGTACCAGGGCCGAGGAATGCTCTACTTATCACTTGAATCACTTCATCAGAGCCATTGCCAAATATGAGTTGGGACTCCGCAACACCTAAATGAGTGGCTAATTTCCCCCGTAAGTTCGCAGCGTATCCGTCTGGATATATGGCAAGCGAAGTTAAGTTATCATGAATGGCACTCTTTACTTTATTTGAACTACCAAATGGGTTTTCATTTGATGCAAGTTTTACAATTTTGTCTAGCCCATACTCTTTCTGTACCTCTTCTGTCGGTTTACCTGGTTGATATGGCTTTAAAGTAAGAAATTGTTTCTTAATATCCATCTTTTTACACACCTCTTATTGTAAAATTTAATATTAAAAGCACAATTGACCTGCTTAATAATGACAAATATGCGCAAACAATAAACCACCTAAAACAGTTTGGTCTATGCCCCCACCTCAAATTGTCAGAAATTCGGCAGATCAAAAACAAACAGAAGAAAAAGTACAATTATTTTCTGTCAAATAAATCAGGTCTTAATGCAGTAGCTTTCTCTAAATAAACATGATTTACTTCCTCTTGCTCCAAACTAGTATTAATAGTCATCATCACGCGAATACAATGTGATAAAGCATTCGGCACAGTAATTTCCTGCATACACATAACAGGTACATACATCCAACCGTCAATATTCCGTAATGCTTTTGCTGGGAAGCTTGCTGTTAAGTCTTCTGTTACTGATATCATAACAGATGCTACATCTGTTGGTATAATTTTATTAGATTCAATCATTTCCAATAATAACTTTTCTGTCGCTTTAATGATGTCATTTGCATTATTCTTTTCGACAGTCGTTGCTCCTCTTACCCCACGAATCATATCTACTCTCCTTTCATAAATTTTGATAATAATGCACGTAAAGTTTCGTCCTCAATTGGCTCTATTGCTGGTGTGCCTATCTCTTTTAATAAAACAAATCGAACCATCCCAGTGACCGATTTCTTATCATTCTTCATTCGTTTAATTAGACCATCTAATGAAAGTTTACTCGGTATTTCAGTAGGAAATCCGATAGACGTCATCAAACTTGTTATTTTAGGAATTTGTAAGTCAATATCATACCGTTCCTCACTTACATATAAAGCAAATAACATTCCAATTGCGACTGCATCACCATGCGTAATATTCCCATAGCCTAGTTCAGCTTCAATGGCATGTCCTAGCGTATGGCCAAAATTCAAAAAGGCACGTACACTACTTTCCTTCTCGTCAGAGGATACAATTTCTGATTTTACTTTTATACCAGATGTAATGGCATAAATAAGCTTTTCATCTTTCAATTCCCCAATCGTATCTACATTTAATACTAACCATTCAAAAAATGTTGCATCATGTATAAGTGCGTGCTTTATGACTTCAGCATAGCCAGATCTTTTTTCTATCTCCGGTAATGAAGATAAAAAATCTATATCATATAATACAGCTTCAGGTTGGTAAAAAGAACCAATCATATTTTTTCCTAAAGGATGATTGATTGCGACTTTCCCTCCTACAGCACTATCATGAGCTAATAAAGTTGTTGGAATTTGTATAAAAGGGATACCTCTCATAAATGTAGCAGCTACGAAACCTGCTAGATCACCAACAACCCCACCACCAAGAGCTATTAAGAGTGATGACCTATCAAGTCCAAATGTTAATAACTCTGTATGACAATCGAAATAATTATCAAATGATTTTGCAGCCTCTCCACTTGGAATAACTTTATGACCCACTTCATATTTTTGCCCGATGATGTTTAAAATTTGTCGCAAATATAACTTAGCTACTGTATCATCAGTAATGATAAATAATTTATTTGGTTTAACATTTGTTTCATCAATACATGATAATAAACGGGTTATAATTCCTTGTCCAACATGTACAGGGTATGATTTTGACTCAGTTGTTACTTTAAGAGTTTCCATATTAAAACTCCTTAGCATACTTCCGCATATTCTCTACATTTTCTTTAATAATGTCTATTCGGTCTTGACCAAATTGTTCAATGATTGCATTTGCAAGTTCCCACGCAACAACAGCCTCTGCAACTACACTAGCAGCTGGAACGGCGCAGCTATCGGATCGTTCAATGCTTGCTGCAAATGTTTCTTTCGTTTCTATATCCACGCTTTGAAGAGGCTTATATAATGTAGGTATAGGCTTCATTACACCACGAACGACAATTGGCATACCTGTTGTCATTCCACCTTCAAATCCTCCTAAATTGTTCGTTTTACGTGTATAACCTTCCTGTTGATCCCAATTTATTTCATCATGAACTTTGCTTCCTGGCATTCTGGCAGCTTCAAACCCAATTCCAAACTCCACACCTTTGAATGCATTGATACTTACAATAGCAGCAGCTATTTTTGCATCTAATTTTCGATCATAATGAACATAACTACCTACTCCCTCAGGCATTCCTTCAACAATCACTTCGACAATACCACCGATGGAGTCACCGTTTTCTTTAGCAGTATCAATTGCATTCATCATTTTCTTCTCTGCTTCCTTATCTACACAACGAACGGGTGAGTCTTCTGTTATCTGTTGTAATTCTTCAAGCGAATCATACTTCACTTTAGAAGCTTTTACACCGCCTATTTCTAATACGTGACCTGCTACCTTTATACCTAATGCTTCAAGCAATTTTTTAGCTACAGCACCAGCAGCTACACGAACAGTTGTTTCCCTTGCTGAAGATCGTTCCAACACATTTCTCATATCTCTATGGCCATATTTCATCGCACCTACTAAATCTGCATGACCTGGCCGGGGCTTTGTAATTTTTCGCTTTACATCTTCTTCTTTTATATCTACAAGAGGTTCAGCTCCCATAATATGCGTCCAATGTTTCCAATCACGATTTTCAACAACTAAGGCTATTGGAGATCCGAGTGTTTTACCGTGTCGTACACCTGAGACAATTTGAACTTGGTCTTTTTCAATTTGCATTCTTCTTCCACGACCATGTCCTTTCTGTCTTCTTGCTAGCTCAATATTAATATCATCTACTAACAGCTCTAAACCAGACGGAACGCCTTCTAATATCGTCGTTAATTGTGGGCCATGCGATTCTCCTGCTGTTAAATACCTCATCTTTCTATCTCCCTTCAATCCTTTAAAGCTTTTATGTGTAACAATATATCATATACAGTAGTTAAAAGGTAGCTTTTTTATCTGTTAAGCTCATTTCGTAGCCTTTGTTGTCATTATTACAACATTATAATAAGGAAGATGAGGTTATTTCTGAACCCCATCTGCGAAAAGATGCCACAAATCTAGTTGTAACAGTTTATAGCTTTTGTTCAGACAGTAATTAATGCACAAACAGCCATCTTTTAAAAAAGAATTCATCAAATTGACGAACTCTTTTCTAGTAATTCTTTATTATCTTGCTTATCTGTTTTCAAACTTAAACCTTACGGTAAAAAAAGGTATTTTCAGAATCGAATCCGTATTTATTCGGAGTGAAAATTTGTTCAGTACTGCCTACAAAGAAAATACCATCAGTTTGAAGTGAATTAGAAAATTTTTGATACAAGTGATCTTTTGCTTCCTCAGTAAAATATATAAGCACATTTCGGCAAACAATTAAATCAAAATTGTTTTCAAACTGATCAGATAGTAAATTATGCTTTTTAAAATGGACTGCACTTTTTATTTCATCTGATAACTTATAATATGCTCTATCTTTACTAAAGTATTTCCTTTTTATTTCTTCTGGTACCTCCATCAAAGATCGCTCAGGATACAAACCAATTTTAGCTTTTCGAATAACATTTTCATCTAAATCAGTTGCTAATATGGAAAATCTGGAAAGGGGTAAATATTTTGATAGAATCATAGCTATTGTATAAGGCTCTTCTCCTGTAGAACAAGCAGCACTCCATATTTTTAATCGTGAGCGACCATTCAATATTTTAGGCAACACTTTTTCTTCAAATATACTCCACCTGTTAGCATTTCGATAAAATTCTGAAACATTAATTGTAATTCTATCTAAAAATTCGTCATATAATTTTTCATCGCTTCCAAAGGCGCGAAAGAAATCCTGAAAATTTGTAAACCCTCTTTTTTCATACAGAGATGTTAACCTTCTTTTCATTTGTGCTTCTTTGTATAAAGATAAATCAATTCCAGTTTTCCTTTTAATATTTTCTATAAATTGTATGTAATCTCGTGACATACTTATTACTCCTCTAACATGAACTCAATGGATAGTACTATTAATTTCGATGTAAATCATAGTAAAGAAATTTCGAGGGGAATCAGCGGCTGGACATTAAAAAGTGAATATTGCAAATCGATTAACGGTAAATGATATAAAAACCAGCCCTATGTGAGCTGGCAATCAATTAGTATATCCATTCATTTATTAACTTACTATAATCTACTAACTCATCTTCTGTAAAAAACAAATTGATTTCACGTTCAGCACTCTCAGGTGCATCAGAACCATGAATGATATTCTTACCTACTGTCAAACCGAAATCTCCACGAATTGTTCCTGAAACAGCATCTTTAGGGTTAGTTGACCCCATCATTTGCCTAGCAGTTGCAATGACATTATCCCCTTGCCACACCATTGCGAACACAGGACCTGAAGTGATAAAATCTACTAATTCTCCAAAAAAAGGACGCTCCTTATGTTCAGCGTAATGCTGTTCTGCGAGCTCGGTTGGTATTGCCATTAATTTTGCACCTACAAGTTGAAAGCCCTTTCTTTCAAATCGTGAAATAATTTCCCCAATTACATTGCGTTGTACTCCGTCTGGTTTTACCATTAAAAATGTTCTTTCCATGACTTTCTTCCACCCCTACAATATTGTCAAATAGGTTGTCAAATATAGTTCAACCAATCAAAATATTACCACTGTTTCTATAGTTTAGCAACAGTTCTGGGCCTAGATTTTTCGTTTTCCTATGTACTTTGCTATATTATAAAGGGCTGTTTTTGCTTTACCAGACGGTAAACTATCAAGAACAACAAGAGCTTTTTGTAAGTATTTATCACTTATTTCAATCGATCGTTCAATTGCTCCTGATTGTTTTATAAGAGATATAATATGATTCATTTCTTCTTTTGTCGTTTTTGGATTTATGTTTATTATTTCGTTGTAAATTTCTTTGTTTTCCATTGCAAACAATGCTGGCAGTGTCACATTTCCTTGTTGTAAATCACTACCTGAAGGCTTACCAAGCTGAGTCTCTGTTTCAGTGAAGTCTAATACATCATCTGTAATTTGATATGACATTCCAACATAATAACCAAACCAAAATAATGATTCACATATGTCATCATCCGCATTTGCAGCAACTGCTCCTAACTGGCAGCTAACTGCAATTAACAACGCTGTTTTTCTTTTAATACGTCTCAAATATGTGCGAAGGTCTTGATGAAAATTATATTTGTCCTTAATTTGTTCAATTTCTCCAACACATACCTCAACTATCGCTTTCGATAAAATCTGTTGAGCAGATATATTTTCAACATTAGACATCAGTTCTAATGACCTGGCAAAAATATAATCTCCAGTGTACATAGCAATACGGTTATCCCATTTTGCTTTGATCGTTTGTTTTCCTCTTCGTAAGGTAGAATCGTCAATTACATCATCATGAACGAGCGATGCCATATGAATTAACTCTAATGACATTGCAACGTATTTAATTTGATCTATTTGGTAATCGCCAAATTTACCCCCAAGTAAGACAAAAACTGGGCGAATCCGCTTACCCCCAGCCTGTAATAAGTGCAATGATGCCTGACTCAACAGAGGATGTTCAGACTTAATCGACTTTTCTAATTCTTTTTCAACAATATTTATATCAGTATTTAAAAATGAATACATCATTTTTAATTTCATGCTCTTCACCTTATTCATAGAAAAAATCTAAAATGTATGTCATATGATATATCTTTTGGCTAACTTTTTCACTTGTACCCTAAGTGCATAGCAGCAACGCCACCAGTAAATGCTTTATATTCAACTTTGTTAAATCCCGCCTTTTCAAACATTTTCGCTAATTCTTTCATTCCTGGAAATTCACGTGCAGATTCCTGCAACCAAGAATATTCTTTGAAGCTTTCTGCAAACAACTTACCAAATATCGGCATAACGAATCGGAAATATAAATAATACCCTTGACGAAACACAGGTAGTGTCGGTTGAGACGTCTCTAAACAGACAACATTCCCTCCTGGCTTAACCACGCGATACATTTCATGAAGAACTTGCATATAATCAGGTACATTCCTTAGTCCAAAACCAATTGTAACATAGTCAAACGAATTATCATCAAAAGGTAATTCCATCGCATTGCCATGGATAAGGTCAATATTAGTTAAGCCTAAAGAATCAACTTTGTCCTGCCCAATTTTTAACATGTTTTTACTGAAATCTAAGCCAGTTACTTGACCAGTTTTCCCAACTGCTTCGGCAAGTGCAATCGTCCAATCCCCTGTACCACAACATACATCGAGCGCTTTTGCACCTTCTTGAACATTCATTTTTTTCATCGTTGCTACTCGCCATTTAATATGCTTCTTAAAGCTAATAATCGAATTCATCTTATCATAATTATCATGGATTTTCTCAAAAACATGGTGTACACGTTCTTCTTTAGATTGTTGCATAATCCTACCCTTCTTCCACTATCTTTTTTACCGTAAAAAAGTTTTCATACATTAGCTGCTCAATTCGATTAGCCATAATATGTTTAATGATAGGATTTCCTTCTAACCCTTTGTCTATTAAATTCTTAGTTTGTATGATTTGAGTTTCACACATATGTATTAGCTGTGACTTTATACCATCTCTTTTATCATGTATATCTTTGTGATTTAATTGAAAGATAACTCTTTTACATGAGTCAAAGAAAAGAGAGTGTTCGTTGTTAAGGAATTTTTTTCTTTCTATCAGAAGCCTTTTAAATAACAGAAAGTGAGCAGAAATTTCTTTCCAAAATGGTTTGCCAAATAATTCTGATACGTTTTGAAACAATGATGACTCAACAACCTTTAAACTATTCATCAGCTCTTCTAAAGAATCTAGCTTATTTTCATATAGCTTAATTTTATGCTCGTTAATCATTTTTATAGCGCTTGCTATTGTTGAAATCAATGAAATATCCCCAGCTTGAGATAAAATCTTGTAATATAATCCACTATAATAATCACCAGCCAAAATTGTTAGCTGTCGTTCAGTAAGATGGTCACTATGTTTTTCTTCTACATTTGTAACCGTATCATGGGTATCAAGGGAAATTTGTACAAGCATGATTGCTATCATATATTCAGAAACTGTTTTATTAGATAATTCTAATTCTTGAAGTACTGAATATAGAAGTAACATTTTATCCTCGTCAATTATAGGTGCATTAATATGCTTAAATAGAAAAGGATAGTGTATCATATCTGTAATTTCTTCTTTAAATAATGCAACTTTTCCCCAGATGTCTTCCAATTAAATCACCCTTGTTTCCCATATATTTACACCGTGCTAATTACTAAATTCCAGTGACCATTATAACATAACTTTTAAAGAAATAACTATTTTCTTCGAAACAGTTATACATAGACTTTATTGACAATCGCTTCGCCTTTTTCCCAAAAAGAGATCGTTCTTTCTAGGAAGCAGCGAAGCGACATGTTTTGTAATATGTACTTGGTAACAGCTTAATTTAGTTATTTCGTTATTGATTGTGTTCATCTAACTATGAAAAAAACATTTATCATTAGTTCGAAGCACCTTTCTCTTTATAACGATGACACTCATAATTAAGCTAATCTAGTTGAGCTAATTGTTAACATAAGTAACAAAAATGAGCCTTATCAAAAAAACTAGCAAGAAGGATAATGTAATATAATAATTTCCTACATACATTTATTATTCTTGTCTGTTTTTGCGTGTTGGCTCTGATTTCATTTCGCCATGTTGTGTTTGAACAATAGCATTTCCTCTAATTTTAATTGCAGATGTATGTTCGGTAAATTGAGCAATCATAACTTCTCCATTATCCAGCTTCTCTGAATGATGAAAACGCGTGTCAGTACCACGGGTAAGTCCGATCACATTCACACCATCTTCAATGGCTTTAATCACAATATAATCACCATTGTTATTTTTATTCACAATACAACCTCCTGAACTTTCTATATGTCATATAACATAAAACTACTCGTTTGAATGGTTAGTAATTTTTAGAAAGTCATCATTTCTTATTATGATTTAATAAGTGATAATACTTCATTTCTAGCAATATGATCGTTTTCGTATCTGCCTCTTGCAGCAGTTGTTATTGTTTGAGATCCTGGCTTTTTTACCCCACGCATGGTCATACACATATGTTCCGCTTCAACTACAACCATTGCACCGTATGGTTCTAAGGTTTCCATGATTGAATCTGCTATTGTGGAAGTAATTCTCTCTTGAAGTTGTGGTCTTTTAGCAACAGCTTCAACCGCTCGAGCTAATTTACTTAACCCAGTTACCTTCCCTCCCCTAGGTAGGTACGCAACATGAGCCTTTCCGAAAAAAGGTACAAAATGATGCTCACACATTGAATAAAACGGTATATCTTTGACAAGTACTAGCTCTTCATGATCCTCACTAAAAATTGTTTGAAAATGCTCTTTTGGATCTTCATTTAAGCCAGCAAAAACCTCTGCATACATTTTCGCTACACGCTTTGGAGTATCGAGTAACCCCTCTCTATTTGGGTCTTCTCCAACAGCTTCTATAATTAATTTCATTGCATGTTCTAGTTGTTCATAATTAATATTTGCCATTCAATAAATCCTCCTACGATTGTATACTATCGTCGTAATCAGATTCTAGCATAACGACAACATTAAAGTAAAGGATTGCGCAACCAGCGCAAAAAAATAAGTGCTTACTCTAACGACTGTTTAAGATGCTAACATTCATTATCAAATCTACTTGGCATCCTTAGAGCAGATTCTTATCTTACGACATACGAAAAGAGGAACTACATAACAGTCGTTCCTCTTTGTGTGTGCTATATTGATTCTACCAACTATGTAAATATTATTTTACAGCGTCTTTAAGTGCTTTCCCTGGTTTGAATGCAGGTACTTTACTTGCTGGGATTTCGATTTCCTCACCAGTTTGAGGATTACGTCCTTTACGAGCAGCACGCTCACGTACTTCAAAGTTACCAAAACCAATTAGTTGTACTTTGTCACCAGTTTTAAGTGTCTCTAAGATTGTATCAAAAACAGCATCTACAGCTTTTGTTGCATCCTTCTTTGAAAGTTCACTTGATTCAGCTACAGTATTAATTAATTCTGCTTTATTCATGACATTCACCTCCTCCCAAAGATGTATGTTATATAAAAAGCTATCTTGTCAACATTTTTTCACATTTTAAACTAATTCTATACATCTTAATAATAGCATTTTCTTACCATGCATAATGTTATATGAAAAATTGACAGAATTCAATATGTTTGACTAATAATCTTTAGATAGACAATCACTATGAAAATGCGCCTTTACTGTTAAAAGATTATCACACTGGAACAGTCATAGCAAGCATATTTTAGCTTAAAGACCACCTATTTCAGTCATTCCCAATAATTAGGTTATTTCATTTTTTCAAATAGCAACAATAAAAAAGACCCCTTATGGAGTCTTTGAATTATAGAATAATGGCTATTAATCCACCTGATCCTTCATTAATGATTCTTTCTAATGTTTCTTGTAATTTATATCTTGCATTCTCAGGCATTAAAGAAAGCTTCGCTTGAATCCCTTCTCTCACTAATGAACTTAACGACCTACCGAATATATCAGAATTCCAAATTGATAATGGATCTTCTTCAAAATCCTGCATTAGATATCGAACAAGCTCTTCACTTTGTTTTTCAGTACCTATGATTGGAGCAAATTCAGATTCGACATCTACTTTAATCATATGGATCGAAGGAGCTACAGCTTTCAATCTTACTCCAAATCTCGACCCTTGTCTAATTATTTCTGGCTCATCCAAGCTCATATCTGATAGAGCTGGTGCAGCAATCCCATAGCCAGTTTGTTTTACCATTTTAAGTGCATCAGCTACTTGGTCATATTCTGATTTTGCATAAGCAAAATCTTGCATCAATTGTAGTAAGTGATCTTTCCCTCGAATCTCAACTCCAACAACTTCTTTCAAAATTTGATCATATAGATCATCTGGGGCAAATAAATCAATTTCCGCAACACCTTGCCCCATTTCTATCCCAGCTAAACTTGCCTTATCAATAAAATCATATTCACTAAATTGACCTACAACGCGGTCAACATCTCTTAGCCTCTTTATATCCTTTACAGTATCTTTTACTGATTCCTGATAGCTTTCTCTTAACCAATGCTCATCTCTTAAAACCATTACCCAGCTCGGTAAATTTACGTTCACTTCAAGCACAGGAAATTCGTAAAGAGCTTCCCTCAACACATTATATACATCCGTATCTCTCATACTTTCTACGCTCATTGCTAATACAGGGATATCGTACTTCTCTGTTAGTTTTCTTCTAAGCTCTTCAGTTTCTGGATGATGCGGTCTAACCGTATTAATTACCATAATAAAAGGTTTACCTACCTCTTTTAACTCTTCCATAACCCTTTCTTCAGCTTCGATATAGTCCATTCTAGGAATCTCACCAATGGAACCATCGGTTGTTATGACGACGCCGATTGTAGAGTGCTCTTGAATAACTTTTCTAGTCCCTATTTCAGCCGCTTCATGGAATGGAATAGGTTCTTCATACCATGGCGTATTAATCATTCTTGGTCCATTCTCATCCTCATACCCTTTGGCTCCTGGTACAGTATAACCAACACAATCTACTAATCTAACATTTACATCAAGGCCTTCTTCGACATGTACTGATACCGCCTGATTTGGTACAAACTTCGGTTCAGTAGTCATAATTGTTTTCCCGGCTGCACTTTGTGGTAATTCGTCTTGTGCACGCGCTTTATCAGCTTCGTTACCAATATTAGGTAATACAACGAGTTCCATAAACTTTTTAATAAAAGTAGATTTTCCCGTCCTAACAGCACCTACCACACCTAAATAAATATCTCCACCAGTGCGTTCTGCGATATCTTTAAAAATATCTACCTTTTCCAAATGATTCCCTCCCGGTCTTAGAGTTCTTGGAATATATTTAATCCAGTTATTTGATAATAGGGGACATTATATGTTTATGATGTTGTCCTATTTATTTATGACTATTATGAACAATTTTTTTAATGGCATACAATGACCTAAACAAAGGATTACTAAAAAACCCTTCACTTAGATTGTATTCCTAAGTAAAGGGTTCATGACTTATTTATATAAAAAAATTGGTTCGCCATTTTTAGGATCAATTGTATAAGGCATCGAATACGCTGGCACAAATATTGACTGATCCACTAATATATGCCTAATATCTTCATCTTGGTTAAAAGAGTAGTCTTCCTCTTGTAATACTTTAAATAAATCTATTTTATAATCAACATAAACTTCTGTATCAGACGCTATGATTAATGGAAGATTGAGTCCTGAAAATGGACTGACTACAAACGGTGGCTCTTCATATCCTAATTTCCCATAATCCAGAGTAAAAACACCCTCATCAACTACTTCTTTATATGGAGGGTAACCATTTGATTGTCTATAGAACATTAAACGTGTATTTAATTCTCTAATTTGCTCCGCTATCCTTAAATCTAGAAGTTTTACCATTGGGTTTGTTTCAACATCTACAAGAACATATGAAAACACTCCACCGCTTTCATACGCTGTTCCTGGCGTTTCTGATAAATAACGTGGGACTAGCTTGTTAAAGTCGATTGGATACTTTTGATATATAGGAGTAGATGCCTCTCTCGTTTTTATCGGCAACAATCCTTGCTGGTCCTTTTGATAATTAACCACTGCTTCCTGAACATCTGATACTTGATTTTCGAGTGGGATTTGATTATTTTCCAAGTTAGCTTCAGGGTATAAACATCCCGATAGTAACATAAGAAGTAATAGTGTAACCCCACTGTTAATGAATAATTTCATTGTAAATCATTCCTTAATTTTATGTATATCTATTCACTTACAGGACCACTAAAAACAACAAAAAAGATAATAATACCTGCTAACACCATGAAACAATACGCAAAAAGTGCAACAATACCTTTCAACACACCTTTTAACTTAAATCTACTAAAATATATCGCTATAATAGCAAGAAACATAAAGCCCATAGCTGCAAGCGATATCCACATTTTAAACATCCCTGGTGACATTCTTAACTATCTCTCCTTTTTAAAACCATATTATATCTTACCACATGAAAATGTTATCAACAATGAGAAATCAGTAAGTTCTTTGGATATTAAGCACTCCTGTTGAAACCCATTAACTAAACGGCTCCTTTGCTTTGCGGAAAGGGTTGAGTGGCTGTGGTCGAAGTTGCAAAAGTTATACAATTAGCAACTTCGAGTCGTTGGATGACCACGATTAACGCCTCTACATATCTTAAATACAAGCTTTAGTTAAATTACAATCACAGCTTATCCTATTTCATCATCAGAAAATGCTGAAGTAAAGAGGGGCAGCTCTACTCCAGCATATGACAATGTAACCCATTTCGCTTAGCTCAAGCTCATATGGTCGTACGTTCCATTTTATGCGAAAATGAACTATGTTGTATCATCAACTGCCCATTTTTTATTACATTTAGCAATAAATATGTACCCTTTAGCTAATTATTATTAATACTTATGATATTTAAAAGCTCCTCCATCTCACCAGTTCTTGTTCGTTGCATGAGTGAATCAAGAGCTTCTTTTGCAGTTTTATCTTCAAACAGAACATCGTACAGCGCGTTTGTAATCGGCATTGTCACATCCATTTTGTTCGCAAGTTGATAGGCTGCTTTGGTCGTACGGACACCTTCAACGACCATACCTAAATTGTCTAATACCTCTGAAAGGCTTTCTCCCTTTCCAAGCATATGACCTGCTTTCCAATTTCTTGAATGAACACTTGTACAAGTTACAATTAAATCTCCAATCCCAGTTAAACCAGCAAATGTTAATGGATTTGCACCCATCGCACTACCTAAGCGGGTGATTTCAGCTAATCCTCGAGTAATTAGGGCAGCTTTCGCATTATCCCCATAGCCTAAACCATCAGTAATCCCGGCAGCAAGCGCAATGATATTCTTTAGTGCCCCACCAATTTCAACACCTAATAAATCTGGATTCGTGTAAACTCTAAAGTGTTGATTAATAAATATATCTTGAATATTTTCAGCTATATCCATATTTTTAGAAGTTACTGTTACAGTAGTTGGGTGACGTAAACTTACTTCCTCTGCGTGGCTTGGTCCAGAAAGAACTACAACGTCTGTCAAAAGACTTTCAGGGAGTTCTTGCTCTATTATTTCTGAAATTCTTAATAAAGTATCTGGTTCTATACCTTTACTTACTGAGACAATTGTAATCGGCTCAGAAATAATTTGTTTAACCTTTTTCAGCGTATCTCTTATCGCTTTCGTTGGAACCGCTAATACAACAGTCCTCACATCTTGTAAAGCTTCTGTTAAAGAGCTATATCCAATAATTTTTGGTGATAATTCAATCTCTGGTAAATACTGTGTATTCATATGGGCGGTATTTATTTCATCAATTTGCTTCTTATTTCTCCCCCAAATCCGTACATCATGACCATTATCAGCTAGTACCATTGCTAGAGCTGTTCCCCAACTTCCTGAACCTATTACTGCAATACTATCCATTTTTCCACACCCTTCTTGATTATCTCATAACTTTATGGATGTTTTACACTTTAATTGTTGCTATTCATACTAAGAAATATCTACGTATAAACCAAGTGTTCGTGGCATATTTGCTTATTCAAAAAATGATGTTAACTAAATAAATTCAATATTTTTTTAATTTAATACAATTTAAGTTATTAAGGGTAATCGGTGGATGATTTAAGGACTCGTAATATCCAATATTACCCTCTCCTTACGATCAAATGCTATAAACACTTACATTTCATACCCTATTTACGGGAACGTGCAAATATTTTTATAGGCGTCCCTTCAAAACCAAAAGCATCACGAATACGATTTTCTAAAAAACGTTCATACGAAAAATGCATTAACTCAGGGTCATTTACGAATATAGCAAAAGCAGGAGGCTTAACCGCTACTTGTGTAGCGTAGTAAATCTTCAAACGGCTGCCGTTACTAGTTGGTGTTGGATTCATCGCTACAGCATCCATAATTACATCATTTAAGATATTCGTTTGAACTCGTAGCGAGTGATTTTCGCTTGCCAAACCGATCATCGGAAGAAGCGTATGCATACGTTTCTTCGTTTTTGCAGATAAAAATACAATTGGTGCATAATCCAAGAATAAAAAGTGATCCCGAATTTTCTGTTCAAATTCACGCATCGTTTTTTCATCCTTATGAATTGTATCCCACTTATTCACTACTATCACAATGGCTCTTCCTGCATCGTGGGCATAGCCAGCGATTTTTTTATCCTGTTCTATGATTCCTTCTTCAGCATTGAGTACAACTAATACAACATCAGATCTGTCTATCGCTTTTAACGCTCGAAGCACACTATACTTTTCAGTGCTTTCATATACTTTCCCCTTTTTTCTCATCCCTGCTGTATCAATAATAACATAGTCTTGCCCATTGAACTGATATTCAGTATCAATTGCATCTCTTGTCGTTCCAGCTATATCACTTACAATTACACGATCTTCTCCTAAAATAGCGTTAACTAATGAAGATTTTCCAACATTCGGTCTACCTATAAGTGAAAACCTAATAATTTCATCATCATATTCTTCAACTAAATCTTTTGGGAAGTGAGCTGCGACAGCATCTAACATATCTCCTAACCCTAAGCCATGAGTACCTGAAATAGGAAATGGTTCACCGAAACCTAGTCCATAAAAATCATAAATTTGATCTCTCATTTCAGGATTATCTACTTTATTAACAGCTAAAACTACTGGTTTTTTAGATCGATATAATATTTTTGCTACTTCTTCATCTGATGCCGTGATGCCATCTCTACCATTTGTCATAAAAATGATAACATCTGCCTCTTCAATCGCAATTTCTGCTTGGTGACGGATTTGCTCTATAAAAGGCTCATCACCTATATCAATCCCACCTGTATCAATAATATTAAAATCAAAATTCAACCATTCAGCTGAGCTGTATATTCTATCTCGTGTTACTCCAGGTATATCTTCGACAATAGAAATCCGCTCGCCTGCTAATCGGTTAAAAATTGTTGATTTCCCTACATTTGGTCTACCTACAATTGCAACAACTGGTTTAGTCATAGTTTTGTCAACCTCTCTCTGTTATCTATATTAAGAATATGAATGTCGTATTTGAATCAAAGTGCTTTTATATCAATCATATATATAATAAAGAAGTAATGCTAATAAATAAACCCTTCAATAATGAAGGGTTTAACTTTTATATATTATCAGAAAACCAACAACAGGACAAACCCCTTAGTGAACTTGAACAAGTTAAAAAGTACATTCTTCAAGATTGAAAGCTCTCTCGATAATAAATACCATCTGTATAACTAGAACACAAGGGCTAATACAGCATCTTATTTTAATGTTTTACAATGATATATAAATCATCGCTCAAACCATGTGCAATTCCGTCTAAAATTGCTTCCAGATTTGCCGCAACCTTTTCCATTTCTGCTGTACTATCACAAGTAAACGTAGGGGCTCCTCCTGCTACCTTATTACTTTTTGTAGTAATTACTGCAAGAATATACTTTTCGAGATTCATTTAAGCTCACGCCCCTTTTCATTAGCTTTAGATTCTGTAGGCATACGAATTGCACTTTCTAATGTAGGTACTTCACCGATGATCTCCCTTGCTTTTACTACGTCTTTTTCCTGTGGTAAAATAAAAATGCCAACCCTACCATCATCTAAATCTCGTTTTGCTAAAGGAATGAGCGCAGGTGTACCAGAATCTCTATATACACCCAATGCGGTAGATATATCATGGAGAATCGCTTGGCGTTGTCCTAAATTCGCGATCGTTGAACGGGCATCGAAATTTTTAGGAGATAAAATAAAACCCATTCCGTATTGTAGTACCTCTTCTTGTCTCTTTGGTAACCCGATATTCATAATATAGATATCATCTACATACAATCCACTTCCATCAAATCGAGGCTCAACATATTCCACACTTACTATTTCCTTTAATTTTCCACCAGTCATCAACTTTCTTGATAACCCAATTGCGATAAACCCAACTATTGTTCCAGCCAACATCCCAAACGCTAAATAGGTTAATGTTGCAATGAGCGAAGTAAAAATAACTAAATAATTGCGACCTTCAAAAGCAATTGCTATTCCTTCAATATAAGTACTACCTCTTGGAACTAGTTCATATTGATCTAGTTCATTTAATGTATTTCTTTCCATATTCCTTACTTCCCGAAATTGTGATGCAGCTAATGCTAAAAAAGTAATTGCAGAAAAATCTTCTTCCATAATGGCAGGTACAGCAATTGTTCCTAAACCTGCAGCGATAAACCCAAGAGCTATATGAATAATCTTGCCATGAAGGTATGTCGGATATTGCCTATAATCTGTACGAAGCATATATAAACGTGCAATAGTACCAAAAATGACACCAAATAAAATAGGATACGTATATTCATTCATCTTAGCCTTGTTTCTCCTTTATGTTTTTATGAATTAACAGATCAAAATATTTTGTAAAATATTCAAACGCAGCCCAACTCATAATTAAAAATAACCCTATGGAGACTACATCTAGAAAATTAAGTGAACCAATCTCATAATAAAAGTTAAATCTCTGTAAAATGATAAAGTATAATAACTCACCGTGACATAATCCGGTTACAAATAAAACCACTCTATCTTTTGCATTTTTAGCAAGCATAAAAGTGACATATACTAATGGGATAGATAGCATCCACTTTCGATCAAATAAAACCCAAACGGGATCAAACAACTCAAATAAATGAAAGCTAACATAAGCAAATGTAATGGTAATCATTGAAATAAACGTATATATTTGTTGGTTCCAGCGCTTTTTAGATATGACTGCATAACATACGACTAGTAACATTACATAACTATATGACACAGACATGCTGTCATTTTTTAACGTACTTACCGAAAGTATGATTGTTAATAATGCAACTATCGCTATCATTAATCTCTTCGTACTCTTATTTAGACAAAAAGTTGCTATAACCCACAAAGACCAAAAGAACCAATAAAAAAATTGTCCCTCCACGACCAATTCTCCCTTCATAACCATTATTGCTACAAAACAAAAAATTTAATCCAATTAAATGAAAAACATCATGAATAGATAGCTTTATTAAAACGAATATTAGAATTATCTTGTTAACAACTTGTGTTCTTTAAAAACAAACAACTTGGAGGTTATTGAATGGGAAAAGATCGACAGGAAAAAAAACTGCAAAAAAAGAAGCAAACTGAATCTGATAGAGATCAAGCTCTACATTACCGTGGTGCAACAGAGCTTGAGAGTCCTAGTCAAGCTAGATTACGCAATGGGCAAGAACAGTAACACCTGAGTTTTTGTTGTTTTCTAAAGGTAGCTACAGAAAGACGATTGCATAAAACTCATTTAGCCGTTGTAATTTAATCGAACAAACTAAAACATCCTTATAAAAAGGATGTTTTCGCAATGATTGTTATTTTCGTATTAAGATATAAATACGTACGGAACTAGATTTCGGGGCGCCTTTTCTAAAAACGATGACATACGCATTAAACCAGTTGTTGCGATAAAAAAGAACCTGACACTATTGAGTAGATAGTGTCAGGTTCTTATCTTTTACTATATTGACTTATATTAATTCCTCTTTGACATAGCCATTGATACGTATCCCCATTAATGACTAAAGGGCTATGTTGAAGTTCTGGAATCGTTCTCGTACCTAAAGCTGTCATAATTATCTTTAAATGATCTTTAAGCTTCGTAATCTCATCGATTAAGCCGTGTAAACCATGGTTAGTTAATATTGATAAAAAGTAACCAGCAAAAGCAGTTACATTTGCTCCGAGCGCAATTGCCTTGGCCACATCTAAAGCATTTTGTATGCCACCAGACGCTACGATTGAAAGTTCAGATTGGCTAGCTCGCACCTCACAAATAGAAGCAGCTGTTGGAATCCCCCAATTATCAAAGTAACTTAAAGTGTCTATGCGCCTCTTATTTTCAATCTTAGAAAAGTTAGTTCCTCCGTATCCACCTACGTCAATGATTTTCACACCAATATCAAACAACTGTTGAGCTGTTTCTTTACTTATACCGAAGCCAACTTCTTTAACTAAAACAGGAACCTCTAATCCATGTACGATTTTTTCAATTCTATGTAACGCACTTGTAAAGTCACGATCACCTTCAGGCATAATTAGCTCTTGGATTACATTTAAGTGTATTTGTAAGCCATTAGCCTCGATCATTTCAACTACTCGCTGTGCATCCTGCACCGTAGCTTCACTACCGATATTTGCGAAGACAATCCCATTCGGATTTACCTTTCTAATGATTTGAAACGATTCTTTTTCAGCTGGATCTTTAAGTGCTGACATTCCTGAGCCAACACCCATGGCAACATTACATTCATTAGCAGCTATAGCCAGGCTTTTATTTATCTTTGTCGTTTCCTCTCCACCACCACCAGTCATTCCATTGATAAAAATAGGCGAACTTAACTTAAGTTCGCCTAATTCTGTACTAACATCAATATTGTCTAATGCTATATTTGGTAAGCTCTGGTGGACAAACTGGACATCATCGAAACCATTATTTCGCTTCTGCCCTGTTTCAAGTGCAAACAATATATGCTCTTGCTTCCTTTTTGCTCTACTCAAATCCATCACCATTATTTAAATTCGTTTAGTTTATCACCAATGACTTCGCCTAACTGAAACCCTGTATTTTCCTCTAAAGCTTGATAATTACTTTCTACTTCTTCTTTCACATTTTCCTCAAGTTCTTTAATACTTAACGAAATTCGTTTTTCAGCTTCGTTAACATCTAATACCTTCACTTTAACGCTTTGGTCTTCCTTCAACACTTCATGAGGTGTTCCTATATGAGAGTTTGATATTTGAGAAATATGAACGAGCCCCTCTACTCCTGGTAACACCTCTACAAATGCTCCAAATGATACTAGTCTCTTAACCGTTCCTTCAAGAATATCACCAGCTTTTAACTTATCAGAAATGTTTGACCATGGGCCAGGCAAAGTTTCTTTTATTGACAGGGATATACGTTCATTATCTCGATCAACAGCCAATATTTTCACATTAACCTCTTGACCTACTTCAACGACCTCTGCCGGCTGTTCTACTCTATTGTGTGAGAGTTGTGAAATATGTACAAGACCATCAACTCCACCAATATCAACAAAAACCCCAAAGTTCGTTAATCTTTGGACTGTTCCCTCTAACACTTGACCTTCGGTTAAAGTATTTAGTAGTTGTTGTTTTTTCGTTTCTATTTCTTCTTCAACGACAGCTCTGTGTGACAAAATAACTCTATTTTTATCTCTATCTAACTCGACTACTTTAAATGTTAATTGCTTACCCTTATATTCCGTGAAATCATCTACATAAAATTTTTCCACAAGAGATGCTGGAATAAATCCTCTTACGCCAATATCTACAACTAGTCCACCTTTTACAACGTCTTTTACTTCTGCCTCAATAATTTCACCAGATTCAAATTTTTGTTGTAAATCATCCCATGCTTGATCAGCATCAATTTCTTTTTTAGACAAAATTAATGCATCTTCTTCTACTTTCTTAACCTTTACTGTTAACATATCATCAACTGAAACTACATCACTTGCTTTTTCTACATGTAAACTAGATAGTTCACTTATTGGAATGATACCACTTAGTTTACTACCTTCTACATCAATATATACTTGCTTTTCTTCTACCTTTGTGATTTGCCCTTTTACTACATCGCCAACTTCAAAGGTTGTTACTTCCACTTGATTCAAATCCTCAGTCATCTCTATTTACCTCCTTAATTCCCCAACAACAGCTTTAAAAGTTCTTTTTAATAACTTCTTACAAATAAAACCTTTTGTCAAGTGTTAACTTGCTTTAACATCGTAATTTTCAAGAATTTCACCAATGGCATTCATAATTACATCGGTCACTTCACTTGCTGATGCTTTTTGTTTACGCATCTCAGTAATATCAACAGGCCGCCCATAAACCACATAAAGCTTACGAAATGGTTTATAAGGTCCAATGATCGCACATGGTACTACAAGTGCATTTGATCGGAGTGCAAAGAACCCAACGCCAGCTAAACCTTTACCGAGATTTCCTTCTTTATTTCTAGTGCCTTCAGGAAATATTCCTAATGCTTTATTATCATTTAATATTGCTAAGCCATTCCTAATAGCGCTCCTGTCACCCATGCCACGCTTTACTGGAAAAGCATTTAAATTGCTAATCGCTGTTTTTAATATTGGCACTCGAAAAAGTTCTTCTTTTGCCATAAAATGAATAGGTCTAGTTGAAGTAATGCCAACAACGGGTGGATCTAATACAGATATGTGGTTTGAACAAATTAATACTGATCCTTCTTTAGGGATATTTTCTGATCCGATAATTTTTATGCGAAATAACGGCTTTAATATCCCCCAAACAATATTTTTTGCTATTGTATAAAAAGCCAACCTTATCAAATCCTCTCTTTAACGATATCCATAATCATATTAACAACCTCAAGGATCGAATACGATGTTGTGTCTATCTCTATCGCATCAGGAGCTTTTTTCAAAGGTGCAATCTCACGCTCGGAATCAAGTTTATCCCTTAATTCTATATCATTCATTATTTGTTCGATGTTTGAATCATAACCTTTATTAATATTTTCTTCATGGCGTCTTTTCGCTCTTTCTTCAACAGATGCTAATAAAAATACTTTTACCTCAGCATCAGGAAGTACATGAGTACCGATGTCCCTTCCATCCATAACCACGCCGCCGTTTTGAGCAAATCGTTGTTGCCTAAGTACCATTTCTTCTCGAACGAGTTTATGTTTAGCTACTATTGATACTTGATTTGAAATATCATCTGTGCGAATTTCTTCTGTAACATTTTTTCCATTCATAAAAACAATTTGTCCGTCTATTGATGGCTTTAATTGAATATCCGTATCTTTTAATAAATGAATTAAGACTTTTTCATCCTCAAGATTAAGTTTGTTCAGCAACGCATTATACGTAATAGTTCTATACATTGCACCTGTATCAATATAAATATAGGATAATTGCTCTGCTATAATTTTTGCAACTGTACTTTTTCCTGCGGCTGCTGGACCGTCAATCGCTATTGAAATCAGTTTTTTCATGATGCCTCCTACAACTAATTACAAAGATAAATAAAAAGCGCTCATTAATACAAGAAAATTAACATGCTACAGATCAAAAAAAACATGAAAATCTCCTTTTCACACATAAGCGCAGAGTATATCTTTAATAAAATTCCCTCTATATTGTAACATACACTGACCTACTGGTCGAACGTTTCAAGCACAATTGTAAAGTTATTTTTTTGCACTCCCTCATAGTCAACCAATTTGGATATATATGGCTTTACATCATTGTGAGCTAATAAACTTTGAGCTATGATTAAAAAAATAACTTGAATGATGACTAGCTTCATGATAATACCTTCAAATCTTTTCAATTTAAACACTCCGTTTTTAATTATTGTGCTAAAAAACAGAGTAAATTATGCAATCAACATTTTTATATGGCTGTTTTTGTATTAATTGTTACTTTTCGTAATTAGAAATAGTTCCGTATAAACCAAGCATTCGTTGTATTTTTTCTCTTCTAAAATAATATAAACTGGTTCTAGATTCTCAATAACAACAAATTTCCTACATGAGCCTTTAATATAAACGCTCAAATTAAAAGAAAATAACTAAAATTATCTTTTCCTCATGGCTACTTGCTGTTCAAAGCAGTATTTAATCAGCATTTGGCGTTCGGTTTCTTTCATGTCAAGAAAATTAATTGTCGCTTTTTTTCTGTCATTATCATCCTCTCCAACTACCCGAATGACATTACAAGGAATTTTCAAATATTTATACTCTCCTGACTGGTAAGGAAGAACAAACCATACTGACATTTCTGTATCAGGTGCAACCTCTACACCTTGAGGCATAATCAAGGCTGCTCCACCTGCACTTAAATCACTCGTAACAGTTAAAAAAGGAGGAAAATCATCATACTTAGGATGTACCGCAACATCGACAGAAGTCTCAATTCTAACAAATTGTCTTCTTTGTATCTTTACAAACTTGTCCTTTGCTGGCTTTTCTAACGTAATCATAGGAATTTGTTGTTTAGTTTTGCCAGTAATATGTGTTTTAAATGTATAAACTTGCTGATCTTTTCTTATGTATTTAGCATTAAAGTGAGTACCGATCGTAAAAAATGCTGATTTTCCTGTTGACGTATTAATCGGATAATCAATATAGATGTTTTTTTTATTCAACTCAACAATTCTACATTTATATGTATCTGTCTGTTCATCACTTGTTTGAGAAAGTATAATCGTATCCCCTACTTTCAACATCTAAACCACTCCTATGTAATTAATCAAACCAAAAATTCACTAAAATATGTTAATATATTAATACTATTAAATCATGAAACAACGAAAAAGAACAGCATTAAAGCTGTTCGTAGATTGGCTCTGTATTTTTTAGTTTTTCAACTTTTTCTTCGAAACCATTTTCTGCGTTTATGAAGATTCGATAAGTATCTGAGTCGATCGTACCTATAAACTCAAAGCACAAAACTTCCTCTCCTAAGTTATTTACAATGATCGCCTGTCTCTCTTCCATTATTGTTACATCAGGGTTTATATTCTCTTTTGCCTTTTCTACTGTTAATGTTGCTTGTGGGATGTCCCTATCCCTCTTAGCCGTTAAATAATCCCGAGCAGAGAATCCAATAATATTCCCTTTATCTAGGGCTACTTTCATATTTATTGAATCAGGATAAATTCTTACACCATCCATCTCGGTAACAAACGTAAACACTCCTATATTTGCATATTGAGCACTCTCAAAAAGCTGCTGGTTTTCAAACTTATTCTTTTTTAAAAATGTAGCTGCTTTATTAGCTGCATCATTTAAGCTTACTTGTTGTTCTTTAATCTCTCGGTCCTGAATCACCCAAATAGGGTAGCCCCCTTTTTTAGTTATGTCCATATACGTATTAGCTTTATTTTTGTTATCCTGGATTGTTAAGCTATAAAAATCATAGTTTGAACCGTCAGCATTTTCACTAATCTTTATTTTCTCATCTCCCTTTAATCCAAGAAAGTCAATCGCAATTTTTTGAGCTTTGGCTTCATCAATCTTTTCACCTTTTATTTGCTCTAAGCCTTCATTTTTCATATTTAAACTCGTAAATGTTGGTCCCATATTTGTTTCCGAATAGCCTTCGACGTTTTTTTCTACTGTCTTAAACCCATCTATAATCGTATTATCCATTTGCTCGTCGCCGGTAGACAATGCTAATTCAACATCCATCCACCGTAAGTTATTTTCTAACACAAGGTATTGTACTTTTCTTAGCTCATTTTGAATCTCAGCAGCATTTCCATAAAGCACTTTTAATGTCTCATATTCGTCCTTTGATAATGGCTGATTATTTAAATCTCTAATCGCAGTTCGATAGCTAAATTCACCAATCTTTGATAAAAATTCTTCCGTTTTATTAAAAGGTAATAACGTCAAAGGTAATTGCCCTACATCTGAATGTGCTTCTGATGTAATTCTCCATACTTCCGCTAGTGCAGGAGAAAGCGATAAAGGAGAATTCATAGCTAATGTTGTTCCTATCTTATCTTGTAGCAAATCAAGTTGAAAAGTTAAGTCATGAAATGCACGTTGATAATTATTTTCTGCCTGAATTAATATTGCGTTTTTTTCTCTATGTTCCTGATACCCCCAGTACGATACACTCGCTACACCTAATGTTAATATTCCTATTATTATTCCTCTAATCAAAATATCCCGCCTCTCTACTTACAAAACATATGTTTACCAATTTTTTTGATTTGTGGACGGGTCCAAATCCATTCACTTGTTGCTGTATCTGGGTTAAAATAATAAAGTGCATTTTCTGAAGGATCCCATCCATTTATTGCGTCTAAAACAGCTTCTTTCGCTTTTTCATTAGGTGTTAACCATATTTGACCGTCAGCAACTGCTGTAAATGCTCTAGGTTCAAATATGACACCTGAGACTGTATTTGGAAAGGAACTGCTTTCTACTCGATTTAAAATGACTGCGGCCACTGCTACTTGCCCGATATATTCCTCTCCTCGAGATTCTCCATATACTGCATTCGCCATGAGTTGAATATCATTTTGCGAGTAACCGCTTGGAATATTCATTGCAGTTGACTTTTTAGGTGCCGTTCCTTTTTGCGATTTCTTCGCTGGTTTAGACTCTTTTTGCTGCTTTTTTTGTTTTACTTGCTTTTCTAAATCAACGTTTCCATAATGAGTAAAATGATTTCCTTTATTAATTTGTTCATAAACAAAATCTTTATTAAATTTTGAGGCATTAGCTAGCTTATCTTTTGTACTAGGTCCTGCTATACCATCGACTGGTAATCCAAACTCAGATTGAAATTCACGTACAGCCCAATATGTGCCCCATCCAAATACTCCATCTATTTTCCCCTTAAAAAAACCTATGAATTGTAAGCGAGATTGCAATTCTATAACGTCGTCACCGACAGCACCTTTTTGTATGACTTGATTACTAAAAGCATTTGTGACGATCGGTGAAGTGTTTGTAAGCATGAGACAAGTAAATGTTAGGGCAAGTAAAAATACTTTATTACATAATTTTTTGTCCATTCTGTTAACCTCCAACTCTTTTCACATACTACAATTTCAACTATTAGATTTCCGTAGACATAGACTTTTTATTCAGAGATTGTTTTTGCTTAGATTGTCGTCATATGCAGATTTAATAAAAAGAAACTAGCTTTCATGGCATCTATTCTTCTTTAAAACAGTGCAATGAGGTTGTTCTTGCAAAGAAAAATATTAAAATACTTTTAAAGTGTGTTCACGATGAAAAATTTATCTTGTTAACATTCGTTTTCACTTTACTGGGTAAAAGGTATGATGTAGGAATACCTCAGCACGAGTTGCATGGCAGCTACTGATGTTCTTGGATTTCCATAATAACGTTGAACACTAGCTTGTCATGCTGTGAATGAAAGGATTTTCATTGCATAAATTGTCGATTTACAAGCTTTTCTAATATCTCAAAAAAGCTAAATGACACCTTCTTTTACGAGCCGCTGATTGTTGTATAGTCAGTCATAAGAAAAAGGTTCTTCTTCGTCAACTTTATGACTTTTTTCACTTTTATTGCAGGAACTGATGTGTAATAGATCATTTTTATAGTATTTAGAGAAGAAACGTTGAATTTCTGTATTTAGGTCTCATGAAGAAAAGCTACAAATCATTCGAAAATGCAAAATAAAAAGATCGCCTCTATTGCAAGAGACAATCTTAAAGGAACTCGCACAAGTAAGTTTTAAACATAGTGAAATAACTATCCGCAGTATAAATATCATTTATACCCTGTATCTAATATATATGTTTGATAGCACGTGCTTTTTTCACCTTGCGTAAACCTAACCACCATAGGAATATCATAAAAGGGATGATAAATAAAATCCACTTTTCTTGTACTAATTGTTGTGCTATTAAAATGATATAATCGTATAATCCATGTAGCATAAACGGGGTCAACAGAGACAGGATTAACCATTTATTTTTGCTCGTTTCCTCGGAAAAACGTGCCTTACCTAAATAATACCCCATCACAACCCCTAGCAATGCATGACTTGAGACAGGTAACATCGCTCTCATAATTGCTGTCTCTACCCCCTGCGCAAATAAATATAATATATTTTCGACAGTTGCAAACCCTAATGAAACACTTACACCGTAAACAATTCCATCATAAACCTCATCGAATTCTATATGTTGATATACTGTATAAAATAATATGAACCATTTAATAAATTCCTCAAGTAAGCCTGTTACGAGAAATGAATCAATAAAATTTGAGCTGATATTATATTCTTCATGAATTACATATTGAATAAACATAATAGGAAAAACTAAGATTGCGCCAAAAATAAAAGATCGTACAACCATAGATATAGGCTCAACCTCATAATCATCTTTTAAATAAAAATAACATAACAAAGCTAGGCCAGGAGCAATACCTGCGGAAACAACCGCTATCATCATCTGTCCTCTTTTCTTTTTAAATGTTAAATGTATCGTACCATGATAAACTATATTTGAAAATAACATCCATATACATTTTCAGGTGTTAATTGGAAAAAAGATGAAGCATTTAATTTTTCACTTGGGATGATTTAATTACAGGATAGTAAAGGTTAGACTTATAGAAAATTGAAATATTTTTATTCTTAAAAGGGAGTGTATTAAGTGAAAAAGATATTAATTATTCATACTGGTGGTACCATTTCTATGAAAGAGGATGAAAAAACAGGCAATGTTGCACCTGATGAAATAAACCCATTGCATGATAGTACACCATCTTTATCTGATATCGCACAAGTCCAGGTAATAGAACTATTTCATCTTCCTTCACCTCATATCACGCCTATTGAAATGCTACAGCTTAAACAACAAATTGAAGAGAAAGTAGTTAGTGACTGTATTGAAGGCGTAGTTGTCACACATGGAACGGATACATTAGAAGAAACCGCGTATTTCCTTGATTTAACTATACAAGTTGACGTGCCAATTGTCATTACAGGTGCGATGAGGTCAAGTAACGAAATTGGTGCAGATGGTTTATATAATTTAATTTCATCAGTTAAAGTTGCATCAAGTGAAGATGCTAGAGGGAAAGGTGTGTTAGTTGTTCTGAATGATGAAATTCATACTGCCAAAAATGTTACAAAGACACATACTAGCAATATTGCGACCTTCCAAAGTCCACAATATGGTCCAATTGGCATCGTTACAAAAAGGGGGGTGTTTTTCCACCACATTCCTTCTAGCCGAGATAAATTTTCTATCAAAAGCATTCAGAAGAACGTTGTATTATTAAAAGCTTATGCAGGTATGGATGATTCAATATTTAACGCGATTAAATCAATTCAACTTGATGGCTTAGTTATTGAAGCATTAGGTCAAGGTAATCTTCCCCCTAACACTGTAGGTAGACTACAAGATCTTATTGAAGATAACATACCAATCGTGTTAGTTTCTCGCTGTTTCAATGGGATTGTACAAGATATTTATGGATATAAAGGTGGTGGGAAAGAATTAAAGAATCTTGGTATTATCTTTTCTAATGGACTAAATGGTCAAAAGGCAAGAATTAAATTGATGATCGCTTTAGAAGTTACTAACAATCATGAACAAATTAACAACTTTTTTTCATAAATTAAATCGCCTATGCCATTAAAGCTAAATCATTTTTAATAATGCAATTATTCGATAGTCTACAAGAGAGCCTTTAACACGTATAACCACGCAGATCGTTTCTTCTATAAAACGGTGGCTTTCGTAAAAAGATAAACATACATAAGAAAATCAGGTGGAAGAGACTCTCCACCTGATTAAAGATACTACATAAACTAAATACATTAACCCTGTCTATTTTTTTTAAGATATGTTGCAATTTGTTCTCCATGAAAACGTCCATTTTCTATAAATATTTCATTTGCGTTATTTCCAGCTGCTATGACACCTGCCACAAAAACACTTGACACGTTTGTTTCCATCGTGTCTGGGTGAAAAACAGGTCGTCCAGTTTTCACATCTATATCTATTCCGATATTTTTCAAAAATGTATGATCTGGATGATAGCCTGTCATCGCAAATACAAAATCATTTTTTACACATTTTTCCTCATTATTAACATGATAAAATACTTTATCTTCAGTAATTTGTGTAACGTGAGCTCCATATTCCATCTTAATAACACCATCTCGAATTAAGCCATCGAATTCTGGCAATATCCATGGTTTAATACTATTTGAGTATTCATTACCTCTATACAACACTGTCACTCTTGCACCAGCTTTAACAAGCTCAAGCGAAGCATCCACCGCAGAATTCTTGCCTCCAATAACTACAACATCCGTGTCAAAGTAGGGGTGAGCCTCCTTAAAATAATGATGTACTTTTTCTAGTTCTTCGCCTGGTACGTTCATGAAATTTGGATGATCATAATATCCTGTTGCAATGATCACATTTGTTGTCTCATATGTTTGATTAGAAGTAACTACTTCTATAACTCCACGGTTACTTTTTGAAATTTTAGCTACTTTTTCAAATGTATTCACTCGTAAATTTTTTCTAATGACTACTTCTCGATAATAAGCTAATGCTTGGTTTCTAACTGGCTTACGGTTTTCTGTTATAAAAGGTACATCTCCTATCTCTAACCTTTCACTAGAACTAAAAAAGGTTTGGTGTGTAGGATAATGATAAATTGCATTAACAATATTACCTTTTTCAATAATAAGTGGAGAAAAACCCTTAGATTGTAGCGATATAGCTGCCGCCAAACCACATGGTCCACCACCTACAATTATTACGTCTTCCTTTTGCATGATATTTCACTCCTTGCTGAATATATACGAATACTCACCTCCCTGCCCATTAGCTCTGGAGGTACAGTTTATGAAGTACGTTATTCAGTTGATATGTCGTTAATTCTTAAAGGGATAGATGGTTTAACTAGACAACTCGTGATGCTTTTGATCTGCGTTCAGAATCACAGATTCCAAAAGCAAATCCCCTATCAAAATGATAGGGGATTTTATAATTACATGCAACGATATTTACATTAACGTTATTAATTATACATATTTTTAAATTTTGGTTGACCTTAAATCCAGCCACGGAAGCGTGAGGCTTCCGCCATTTTACGAACGCCAACCATATATGCAGCTAGCCTCATATCGACTCTGCGCGTTTTTGATGTTTCATATATATTATTAAATGATTTCACAATTACTTTCTCAAGCTTTTCTTCTACTTCCTCTTCTGTCCAATAATAACCTTGATTATTTTGTACCCATTCAAAATACGATACTGTAACACCACCTGCACTTGCTAATACGTCAGGAACAAGTAGTATATCACGTTTTGATAATATTTCAGTCGCCTCAATTGTCGTAGGACCATTAGCAGCTTCTACAACAATACTAGCTTTAATATTATGAGCGTTTTGCTCAGTAATCTGATTTTCAATTGCAGCTGGTACCAATATATCACAATCAAGTTCCAATAATTCTTTATTCGTAATTGTATTATTAAATAGCTTCGTTACTGTTCCGAAGCTGTCTCTTCTGTCAAGTAAGTAATCAATATCTAAACCATCTGGATCATAAAGAGCGCCATATGCATCTGAAATACCTACAATTTTTGCGCCTGCATCATTCATGAACTTTGATAAATAGCTCCCTGCATTACCAAACCCTTGAACTACTACTCGGGCACCCTCAATATCAATACCTTTTTTGTTAGCGGCTTCACGTATACAGATTGTAACCCCTTTAGCTGTTGCAGATTCACGACCGTGTGAGCCACCTAAAACTAAAGGCTTTCCAGTAATAAATCCTGGTGAATTAAATTCATCTATGCGGCTATATTCATCCATCATCCAAGCCATGATTTGTGAATTGGTAAATACATCAGGTGCTGGAATATCTTTTGTAGGTCCGACAATTTGACTAATGGCACGTACATACCCTCTACTTAACCGCTCTAATTCTCGAAAAGACATATCTCGAGGATCACAAACGATGCCTCCCTTTCCTCCACCATAAGGTAAATCAACAATACCACACTTCAAACTCATCCAAATTGACAGCGCTTTAACTTCTTTTTCAGTTACATTTGGATGAAATCGAATACCCCCTTTTGTTGGTCCGACTGCATCATTATGTTGTGCTCGATAACCAGTAAAAATTTTAACTGACCCATCATCCATTCTTACCGGAATTTTCACTGTCATCATACGAATTGGTTCTTTTAATAGCTCATAAACTTCTTCAGGATATCCTAACTTATCTAAAGCTTTATGTATTACAGTCTGTGTTGATTTTAGGACATCTAGTTTGTCTTCTTTACCATGCTCACCAGCGGTGTTATTATCGGCTACCATTGATAAACCTCCTAGAAAAAAATCACTTATAGAGGATGTCAAAAAACCGGAAAAAGGCTTTTCAAATATACTTCACAGTATACTGATTCAACGGTTGTCAAATGACATGGCAATTATTATGTGCCTACCTCAGTTTCATTTCCGTTCTTTTTATCCCTTATTTGTAACAACACTTTTTAAAGGTTAGTGTCCACCTTTCATGACATAGTATACACCTTCTTACATAGAATGCAAGATGAAAAAAACAAGTTTCTTAATTTTTATACCCAAAAATGTAATCGGTTTCATTTTTGTTTTTTCCACAAGAAAAAGCCTCTTTATTTAAAAAATAAAAAGGACTTTTACTTTTTGATAAAATACTCATAAAGTTGCTGTATGGCATTTTCATCCATTAGTAACTTACCGTATTCATGAACACGATGTGTAGTAATCGTTGCAGGATTTCCAAACTCAGCTACAACTGCGATAAAATGCTCTTTATACAAGTCAATTTTTTCATCAAAGTGAATATAAAAACGATTATTATACGAATATAATTTTCCGTCGGTAATGTTTAACAAAAATAGTCGTCCTGCTAACTGAATAACATCTTCAATTGATGAAAACTCATAAAATAAATCATCGCTTTCATCTAAAGTAACCTTCATTTCGATATAGTCATCTAAAAATTCATCATCTACATCCACATCTGCATGGTCTTTCGTTACAATAACGACCATTCCTTGAGCTGGTATGGAGAATATTTCAACTGCTATTGATCCATTTGCTTCAAAACCCAGCTCTTCACTTGCTTCATCAATCATGTCACGGAATAATTGCTGGACTTTTATAGAATCCTGCCATAGATCATCTTTTGTCAAACCACGATCGACTAAATCATCAAATGTTAGGAAAATTTTAATCTTATTGTAGTTCAAACGCTCGAGTCTCATAATCAGCTCTCCCCACCTACACATCCTCAAGTTTCTTATAGTTTATGTTCAATCGAACAAAAGGTTCTTAGATTTAATTATCAGTTTACAATGTTTTGTATAATAAATACAAGCATTTTGTCATTAATTAAGCAAGTTTCTTCCTCATGTATGAATAATACCTACCGTTCATTCATCACATTTTTTTAACGTTATAAGATGTGTTTCAGAAGGAGCTCCTAGCCTAAGAGGTAAACCTGTCGTTCCATAGCCGTTACTAACGAGTATATTGGTTGAATCGACCTTTCTTAATTTGCCTTTTTCATAAAGTCCCCATTTAAGAAAACGTATTTGACCCCCATGAGTATGTCCACTCAAAATCAGTTTAATATCATCTTCCATCGTTATTTTTTGGATAATCTTTGGATTATGACTTATCAAAATTTTAAACCCATCTTGCTCAGCGTCTAATAGTGCTAGATCAACTCGATCGCGCATATATGTCATGTCATCGACACCAATCATAATTATCTTTTCACCTTGTGCCGATTCTAAGGTCTCCGCTGTATTGTCTAATATTTTCACTCCGTAATCAAGGAGTAAGGCATCTAATTGGTGATAATCAACTTCATAATCATTATTTCCCCATACGAAATAAATCGGTCCGACTTCCTTTAATTTCTGAAGGTTAGCCTTTACTCTAGAAAAGGGGACACCTTTCTCCATTAAATCCCCACCTATGACTACACAATCAACTTCCCCTTTAACTTTGTTAATAATCTCGTCAGCAATATTTCTACGATGAATATCTGAAATAAAAAACATCTTAAATGAATCTATGCTAGCAGGAAAGGTGTTGAATTCAAGAGTAATTTCTCTCACATTGTTTTGAAACGCCTCATAAAACATATAGCTAATTAAAAATCCTAATAAAATTATTGTGATAACAAAAAAAATCATGTTTCCTCCCTAACGATTTAGCTCAATAACTGAGTTCCTCTTCAAGTCTATTGAGATCATACCATAAATCACAGCAAAGCATAAATAAATTAATGATTGCCAGTACCCCATATTAAATAACAAGTAAAAGCTAGGTAAAACCGCGTAGGATAAAGCAATATCAAGAAAAGAAACTTTATTTTTTTTGAAGATTAAATAAGTTTGTTCAATAGCACTTCTTATTAAAAAGGCATTACAAATAAAACCTACAAAAAAGCAGATCATCGCAGCAATGAACTTTAACGGATCAAATATAAGGTTGTTTAAAAGTCCTGACAAAGTCACTGGAGATTCAATTGGAATCCAACGAATAAAGACATAGCCACATAAAAAACCGGTAATTAAACTCATTATTTTCATTAACATAAAAAAAACCCCCATACTACATTTATGTATGGAAGGATTAAATCATGAACATAGAAAGGCTTAGTCTTCGTATATATCTAGAACGCGGAAACCAGATTGCTCTAACTTCGCAACAAATTTATCAATATTGTCCTTTTTTTCAATTTTCATGACAATTCTTCGAACTAACTTATCTGTCTCGTCAAAAGTGACCAATGAAATAATGTGCTCATGGAAACTCCTTGCTATTTCTGCTAACCTAGCTATTCTTCCTTCAGTTTCTACAGATGAAAACGCAATTCTAACACCAGGTTTTTGCATGCCAAATGCACTTTGGAACTGTTTCAATACATCATAACGAGTGACAATCCCTAAAAATGTTTTATCTTCGTCTACAACTGCTAGCAAAGGAAAATCTTTTAATTGGACTAACGTCTTTTCAAAAACCTCTTCACCTTCTAGGTATGTATCCTGATGAGTAGCTAATTCACTTGCTGTCGTTTTCGATAAAAACTCTTCTTTGCTATACGTTGATTGAAAGTAACTTTCATATATTTGATATCGGGTTAAGGTACCAACATAACTTTCGTTCATTACGATAGGTAGTGCATCAATCTGATGATCATTTAATTTCTTCAAAGCTGTTTGGATAGACTCATCATGAGCTACCGATATACATTTACTTTTTGGGATAAGTAGGCTCTTTACAAACATAAAAAACACCTCTATTCTATAATATCTCTATAATATATTATACTACAAAGAAAATAGTTTTCCTCCTATAAGTATATGTTTTTTTATTCTGTGGGCATGAAACCTTAAAATAAAACATAAAAATGGAATGATACTTTGAAAAAGAATTTAAACAGGGAGGTTATCAATGGTTACTTTTAGAAAATCATATCATCCGTATATTAGCCCACATGATCCGTGTAACCCCATATACGAAAAATATTTCGTTACCCCACCTAATCTATATATAACATTCCAACCAAACCGGCTACCACAATATTCAGCAAAAGAAGCATTAAGAAAAGGAACATTATGGCCTATCTTTTATGATCCATACTATGGTCCAAATGAGGTAGAAGAGCGGGGAGAATCACAATGAATAAACAATTACCGGAACAATTTTATTCACTGATGGAGGAACTGCAGTCGATAGATTTTGTGCTCCTTGAATTATCTTTGTACTTAGATACACACCCTGGAGACTATGAAGCAATTCAACAATTCAATCATTATGTAACAAAAAAACACCAAGTAACAAAACAACTTGAGCCTATTTACGGTCCTTTGCAACAATATGGAAATAGCTATGCTGGCTACCCATGGAATTGGAACGAATCTCCTTGGCCATGGCAAATATAACAAATGACATAAGTTAAAAGGAGTGTGTTCTTACGATATGTGGATATATGAAAAAAAACTACAATACCCAGTAAAGGTTAGTACATGTAATCCAGTACTTGCAAAGTACCTCATTGAACAATACGGTGGTGCAGATGGAGAACTCGCTGCTGCACTAAGGTACCTCAATCAAAGGTATACGATTCCTGATAAAGTTATCGGTTTATTAACCGATATTGGTACTGAAGAATTTGCACCTATTTGTTATCTGTATTTTAATACTCCTAAAACATAAACCTTCATTATATATACTTTTTTATAACTTGTGTTTATTAGTTCTGAATTTAACAATAAGAAAATAAATTAATTACCACTCTCCAAAACCTTGATAAATTCACAATGTATAGAATCATTTATATTTGACAAAAAATTAAACCTCCTAAAGCCAAGCAAATAAATTCTTCTACTAGGCTACTTTCCATATCAAAGTGATGTAAAAACCTACAATATTCTGTAAATACTGTGCTGCTTTTAATTAACATAGTTCTCTTTGAGTATATTCTTCATAGCTGTCTAGGTTCAATTTTTTCCAATTCCTATCATTTTCCTTTATTTACCACTTTCTTATAATTATATAGTGGTTTAGTATTATTTTTGTTCGTATCAATAATTTTATTGTAAGAGTATACATTGAAAGGATTTTAACTGTGGAAGTATTCAATAAGGATCCTATAGACTTAATCTTAAAAATTACCGAAACGTTGGAATATTTAGATCGTCATCCAGAGGAATTACCAACGTATAAGCCATTGAAAGAAATACATACCGAAATCGTGAAACGATATTTAAGTAGCGACAGACGATTCACTGGTAAATATCCAGAGGATCGAAACCGAGAATTATTTCCTAATAATTATCAGAAATTGTTAAAATTGTTTAAAACACCGCTTTCCCAATGGGGAGAAGGCATTTTTACTAAAAAAGATTTAAATGACTTAAAACTAGAAGATTTTTGCTTCCTAGACGATTACGGTCTAACAGATGATTGTCACTATATTTATGCTGAACGAAAATCACGTTTTGAATATCAAAGTAGTGCTGTAGCTAAAGCATTATTATTCTGTCGTCAATATGAACATCAATTAGATAACGCCCAACAATTATACACAAAATTCCGACTTTTCATTCAACAACACCCACGGCTAACAATAAAATATTTAAAGGGTTTTATGAGAAAAGAATTACAAAACAATAAACTTGAAGACTTCCTTTATGGTTGTTATGAACCAATAACAAATCCTGACTATGTTCCTTGTCCTCGTTGTGATTGGACTATGAAGAAAATAACTGATAGCCATTACCGTTGTTTAACCAAAGATTGTGAAGAGCACTTTGATGTAAGGTCTACTTTAGGTTCTTTAATTGGTGATGGAGCGGAACTTAGAACTAAAAAAGCGGTTCAATTATCTACAGTTATTTCTGGATTGTGGGAGATGGAATTAAAAACAAGATTAGAAAAAAAAGGTGCAATCGTCCAATTATATCCTAATCTTGAACGGTACGGAGATTTAATGATTGATTTTCATGGGAATTCACTATTTATAGACGTAAAAAATTATCGTAGTGCATTCGATCTATTAACAGAATTAAAGAAAGAAATTGAAAGAAATAAATATCACCCTTCCTATACAACAATAATTGCAGTACCCGATAATAAATCAAAACCTTATATCGATTTCATAAACAAAAGATTAAACACACCTAAACTAATGGTCTTAAAGTTCAAAGAAATTGAAAAATGGCTTACTACTAGAGAGGTTCTACATGTCAAATAGATTATCAATGTTTAAGTATCTATATAAGAGGCAAGAGGATTTTCTTAAACCATTAAAAGAAGAGTGGCAACAAATCGATTCTCAATCACTAGATAAATCAGATTTTAATATGCTAGCTGAAGTAGAATTGTCGTGCTATGCTTTCGAAAAAAACTATCCGAATATTCCCTTAACCGCTTCTAATGTATATTCGATATTTATGGGGATAGATGCTTTAATTCCGCAGCCAATTGATTTTGAACAAATACAAGTTCTTCGGATTTATTTTAAAAAACGATCATCCAAAACGACGTGGCAATATAAGTTCAATCGTTACCTTTTAATCTCTACGCTGTTTCGTGCATACGAAAAAAGCGGCTCTAACGACCCAAAAGTGATCCAATTACAAAGACAAATCCCATCAGTCTTGCAACAAAGGTTTAGTTTATATGATGAGATACTACGTTTTTCTCATATCATGCGAGATCCCATCATACCAGAATTTTCTGATTTGTACATGCCTATTTCCTTTTGGCGTAATTATAAAGATGAAAAAAAAGGGACATTTACTACACTAAGTCATAACTGTCTAGCTCACCCAGGAAATTCTAACCGCTTTGCAACCCATTGGTTGGAGCATGGTGATGATGTGTTAAAAAGCGGCTCTCATTTATTAATTCGTGGTCGAAAAAAGCAACCTCACTCTACTTTTTCTTTATCATTAGAAGGAGAAACCCATTGGGATGAAGTTGCAAAAGACATGGATCAAAAGCGGTTAGAAATAGCTGCTTCAATAGGGAAAAACGATAGTAATACTTCCTATTGGCAAGAACGACAAAAAAGCATCACCCTTATTCCTGTCAATTCAACAAATCAAACTTTCGAATACGATACCAAGGTTGGAATTGCAGGACTTGTTGGAGCTGGAAAAACAACATTCATTCAGTTAGAAACTTTTCGATTAGTTCAAAAAGGAAATAAATGTGGCATTGTAACAATAAATACTACCGACACACTCAAATGGGTTTATGATCTATACTTAGTGGGTATTAAAGCTGTCCCGATTGTCGGAAAGACGAATTTAGATAGTCACTTACAGCAATTTATTCGCAAAGTAACACGTACATCTGATGGAAGTAAACATATCTTGTCAGAACTAGCGATGAATTATGTCTTAAGTTTTTTTGGTGGAGTATGTATTGTTGATGCATTTTCTAAAAATGCAGATCCAACCGAACCGCTAAAAAATTATCCATGTACAAGCCTCATTACTTCGAAAGACAAAGACAAAGACAAATATTTATGTCCCCTTTATTTAACTTGTGGTCATTTTGAAGCGGAACGACAATTAACAGAAGCGGATGTATGGGTAGGAACGTCACCCGCAATTCAACAATCAGCACCATATTTATTTCTTAATCCTCAGCAAAAAACGTATTATGATTTAATGAATATCTATATGGATGTCATTTTTGTAGATGAAGCAGATGGTATACAAGAAACTTTTGATAGCATGTATAACAATGACAACAAATTGTTTGGGAACCATGAACAAACCTTTGAGAAATTAAGGCAAAAGGCTTTTGAATTATTTGATCAAAATCAAAAGATCCAAAATGATGGGAACATATTACGTTTCCGTCGCTATCTACAGTTAGCGGATCGTTCTAAAAATCTAATTTTTGGACTGATTCAAAATAAAGAGTCTGTCCGTCACTTTTTAAAAAAGCGTACGTTTTCTCCTCAGCTTCTTCTATCTAATGTAACAAGAAAATGGTTTGATATGCAAAGAGATGAAGATGTCATGAAAAATCCGCTTTTTCAGTGGTTCTTCGATCAAGAACGCTTTAACACTGAGGAATATCTAGATTTAGTAGCCTCCCAATTAGACAAAATTGAAGCAATAAAAATGGATCCCAATTACGATCGAAAAGAAGTAGAAAAATTCGAAAAAGAAATAAACGTTTCTAGGGATTTCTTAATGAATTATGTTTTGCCAAATATAAATGGCTCAATTCCTAAAGAACCAGAAGAAGATGATTTGGTAAAGTTTGCTTTATATCTGTATTTTTATGTATTTGATACCTGTTTCTATGAAATTCTACAATTAAAAGATTATGTAGAAATACGAACAAACAGTAATTTTGATGAGTTAATTAATGTTATATATCAACACATCTATAAATATTTACCTTTTATTCCTGATGCCCTTACTATGCGTCGTTTTCAATATTACTTTAAAGGGAATCCATCTTCTCAACAATTTGGTACTTTTGAAGTCTATCAGTATTTAGGTGTAGGTAGATCAGCTCTAACTAATTGGGGAGATTTGTATCAATATCGAGATAAACAGGAAACATGTGTGGTCTTTTTATCCGGTACTAGCTATGCAATAGGTTCTACCCACTATCATGTTGACGTACCCATTTCATACGTTCTTAAGTCCAAGATCAAGACTTTACCTAAGCTAGAGCAGTTTTCGCACGTTTTTGTGAATCAAGATCATAAACCTATCTTTATTTCAGGTAGTTCGGAGAACAAGAAAAAAGCTCGACTTCAGCGGTTAAGTCAACAAATCGTTTCACTAATTAGAGAGGAACTCTACTATTGGGAATTATCAGAGAAAGACATTAACAAAGGTCGAAAAGTCCTCGTAGTGGTCAATTCCTATGAACAATCAAAATGGGTATACGAAGCTTTATTTCCTTTTTTTCGTGATAAAGTACAAGCTTTAACCCAAGAACCTGAATCCGACATGATGATCCGAGATGAGGTTATTTATAGTGCTGAAAAAGATATCGATGTGTTAATCGTACCTTTACAATCGATTAACCGTGGATACAACATTCTTCAGAAAAATAGCTTTTATTCGTATTTTGGGTCAGTCTTGTTTATGGTACGCCCCTATCTTGTAACAGAAAATGTATCCAATGCCATTTCTATTATTAATGGATACCTTCCCACTTTGGTAGAAGAAGCTACTGCCCAAGGAAAATATTTTGGTGATGGTATTAGTCATGTAGTGAAAAGAGCTAACAGCACCTTTGAAAAGTTGATTGCAAATGAAGAAGCATTTGACACGCTTGATGAAGAAGTTCGTCATATTATTTCATGGTATACCTTCGTTAATGTTTGGCAGATGATTGGTCGAACCTTACGAGGAAACACTGACGCACGAGTTCACTATGTGGATGCTAAATTTTCATTTAATCGTATTAAAGATGTAACTGAAAAGAACAGTAATAATTTACTTGAAGAATGGTACAAGATTCTAACTCAGCATCACGATAATATTATCAATCAATTATATCTACCGTTTATTGAAAGCGTGGAGAATTCGTTTTCACCTAAGTACCACGCCTATACTCCACCTTATTAGAGTACAATGTGCCTTCTGTTACCTTTGCAGAGGGCACTGTGAGAAAGGACCTAAAATATGTCAAATACGAATTCTACTTCTAAAATTCAACCTCATGGTTTTATGATAAAACCTGAAAATTTTGCTGAGCAGAAGGTACTAGCAGTTTATTTACCTTCTGAAATGATACAGTTCTTACATTCATTTAGTTTTGAATATCGTAACAACAGGTTTACATTCAGTGATTTTCGTACAATAATAGAAGGCCTCTATCCTTCTATTATTTCCATTCATCTTTCACCCGCTTCTATACAAGGAGAAGATCCATGGATGTATTTAACCATTTCATCTCAAGGAGACGTAGAAGTTTTGTACTGGGAGTTTTACCGATGGATTGAAGGCTGCTTAGAAGATGATGATGATTCCTTCACTTTACTACCTTCTTCCGTTAAACACGCCGAACTGCCATACCATGAAATAGAAGTATCTTCTCTATTTTCACAAGATAACAGTACTTTCATATCTTTTATGAAAGGGTACCTTTCATCGGCTATGATTGAAAGAAAGATTCCTACTCACTTCGGTCAGGTCGGTACAGATGTACTTTATCCAACGACATGGTATAAATCTCATAACGGGAAATCGTATGAAGTGGTCTCCAAGCCAATTACTTTACCTATAAAAACTAAAACAGAACAAAAGGCATCGATTGTTTGTCGTTTTGATATTATCTATACTCTTGGTGAATGGCATGTCCATGTATATTTTTCCTTGCGTAGATGGTTAATAGGTCTACATCCTAACAAACAGTTTCACTTTAACCCAATGAAGAAGTCTTATGACAAACGCTCCTTTTATATAATGAACCCAACTTGGAGTGCTCACCATATGTTACGGTTATCAATTGAGAAAAAAGGGAAATCCGCACGTTATACTCATGAACGTACAACTCTAAATTGGTTAAAGAAGAACCGCTTAGAGTTAGATGATTTAGATACCATTTTAACGAAGCTTCCAGATTATCAGAATCCTTCTCTAACGATGGTTCTGATTCCATATTTATCAGAAGATAAAGGAAAAAACGGGAATCATATAGATTCCGGGTTGAATATCGTTGATCATTACAATTTATTCTGTTTAACTCGAACTATCTTTCCTACTTTTACCTTGTTAAAATCACCCGAAAAATTAAACAAAACTAATTGGGATGCTTCAAATATGAGTACATCTTATAAGGATGGTAAGGTAAGAGTAGATATAAGTGAAAAACAAAAGGAATACCTATTGGACAAAGCAATTCATATTCATGTCTATTCCACTAGAAAACAAATTAAAGAAGAACTACAATCAGCCATAGCGAACTTGTTTAATAGAAAACAGCAAAAAGGTAGTTCAAACTACAAAATCGAACAATCACCTAAACAAAAAAACAAATTCAACCTAATTGCACAGTCAGATGATGGGTTAATACCAGTTTTACCTGATTTTTCAGTTGAATTTGTGTATCATTCCTGGGATTCTGAATTATTTGGTCCAATGTTATGTGAGTCCTCTAGTAAACATAGAGAAGCAATCTTAGAACGGAAGGATAGAGTAAAACAACTAGGTACTACTTTCCCCTCTTATTCTCATGCCTTAATAGAGATTGGCGAATATGACGGGTTTAACGCTCATACAGACCCGAAACAAGCGATAAAGCTAGGTTTTCTTGATAATCACATCTTAACTCAGTGTTTTTATGGGAAAGATGAAACCATTGAGCATAGGCTAATCAGTTCATTACAAGATATATTTGCAACAAGAGGATTCCTTAATCAACATATACAGTCATATGAAGAAGTATTGAATAAATATGTCTTTTACATGCCTTATTTACTAGAGGTCGGTAAGGGACGTAAAATGCATCATATTTATACTATAGCCCGATTTTATAAAGGAGTCTTACACGTTCGATATGAGGAAACAGATTGGCTGACCTTAGATGAGTCAATTGCCTATTTAACTATTGGTCAACAGCGAAAAATATCTAAACATGCCACTCGAAGTTTCACCTTGTTTTGGAAAGGACTTGTCCATCAAATCGATAACATTCAACCTATTGTCATTTTTGATAGAAAGAATTATACAAAAAGCGAAGGTGATGATCACCTTAGCATTGTTACATATGAATTAAATACACATAACGTGCCATATATTTCTTACTTTCGAACTAAGGAGGTTCCTTCCAAGGGAACATTTCTTGCAAAAACGTTAGATGGTTATTATTCTGTAGCCTCAAAAATGCCTACAGATACAAATGCAAAAAATTCTGTAAGTAAGTTAGAAAATAACAAACTATACGTAAATCGACTACCGATGAAACTACAGTTTCAGTCTTATGAAGGTGATGTAGAAAATCAGGATCAAATTGTTTATGCCGTTCATTTGTTACGTAACATTACAGTAACGTTTGAATCCTTTGTAAATCACCCTTATCCACTTCATATGTTGAAGCATCATCATGAAACTTTATTATTTTAGTATCATTAATAATAATGGAACACTATGAGTGATATACGGATCCTTACAAATAGCAAAAAACAAAAAATCATAAATACAATCGGGAGTGTTTCTTTAGGTTTTAGACGTTAGATGAAGAAAAGGCAATGGAAAGAAAACATGGACTGTGCATCTAGTACAGTCCTTTGCTATTTTGGATGGTGCAATTCCTAAATGCTACCCTCCTTATCCCCCACTCAATAAAAAGGGGAATAAATATTAAAATCCCGAGGAATACTCTCCCTCGAGTTTTTGTTTGTTCAGAGATAGATAAGATTACCACAGGTTCGGTCTCTC
Organism: Cytobacillus sp. IB215316; assembly: GCF_033963865.1. NCBI lineage: Bacteria > Bacillati > Bacillota > Bacilli > Caryophanales > Bacillaceae > Cytobacillus > Cytobacillus sp. IB215316. The sequence continues at coordinate 721,686 of NZ_JAXBMC010000001.1, read as the reverse complement.
GACTTGAGAACGGCTGTCCTCTTGAATTATCTGATGGACTTACTATCACTTGTGGTTACTAAACTAGCAAGTGAATATGAAAAGGGGCATCCAATAGCCAATTTATGCGCTTTGAAATGCCCCTAAACTAATTTAATTTTGATGTGCAGGAAAATTTTTGACTCACTTTTTGAATATTATTTATATCGAACTACTGATGGCTTACCTTTAGAATCTTCTAATAAATTTCTGTTATTTCTTGCATTTATATGGAATTTTTCTGATTCAAGTCTTTCTGTTTCATTTCTTGCAGCATAGTAATTGTATTTTCTTGTATAAATCACACTAGGGAATATCTGCAAGTCAAGGTTATTATTATATCTCATGTAAGTTGTTTCTCTGATTCTGTCTGATGATCGCACGAAGTGCGCGTGAAATATTTTTTCAGATGAATGATCATAAAGCAAAAATACTGTGTATCCATTTAAGTTAAGCGTCTCATCTCGATAACTAGAGTCCTTTTTAGTTCCACCTACATAATTTGCTAGGTGACGGTTTACTGTGGTTGTTAAGCTACTAGTAATATTAGCTACAATCATTACTGTATCTTTTTCATGAGTGGACATATATACTCTTACATCCATATCATTATTATCATCATTTTTTATACGGTTAGCGATGGTTTGAACCGCAGAAAGCGTCATATGTTTAGTAGCACTAGTTGTTATTGCATCTGCATAGCTTGTAAAATCAGCCCAATTTGTTGCTGTTGTTCCTGTCTCTTGAACCGCATTTTCTTTGTTACTGGTATTAATTCTTTCTTGTAGAACATCGTCAACATAGATTACTGCTCCTATACCTAAAATGTTAACTGCTGCATTTGCAAGAGCTGCTGCTGCTGTCGCGTCTAAAGCTCCTATGGCAAGAGGTATAAACCAAAAAGCTTGTGCTGATACAGATGCCGCTGACACAGTCCCATCCTGAGGAATTGGTGTAGATTTTGTTAATAATTCATCTGAAATTTCAGCAGAAGAACTGTTTTTATCTTTGTTTTTATATTTAAGTTTAAAAACTTTTTTATAATATTTAACAAGATAATCAGAGTCTTCTTTTCCATCAAGAACTTCTTCCAATGTAGTTGCAAATTCTTGAGCATCAAATTTTTTATCTAATTTTTCAATGAAATAACTTTGAAAAGGATGTACTTCTTTATCAATTGTTACGAAAGATTCAAAAGTGTTTTCCTTTTGATTTTTAGATATTTTAATAGTTAATGATTCGTTTTCAATATCTACTTGTTTCACTAATAATTCTGTTAATTCAGATGAATCTTCAATTACTTCTACACTAAAATCTCTTACTTCATCACTAGCTTCTAAATTAGCAAAAGTAGACGCTGGAATACTCGTAAACAATAAAATTACTGATAGAAATAGGGCGAAAAATTTCTTCATATGTATACCTCCAAATTATGTATTATACCCTTTAAGATTCCTACACACCAAAATAAATACAAAAAAAGATATATTTATTTGCAATGTAAATCATTCTATAATAAAGTTAATAATTGGTCAATACGAATTTTTTTTGAGGTGATATATTTGAGTGATTTTGAGAAAGATTTCCAGGAACTAATGGATAATGATGATATTTTGTGTGACCATTGTTTAAGAAGATACGCCTGGTGTGAAATAGAGGAGTTACCAGAAAATATAATTGTGAATATTCTTAAGGATAATGAATACTTTTTTGTCTGCGAGTATTGTAAAGGTAGACATTCTGATGACTATGAATACTGGGAAAATTGGGTGGAGAAGCAGAGAAAAGGAGATACATTAAAAGACATAACCCCTTTACGAAAGAGAATAGCAGAGGAAGGTAAGAGGAGAAGAGAACTTATCACAAAAGATGATGAATATTGGATAGAATTTAAAGAACGTCATAAGAAAATTAAAAAAGAGTTTAATAACAAAGAGAATTAATTTCGTACAGAGGAGCAAATCAAATACTATATTTATGCTACAAAATGTCCATTGTGGTTAGAAAACAATTTTAAATCTCTCTTATTAAGGAAAGGATGAAAATATAAATAAATATGGAGGGATTTATTATGAGTACAATTAAATGTCCATATTGCAATTGTAATAATTCTGTTGGTTTAGTTAGCGTTAAGGCTGATGTTTCTGAGGATAATCGTTTAATTGAAGGTAATTCAAAAATAGGTTTGTGCAATGATTGTGAATTACTTTTTAGGATACAAGAATAAATATGATTCTAGATTAGACAACTGCCAAAATAATCAAACGTTTACTCAACCCAACTTTAGTTAACGCACTCATCTATTGAGTGCTTTTTCTAATTAATCAGTGATGCTAGAACGCTCTCAGACAAAATTATCTTTTCATTCACGTACTATATTATAGATAAATGCAAAATAAAAAAGCCTTTACCCATAAGAGTAAAGGTTAAGTATAGCAACTAGACCCATCCTGTAACAAAATATGAAGTTTCTCCATCAATTGTGTGGACAGGACACTAGAAAATTTTATTTTTTCTTTTACTAAACGAACATACTTTCGTATATAATAAATACAGAGGTGATACGTTTGAAGGATAGAGGAATTATGAAATGGATGCCTGCATTTATACAGCCTGAACACTTGAAGATGATGAAAAAAGCCCAGGCTGATTATTATAAAGTAAAAAAACCTGTTTTAGATGAGCATGAAATAGAAGAAATAAACAATACAATACTTGAAGCTATGGAATTTACGCAAGAAGTAACTGTAACCTACTTTGAAGATGGATCTTACAAACCATGTATGGGTCATATTCATTTTGTAGATCAGCTCAACAAAAATATTAGAGTAGTTGATAATTTTGAAGAAACACACAGGATTAAATTTGAAGACATTATTAATGTTCAAGTAATTTAAGAATTTAAGGGTGTTGTAAATGAGACCAAGTATATCAGAGGATTTATTAGATATAATTGTTGAGAAGATCTATCTTGACCTAGAAATCCACATTTTAGAAAAGAAATTAATCGATGCAGGAAATCAGAGAAAAGATGAAGATTATGTTAAGTATATGAAGCAAGTTGTATCAAGTGTAAGAAAAAAACGGAAAGAAATAGGGCTAGTTCTTAAAGAAAACAACGTAAAAGTTTATGAAGTCGTAGAACTAGATGATATGTTTGTACAGTACCCGTACGCTCAAAAAACTATTGGAGCATCTTTTGAAGGTGCACAACGATTTTGGAAAGCCGCGCTAAAGTATCGGTTAACTCGCAGGATTAATGAGCGTTTGACAAAGAGGTATTGATCAAGGTCGATGGGATTACACTGGGAATCACATATAATATGAAACAGCCCCACATGCTTTGCAGGGCTGTTTTTTCGTGGAGTGAATATCTTGCTGTATTCTATATTATGCAATTGTTATTTTTTGTATGCGTTTTTTAAAGGGCGGCCAACAATCACAGCATTCAAAGATGCTATCTCGCCAACAGTTATTTATCGCTTTTACATTTACTTATCTATACTTATTAATGATTGTCCATTTATTTTATAATATTACTTTTAAGTATTAAGATTAAGTCTTTTGTTTTGCACCACTATGATCAATTAAAACTTCCTTACCGTTTATTATTTCCCATTTTTCTTCTGTTTTTCTATTATATATATAGTAATTATTATGATAATTACTACTAGCCAGATGTATCTGTTGGTTTCGCTCTATTTGGAGATGTCTTTTTTCCTTATTATCAATAATATTTCTTAATAGTTCAATTCCTTCACTAGGTGTAGATTTCTTTTCCCACTCTATCAATTCAGCTATCTCTAATTCTATAACAGTTTTATCGTTATAATAAATCTTCGGCCCTTCAGGAAATTTTTTCTTATTTACACTAAATAAAAAGAACTCAATATCATCAACATAAATAACTTTTTTACCTGATGAAAGTAAAGAACCGTTATTATTTTCTAGAAACCATTGATCCTTTAGTAAAAGGAAATAATCAAATGAATACCCTTTGTCTCTCCGTATAATTGAAATATTCTCACTAAAATCTTTAGTTAAATCTCCTTTGATATTATCGAAGCTCATATTACGCTCCTCAGCAAAGTTATAGTATTCTACCTTATTCTCACCCCAGTCATTCATGAAATCAAAAGGGCAAATACTGCGTTCCTCTACAAAGTAATAATCTACTACTTTATCTGTATATTCAACACATAAGGCTAATACTGTTTCATTGTTGTAATAAGGGACATAGCTACCTTCATTTCTTCCGTATAAATATTCTTTTACACTTCCGAAAGAAACAAAAGAAAACCTTTTATCTCCCTTGGTTTTGTAGTAATTGTTCATTCGTAAGCTCATTATTTATCTTCCTACCTTCCCAGAAATTTCATTTATAGAAATACCTTCTACAAATGAAATTTAAAGCCTGCAAAAAATTGTAGAAGAAGTATATAACAACTTCATAAATTGTGGCTTGAGTATCTCGAGGACATAACAAACGTACAAATAATATAACAGCCCCACATGCTATGTAGGACTGTTTTTTCGTGGAGTTGATATCTTGCTGTATTCTTATTTATTTGAGCTATTCATCAAATTGAAGAATCTATATAACATTATTAATTGTTGTGCTCTCGTGCACGGTTCGTTCAATCGTTCACCATTAGAAATGTTGTTTTCTTTAGCCCACTCTAAAGCTAGTGCTAATTCATAGGCGTAATCACTCGGAACCTCTAGATTGACCACAATTTTACGTAACTGATAGTGCTCCACAAGTCCGTTGACAATGGCTTGAGCGCATTTTCTACGATATGAGTCAGCTTTCAATAATGCAGCTTCTTCTTTATTTGTCATGAATCCACACTCAGGTAAAATAGCCGTCATATTTGACTCACGTAACATGTGAAAATCTGCTGTTTTAACCCCTCTGTTTCTTCGTCCAGTTTCCCTTAACAACTGATTCTGCACCTTAACTGCAAGGTCATAGGCATCTTTTGGCTTTGACGAATCTACATATGTTTCAACACCTTCGCCACTATGCCAGCCATTTCCTGCAGCATTAGCATGAACTGAAACTAGTACATCAGCTCCCCATTTATTCGCTATATCTGTACGATCCTTTAATGGCACATCGAACTTTCCAGTGATATCATGAGTGAACTTAACAATAACACCAGCATATCCCATTAACAATTCTTTTGCGTACTCGCAAACCTTACTGTTAAACTCCCATTCTCGCATTGAGCCATCTGGTATACGTTTACCAGGAGTGAAATATCCATGCCCTGCATCAAAGATTATTTTCATTTACGCTCACCATCTTTCTCCTTTAAAACTTCTACACCTTTTTTTAATACACTTGGAACAGGTACACCGATTCTTCCAGTGTTTTCAATAATTGAAAGTAGTTCATTTGCTAAATAAAAGAAAATAGTTGCATCACGAATGACATTACCATTCCCAATCGCTAGGTCTACTTGATGTGCCACAGCAACAATTACAAAGATCATTACTTTCCTTGCAATACCGATGAAACCAACTTTACTTTTCAGTTTATCTTCAATCCGTGCTGCTATCATTCCACTAATATAGTCTGTAACTACAAATATTAATAGGACAATAAACAGTTTTGACCATCCCCCTACCAGGAAGCCTAAAGCTCCACCTATTGCTGTAGCACCTGTCTTAAGTAACAAATCTAATTTCTCCATAACTTTTCTCCTTCCCATAATAAAAAGCCCTGTCACAAGGGCTTGAATTTTTTAGTAAACATATTGGGTATTGTGGTTACTAAAAAAAGAACCCTTTAATCGAGTTCTAAATGGCAACAACCATCAAAGTGTGATATTCTACCTTCTTCAGAATGGTAGTGATATTCATGATGTTCAACTTTATCTTCTATTAGTGCGCCAGTGTAACCATTATCAGATCTAATTTTCACTTTATATTCCTTCTCTAACTCACCAATTTTTTTAGCAAGTTCTTTAAGTTGTGATCTTCTCGTCATCCTATCACACCCTATTTACATATATTATTATACTCGGATTGCAAAAAATCCATGGCTAATTTAAAGGAATCCAATACATCTTTTCCTTCTATATACCTTTTGTAATTCTCTTTTTGTTTATATCCTCCACCGTCTAGTATTTCACCAGCTGGCATCCAGTGAACAGAGATAGGGGGAATTTCCAGAGGAAATGAGATTGGAAATTGAACCCCTCCTTCATTAGTATGAATCGTTATAAACTCCATATTATGTTTCATTGAGTTATAAGCATGTAATAAACCAAAAAGTAATTGACCGTTCTCATCTTTATTTCTTCTTCGTTTATATTGTGGGTTGTGACTTTGGTGCCATTCATTAGTTGTCATTGTCCATAATAGAGTTTCCCCTATAGCAGTGTATATTTCTTGCTCGTGGTTTAAATCTATTGCTTTTTGTAATCTTTGATATGCTTTATTTAAAGCATATAAATTATTTTCCAACCTCTTTAATTGTTGTTCTATATCTTGTGTTGAATTATTATCTTTCATTAAATAACACTCCCACTTTTTTTATTATATGAAGTGTTATTCAATAGAATTGTTCTAATCTCCTTTTTGTGCTAGTACGTATTTCACAATAATTTGGGTATTGTGTTTAGTAAAAATAACCATAAAAAAATACACCATCTAGGGTGTTTGGTTATTTTTTATCATCCACTTACTGTACAGTATCAGCTTCAATTAATGTCTGTACATCGTCACGCCACCTTATAGGCACATCGTTAATTGTTCTGAGTTCTTTTTTGATTAACTCATAATAAATTTTCGCCATTTTACTCCCCTCCCACTACAAGCTCTGCTAATTCAGCAATAGCTAACTGAGTATCGGTGTTCTCTTGCTCGATTTGCGTTTTTAGTTCGGTAACCTGCTCTGTTAAAGGCTGTACATATACAGGTTCTTGTGGCTCGGGTTCATTTGGATCTGGATAGCTAAATTCAAGTTCGAGTGTTTCTGTGTTTATTCTATACCCGTTACATTCTGTAAAATCTTGTCTATACTCACCATATTCTAATTCTATGAAATCAAAAGATTCTCTATTTCTATCAGAAAGCTCTTTGTATGAATTAATATCGTGATCTACAGTTGTTTTTGTGACAAAGCCATATATTTCTTGAGTATCAATAAGGATGTTACCGGTTGACTTGTCGTAATAAATTCTTCTACCTACTTCCATATGTTATCCCCCTTACTCAAATGCTATAAATTGTCCTGTTCCTATCCAACTCGCTTTTACTGAGAAGCCATCATTAAAAATAGCCCAGGCTGAAGATGTATACGCTACATTCCCACTACCATCAATTCTAAAGTCATTTGTTGGCCAATTAGGATAGTGAGTAATTATATATGATGTTGCTAAAACCACCATTATATAATTAGGTCTGAAATCTAACCCTCTAGCTGTTACAGCGCCGTTTGAATAAGTCGCCGTCCCAATTGCCCATTTCTTTCCTGTGTTTATCATTCTAATTGTATTAGCTAATTGATCAAATGTATCGCTACCAGTTGGGGAAAGAGAAGAATCCACGTCAGTAATGGCGGTAGCGATTGTTATTTTTCCATCACTGACTTGCGTAAAAGCTTCGTTAGCCTTGTCCATTGCTGCTTTAACAGCCTTTGGTGTTGCCGCTAGCATTTCACTTGTGCTTGATGTACTACTTGATAACTGCACGTGACCTTTTCTGCTTGTTGTCGCATCTTCTGCCTTATGTTCTGAAACGTCCTCGCTTATACTCGTTATTAGGTTGGATAAATTGCCAGCTACATCACCAGACAAAGTATCTCTTATAGTTTCAAACCATGCTTTAAATTCATCATCATATTGTGCAAATAAATTAGTTGTATCTATCTGATCAACTGCACCTGCAACAATCCCACATAGATCCGTGTTAAACCGTTGATCACTGATGTTTGATTGTGAAATACTTAAAGCTCCATTGTTTACTAACACATCTGCTAAAGCAATTTCATACGCATCAGCGTCCCTCTGCAATGCTGGAACAACAGGGCTTGACGCAAATTCCCCTTTCATAACAACGGGAAGGATTTCTCTATTTAAAAAATCTAATCTTAGTCCTATACGATCAATACGATTTAACACACCATCTGCAACATCTAAGGTTATGTTGTAATCACTGTCGTTTGTGATGTAATAGCCTTTAATCCATGCTTGACCAGCTTTTAATGATACGGTCATATCCCCGTTAGCGATCACCTGAAAGCCATTACTTGGATTAGGAAAAACACCATCTTTAATAAACGTCGCAAAGTATGCCGCAAAGTCCTCAGCCTTGTATCTCCTATCTCCATTCACGCTGTTAAAAATACCGCTTTTAATTGTCATTTTTTCACCGTCCTTTTCACTTTATCGATAAAGGTAGGGATATTACTCCCAAAATCGATTTTAAGTGTTGAACCCTTCCTGGTTGTCTTTTCAATCGTCGATATGATCCTAGTGTGTAAAATAATACCAAGGTCATCATTTTTAACACTAACTTTATCTCCTAAAAAATAATCCTCGCCATACACACCATTAGCATATAAATCTATGTCACTCTCAAACGTGACAACCTGTGAGTATTCAGCAAGTTTACTTTTACCACGTTCGAATAATAACTGGTGATATTCTGCTGCAGAGAGAGTAGCTTCTTCATCATTTTCATCTACATAAGTACTCTGCAAATCCCTAGCGTCTACAAATATTTCTACTCGGTCCCACCCTGTAACATCATCATTCACAGTAATTAATTCTCTTACTGCACCCTCTCCTTCACCAGCGACAATAGCCACGTTTTTATAGTCACTGTCGGATTCTACATAGTGCTGTTTAAGGACATTTTCACGTTCTTTCGAAAAGATCACATGTGGATTAATGGATTGTTCCGCGCTCCGATCAGTTCCTTGCCAGACATCGAATATGAATTGCTTACTGTGTACGTCCATTAAGATAGACCAGGATACATCATGTTTATTAGCAATCTCATATAAAAACTCATCCAGCTTACTACCAGTACCACCTTCTGTTACTGAAATTGGAATACCAGTGCTGCTAGATATAAAAAGATTGGGAATTATCCTGTTTGCATTACTAGGACTGACCGCATTTACAAATACAAAGGACTTCATAACATCTTCTACATTTCCAGAAAATGATTGCTGTCCAAACAAAGAACGTCTAGAAAGTAAGGTGTTTAGAGATGGAGCAATAATCTCAAGTTCGGTACTTTTTTCATCTCGATAACCCCTAGTAAGGATTAAATAACCGTGCGATAAATCGTCTGCCTTGGCTATAATTCTTCCCTTTTGTAATAGCCCAACTGTTTCAGAATTACCCTCCACCGTCAGATATAATTGTCCCATTTTTGTATAATGACGCTGTATCTCTGACTTAATAAAATCATCAATTACCCCAACTCTATTTAGCTCTTTATCAAAAACATAAAGATCCATATTACACCCCCAATAATTTCGGTGTGAACGTCAGAGATACCTCAAGATTGTTCAACCCTTCTTCTGCATCAAATCTAAAAAGATTATCGCCTATCTCAAGTTGTAAGAATTTACTTGATAGATCCAACGAGTTAAACGCATCGGACTTAACAGCATTTCGAATCAAATAGACTCGTTTACGTCTTTTGTAGGTACTCACTTCAATCACATCTCCTGCAATCATTGTTGTATTTAATTTGATAGATTCATATGTGTTAACATTGACTAGAGATGGATTCAAGAGTGTTCCCAAAGCTCTAAAACGAACTAACATACCAGTACTTTCCTGCCCTTCATTTAATGCATTCACAATTAATGAAGGATCTCGATGTCCCATCTCAATCCCTTCTTCAGGAATTTCGAGAGGAAACTCAAAATCAGGTACCCACAATGCAATATCAACTTTTTCTTCTTTTTTACTATAGAAATAAGGATCATTTGCACTAAATTGCAATAATCCTCGCTGCCACTCCTGGTTGTTATTTTCAAATCCAGTAGGGAATAATGGAGCGCCTTCTAAGTTTGCATTAAGGTAGTATTCTTCTCCTCCTTTCGTTACAATGTCAATCCTCATAGGATTAACCTTCGGGTTGAACACCTTGTATGCATCATTCCTCTTTTCCTCAATCCACCAGGCATCGGTCATTTCTTTAACAATAAAAAAAGGAACTTCAAAGTCCTTATTATCCAAAACAGTATTTTGATAATGAGAGCCATCTGTCGTTCCATTTATATAATTTACAGTTGCAGTCAATCCACTTAAGGAAAAATCATCAACTAAACGAAAATAGCGATCGAATGTAATCGAATCGCCACGACTGTTGCTTATTGTCATATTCTTAATTATCATTCGATCACCATCCTTTAGAATTCATATGCTAATCTCCTTAACGCTCTATCAACTGCACGAGCATCACTCGATGTAGCACTTATATTAATTGTGTTATACATCTTTTTGGATTGATCAAATGTCTTTGAAACAGGAGAGCTTTGGTAATCTTGCATATTAGGTATCGCTGCGTGTGCCATGTTGTTTGTTGCCGCAATTACAGAACTGATGTTACTCTCCATCCCTTCAGCTAACCCTTCAGGAATCCATTTACCCACATCCATCATCACTCTTGAAGGAGAATTAATGTCTAAAGCACTTTCGATTGTACTACTAACCGCATCTGCGATTTCTCTCGCCTTGCTAATGACAGATGATTTCATACTATTCATACCATCAATAAGCCCTTCAATTGCATTCTTACCAATACTAGGAAGGTCATCTTTCATTGCATTAAACTCTTCGGTAGTTCCTCCCCTAATTTCTTGAACTTTTTTAACAAAATCAAGCTTTACTAGTTCCAATTGTCCCTTTGAATTAATATGAAGCTCATTAATTTTTTGCTGTGTATCTAATTTTAAGCCTTCTAATTCTCCAACTGCTTGTTGTCTGGCAAGTGAACTTTTTTCTTTCCATAATTGTTCATAAAGAGTTAAATTTTCATCAGAAAGAGATAATAAAGCCTGTATCTCGGGTAGAGCATTCGGCCCCATTTGGCGCAGTTCTTCAAGTAAACCTTCATCAATCCCACGCTTCGCTAGTTCTTCTATGCTCGATGACCAAGTATCAATTTGATTAACTTGACCTTCAAGGTTCTTCAAGAGTTGTTGTCCTGTAATATCTGCTTTATTTACTACCTCATCAAACAACCCTGCAAAATCACGAATTGATGCTGTTCGTTCTTCAACAGCCTTCTCATATACACCATTTAGTCGTTTTTCTTCTTTTTCCACATTAGAGTTGATTTCTTGAGTTTTTGAAAGAAACTCTTCACTGGCAGCAGTAAGCTTAGAATGAATCTCTTCACGCACTCGAAATACATTTTGTTCTGCTTCAATGCGTTTACTCGAACCTTCATCGTACCTTGCTGTTACTTGTTCCCATGCTGCGAGTTCTTCAGTAAGAGAAAGTTCGTTCAAATCTTTGCGCGCATTTATCCATGCCTTTTCACTTTCAAACATTTGCTGATCGACAACACGTTTGGCATCTCTTAAATTGAGACTAGCTTGTCTTTTTTCTTCCTGGCTTAAGACAAATTCATTTTTTACGTATTCCCATATTGCAACCTCTTCCTCGGCTGTTATTTGCTCACGGTCTTGTTGTTTTTCGATGTATTCCTCAACGCTTTTATAACGATCTTTCGCTTCTTTTTCTGCTATTTTACTTAATTCTTCGAGTTGTTTTTTGCTTGATTTGATAGGTTTTTTCATATCTGGAACAATTGATTCAGCTAATATTTTCGCTTGTTTTTCAACATCTGCAATGGTACTGTCTATTCCTTTTATAAGACCTTCATTTATATTCTTACCATATCCTTCAAACACTCGTGAAGGTGAGTTGATATCTAAATCTCCAGTGAAAGTGTCTATAATAGAATTACCTATACCTTTAACTGCTCCCCACAACTCAGCTCCCATAGATAATATCCCGTTGATAAGTCCTTGAATGATGTCTTTTCCGATCTGTAAAAGATCCACTTCTCCAAGTGTTTCTACAATTTCAGGGATAATATCTGTGAAAATTGCCTCACCAAGTTGGAACGCGATTGAAACGATCCCAGCAATTAATTCTAGTAATATATCAACTCCTGCAGACAAGATGTCAGGAAGGTTTTTAGCTATTGTAGAAACAATTTCAGCAACTAATGTAATGGCTGCACTAATTAATTCTGGTATTCTGTCAATGATCCCACTTACTAACGACTTAAGTATGTTTACACCTGATTCAATGATCTTTGGTAAATTTTCTACCAAAGTTTTCACAGTATTATCTATTAGTCCAATTGCTGATTTAGTTAACTCAGGTAATGTTGCTAGAATCCCGTCTATCAGCGCCAACAATACTTCAACACCAGTCTCCAAAATTCCAGGTAACAACTCGATTACTTTATCAATAATGGTATCTACAACAGTAACGGCCATATCAACTAAATTAGGTAATGTTTGACTCAATCCTTCGATCAGTGAGGATAGCACTTCTGACCCTGTATCTAAATACTTTGGTACTGCATCTAATACTGTTTCAATAATGACATTAACTAAGGTTAATGCTTCTTGGGCTAAGCTAGGTAACATTTGATTTAAGCCATCTACTAATGTGCCCACAAGCTCTATCCCGACATCCAATAATTGAGGTAAATACTCAGCTATCCTTTCAATGGAACTTGCCAATAATGATTGCCAAGTCTCAATAAACATAGGCAAATTGTTAATAATACCCTCAACAAGGTTGGTGACTAATGACATCCCTTTATCAACTAGAGTACTAGCAACGGCATTTAACCCTTCACCAATTGAATCGAAACTTTTTACCAATTGAATGTTCTCGTTTATCCATTCACCTATCGTTGTTAAGAATTCGATAACCAATGTTACAAGTGGTGTTAACACTAATGCTAAATCTGCTAAAACCATTTGTAATTCCAACTGGGCTTCTTGTTGAGCAACGAGTTCAGGATTGAGTTTTTTGTATTCATCATAAGCCGATGATAAGCCTAGTTCAGATAGTTGCTGTAGCACATAATCAGTTTCAGAACCGTTTTTCTTTGCTTCTGCTAAGCCTGCATTGAATGTGTCCAGGCTTACACCACTACGTTCTAATAATTCACCAAACTGGCCAACAGCTTCACCTGTTGCGAATGTCTCTTGTAAACCATCAGCAATTCCTTCTGTTTTTAATGTGTCAGAAAAGCGAATGGCAGCACCGTTTATCTCGTCAATCACTTGAGATATTTGCTGGTCTGAAAAGTCTGTGGCCATTAAGTTAGACATCGTTTCTACTGCTGAGTCTGTTTCTCCTGATACAGCCGCAATTTTTTGAAAGCCTTCTTCAACACCTTCTAAGTCATAACCTGCATTTGAAGCATTTGTTTTTAGTTTAGCTAAGTCTTTATTCAGATCTTGCATACCTGCAACAAGACCGCCAATTGCTGCTGCTCCTGCTACAGCTCCTCCAGCTAAACCTTTAAATGCTGTTTCGGATGCTTCTCCCATTTTTTTTAGGGCTTTTTCAGCTTGTTTAGACTCCTTCTCGACCTTATCAATGTCATCTGCAGCCTTATCAGCTCCACGACTTTTACCGACATCATCCATTTTTTTACGCAAGTTATCAAGTTGGCCTTCTGTTGCGATGACTTCACGCTTAAAGGCACGATATTGATCTTCGCCAATGTCCCCACGTGCAAATTGTGTTTCCACTTGAGATTGAGCCAAGCGTAATTTATCTAAACGATCTGTTGTATTGTCCACTTGATCCGCTAAAACCTTTTGTTTCTGAGCAACTAATTCAGTGTTACCTGGATCAAACTTAAGTAATCTTTCAACGTCTCGTAGTTCGGTATTTAATTGTTTACTTCTTTTATTCACATCTTTTAAGGAGTTTTGTAAACCAACCGTGTCACCGCCAATTTCAACAGTGATACCTTTTATTCTTTGTGCCATGTTCTCACCTCACTTTAAAAAGCATCAAAGTCGCTTTGACTAGCTTTTCTTACACGTTTTTCAGGTGGCTTTGACATTTCTACAGTCTCATCAATAAAGTCAATGCACATGCCAATTGTCATGTCTTCAAGATCACCCTTTGACAATTCAGCTTTTTTACATAAGTAAAGGAACTTTTCAGTGGAGATTGTTTCTCCACTGCTAGTTCCCTCGTTTACTTTTTTTTAGATTGTAAGGTTTTCACGATCATGTCTTGAAGCTCTGGAAGAATCTCTATAATTGGAAATTCTTCGAATTCATCTAACCAACTTAATGGATCACCAATGGACTTATCAGCCGTCTTAGCCATTGTCCACGCGATATTATAAAACACATCAAAATCAATTTCTTTCAAAACCTTATCTTTACTACCTTTCAAGTCGGATAATTTCAGGATTTCAGAAAAATAATCCTTCCCAAACTGAGCTTTATATCTCATTGGTACTGCCGCAGTCGCCTTAAAACGAACATCTCTTCCATCAATATGGATCACTTTTTCCATTATGCAACATCTGCCTTTTCATAAACTTCGTCATACCATGCATCATAAACTTCCTGTTTAGTGGTTGAAGATGTTTTTGTTTTCACATGCTTATCTGTTGTTCGTGGACTTGCGACGAATTTTAATTCTTTAGTGTTAGGATCAGAACTATTTGTTTTCGTAGATGATTTATCTGAAGGTCTATTCGCAGTACAATTGAACAAAACATGCCTTACTGCTTTTATATCTCCGTCAAATTCAAACAGCAATGCAAATGGCTTAGTCTTTGCATCCGCCACTTCAGAAATAACCCCATCCGTTTCATCCTTAATCTCGCCTAAACAATCGATTGCAAACTCTTCGGGGATGTTAGCAATCGATAAAGTTCCATCATAACCCTGATTACTTTTCGCAACGTAATACAAAATATTATCTGCATATAACTCAGTAAGCTCCCCACGTGGATCTAGCGTAAGCTCTACACCTCCAGGAATAGGAATTGGTGTGTCATAAGTAATTGTTCCATTTGCTTCAGTATAGGTTGCATAATGGACATTTTCTAATCCAAAAGTGACTTTGTTTTCGGACATCTTATATCAACCTCATTTCGTATATTTTTTGAAATAATTGTTCAGACTCAATAAAAGTCTCCGTTGATTCCCAAGGAACCTGATTGTCATTTAAAGCTGCTTCAATAATAGCTTCAGCAACTAAATCTTTTTTTGTTGTGTAAAGCTCAATTTGAATATTATCGATATTCTTGTAAACTTTGTTATCAGCCATGAAATTAGAAGAATACGAGGCTAAATAACAGATATACGGAGGTAATTGTGTTTCTTTAAAATGCGAATAAGCAATAGGTAAGCCTGTTGCATCCAATATCTGTTTCAATTCCACAAGAGTCATGAGCTTATACCTCGCTCTAATTTCTTAACAAAATCATCCACAGCCTTTTCCTCGGCTGGCCTTATGTGTACGATTGGTGGCACACGACCACCGCCAACTTTTGCGTGTCCGTGTTCAAGTAAATGAGTGAGTTGATAGTTTGTTTTATTGTGAACAATGATTTTATTACCAACTCGCTTAATGCGCCATCCCTTGCGATAATTCCCCGTTAATTTTGGAGACGGGTGTTGCTTTAATGTAGACACAAGCTCTTTAGTAACCTCTTCTTTAGCCGTTTCCACCTTTTTATTTACATCATTATGGTATTGTTGTAGTTCTTCTTCTAATGCTTTTTGCAACCCGTTAATGTTAATCATTTAAACACGCTCCTTTGCAATAATAGTAAGCGTAAGATTACGTTCATTATCATTAATAGGAGGATGAGTAATGTCAAAAATTCGATCCATAAATCTAATTTTCATAGAAGGATCAATGTCAGATCGATAACGAATGATGAAACGAGATGTTCTTTCAGCATGTGCAGCAGACGCAGCAAAATATTCTCTACCTTGCATTGTCTTAATATCAGACCAACAAGTTACGTAATCATCATCTTTCTCAATCTTTTGACCAAGTTCATCTTCAACCATCTCAGTTTTAATAAAAGTAATTCGATGTCTGAACTGGCCGGAATTCAGTTTAGGCTTATATTTAAACGGCTGCATCTGTATCACCCTCTAATTGGATCTCTTCAAGTGCCTTCGATACACTTAAACTATTGATCTGATTTAAAAAGTTGGTATTAAAGAATTCTAAAGCATCATTGTAAACGTATCGTGATCGCTCGAAAACTAGCTCTTTAAATTCCTCATCAGTGTTAATATCGTAATCACCACATATACGAATTAAACTATTATTAGACGCAGAAAGGATGCGTCTTAGGTTTTCATCTTCGTCATCACCTAAATGCATCCTTTCCTTAAATTCTGTTAAAATATAATCCGCAATGCTCATCTTATTCCCCCTGTTTAACAGGAGTTTGAAGTTGCAAGATTAACTTAATACGTTCTCCTTCGTTTTTTGCGCTTTTTGGATCACCGTTTAAATCTATAATTATTTTCTCTTGTTCACTTTTGGTCATATTTTTCAATTCACTTTCAGAAAAAGACTCATCAGATCCATCATCTTTTAAATCACTTTCAATTTCCTCAATGAATATTTTCCGATATTTAGGATGTTTCTTTGACAGCTCATCAATTCGTTTTTCTGTTGGTTCCTCGTTATCTTTAGGATACTCTTCTCCAACCTCATAAAAAGAGTTTGTTTCTTTATCTATAAAATTATTAATTACTTTATAAGGCATCTATAATTACGCTCCTTTCATTTTAAGCTGTAGGTGTAAAATCAATGTCTAAATCATAAACCAATGCTGCTTTATTATCTTTTGGTTTACCGTTTGCGAACTGTTTGATTGTATATAATGTTGCATCTTCAATCGCAAGTGTTTGGTCGAACTTCTTCAGTTTGTACCCACCAGCAATTGCTGCAAGGTATTCTCCTCTTACAAAGAAGATAGCTTTACCTACTGGTACTTCTTCGCACTCCACAGGTTGAATGTTGTAAGGTAGAGCCATAATCCATTGACCATTTGCTGTTTGAATGGTGTTCCTAGCTTGTACACCAATAGCATCCACAGGATTGACTACCATAACTATTCTGTTTAATACTTTACGTGATTTATCGTTAGTATCAGTAGATAACTTTTTGATAACGTTGTACAATTCCCCTGCTACAATTTCGCCCTTTTCAGAAGGAGCAAATGTAAGTGTACCAGATGATGCTTTGTCAGATACTGCTCCGTTTTCAGCAACGTCTTTAATAAGTCCAATTGGTTGATTAACACTAGGTCCTCCACCGTTTACAAAGCCAAATTCTAATCCAACAGAATAGGACTCTACTAACACTGTACGGACATAACGCTCAACCCACATAGGACCAAGTTCAACCATGTCATTTGGTATTGCAGCAAATGCTGTTAATTTCATTTGTCCAATTTGTTCTTCTCTAAACGCTGCATTTATTTGACCTTTAATTTCTCCGAATAATGGCCCCCATGCATAAGCCTTAGTTGGATCAGAATAAATAAAACGAGTTACAGCTCCCAGATCTTGCAATCCTAACGCAGAAAGTAAAGGATGCTCTGTTATTAAATCTTCAAATATACGCTCTTGCGTTGTCACTGGAAGAATTGAATCATCGTTAAATCCTCCATCAACTACAACTGCATTAAAGAATTTGGTTTCCTCTGAGGTTAAAACGTTTTGCCCACGTTGTTGAAGAATTGAGCGATCCAACATTTCATCATTCACTTGAGAACGAACAGAATTTACTACTTCGTTTTGTAATGCATCAAAATAATTTTGAAATGCTTCTGCTTGTTCAGATTCTGTACTTTCAGCATTTGAAAGGGCTGTTGTTAATTTCTCTTTTGCATTTTTAAATTGCTCAGATTTATTAAATGTAATTGTCATGCTTTTTTCCTCCAATTTTTTATAAATTTAAAAAGAGCTTGCTCAAGTTGCTGTTTCTCACAGGTTCTTGTTCAGGCTCTTTTTGAGATTGTTTCTTCAATTGTTCTATTTCATTCTTTAATTCATTAAACATTTCTTCATAATTTGCATTATTAGCTACAACTGATGGTTCTTGCATTGTGACAAGTTTATTATTAAACTCTTTTGCTTTGTTTTCGAAGATTTCTGATTCTACCTCTTCAACTTCAGCGTTAATAATTTCATCAATTAACCCGATATCCAATGCATCCTGTGCAGTGAGATATGTTTCTTCATCCATTAACTCCTTCATCTTATCAGCATCTACTCTTTTGAGATAAGATTGCATTGCTGAATGACTCACTTTATCAAGATTATCAGCAGCCTTCCGTAATTCTTTAGCATTCCCATAGGCCAGTGTACTAGCATTGTGAACCATAATCATTGTATTAGCATGTGCTATTACTTTATCAGCTCCCATACAAATGACTGATGCTGCACTTGCTGCAATACCAGTTATCGTAATTGTTACATTACCTTTGTGGTCTCTTAAAGTATTACACATATCTATTCCTAAAAATGCATCGCCTCCATAAGAGTTAATTGACAATTCAATGTCCTCATCATCTTTTATGGATTTCATACGATAGTCAAAATCCCAAATGCTAGAATTCCATCTAACAATGTCTCCTTTGATTCTATGCTTCATTCTTCTCACCTCCTTCACTAGATTGCATTTCAGTATAGTTTTTCGTGATGTAGTGTTTATCCAAGTTAGTATCATTCGATGGTTCAAAGCCTGCTTCTTGTCTAATTTCATTTCCAGTAAAGGCTCCAGAAGAAATAAGCTTATCAATACTACTTGCAAGGTCAAATAGATTCCTATATGAAATACTCTGAATCTCAAGTTTTTGGCCATTCAAGTATTCTTCCATGGTGAAAAACTTGACGTTACCCTCATCTGCAACCTTTTTTAGCAAGGGCTTGACCGTAAACAACATATAGTTTTTTGTTTGTTTTTCTACGTCTGCCATATCACCATGCAGTAGGCTTATAGGGATACCAATCGCCATTGCTACTTGATCAAAGAATCCATTCGTTACTTTGTTGATCTCATCCACGCTCTGACCATTCTTTGCATTTCCACCTGATAATTCTTTGTACTCAGTACCCTTTTGTTGTGGAACAATCGCTATATCTTTCTCTCCAATAGCTTTATACATATTATTAATAAATTCTTGTAGTTTGGCTTGATGTTCTGGGGTTTTTGCAGCTATCATATCCATATCAACTGTGCCGCGTATTTGATTTTTTCTTTTTTGAGAGTTTAATATTTTACCGAACAAGTCACCATAATCAGTAAATAACCCATCAATCAATGGTGATAACTTTTCATTTCGATATTTCAAGTGAAAGACCTCATTTTGTCGGAAACTACGTTTGAAAAGATAATTTTTCACAGTAACATTCGTAAAAGTATCCTCTAAAACTGCATATTCATTATGCTGGAAATCATCAGCAATAAGTAGGTCCCCATCATCAGCTTGAATAATCAAACACTCATTATCATAAACAAGCTTATGAATAAATGTTTCCCAAAAGGTGCTTGAGGTCATGTTTTTATTCGGCCTAACATTTAAACGATAATACAACTCATCTTTTTCAAGAGTGGTACCATTCTTGATTTTAAATTCTGATTGACTTATGGTTCTACCCAAAAAAGCAATACATGTGTCTATGGCTAATTTCTTCATGTGAATTCTGTTTGATGTATCTTCAAACATTTCAATATCAAACATAAAGCCTAACTCGCTATTCCGTTTCAATATCGCATCTAAAAACCCAATTATATTCACCTCCCTTTAGAATTTTATGTCACCAATAAAGAAGTCCACATCATCCACCAGAATATTATCTGCTTGCCACAAGGCATGTATAAACGCATGGAACCCATCCGTCTTACGCCTAACTTCATCCTTCTTTAAATACTCTTTGTTGCCGTCTTTCTTGATGTGTACATAAACGTTATTGGTGTACCAACGCATCAAAGGATTGTCAGCAAAAATAATGTTATGATTAGCAAACATGGTTTCAACTCTCGGTGCAAGTAAAGAATGAATGGCTTTTGGATTCCGTATATATAATAATTCAAACCCTTCTGCTTCTAATGCTGTTTTAACCAGGTCTAAACGAAAAGTATCAGCTACGATTGTATTGACTCCATATTGCTCTCTCATCTTCACGAACCAACTTACAATGTTAGAAATATTAATAACTGGCTCATCTAAAATCGTAAGAAAACCCTGTTTCTCCCACTCTTTAATTGGCACCTTTAGCTTTACATTATCCAAAAACCCTTGTCGTACAAATGAATGTGTTTTCCACACATAATCATCCCCAACCTTAAACAACAATCCAACTGCAGCAAAGTCTTTAATACTAGCAAAATCAAGACCACCAACTGCAGTTCGATGTTGCAATTCTGGAAATGGTCTGTTTGTTGCCAATATGTCGTCCCATGATGCGACCGTTTTGTTTAAATCAACTTCTGGGTAATTCATCCTCTTGGTCATGAACTTTTCACGATTTGAAGGGTTATTAGCCAGTTGCTTGTATTGTGTGAGAACCTTTTTAAATAACCCTTTTGCATATACGCTTTTAGGCTCGCTGAACATAGGGTTAGCCTTTTCCCACTGTTCAGGATCATCTAATTCTTTGGGATCATCTATCTTGCAGATAAAAGGGAAGAACGGATCATCAAGTTCTTTTCCTTCAAGCACATTCAATGCTCGTTCTTTCGTCTTGTCGAGAAATCCTTCTCTTACAAATCCATCTGTACCAATAAAAAATTCCCTAGCATTTGGCACTTTACCAAGTCCACTAGAGAATACACTTACAATATCATCATTTTCGTATTCGTGAATTTCATCGTAAATCACACATCCATCTCTGAAACCATCTTTTGTTCCTGCGTTCGATGTGTGAAACTGCATCAAACTTTTCGTTTTGTTATTCTTGATTTCTACTTTAGTTTTATAAAATAAATCTTCAAGAACTCCTTGGCCTTCAATTGTGTCATAGACCTCATTAAAAGACATTTTAGCTTGCTTCTCTGAGTTGGCAACAATTGACACGTTGTATTTTGGTATCCCGTGAAGCTCACTAATCAAGAAATGAGTTAATGCTGAAATGAATCCATTCTTCCCAGCACCACGCGCCATCATGATCAAAAACTGCTCATAGAATACTGAATCATCTTCTTTATAGAATAAAAAAACAAATGCTGCCAAAAACTTTTGAAACGACTGTAAAGGGAAGTACCATTTCTCTGTAAACTTGATGAAATTATCAATCATCACATCATCGAAGTATAAGTCATTTCTCGTTAGTATGTGTTTTTCCAGGTATTCAATCAACATGACACGCTCTTTATTCAGTTTGATTTCACCTGATTTATACTGACGGATATATTCATCTACATGTTTATTGCTAATCATATTAAATCATTAGCAGAGCGCTTATTCTTTGGTTGATCATCATCTTCTAAAGGTGAAGCTTTTAAACCAAGTGCATCTAATATCTTAATCATTCGATCATTGGTTTTATGCAAATCGTTGATAGAAGGGTTAGATTTCGGACCATGCATACCAGAGACTTTTATACCTATAGATTCAATATCATCAATTAATTCACACTTTAAATCCCATAATGATAAATAATCTTGTATCAAGTTTTCATAATGATTCCCTCTAACAGATTTTTCTTTCAACTGCGTATTCAAGTCATTTTCTATCCGCCTTCTTAAAGTTCCTCGTTTAATTTTTGGCATCCGACAACCCTCCTTTCAACTTGAAATTTTTCCCAATAAATTAATTCACGGAATTTTTGCTGTAAATTTGGAAAGTAGAGTACCTCCCCGTTCCTGTGGTTCTGAAGAATAGCCCAAACCTTTTAATGGGGGGGCTATCACCACTTCTCATCATCCCATTCTTTCTTTTTACTCTTAGAAAAACGCCTGTGTTTCTTGTTGTGGCATTTAACACAAAGCGTTTCTAGGTTATCAAGTTCCAACGCTAACTCAGGATGTGTATAGATCTCTTTGATATGGTCCACGTCTAAACGTTTATGTTTATCTGGATCATGATTGTCTGTGTAGACTCTTCCTTGTCGTTTACATTCCTGGCATTCGTAATTATCACGTTCTAACGCTTTCATCCTTGTTGATTGCCAAGCACCTGACTTGTAGAACTTTTTCTTTTGTTCCTTAGTTTTGTACATGCATGAATAACACCTCAGTATTGTTATATTTAAACAGAAACGGTAATGACCTTTTCAGCTCTGTCACTAGCTAAGCTTTGGGGTTCAGCGTACCCGCAAGAATTTAAAGTCCCCAAAGAACCTACTTTTATATATATAAAACAGTCTACCCATTGTGGATAGACTGTCTTCATAACTAATAAAGTTGTAAAATATATATATTATAATTTTCTTTGTTAATTTAAACTTGCTGATAGATTCTGTAGCATTTCTGGTACTCCATAAATTCCAAAGAGAAACAAACACACTAACGCAGTTAAACTCACTAAACCCTGCAGCACATTTCCTCGAAGTTTTAATATAAATCTGCTTATTACGATAACTATTATTACTGGTAATACAAAATACTTTAGAATAACTGGGATTACTGCTAGTCCCAAAGCAATAAACGAACCAGACACTATACTAGAAATTTCTTCTCCCATTAAATATCCGTCTCCTTTCATCTACAATATTCTACAAAAGGAGATAATTCCCTTCAAAAAATACAGAGAATAAGAATTAGAGAGGTGATCATTGGTAAAACTGCCTAATACCATAATAACACCTTAAATCCCTAATGCTCTGCCAGCTTTCTGCCACTTTTCTGCCACTGATTAAAATATCTATATTATTATTAATGAGTTACCCATATCTTATATTGTGTGTAATTCCCCTAGAGGCTGAAAGCCTTGATACACATAACCTCATGCCACTTCCTAAAAATGAGTTACACACTACCTTATTGAAGAGAATTAGAGAGATCATAAAGATAAAATAAAAGCTCACCCTATTTATGAGAGTGAACTATATTTTAAAGTTTTTAATTGCCTTATTCATTGCATCCTGGTCTATCCCAATATACCTTAACGTGAATGCTGGGTCACTGTGATTCAATATTTTCTGTAATAATGCAACATCCCCTGTTTGCTTGTAAAGGTGATAACCGAATGTTTTCCTTAATGTATGTGTGCCTATATCATCCAACCCTACATAATCTGCAACATCTCGTAGGATCTTATAAGCCATGCTTCTTCCGATGGGTTTATTAATCCCTTCACGACTCTTAAACAAATACTCGTGATCTTCCATACCTTCAATATAAAGCTTGAATTCACGTTGTAATTGAGGTGTCATATCAATACGTTTTTTCTTTTCTGTTTTAATTTCTATAATATTGAAATATGATCGTTTAGCGTCTTTAACTCGTAAAGGAAGAATATCTGATATACGTAGACCAGAATTAATGCCTGTTACAAACAACATGTAATTTCGGTAACTCTGTTCTTTTAAATAGCGTTTAATTTCAAATATCATATCTGGATCTCGGATAGGTTGAACGAAATTCATTCTGTATCACCTTCTTCTTGTTCGTATACTTCAACTCTTAGAGCTAAAGCAAGCTTATAAAAAGCACGCTTCTTGATCCTGTAGTAACTTCTCTCACTCATACCTATATCGTTATATATCTCATAATCACATACATCTTCTTCGTTCATATACCTTTTAATAATGATGGCTCTTTCTTGATAACTTAATCGATTGACAGCTCGTTGCACCTTCTGTATATATCTCTCTTGTTCTATTTCGTAATCTACTTTAGATATAGCAGCATCTTCAGTAAATGATCTAAATTCATTCGTTGGTGAGGATGGTACAAATGAAAAGGATTGTGTTACTTTCGGTTCAAATTGCTCTGGAACACTCAATAAATATATTCTGTATTGCTCAAATGCTCCTTCTACACGTTCTTTTGTGGCTCCAGCATCTATCTTAGGTAATACAAATGTTAATTGTCTCTTTTTATTTTCCTTGTTGTTACTCTTTGTCATTTGACCACTCCTCACTATTGTTATCTTGAACGAAAAGCTCCACCAGGTCCTCGATAATAACGATCTTTATATTTATCAATGAGGTTTTCCCATTCACGGGTAGAAAGTTCTTCAGTGTTCTTCTTTTTAACATTCTTCCTTCGTTTACGATTCTTAGGTAAGTGAACGTTAACTTGGTTTTCAGTTGCCCACTTATCCATCTCTCCTTTGATCGTTCTCATTCCTTTCATCTCCTTGTTACATATAAAAAAGAACACCAACCATACAGCTAAATTGCTGTAATGATCAGTGTCCTCCTGTTGTCAGGTCGGACTTATAATCTTGTTTTAACGGTAGTAATGATATCTTTTGCTTCTCCTTGGTGCATGACAACTACCGTTTCTCCATGCTCTGGAAGATCATGAGCTATCAATTCACCATTTTTAACAACATATAGTTTTCTTTTATTCTGCAAATCTATTTCATCAATCTTTCTTTTCACTGGTGAACCTCCCTGCTATAAACTATCATTTTCTAATCCTTAAGTTCCCATCTATCATCAGAGATATCTTCTATAAATTCAGATAAGTCTTCTTCCCAAAGACAATACATCATTTCGATCATGAATGATGCTGTCCTAGTAGCTCCCGTTTCGAAATCTTTTACTTCAGTCATTGCATATTTTAGGTTATTAAAAAAGACTTGCTTGTCCCTGATTTTCACATGTTGTACTCTATCTCCCGATGAATCCTCATAAACCATCTCAGGATGACTTTCAAAAATGTTAATTAGCAATTCTTTATCAATTTTAACAATGAGATCGTCATTACTTTCTGTAACACGTACTCCTGGTACTGTTTTTCCCATCTAATCGCCTCCATCTATCTTGTGTTTACTAAAAATCACGACCTAATCATTCCATTAGTCACCATATATGCTAAAATATAATTTTATTATTAATTTGGAGAAGAAAAACTTATGGAATTTATAGAAACTATATTCAAGACAATATTTAGGGTGTTAATTACAATACCAATTTTGGTTGGTATATACGCATTAATTAGTTTACCTTTTGCTTTCTTTAAATATATGTTTGATAAAGAGAGACCTTTTCTAATAACCTGGTCTAATACCATGATAAAAGTAGAGTCTTTTCATATTATTATTGGACGAATCTTATTTATTGCACTGATTGGATTGTTAATCTATACAACTTTTTACTAATGGTGTTTAACTATCCATTGAATAAATCATTTAATTCTCCAAAACTATCATTAAGTTTCCTTAGCTTTATTTTTTTCTTCAATTCGACGTGCTTCAGCTTTCAATTGAAGTGCTTTTGTTCTAAGATTTCCTGCCCGATCATAATCACCTTTTGCTTCAGCTCGTTTTGACCATGTTTCCCATAGCCCTGCTCTGTCCAAAAGTTTATTTACTTTACTACTCACAACCTCGTATCTCCTTTCGCTAATGGACATAATTGCTATTATGTTTCATTAATTTTACAATCTAATATTTTGCTATATAATAAATGGTAAGGATTTCTATAACATAAAAAATTCATGTTTGGAGCGATTAACATTGGGCATCTTAGCATTTATTGTATTAACTGTGCTTTCGGTGATACCTGTGGCCATCATATACTGGATAGGAAAGTTTTTCAGAAAGCAACGATCCGTTTAAGCTAAGTTTCTTCATGTGAACGCCCTCCATTCTTGGGGCGTTTTTTGCTTTAGTAACCACAATGCTTATTTAGTTTCCTTAATATTCAATATTTTCAAGTGTCTGTTTGTTATAATAAACAATATGTGTATTTTTCTATCAATTAAACCTTATTAACAGGAGTGGGACTAAAAATGTATAATGTATTTTTCTATTTATTTTTTTTCGTAATCGGCATAACTATTTTATATTGGGTGATTAAACTAGCTGTTAAGAACGCTATCAATGAATCAAAAATTAATAAATAGAAAACATGTATTGTTTTGACACCTTCAATTTTTTGGAGGTGTTTTTTATCAAACTAAATTACTCTGAGTTTAATAAAAATAAAATATTTTACTTGGTCATATATCAGTTGCATCTTCTAACTTTTTGCATTTATTAATAACAACTATTACTGTAAAAGGACTGTGAAACTATGAGTAATTGCAAATGCAAAAATGAGAAACCTTTAGAGTCATTTAAGGATCAATCATTAGAAAAATTAACTTTATTTTCCAACTCTATGTTTATGCCTCAGGCTGTTTTAACTTTACCTCCTATATTGGTAAAAAAAGGTAATATTATACATTTAAATTCCGTTGTTACTTTAGAAATTACTACTGATGGTTCGGGTTTGCCCGTAAATATTAACATAGATTATATCCTCCAAAGAATTAGCAATAATGGAACACCAATAAATTTAGCTACAATTGGATTACAAAGAGAATTCAGCAATCAAGACGATAATTTAACTGATACTATAACCCCTAACCTAACTTGGGTTGATTATCCTGATACTGGTTTGCATATCTATCGAATATTTATTCAAGATGCTGGACCATGTGTCGATATAGATACCATTTGTGCTCAAACTCGTGCTTTAAATGCGCTAGTTATTAAACACTAATTTATTTTTTTGTAACCACAATACAAAATAAGTCTTATAAGTTAAAATTATCCACAGCATTATCCACAAGGTCTTGACTAATTCCTATATACCGCAAGGTAACTGAAGGATGACTGTGGTTAAATATTTCTTGCAGTAAGGCGACATCCTTATATTTCTTGTAAAAGAAGTATCCGAACGTCTTTCGCGTTGAATGACAACCGCATTCTGACACACCAACCTCCTGTGCTGCTTCATTTAGGATTTTCCATGCTTGAGATCGTTTAATATGGTCTGAACCACGGAATGACTTAAATAAATAATCATTGTCATTCAAGTTGATCGTGTACTCGTTTGCTTCTGGAGTTCCTTGTTCAATTTAAATCCGTTAGACTTTTTAGTTTTTTGCTCAGTAATAACCAAGTGACTTTGGTTTTTTACATCTTTTACTCTTAACTTGAGTAGATCACTAATTCTTAGACCTGTATTAATCCCCATCGTGAATAAAAAGTAATTGCGTTTGCTTTGTTTTAAAAGTGTTAGTTTCATAGCTTCGATTTGTTCAACGTTTCTAATGGGTTGGACTACTTTCAAGCTTATTTCACCTTCTGGTATATTATTTTGATTGATTTTCAAGTAATTTTTTTATGTCTATGTCTTCGTAATCTTCTCGAATAATTTCCTTTTGAAGTTCAATTTGTTCCTTTTCTTCCCTCGTCATAACTCCCTAACCCACTCTGAATTAGATTTATCTAGCAATAACACTCCCCAGTTTTTTGTAAAGGGATTCTCTACCTTTACTTGCTGCTTGTTAATACCAGGTTCATATATTGTGATAATAGAGAGCGTTTCACGATCATTTGAAATACCTTTATGCATAGCTACTTGTCTCGTATCTGCCATTACAAATGCCTCCCTTAAGCTCTGTTAATGATTGGGGAATGACTACTTACTCTTATATTTTTTCATTCTTTCAAGGAGTTTTTCTTTTTCTGCTTCAAAATCAATTGTTTCACCATGATTCTTACCTTCACTAGATTGACTTTGATTATCTTCAAACCAATGAGGCAATATCTCCTGTCTAGTTGGATGTTGACCTCCATGAGCCGTTCTTTTCATTTGTTGTTCTTTATGGGCTAATGTTGCTGCATTCACTTGTTCCAGTGTTTTCAGACCAGCATTAAACCATGATTTTAATATTGCCTCAACATACGCCCATTTTTTTGTACCTTGCTCAACTGCTAGTTTCATAGCTTCAATAACAAGGTCTTGCGAAAGGTCATTAATCCATCCTGTGATTTTGTCTGCAATATAACTTCCGATTGTGCCAAAGCCATTTTGTTCAAAGAAAACAAATGGGTTTGGACCTTGTTGTTTGTGACCTACTATATCTTTTGGTTCATTGGAATTTTGATTTCCTAAATTTTTTTCATCGATTTTGTCAGCCAAGTTATTATTATTCTTTTCTTTTTCTTCTTCTTTTTCTTCTTCTTTTTCTTTTTCTTCCCCCAAGTCTATAGATAGTCCATCTATACGGTATCCATATCGTTCTAATAGGGTTATATAAAGGTTTCTAAAGGGTTCATGTTTAACCTGAGCTACTTCTTTAGCAATACATTTTTTTACCTTTGGAGAATTGATGAAGTTATATTTAATCCAATTCAAAATGATGATTTCTTTCGTTGCTTCGTTATAACGGATTTTTCCATACTCGGTAAATCGTTGTAGAAGCTTTTCAACTGTTTCTCTGTTATATCCAGTCTCCGTTTCAATAATTCTCTTAGGAAGCTCGTAAATACCGCATTGAGTGGTCTTGCTGTTTGTCATAAGGTACACGTAAAAATACTTTTCTTCTGGAGTAAGATCCAACACAAAAGCATCCTGCCAAAATTCACAATGTACTTGTCTATATACCGCCATATAAAATCACTCCACCCTTTATCGTTTGGTTTATTTGTTTTTAAAGGTTTTTTCAGCAAAAGAATAATTGATAACATAGCTAGTCCATCTTTTGCATATTATTAAGTATGATTATTCAGTACAGCTTGAAGCCTTAATTTATCAATGATAAAATTAAGCTAGTTTATTTTTGTTTGTGTGTAGTAAGCTGTTGGTCCAGCTTACTGCTATTTCTTTATGTTCAAGAGCTTTCTGCAAACAAATACGTCTATTTTTAGTTAATCTTTTTTCAATATTCAGTAAACGAACTTCTTTACGATCCCCAGATTTAGATAAAACTTCAATTAGTTGCACTATGATTGCTTCATGATTCATTAACTCTAATAACTGTTTTTTTATAGGGTTATCATAATTTATGATTGTCATAATCATTCACCTCCTTAAAAATGAGAGATTACTAGTTATGTAGAATTATGATGCCAATTTCTTCTTTGGAATCCATGCTTCAATGTATTTAATTGCTGATGCTAACTCTCTTCTTTTCAGATCTCTATAACTTGCTACACCAAATCGATCTTTAATGTCTCGATGGAGTTCCCTGAACAATTCTTTTCGATCGCCCTTATCAAGGGTTAGCTCGTACACTTTTGCACCTACAGCTTTTTGTACTCTTCTTTGCTGCCCACTATCCAAGGTTACTTGCTCATCAACTTTGTATTCTAATTGCCTTATTTTGTTATCCAACTGATCTACTTTCTCAGAGTTTTCTAAAGTTAATCTCACTGATGCTAATAATTGTTCCCTCGCTGATAACATTTTTGTTTCTTGTTTAACCCTGTAGTAATCATCAACTAACATTTCATATGCTTCCCATGCTTTATCCGTATTTAATGATTTAGCATGAAGCCAGGCACCTTTTTCAGTCCAGAGATATAATTTATTGAGGTTAGGCGCGATTCCTAAATTTTCGTATTCGCGTTTGAAATTTCTTAGTTCATTCCCAGCAAGTAAGATAAAATGCTTATCTTCTAAGAAACGTTGTTGGTTATTTGCAAAGTTGTTATTTAACATTTTTATTGTCGCGCCATACTGTTCAGCAAGAATTTCACTTGTAAGCAACCTTTGTCCATTTTTTTCTATAATTAGTGATTTGATCATATACTCACCTCGATATTTATTAAAATAAAATTACTTGATATCATGGCTCTTTCTCATATTCTCTAATCTCTTCTCTTCTTCAATTTCCGCATTCAGTTTTAATTGTTCTTCAACAGAAAGCGAATCCCATATATCCCAAAGAGCATTATAAAAGTCTTGTAAACGTCTCTGACTTTCTTCTTTTGTCATTGGTGGAGGAGCAACAATTTTAACTACTGTTTTTCCAAATTTGTATGTAGCTAAATACTCCTTTTTTTGTTCGTTTTTTTTATTACCCATAGACATTTCCCTCCTTGGAATATGTCTATGATCTATTTTGGATTGGACAACACTATAAATTCCATTCACTATGAATCCCCCTAACATTTGCAGTTATTAATAATCTTAATATTGTTCATTTTGTACAACTTAAATCAAGATCTACTTTTCTACTAATTCATTTAATGTAATCTCAAAAACCAAAGTAATTTCATGTGCCATATCAATAGTTAATTTTCTTTCACCCCTTTCGATCTTACTTAAGGCAGAAACTGATATATACAAAAGGTCTGAAAGCTCTTTTAAGGTTAATCCTTTTTCATTTCTTATCTCTCTAATTCTATTTTTCATTGTCCACCTCGCAAGAATTGTACGTTTTGTCCAATTGTTATTTATATTATATTTGTACAAAACGTACAATGTCAACACTAGTTATGAAAAAATTTGAGTTAAATTGTTCAAATTGGCAAATTTCTTTGTTACAATTAAAAGAGGTATTGGTACTCTTACTTAGAAGGGTAGGCAAGTTAATGAAATATGAAGTTATTGGTGAAAGACTGCGTACAGCACGAGAAAACAAGGGTTTTACACTTAAAGAAGTGGGTGAAATATTACAACTAACATTTTCTGGAGTGTCAAAGTTTGAACGTGGTGAACGTAAGCCATCTATAGAAATCCTTGAAAAGTTTGCTACAACTTATAACGTAACTTTAGATTATCTGCTAGGGAATTCAGATGATCCAACACTAACATCTGAACAGGAAATTAAAATTTCAGCAGAAGCTAAAGAGTTATATGAAATTATAGAAAGTCTCCCAATTGAAAAAAGGGAGGAAATTATTAAAGAAGTTACAGCCTATGTAAAAATTAAATCAGCACAAGAAAATTTATAAGCTCCCTCATTTCATAGAGGCAGCTTTTTCATTTTTTATCTTTTCTATAAGTTGAACAGCGTGTTGATTATTTAATTCTTTGTATTTAGCTAATTTTTGAAGTGTTATTAACAAGTCAGTTTTCATACATAACTACCTCTCTATCCTTTGCTTTAATATTTTTACTGTTTTCTTTTTCAGTTAGTTATCAATAACCAATGTTTAGAGTATAGTGGACAACAAAATTAACCCTATGACTTTTGATGTCCACTCTTTAAAACGATTGAAGGACAGTACCTCTATTGAGATACTGCCCTTCAATAATATTAGCCACCTTCTGGTTCATTGTTACTACTTTTCAGAACTATTGGTTTCTCCTTCTCAATAATTTTATCATTTGGTGAATCCGCATATCCAAATGTAGGTATTGATATTACTAACAAAGAAGCAAGTAAACTCATCTTGATCCAATTTTTCATTATCCATATACCTCCTTAGATGCTTTATACCTATTAAAAACCTCATAGGGTAAATCCGCAAAATGTGAGTCTCCCCACATTTCAAACTGTACTCTCGCTTGATTCAATAAATCATGTTCAATCATTTCTGATGGTTCAATTAAGGCTCGTACTATCCGAACAAAAACTGCATTATATCCATTGTATTCAGCTTCTTTCCCTAATTGTATCTTAGCTTCATCCATCTCCCCAATAGTGGCTAATAAAAATGCTTGATTGATAGGAGATATAGGTACTAACCCAACTGTTTCCCCCCAGTATATAGAAGAGAATTCTACTTGGAATTGAGCATGATTTGAATCTGTATACATACCACACTCGAAATATAGCTTTGAAGACATTTCTAGATGACTTATACATTTGTCTTTATTATCATATAAATAAGAAGAACCTAAAGCATAATGTGCAGATGCTTTATGTCTAATTCCCACTTCACTATTTATGATTTCTTGAGCTATTTTTCGAACTTTGGTATATTCCTTAAGCTTGACTAATGCTCTGATTAGCAATTCATTAACTCTAGGCTTAAATTTAGTATACATTTGAATTTTCTTTTGATCTTCAATATTCTCCAACATGGACAAACAGACATTTTTCAGTTTTAAATACCTTTCACTTATTCCATCAAAATTCTGAGCATTTAATAGATAAAGTGCTTTTACATAATTTTTTAAAAATAATACTTGAGGGTCTGAGCAATTAATATTTACACTCTCTACATAAATATCACCCCAAGTAACCCCGTTTTCTTTTAGTTTAGCTTTTGCAATTAGTCCGTATATCATAGCTACCTGGGGTGTTGGATACTTCATTCCTTTACCTTTATCAGATAATTTCCCCACAAGATGGAACATGTTTTTCTCTAAACAATAATCCATTAATTCTTTTAGATTACTAGATTTAACAATATAAAATAAACCATAATCTTCCAATAACTTTAAATCTTGTTTGTTATTATTCCCGTAAAGCATATATAATTTTAAAACAGTTTTCACTGATGGTTCAGGTTTACCTACTTCAAAATATTTTATAAAATTTGAAACAGTGCTTTTAGATTTAACATCAATTAACCGTGCTATTTCTCGTTGTCCCCTAGAATCCTTCAAAATGTAGTTTCTAAGATCAATTAATTTCACATTAGCCCCCCTGTAAAAGGTAAAACAATATATTTATAAATATGGAATTATTTACTTATTTAGTGTATCATATGGTAAGACTGACGTAAATAGTTAAACTTTATTTCGATATATAATGAGATATTTAACAAATTCTCATTATTCGTATGAAAGGAATGGTCATCATAGAAAGAATACAATGTAAGTTGTCTGAAGCATTAACTGAGTTGAATATTTCAGGGTATAAACTCTCAATAGAGGCTAAGTTGCGCCCAAGTACAATTCAAGATTTAGTACATAATAGAATGAGAAGTGTTAAGATAAGTACTTTGTTATCCATTATTTCCACACTAAATGCAATTGCTAAGGATAAGGGTTTAGAAAAAGAATACGATGTATCAGATATATTCATTTATATAAAAATGTAACTGTAATTGATTATATACTTTACCAACACACGAACACAAGTTCCTATATGTATCTTAAAAAAATTACTCATTATTCGGCATGTTTTACACAAAAAGGTAATATTAAAATAATATCAGAAAAATAAATTATTTGTTTTCCTATCTAGAGCTCATTTTGTTGAATAAAACTATGTATTTCTCCATTTTTCTTTATATTTCTTTTTATAATATTAATATATTTATACTTTAATTAATAGGATTCAACTGTAATCATTATAACTTACTTATTATGTGAAAAATAACATATCTGATTTCGGGGTGATTAAATGGAAACTGTTGCTATTTATCTACGTAAATCACGTGCTGACCTTGAAGCAGAGGCTCGTGGCGAAGGAGAAACTTTAGCAAAACATAAAAAAACTTTATTAAAAGTAGCAAGAGAAAAGAAGCTTAATATATCAATAATTCTAGAAGAGATAGTTTCAGGAGAATCATTGATGAAACGACCCGAAATGCTACGTTTACTTGAGGAAGTAGAAAAAAAGTCTTTTAATGCAGTTCTTGTAATGGACATGGACCGTTTAGGTAGGGGAAATATGCAGGAACAAGGTTTAATCCTAGAAACGTTCAGAAGCTCAAATACAAAGATTATTACACCTCGGAAGACATATGACCTTACAAATGAGTTTGACGAAGAATACAGCGAATTTGAAAGCTTTATGGCACGAAGAGAATTAAAGCTAATAACAAGACGTATGCAACGTGGGCGTGTTGCAAGTATTGAAGCAGGAAATTATATAGGAAGTGTTGCTCCATATGGTTATAAAAAGATTAAAACACAACACAATGAGATAACTCTTGAACCTGATGTAAATGAAGCGCCTATTGTTAAGATAATTTTTGATATGTATGTTAACCAAGATCAAGGTACTGGGCTTATAGCAAAGCACCTAAACAATTTAGGTATTCCTACAAGAAAAAATAGTAAATGGATAGTAGCAACAATTCGTGATATACTCCAAAATCCAATTTACATAGGAAAAGTAAAATGGAATACAAGACCAGAAATAAAAACAAAAGTAGATGGGGAATTAAAAACATCTAGACCTCGTGCTAATAAAGATCAGTGGAAAATTGTTGACGGTAAACACTCTCCCTTAGTTGAGGAAGATATATTTTATAAAGCTAAGGAGATTTTTATATCTAGAAAAAAAGTTAGGACTTCAAATGGTAAAATAACTAACCCATTAGCTGGCATTATCCGTTGTGGAATGTGTAACAGTGCTATGGTAAGGAGACCATATAAAAATCAACCTGCTCACATTATATGTTCAAATCAATTGTGTTCTAACAAAAGTTCGAGGTTCGAATATGTTGAACTTAAACTTATAAAAGGTATAGAACAGTGTTTATTACAATATAAGACTGATCTAAGGTCTGTTAATCGTATAAACAACGAAAATGAAAGTTTAAATAAAGAAGATATTTTAAAAAGTATTCAACAAGAAAAATCTGAACTATTAAAACAACAAGATCGGCTTCATGATTTCTTAGAAAGAGGTGTCTATTCTGAAGAAACTTTTCTAGAAAGAAATCAAAAAATTTCCTTAAGGTTACAAAAAGTAAATAGAGCATTAGAAAAAATCCAAGAAGAGATAACCGCAGAACAAAATAGATATATCACTGAAACAAATATTGTTCCAAAAGTTGAAACTAATTTAAGGTTATACCTCAAAACTAAAGATCCATCTGAAAAAAATAAACTTTTAAAGCTTATTGTACACCAGGCAGTCTATACTAAAGATAAAACTCAAAGATTAGATGACTTCTCGTTAGAAATAACTCCCACATTTTAAACTGATAACAAATAGGTGCAAAAGAATTTGCCCATCTAGAAATGATTGCAACGATGGTTTATAAACTTACAAAAGACGCTACTGTTGAACAATTGAAAGCAGCTGGTTTAGGTTCACATTATGCAAACCATGAAAAAGCCTTGTTTTACGAAAACTCAAGTGGTGATGCATTTACGACATCCTATATTGCAGCAAAAGGTGATCCGATTGCTGATCTATATGAAGATATTGCAGCTGAGGAAAAAGCTAGGGCAACTTATCAATGGATTATCAATTTAAGTGACGATCCTGATTTGAATGATGGATTACGTTTTTTGAGAGAAAGAGAAATTATTCATGCGCAACGTTTTCGAGAGGCTGTAGAAATATTAAAAGAGGAAAAAGATCAAAAGAGGTTCTTTTAGCTAATGACTTTAACTCATTAGCTATTTACTTTCATGGTATAAATTTATATCATATTCTGTCTGCATTAAATCAAAAACTCGCTCCCTTTCATGCCATTTAATAGGTTGTGGCCATAGTTCAATACTCTTTCTTATCACTTCACAACGTAAATCATGAAATTCCTTCTCAGCTTTGTCAACCTTCTTTTTATAATAAAGAATTGTACCATACACGGAAAATATGGTGAGCAATACGAATAAATGAATTTCATCTCCTAAGAAGGTAGACATGATCCTACTCGTAGAATAATAAAATGGCTGTACAATGAAAAATAAAATATATAGAAAGAATATGATGCACAGAAATAGTAAAGTATACTGTAGTAGCTTCACTCTTTGTTTCAGAAGTTCAAATTTACGTTTTCTATCAACGAGATGCTGAAGCAATTGTTTTGTAACTTGATCTGTATTTGTATGTAATTGCTTTATTTTCTCCTCAATCATAACCACCCCCAGCTTACTATACTCCTATTCTATTAACTTGGACAACGTATTATGCCATTACTATATTAACATGCTGGAGTTTCAAATCATAAAGGCGCTTTATCCTTTATGGTTTGAAACGAGCTACTTAATAGGCTCAGAATAGCTAGACAAACCAAAGAGGCAATAAACCTTACCTTCCTGACTAGTAAGCGTGTTAATATGCACTTTCTTCTGTAAGTAGCTATGCTTACATGAGCCCAAAGAGAAATATTCAATGGAACTAAACATTATTTACCGTTTCACTCAGTTAAAAAGTGAAAAAAGCAACAATTGCGAAAAGCGCGTCAAAGAAAAACGAAAGCACACTTATTTGCTTTCGTTCTGTCTCGTAGGTATAAGAAGTTTCTGCCCTGTAAATATACTATTTCCTTGTATTTTATTTGCTAGTTTAATGATCTCAATTCCAGATTGACTATTAAAATATTTCATTGAAATGCTAAATAACGTTTCGTCATTTTTTACATAATGTATGATGTAAGAATTACTATCTATTATTTCGGTCTCTTGTTCGACCCCATTTTCTATATTCGTTTCGCTAGATGCATGATTAGTGTTGGTGTCTTCTTCAACACTTTCACTTTCTATTGGATTAGGTTGCTGAAAGGTTTCTTCGTCTTCCACATTCTCTCTGTTAGGGGATTGGATATTCACTTTCACAGGACCCTTACTATTTGTATCTATAGTATTATTAGCGTGTCGGTATGCAATACTAAGGATTACAATGGGCAATAATATAAAAAACAGAGCTAATAAACGAATAATCGGGTATTTAATTCGAAATTTCGTTTTCTTTTTTGTTGCTTTATGTACCTGACTTCTTGGAGGCAACACTGATTTTTCTAAACTTTCCTCTTCAGCATTTGCAATCCTGTCCCTTAATTCTTCAGCTTGATCATGCAACTTTTCATTCTGATTAGACATACCTGTCACCTCTTACTATGTCTTTTGCTACTTATATAATTTAGTCGCAATTTAACGGCTAATATAAAATCTATTAAAAAATGTGCAAAGGTTGTAACAAATAAGTTATTTGTCTTTAAAAACATATATCCTAATAAAAAGCTTAAAAATATAACTGAAGTGAATAGAACCCACTTTTGAAGATACCGAAAGTGTAAAAGCGCAAATATTACACTAGCAACTACAATGCCAAAATGAGTTTGTATAACACCTCTAAATAATAGCTCTTCTGAGAAGGCAATGACGATAGTTAAAAAGAATATATGCGGTATACTTCGATGCTGAAAAATTTTTTCATTTAATCCACCATCATCAATTAGCTCATTTGGTAAATATTTTATAAATAGCAAGTCAGTTATAATTACAAATAACGCTATTCCACCACCATATAAAATGATTCGGAAATCGAATAAGTTCCATAGTTCTTTGAATGATTTGAAATCTGGAAATAGAAAAAAACCAAAAATAATTGCGGCCACAATCATTAATGCTTGTGTTGCATACAAATGAAATAAAATTTCACGATCGTCCATATTTTGTAATAAACGTTGTTGCCTATTATTTATCATTTATTTTCACTCACTTTAAACATTCGATTTAGCTCATTCCTCCAATGAAATGGTTTAGGCTTTGTAACCTCAGATTTTTGATAAAAATTGTTTATTTGAAATGAGCAATTATCACAGCAACTAGGGGGTTTCTTTTCTAGCTTCTCGCAAAAATATGCCAGTAAATGTTCTCTTCGGCAATCGTTACATTCAATCCATTCCAGCATTTTATGTAACTTCGAGTATTTCTCTTCAATTCTTCTTTGTACTTCTTCATAAATTACACGGACGATTTCACCCTTATCGACATGACTATTCACCAACTTTGGAAGCTGCATGATTAGATGCTTTAATAATCGCCACTGTACTTCTGTCAAATGATATTTGTCTATGATGTTTATATCATGTTGTTTATTAAAAGTGGCAACGCTGCTTATCTTCCCTGTCTGATCTAAGTAATCAACTACTTTGCCAACCTGCTTAACTGTCGGAAACTCATGTTCGATAATGTTTCTTTGTAATTTGTCATCACCAACGGTATGAAGTAGAATTGCAATACTATTTTTACCATCACGCCCCGCACGACCTATTTCTTGAACATAAGATTCAAATTGGCTTGGAAAATGGAAGTGAATCACAAACCTGATATTAGGTTTGTTAACACCCATACCAAATGCGCTCGTACAACAAATAACATGTAATTGATCGTGGAGAAACTGTTGTTGTATTAACATACGCTGTTCTTGGTCCATACCACCATGATAATAAGCGACATCAGTTATTCCTTCGTTTAATAATCTTTCTGCTATTATTTCAGTCCAATTTCTACTAGAAAAATAAATAATTCCTGGTCCCTTCAGAGAACGAATGAAATGTAGGAGCTTGTCGATTTTTTCTTCAATGGTATTAACTTTTTCAACTAATAAAGCGATGTTTGGGCGGTCTACAGAATAAATATGCATATTCGCATCATGTAAGTTTAAAGATCTTTTAATATCTGTAATTACCTCGTTTGTTGCTGTTGCAGTTAATGCCAGGCAAGTTGGATTACCTAACAATTCTTT
The DNA here is from genome assembly GCF_033963865.1 of Cytobacillus sp. IB215316. Taxonomy (NCBI): domain Bacteria; kingdom Bacillati; phylum Bacillota; class Bacilli; order Caryophanales; family Bacillaceae; genus Cytobacillus; species Cytobacillus sp. IB215316. The sequence goes on along the minus strand of NZ_JAXBMC010000001.1, from coordinate 683,425 downwards.
TATTTCACCTAGCTTAGAATAATCTGGACGAAAATCATGTCCCCATTGTGATATACAATGGGCTTCATCTACAACAAATAGTGAAATATTGATGTTCTTTAGCGCTGAAATTATATGAGGTAATTGCAGCATTTCCGGAGAAATATAAATAAAGCGAAAACTAGCTATATCTCTAATAGCAATGCGTTTAGCACCCGTTCGTAAAAAACTATTTAGTGCGATTACTTTTTTTTCACCATTCATCCTAAGCTGTTGAACTTGGTCTTCCATTAGAGATACTAATGGTGAGATGATTATAATACTGCCACTCAACATATAACCTGGTAATTGGTAACAGATTGATTTCCCCCCACCCGTTGGCAGCATCCCTACAACATCATTTCCAGCTAATATATCCTCAATGATTTCCCTTTGACCTGTTCGAAATGTTTGATATCCAAATCGGTTATTTAATTGTGTTTCCAACTTCATTTACTCCACCACTTTTAGCTAAAACAAGACGAATTTCAAAATATGAAAAGGTTGAATTTAATGCCTGTTTAATAAGCTTTAATTGATTCGTTTGCAACTCCCTTATTTGGGCTTGAATGAGTGCTACCTTATTTGTATTAATAAACGGTTCTATACTAAAATTTTCAATGTTATGGGCAATCTCAACAATATGATCCTCAATTGTGCTCTCTTTTAAATCCCTTATTTTAGAAATTTGATCTATTGATTTCCCGTTGTTAATTAAAGCTAGCGTTTTCCGAGCAGAAACTGTTAGTGGATATGGAAAGTTAATATCAACAATCATCTTAGCTAAAATAGGCACTTGAGTTTTGTTTTGTTCAACTAAATTAACCATTTCATGTAATATAGCTTGAAAAGTAAGAACAATATACGTTTCATCTTCATGGTACATTGTTGATAATTGTTTATATGTCAGGCCTATGCGGTCAAAACTTGATAGCCTAAGAACAAAAAGGTTCGCTTCTTTTTCTGACAACATGGAAAGTAATAGCTCTAATTCATTAACTATATTATTTATCAGCACTAATTTGTTTCCTTGAAAGTGGTTGAAAAAATCCTTGACCCATTTTTGAACACTTTCGTTCGTCTGAATAGGTGTATATTGCTGATTTTTATAAGAAATATTTGAGAGCACCTGAACAATTAAGGTTAGTCTTTTCCAAAAATGACTAGCCACATTGTTATACTTCCAACCGTCAAGCTTTTCCGGAAATGGACTTTCCAATAAATATTGTGCAACTATTTTTTCACCAGCTATTGTTACGACATAATGATCGTTCTCAATTTCTCTAATGTAATTTTGTTCTTTTAATAAATGAACAGCTTTTGTAACTTCGTGTATGGAATGATCCGGTAAAACCGAAAACAAATTTGATAATTGGTATAGCTTACCATCATGAATTGTTTGTGACGATTTTTTGCCTTTTAATAGATGGTGCACGGCAGCAACAGATCGCTCACCTTTCAATTTCTTAAGACAGTATAAAACTACTACAGAAAAATAATTGAGAGTTTTCATATGATCACCTTAAGATAAATAAACTCAAAATGAATAGATATATTTATTTTAGCAAATATTGAAGAAGTAATGTGAACTATTCTCGTCAAACCTCTATAAAAAACGTCTTCATTACTGATTATGACTTTTATTTAACAAGCTAGAAAGCCTTATATGATAAGTATTCTCAATGACTTTTCTATTGAAAAGTTTTTAAAACAGTTTTACAATAGGAATGAGCAACTCATTTCCATTTTATGAGGAACTAATTTATTAATAGATAACTTTGGGAGGTATTTTGATGGCAAAGTACACAATTGTTGACAAAGAAACATGTATCGCATGTGGTGCATGTGGAGCAGCTGCACCTGATATTTATGATTATGATGATGAAGGTATTGCATTCGTAACATTAGACGATAATCAAGGAATTGTTGAAATTCCTGATGTTCTATTAGATGATATGATGGATGCACTTGAAGGATGCCCTACAGATTCAATCAAAGTTGCAGACGAAGCATTTGATGGCGATGCATTAAAATTTGAATAGCATAATAAAAAGCCCTCTGACAAGTCAGAGGGCTTTTTACTTATGCATTATGCAATGCTCTTTGCTGTTGTTCTAACCAAGTACGCATTCTTGTGAAAAGGAGTAAAAATACGATCGTTATAACTCCTCCTTTAATCAAGTTAAACGGCATGAATGCAACAGCAATTAATTTCATTGTTTCTAAATTGGACATGGCGGGGTAACCTAAAAACATCGTATATGCTGGTAAAATAATAAACATATTTAAAACCGCCATCATTAACGTCATTACAATCGTTCCTACAATTAATCCAAATGTTAAACCAGTTTTTGAGTTATATTTTCGGTATATATATGAAACGGGTAAAATGAACAATAATCCCGCAATAAAATTAGCTGCTTGCCCTACAGGTACACCTACTGCGCTACTCATAAAGAAATAATGTAAAATATTTTTAATTGCCTCTACAGTAATTCCTGCTGCTGGCCCAAAAACGATGGCTGCAATTAAAGCTGGCACTTCACTAAAATCGATTTTCAAATACGGTGGTATTCCTGGCAGTGGGAAATCAAGCATCATTAAAATAAATGATATACTGCTTAACACCCCTACTGTAACTAATTTTCTAACGTTGTTCTGTCTTCCCATGTTCCTCTCTCCTTTTCGTCTTTCAGTCCACCCCACGAAAAGCGGAAAGGTTCTTTTCGATACCAACAATAAACCCCCATGCAAGAGGCATGAGGGTTTTGAATGAAAGGTATACTTAATAAGCTGCACTTAAGGGTATTCTTGATACTTGCCAGTTCCTTTTTGATCACATAACAAATAAAGCTTACAAAAAGGTATGGACAACCTTAAGACGTAGCTAGAACCTCCATCTTCTCCCATCCAGACTATACTGTCGGCTCTGGAATCACACCAGATCCTGCTATTATGAATAGCTCGCGGGCTTAGAGCTTGAATATGTTAAAAAAATCACTCATCACCGCCGGTCGGGAATTTCACCCAGCCCCGAAGATAGACCTATTAAATTTTTTATACACCAATTATTATACCTCATATGACCTTATTTGTGAATCATAAAATCTTTAATTCAAACATTTCAGTTTAGTAATAAATCTACGTATTATAAAAAGCTCTATGTGTACTCTATATTAGTTCCTTGCATGTGAAAATAGAGCTTTGTTTAATAAAACGCTTTCAATTTTTTGACTATTTCTTATTCCATTGACATGGGTACTTTATTATGGTAAATTATCAGAAATTTATACACATTCCAGAACTTTAGGAGGATTCTTACATGTATCGCATTCTTGTTTCTGACAAAATGAGTGAAGAGGGATTAGCCCCATTATTGCAGTCAAATGATGTGGAGATTGTTCAAAAGAAAGCTAGTGAAGTTGAAAATGAATTACATGAATTTGATGGATTGTTAGTTCGAAGTGGTACACAGGTTACGAACGACCTATTGGCAAAAATGGACAACTTAAAAATCGTTGCCCGTGCAGGTGTTGGAGTAGACAATATTGATATAGATGCTGCAACAAAACATGGTGTCGTTGTTATTAATGCTCCAGATGGTAATACTATTTCTACTGCTGAGCATACATTTGCTATGATGGCATCATTAATGAGACATATCCCTCAAGCAAATGCAACAGTCAAATCTGGGGAGTGGAATCGATCCTCTTATGTTGGAACAGAATTGTACGGTAAAAATCTAGGAATCGTTGGTTTAGGTCGAATAGGGAGTGAACTCGCTAAACGAGCGAAAGCTTTTGGAATGACAGTTCAAGTATTTGATCCGTTTTTAACGAAGGCACGTGCCGAAAAAATGGGTGTTATATCATCTTCTCTCGACGAATTATTACGAACAGCTGATATTATAACAGTGCATACGCCTCTAACAAAGGAAACCAAGGATCTCCTTAATACAGAAAATTTGTCTAAAACAAAGAAAGGTGTGTACCTTATTAATTGTGCGAGAGGCGGAATCATTAATGAAAACGACCTTGTACAATTTATAAAAGATGGCCATGTAGCAGGTGCTGCACTTGATGTTTATGAGGTCGAACCACCGACCAACCCTCAGCTAATACAACTAGAGCAAGTAATAACAACTCCACACTTAGGTGCTTCAACGAAAGAGGCACAATTGAACGTAGCAGCTCAAGTTGCAAAAGAAGTTGTTCAATATTTACAAGGACAACCTGTATCATCTTCTATTAATCTACCAACACTTTCAAAAGACGTATTTGACAAAATTAAACCTTTTTATGAATTGGCGAAAAAAATGGGAACGATATTATCGCAATGTATGCATGAGCCTGTAAAAGAAATTTCAGTTGCCTATTCAGGTAGTGTTGCAGACTTAGAAACAGATTTTATTACTAAAAGTTTATTATCTGGATTTTTCAAACCAAGAGTTGATTCCACTGTTAACGAAGTTAATGCGTCAATGATTGCTAAAGAACGGAGTATTACTGTTGGTGAAAAGCTGATTTCTGATACAAATGGTTACTCAAATAGTATAACTGTAACCGTTCATGGTGAAGATAAGTCATTTGAAATTAAAGGTACGAATATAAAAGATTACGGTCCAAGGATCGTTAGCTTAAATCGTTTTGTAATCGATTTTCATCCTGTTGGAAATCTAGTATATATACAACACACAGACAAACCAGGTGTCATTGGTAGAGTTGGTAAAATATTAGGTGACCTTGAAATCAATATTGCAACTATGCAAGTTGGTAGAAAAGAGGTTGGTGGAGAAGCGATAATGATGCTATCATTTGATAAACCGCTTGATGAAGAAATGATAGCTACACTAGCTACTCTTGATGATATCGTTTCTATAAGAAAAATAGATCTGTAATGTTATAGATGATAGAAGGAGCATACGCTCCTTCTTTTTTTGAGGACCTGATCTCACTCGTGAAACACGTTATCGCAACAACGATTAATCGCCTAGTGGTACTTCTTTTCGCTGACCTTTTTGAAAGGTTGTAAGTGTTTTATATCCAACATCTCTTGCTAATTTGATAGCCTGATCAAAATCTCGCCCAACATCTTCAGGTACATGAGCGTCCGATGAAAGTACAATTGGAATTTTTTTATCAAAACACATAGTTAATAAGCGTGGGTCAGGATATAATTCCCCAACAGGCTTACGAAGACCCGCTGTACTAATTTCCACACATGTTTTAGAATTGGCTAAAGCCGATGTAGCACGATCATATTGTTCAAGTAGAAACTCTTCATCAGTAGGAACGTATTTGAAAATTTTTACTAAGTCTAAATGACCGACGATATCAAATAAATTTGACTGTGCTAACGTCACAACTTGATCAAAGTATTTTCGGTATGTATCATATAAATCTCTTCTGTCCCATTCTTTGCGATATTCAGCCAAATCAATACCGAAATCACCTACCCAATGAATCGAACCAATTACGTAGTCAAAATCATAGCTTTGTATAAAAGCTTCCATTTCTTTATGCTTGTTAGGTGTATAATCCATTTCAATAGACATTTTCACATCAATTCCATCATTCCACGCATCATGAAATAGCTTAACATAATCATCCATATCATAATAACGGCGCTCATCAACCCAAGGATTACTCAAAATATCTTTTGTTTGATAGAAGTGATAAGCGTGCTCTGAAATACCAAAATGTTCAATCTTTTTCTTAGCTGCTTCATCCGTAAATTGCTTTAAATAATCGATCGTTAATGTACCTTTTTCTAAATGATTATGATAATCTGTAAGCATGTGACTGTTCCTCCCGCATGTTTTTTCTCATTATATCCTGTCAATGAGCGCGGGACAACAATAACATTATTAGTATAAACGCATTGCGAAAACTTTGTTGCTGTTGTCAATATATTTTAACGACTTTGAGAGATATAATGCACCATTAACTTAACGAGGAAAAAAGATTCCTTCTTATTTTTCCATCCTAAAACAGTCTTAGGATATAAAACCGTTATCTTCCTGAAACGACTAACACTTGGGATGGGTAAATGACATCCTTCGTAAGTTGATTTGACTTCTTAATTTCGTCAACTGTCACATTTAACTTAGCTGCTATTGCTGGTAAGGAATCGCCCTCTTTTACAATATATACTTCTTCACTATTAGGATATAGTACGATCTCTTGGCCAACATGAATGATATCCGATTGTAAATTATTCCATTGTTTAATAGAATTAATCGCAACTTCATGTTCTAAAGCAATTTTCCAAAGAGAATCATTTTCTTCAACTTTCACAGTAATCTTCTTATCAGGTTTAGGCACATCTTCATAATTTAGTAGCTGGTTTCCAATAATTATTTCAGAAGACAGCTCACCATTTTCAACAACAATTGTTTGCCATTCAATGATCTCATTATTAAATTCCATTTCGGTTATTAACCGCTTATAATTACTAGCTATTGCTTCATTAGACAGCCTTTTATTTTGCTGTTGAGGCGATTTTAATACAGATAAGGGGTCAATTGCATTTGTCTTAGCATAATTCCATTCTCCTACGTGTACTTCAAAATGTAAATGTGGGCCTGTTGAACGACCTGTACTTCCAAGTTCGCCTATTTGTTGCCCAGTTTTCACTTCTTCTCCTTCAACAACATAACGATTTTTCATATGTGCATAAACGGTCTCAATACCGTTATTATGTTTGATAAACACAACATTTCCATATGTATTAGAATAATATGATTTCAGAACAGTACCACTAGCAGCAGCCATAATAGGACTCCCACTTTGGCCAGATATATCTAAACCTTTATGTCTGCCATTCCGAGCAGTAAAATTATCTGTTAGCTCACCTTCAGCAGGCCAAACCCAATTTTTTGTTAGTTCTTCTATTGACAACCCTTCAGCTTTTGCAATTCTCCCTCCTACAAATAGCAACCCTATACAGAAAGCTATCATTAAGACAACGAATAAGCGTCTAAAAAAATCTAACATTTTTGTTAGCCTCCCCATTAATATATCGTTATCTTATATATGAGGACTTGGACAAAAATAGAACAAAAAGAGAGATGAAAAAACATCCCTCAATCGTCTAAATCCATTAAATTAGGTGCCACTGGTACTCGATTTTTTGCTAACAATTCTACATTACCTATTGAAGAAATATTTGCTCCAGGAAATGAAACAGTTTGAATATCAAATTCACGTGCAGTTAACATGATTGCATCAATCATTATTCTGTACTGCTCGGAATCACTTAGTGCCGTTGTTTTTGAAAATTCAATATTAACATGAGTTCCATCACCACTAGACTCAACAGCTACAATTTCTACACCTTCAGGTATAGAAGGTTTAAGATTATACTGCTTATTCACTACAGTCATACTTATCAATGCTTCTTTCAAGCTACTAAACGACTCTTCAGTAGGAGTTAAAAATGTCGGGTATTGTTCATTTGCTTGGTATAGAAGATATGCTTTCTTGTTTACCTTCTTAATCTCGCTGACAGCTCCCATATCAGTATGACCAAATTCAACATCTTGCCCCTCTGACATGAATTTAGCAGATTCGATACCCATCCATCTAAATGTTTCAGAGACACTTTTGCTTAATATAGTTTCTTCAGATGTTCCCGTATCTTGTACTTGATCTAGTTGTGGAATATCAACAATAATTGTTTTTCCTACTTCATTATCATCATTCACTTCAATTATAGAGTAGTCGTTAAGAGCAAACTCTGATAACCCCCACTCATCAACTGGTAATTGTAATTTCATACTTTCCATTAATTCAATACTTGATCGATTCGTATTATCACTTAAATAACTAATTGGAATAACATTTTGCATATTCTTATCAGGAATGGCAAAGGTAACGAGTGTTTTATCATTTAATTGCTCTTCAGTCACTACAAAACGACTATTTTCAATCTTTGGTGAAATGATATTAGTTTCATTCGCTATCGATTTTTCACTTGCCTCTTCATCACTTTTTACTTCTCCTGATTTCTTCGCCTCAGACACGCTATCTCGAAGTTCTCCAGTAGTAGCTTCTTGTATTTGTTCATTTGCTATAGATTTATCAGTGCTCTCCTCGGTAGCCTGATTATTAATGTCATTCATTATTGGTTGCAGCAGTATAAAAACAATAATCATAGCAGCAGCTGTTGCAAAGCTAGGTAAAATCCACATTACCTTCCTTTTGTTATTTACAGATGAGGATACTTGGTTATATATGGATAACGGATCACGATCGTCCTTAATTGAAGGCATCTTCCTAAGTATCTCTTCAATCCGTTCTTCATTCAACTGTGATTTTTTCATGTATGTTACCCTCCTTATCTGCATACTCCAACATATATCGTTTTAACACTTTTAGCGCACGATGTTGAGTTGTTTTCACTTTACTCTCTGTCCAATTTAACGCCCCTGCGGTTTCGGAGATAGATAACGACTGCAAGTACCTCATGACAATCACAAGTCGCTGATCGACAGTACATTTGTCAAGGCACTTGTACATCAGCTGAATCTCCTCATTTTGAACTGCAATTTCTTCCGGAAGAGGTGTTTGATCTCTTACTGGTTGTTTATGCCAATCAAAAGAGTCTATAATCTTTTGCTTCCAGCCCTTTTGTTTACGAAAATAATCGATCGCAACATGTCTTGCAATTGAAAACAACCAAGTTTTTTCACTACTGTTTCCTTCAAATTGGTCCGATGATTTCAACACTTTTATATAAACCTCTTGAACAAGGTCTTCAGCTTGTTCCTTGTTGCGCACCATATAAAACAAAAATTGAAAAATATCTTGATGATATTTCTCATAGAAGTTCTGGAAAACGGTGTTCATCTCTTTCCCCCCGTTTCAATGTATTTGACGTAACTTTCACTTAAAAAGTTACAACCAAATTATATTACAATTATTAAAAATACCTGTCTTTGATAACTACACTAATCATTTTAACAAAAAGGAAGAATTTTTGAAGTAAATTCTTCCTTTAATGGTATTTGCTATTTATCTTCTTTCTTTACATCCCTTATCTTTCTTTCTTTAAAAACAATCGCGCTTCGTTCATACTCTACATCTTTCACTCCGTCACGAGCATTAATTACACGTGCAATTGCAAAAAAATAATCAGAGAGTCGATTAATATATTTTAAAACATTATCATTGATTACATCTTGCTTTTGTAACGTCACAATCTTTCGTTCAGCTCTTCGGGCAACTGTTCTAGCAATATGAATGGCTGCAGATGGTGCTGACCCTCCTGGTAATATGAACCTTTCTAGTGCAGGGGCCTCCTTAATATATTCATCAATTCGAGTCTCCAAAAATTCAACAATGTCATACTGTACCTTATAAGCCCGCTTATTGTTAATTACAGCTAAATCTCCACCACAATCAAACAGTTCGTGCTGAATTTTCTCTAACTCACTATATATATCAGCAAATGTTTCTTCCTTAAGTAAAGTCATAGCTTGTCCGACAAAGGAATTCAACTCATCTACTGTTCCATATGCTTCTACTCTAATATGATCTTTATCCACTCTACCACCAATTATACTTGTTTGTCCTTTATCACCTGATCGTGTATATAGCTTCAAAGTAATCTACTCCTCTTTATTTTATTCTTTCACTTATACCACACCAAATTCTATCAACTCTAATAGATTGTTGCACAATATCTTGATAACACCAACCTACAATATCTCGCCATAGACGTTCTGTTTTTTCAATTGGCACAAGACCTTGAGTAATATCTGTACCGATAAGGATAACTAGATTTTCTTCAGACTCATTCTCCCAATCTAACCATTGAGTAATTTTCTCCTGCCATAAACTACGCAGCTGATGATCTACACAATGATCGATGGATTTTTTTATTAGCGCTTCTACTCCTTCGATAACTACGATCGAAAAACCTTTTTTTATTTCACTTGTCTCGTCATCATATCCACATATCCAGTAACAGCTTTCTTTATTTAGTAACTGATATGTTTCCACTACCCATTTCCGTTTTCCTTGGAAGGCACCTCCACATACAAAATGCATTGTACTTCCCCCTCATTCGATTATAATATGTAGTAAGAAGCATAAAGCCAACAAATGAGCCATAACACCGTTTCTGTCCCTTCAACAAAGGCACCTAATGTATCTCCTGTCATGCCCCCAAAATGCTTCACAATAAAAGCTCTTCCTCTAAAAAAAAGAAAGAAAGATGCGAGCATTAATATTACTGTAAATAGCAATGAGGTTAAATGAGTGAAGAAGTATAGTAGTACTAAAACCAAGATAACAGTAGCATAAACATAATACTTATCAGCTGATGTTAGATGCTTTTTAAATGCAGCCGCCATTCCTTCGTGTTTTGCAAGTGGTGTTGTAACAAGCAAATACACCATAAACGTTCTAGATAAAATGGGTATAACTAGTAAAGCGATAGTTATGATAGAGGAACCCATAGATTCAAAGATGAATAAAAAACGAAAGCCGAATAAGAATAACAATGAGATCACAGCAAAAGCACCAACTCTAGCGTCACTCATGATCTCTAGTCTACGATCTTTATCTTTATACGAAAAAAATGCATCACTACAATCCATCCATCCATCAACATGTAGTCCACCAGAAAATAAAACTGAGAAAAACATAAGAAATAATGCCATCATCGCGTTTGATATCGGAAAGTAATTAAGGAATAACGTATGTATACTTGCTAGTAAAATACCTAAAATAAGACCAATAAGGGGAATAAATCGGACACACCATCTTCCACTTTTTGAATCCCATTGTATGTTTTTTTGAAAAGGAATAGTCGTAAAAAATTGAATTGCTAATAAAAAGCCATTGATGATTCTCAACGTAATTCCCTCATCTCATTTTTACTCTTCATTAATTGAGGAATGCCAAATTGAACAAAATAAGCTTCGTCACACGCTTGAACGATTGCTTGGTGAAGATTACCAAGCACATACATATACATATAGGACCCCTTATCTGAAGCTACCCCACTTGAAAATAATTCATTGGATACAATGACAATATGTTTACATTTTTCATTTAACATATAGAACGTGCTTAAAAGCTGTTGTATTAATTTCTTACCATATTCTTCACTCGTCCAATTATACCCTTCTCTAAACAATTCATTTGCTACTAAAATTGTCAAACAGTCAATTAAAATAAGATTGCTACTTGAAAAGTTAGAAATAAGCTTTTTTATATCGTATGGTTGTTCCCAAAGTATCCAATCGCGATTTAAAGCTATTCGATCTTGTTTATGTCTGCTAATTCGTTCAATCATTTCTGCATCCACAGCTTTTGACGTAGCAATATAATGAACTTGTTCTGAGTCATCAGCTAATCCTTCAACTACTTGTTCAGCAAAACTGCTTTTACCGCTTCTCACACCCCCAGAGACAAATATCATCATTTGTTCTTCCACCTCTTTAAAACTTCAAGCAGAAAGTCGTTCTCTTCTGTTGTCCTTATAGCTAATCTTATATACATACCATCAAGCCCTGAAAAGTTGTACGTGTGTCTAGGTACAATCCCTTGCCTCAATAAATAGATTAGCAGATCTTGTTGATTATTATATACGGGGTCTTTCAGCAAATAATAATTTACAGTGGAAGGAGAAACATAATAATGAAGCTGTGCTAGGTGTTGGAATACTCTCCTTCTCTCTTCATCAACCAATTGTTTTGTCTTAGTAACATGAGCTTTATCACTTATGCATAACACACCTAAATGTTGAGCGACCCCGTTTACACTCCATGGTGGCTGTAGCGTCTTTAAACGTTCTATTATATTTTCACATGCAACCACATAACCTAATCGGATCCCTGCTAAATGGTACATTTTAGTCAGTGAGCGTAAAATAATAATATGACTGTATTCGTTGATATACTTGATCATTGAAATTGAAGTTTCACAAAAATCGTAAAACGCCTCATCGAAAATGACTGTTGTATGATGTATCCTTGCATAATCAATAATGTCGAGTAGAATAGCCTCATCTATTACAGTACCTGTAGGATTATTCGGATTGCAAAGAAACATCACATCAACTTCTCTTATGAGAGCTTTAAGACGCTTAATTTGAGGTTGCCAGTTATTAAATTCATTTAATAGAATCGATTGAATTTGACATGAATAAGCGGTACAAGCAGTTCGATATTCTGAAAAAGTTGGCTCTAGTAATCCTACCTTCTTCCCAGCAAACAGTTGGGATAATAAATAAATACATTGGGATCCACCGTTCCCGACAAATAGTTTTGAAGCTGGAATATTCTCACTGTGGGAAATAGCCGAATATAGTTCACGTGACTCAATATCTGGGTATTCAGTGACAAAGTGGAAGCTCTTGTTGAATTCACTTTTTAAGGCGATAGGAGCTCCTAAAGGATTAGTGTTAACACTAAAATCTATTATGCTTTTTGGAGGTACGATATTAAATGCCTCGTACAGTTTGTTAGGGTTAGCGCCATGTGATGGTACTCTCAATGAACATCCCTCCTAGAACATAGAAAATAGTACACGCAATAACAGTTCTGATCATCACTTGATTTGCCTTATCTATATGCTTTACAGTCAGTGTAACGATGGGTTCACCCATTGTCGCTCTATTTGATGCAACACCCTTATAATAGTTAATTCCTCCTAACTGAACACTTAATATCGAAGCCATCGCCGCTTCTAGCCAACCACTGTTAGGACTGGGATGTTTGCTAGCATCACGAAATAAGAGTTTCATACATTCCTTTAATGAATGCTTTGCCAATGCTACATTAGCAACAACCATTAAAATTCCAGAAATTCTACTAGGCACAAAATTTAATAAATCATCAAATTTCGCTGCCGCCCAACCAAATTCTCGATAAGTTTCATTTTTATAGCCAAGCATTGAGTCACACGTATTTGCTGCTCGATACATTACAGCTAAAGGGCCACCTCCAAGTATTGCGAAAAATAAAGGGGCTGTAATTCCATCACTCGTATTTTCAGCTACAGTCTCTACGACCCCACGAACAATTTCTGATTCATCAAGATGAATCGTATCTCTTCCAACAATCCAGCTTAATTTCTCTCGAGCTAAACCTAGATTTTTATCAACTAAAGGTAGCTTAACTTCAACGGCGGCTTCCTTTAAACTTTTCGTTGCAATTGTTGTGAAGATAAAAAGTGCCTCAACAAGCATGCCAATGACCCAATGTAATGAATATAGGTAAAATATAACTGCCGCAGAAATAACTGTTGCAAAACCACAAACAACTATGACTGTTATTACCCCTTTGCTTTTTCTGAATTTACCTTCATTAAACGCATGATCACACTTCCTAATCATCCAGCCAAAACCTCTAACTGGATGGGGAAGCCACTTTGGATCTCCTATTACAAAATCTAAACCGAGAGCAATAATAATTGCACAGATATGCTCTATCATTCATGACCACTTCTTCTTGTTTTATTATTTTGAATAGCTTTCCTTGTCGCTTCATACACAGTATGCCCTATCGCTTTACCCACTTGAGTAATAGATCCTGCATATTCTATAAGCTCTTTCGTCTGAGATGCTGCAATGACAATACTATCTGTCGAGGTTCCACTTGCTATAGTTGCTGACAATGGGTCTATTATATGTTCATCATGGAGCGCTTTTGTCTTTGCTTCAGTAGCTATCATTATTGCTTGTACAAATGCGGCTTCCGTAAGTCTTCCATCAACAAAAATCATCATATTAATCGTCCCTGGATAAACCACTTCTTCTTCCCTATGCATTGCTCTACTCACATCAACTGCATTTGAGGTACCTGCGGTTATGACTGTAAATATGCTATGATTGTTAACATTAAGCGCTTCCGTAGCTACATCTTCTAATGTTGCTGCAGTCATCATGCCGATACAATCAGGACTATTCATACTATGGCTTTGAAGAAATGACGTCATATCTTGTCTTGGACTATTACAATTATAATTTTTGTGGACGTGACGGTTTACAAAGGTGCTTTTCCAACCGATTCCATCACCAATTATTGAAGAAGAGAGTGTTTTAAATGGTTGTTTAGTCTGAATAACAATCATTTCTTTAGTTAAGTCCATTGATATTTGTGACATTAACCCATTTTCTTGCGGTAAAGTAGGTAATTTAGGGACGAGTGATATTAGTGTTTTCGGTACTGTAGAGTGCTCACCTACTGTTAATTGTGTTCGGTATACGTTCGTTAAATCTCTTTCGTTCAATACTTTATTAGGTGCGTCCATTGCAATCATTTTTCCATTATTAAGCAGCAGAATTTTATCACAATAAAAACTTGCTAGATTCAGATCGTGAAAAATAGCAATGACAGTTAAGTCTGATGTCTTAGACCATTGTGATAAAGAATCTAGCAAATGTATTTGATAGGATATATCTAGATGATTAGTCGGCTCATCCAACATGAGTATTTCAGGCTCTTGTGCTAATGCACGGGACAAGAACACTCTTTGACGCTCTCCACCACTTAGAGTCGCTAAGCTCATTTCCTCCATCCCTGTTAAACCAGTTAGTTGAATTGACTTTTTTACAACGTTCTCATCTTCATCGGTCCACTGAGGAAATAACCCTGTTTGGTGAGCATATCGACCTAATTTAACTGTTTCTTGAACGGAATAATTAAATGAAGCTTCAATTGTTTGAGGTAAAACAGCAATGATTTTCGCTAGTTTTTTTTGCTCATATTTTGTTATCGACTGGCCTTTTATCCTTATATCACCTGTATTAGCATGTAACATTCCACTAATTAATTTTAATAATGTTGTTTTGCCACTGCCATTAGGCCCAACTATACCTATAATTTCTCCTTTTTTAACAGTGAAGTTAATATCATCCAGCACCTTTTTTTGATTATAATGATAACTAGCTTCCGTTACATTAATCATGACAATATCATCCTCTTCGATTCGATATAAAAATATAAGCAAACACAGGTGCACCAATTAAGGCAGTAATGACTCCTATTGGTAGTTCACGTGGAGTAATAATTGTTCTAGCGATTAAATCAGCAATAACTAAAAATGCCCCCCCATTAAGCATTGATAATGGTAATAGACGAACATGGTTCGCACCCCATAGAAGCCTTGTTATGTGAGGAATAACTAAACCTACAAAACCGATTGTTCCTGACACAGCAACAGCTGCACCTGTTAATAATGAAGAAGCTGCCAAAATGGTCATTTTTCGTTTTGCCACGTTAACCCCTAAAACTTTAGCTGACTCTTCACCAAATGAAAATGCATTTAACTCTCTTCCATTTCCGAGTAGTAATAAAATGCCTACCATATAAAAAGGTAGAATAATTTTAATATAATCCCAACCCCTCATTGCTACACTACCTAATAACCAGTTAATGATCTGTCTTAATTCTTCACCAGTAAGTGCAATCATTAAAGAAATAATAGACCCTAAAAATGAGCTAAATATAATCCCAGTTAAAATAATCGTTTCCACAGACATGGATTTCTCAACTGCTCGGGCAAACACTAATACGAGTATGAGGGATAGAAACGCAAAAGAAATACTAAATATAGGTAAAGTAAATTTCCCTATAAAAGGGATATGTATAGCAAAAAAAAGCACAATTACTGCTCCAACTGATGCTCCAGAAGATACTCCAAGTGTATAAGGATCTGCTAATGGGTTTTTTAACAACCCTTGAAATGCAGCCCCTGCAATCGCTAGAGAAGATCCGACTATAAAAGCTAGAATCACTCGGGGTAAGCGAATCGCCATTATAATATTTACTACTGTTGTATCAATCGTCTCTATTGATCCTAAATGAAAAACACTATAAAAGATCACGTTTAAAATAGTAGAAAAGGGGATCGATAACGTCCCTATCGAAACCCCTAACAAAATTGAAAATATAACAAAACATACAGTAATAATATATGGTAGAGAACGGTTTTTATTGATAAATGTCAGGATAGACAGCTTTTGCAAGTTCTTCTACTCCTTCAATTAAACGTGGACCAGAACGTGTTACTAAATTAGAGTTAATATCAAAAACCAGTTTGTTTTTTACAGCTGGTACTTCTTGCCATGCATCACGCGCTAATACTTGATCAACTGCATTATCGACATAATACCCATATGTAATAACAATAACATCTGGCTTAAGCAATACCGCATCTTCCTCTGTAAATTGTGGCCAACCTTCTTGATCGCCTGCTGCATTTATTGCTCCAATTGCTTCAAGCATTTCGTGCATGAAGGTACCTTTTCCCGTCGTAAATAGATCTGGAGCTTGGGATATTTCTATCCAAACTACCTTTTGATCAGCTTCTTTAATTTCTGCTGACTTCTCTTTAATCAGATTCAATTTTTCTGTCATATCACTTATGATCTTGTCTGCATTTTCTTCTGTTCCAGTGACAACACCAATCATTTTAATAGAGTCATAAACTGCTTTAAATGATGTTGCATTGTTAACAACGACCACGTTTATACCAGCATCTCGTAGTTGTTGAAGACCTTCAGTAGAGCTATGCGCACTTGAGGCATGGGCAAGAACGACGTCTGGGTTTAATGAAATCACCTTTTCAACATTAAATTCTGTTCCTCCAACCCTTGCTATATCGGCTACTTCTGGTGGATAATCAGCCCAATCACCTACACCAACCATTTTATCACCTAAACCTAACGCAAAAGCTATTTCTGTATTACTTGGTATTAACGACACTATTGCTTGTGGCTCTTCTTCTATTGTCACGTCATTACCTAATCCATCCGTAATTGTTACTGGAAAGCTAGACTCTGCTTTATCATCAACTTTAGTTTCCTGTTCTACATTTGTAGAAGCTTCATTATTTTTAACCTCTGTTTGACCACAACCTACTAATAAAATGAATGATAAAATAACGATAAAGACAGTAGGGAAGTACTTTTTAATGTTTAACATCTTTTTTCTCCTTCTTTTTTAATATGGCAGTTTTCGTATTCATTGTTGTTTTTCGTATTAGGACAACTAGAGTTATGTGTTGTCTTTTCTTCTATACAACGATGAGAATGATTATAAACCTCTGTTGTTTAGGTAACAACAATGTTAACGAAATCAGCCTAAATAGAAATAAGCCCATCCGAATTGGATGAGCTGTTAGACGGCATCATAAATGTATTGTTACTAAAAAATACACTACTCGACCGTCTCAATACTCAATCCCCGAAGAATTGAAAACGTATATAGTGCTTGGCAGGTCTACTGACTCATGCTTCATCCTACTTTGATCCTTCCCATATGGCTAACAATAAATATGTATAATATTATTATTCCATACAGTGGTAATATCATTTCGTCCACAAATACAGTTGCGGGGGCAGTTCTAGATTCACACTAGAATTCCCTTTTAAGTCTTTATGGAATGTTTTAACATTCCCTTTATTTCCTATGTAGTATAATAGAAAAGACACCTAGCACTATTCATTTTTAGGCTGTTTACGCATTGATTATTGTTATTCATGCAAAGACGTTTAGGATAAAACTAATTGCCATAAATCCATTTCTAGCATATTTACTAACAATAGTAACACCATATACGAAATGAGCCCTTTTAAAAATTCTTTTTCATAATACCCGATTATTAATATATTGACAAGAATAATTTGACTGCTTATCAAATACTTAACATGGCACAATCGTGCATTTTATTATTGTGGTATAAAGAATGAAAATGTAGTTCCTTCATCAATTTTACTATGAACGAAGATATTTCCATTGTGCGCCTCTATCAAATTCTTAGCAATTGCTAAGCCCAGTCCAGTACCTGAACGTCCACGCGTTCGAGCTTTATCTGCTTTATAGAAGCGTTCAAAGACAAATGGTAAGTCCTCCTCAGGAATTCCTGAACCAGAGTCTTTGACGTCAATTTTCAAACCATCTTTTATAGAATCAACTTTTACAACAACAGTTCCCTGCTCATCAGTATAACGTATTGCATTATCAATCAGATTAGTTAATACTTGTTCAATCCTATCAGGATCAAACATAATTGTTTTATGTACTACGTTAATTTGCACGTCCATGGTAATTAACTTATCCTGTGCCAACCCATGAAATTTGCGAATTATTCTTTGAATGTAAGGTTGAATATCTATCTCTTCTAAATGCAAATTTAAGTGACCAGCTTCCATTCTAGCTAAATCCAATAGCTCATTCACTAGCCTACCCATACGTAAAGATTCATCATATATTACTTTTGCGATATCTTTCTTTTCTTGATCGCTACTAGCAATATCATCAATGATCGCTTCACTGTATCCTTGTAACATAGAAATTGGTGTTCTTAATTCATGGGACACATTCGCAATAAAATCTTCTCGTAGCTTGTCTAACCTTCGTTCTTCAGTCATATCTCGAAGTACTGCGACAGCTCCTCTGACAAATTTATTATCATATAACGGGCTCATAACGATAACCCAATTCCTACCTTGTAATGTGATTTCTATCGTCTGTTCTTTCTCAAAAGAAACAACTTGTTTAAACAATTCTCGAACCTCTGATGGTAGCTCTTCTGTTGGCTTCTCTAAATTGCCTTGTTCGTAATACCATGCTTGCAAAAATTGCTCAGAAGGTGGGTTTGAAACTAAGATCGAGCCATCTTTATTAAAAGTAATTACACCATCAACCATACTGCTTAAAATACTAGATAACTGCTCTTTTTCTTGACTTAACGCGTTCATATTATACTTTAATTGTCGCTCCATTTGATTAAAAGCAGTAGCTAAATCACCAATTTCATCATTTGTCAAAATCGGTACCTTCGTATCAAATTTCCCCTTTGCCACTTCGAACGCTGCTTCTCTCATTTTAAGAAGTGGAGAAGTTATTCTAGTTGACAAGAAAAAAGCAAATATGGTCGTTAATACAATTGCGACTCCCGCAGCTAAAAGTATTAGTTTAGTTGTTTGATGTGATGTCTCTTCAACAGCCCTTAATGACTGATATATAATTACTGCGCCATTTTCTTCGTTAGAAACTTTTAAAGGTGCAGCAACTAAAAACAATTGGCTGTTTTTATCAACTGGAGCTGTGATTTCATGTAAGTATTTCTTTTCGCTTATTACTTCCCTGTTCGTAAACACCCTGGCTAGTTGTTTATCATTAAAGATCGATGATATTGGTAGGTTTTCTAGTACATTACTATCAGGTGAATACCAATAATTATCTTTATCATATACAATAATGACTTTCGTCATCTCATCAATTAATTCCCATGAAATATTCCGTGCTAATTGTTTATCATCATATTCTTCCATGATCGAGGCT
Source organism: Cytobacillus sp. IB215316 (assembly GCF_033963865.1). Lineage (NCBI taxonomy): Bacteria > Bacillati > Bacillota > Bacilli > Caryophanales > Bacillaceae > Cytobacillus > Cytobacillus sp. IB215316. The sequence goes on along the minus strand of NZ_JAXBMC010000001.1, from coordinate 664,104 downwards.
ATTTTGGTCGCTGTTTTTGTTAAATCATTCTTTGCCTCATTGACATGATAATTTTCAAAAAACTGGAGTAAAAGGACGGTTAGAATTGATAATACGAATGAAACTAATAGCAAAATGGTAAACCATAATTTCCCTACTACACTTCGCCAAAGTTTCATTCATTGGTTACCTCAAACTTGTAACCCACACCCCAAACAGTTACGATCATTTTTGCTGCTTCTTCAGAAACACGATTCAGTTTTTCACGTAGACGTTTTACGTGTGTATCAACAGTACGTAAGTCACCAAAAAACTCATAGTGCCAAACTTCTTTTAATAATTGCTCTCTATCAAACACTTTATCAGGAGCCTTGGCAAGAAAATAAAGAAGCTCATACTCCTTAGGTGTAAGACTGACCTCTTTCCCATCCGCAGATACACGATGTGCATCATTATCAATTGATAAATGAGGGAATACAATTACATCTTTTGTAGTTGTTTCAGTTTGTAAATAAGAAGTCGGTGAAGACCTTCTTAACAATGCTTTGACTCTAAGTACAACCTCTCTCGGGCTAAATGGTTTAACGATATAATCATCTGTCCCAACTTCAAACCCTTGGACACGATTCACTTCTTCACCTTTTGCAGTTAGCATAATTGTAGGTGTCGCCTTTTTTTCTCTAAGCTCTCTACATACTTCAATGCCATCTTTACCAGGCATCATTAAATCTAAAAGAATGAGGTCATAGTCATTTTCAAGAGCTTTAAGTAAACCATCATTACCGTTGTCTGCTTCTTCAATTACGTAATCTTCACGCTCCAAATACATCCTTAATAGTCGTCGAATTCGTTCTTCATCATCAACAACTAATATCTTAATTTCTCTTTCCATATGTCTCGTCCTCCTCAGACAATGTTAATAGTTGAAATTGTTAACGTATAGGTTTATGCGTATCTGTCTTTATGATTATGCGTATGAATGTAATCCTGCAATGACTAGGTTAACAGCAACTAGATTAAACATAATAATGGCAAAACCAATTACCGCTAACCATGCTGATTTTTCACCGTGCCATCCTTTAGAAAGTCTTAAATGTAAAAAGGCTGCATAAAAGAGCCAAGTAATAAGCGCCCATACCTCTTTTGGATCCCATCCCCAAAAACGATTCCATGCTATTTGCGCCCAAATCATCGCAAAGATTAGCCCGCCTAATGTGAATATTGGAAACCCAATCGTTACTGCACGGTAACCTATCTCATCCACTAGATCTAAATTAACATTTTTCACAATAGGCTGCAATGCAGCTCCAATTCTTTTCCTGAGTATTAACCTCAGCATGCCGTATATAATTAATCCTGTAATTAATGATAATAGTAAAGTATTTAATTTTTGTGCATCGATAACGGCAGGCATACTTATTAGTGGCTCAAAGCGTCCAGCTGTAAGAAGCTCCCCTTGATATGGTCCAACTAAAGCTGGAAGTTGATAAGTAACTTCAAGTGGCTGTTCACTCTTGTCAACATATGAGAATGTCGCTTCATAATCTAAAACCTTAAACCCACTAGTAATGGTAATAAAACCTATTGTGCTTACTAAGCTATACAATATTAATTCAAGCCAAAACGTCCGTTTACTTTTCTTCGATTGATCTACTGATCTAACTAAATAAATTAACCCAGCAGCAAAACTTACTGCAAGAATTGCTTGACCTGCTGATACAGTAATAACATGTATGTATAACCAGTCACTTTGTAACGCAGGTATTAAAGGAGAAATGTCAGTTGGAAACATACTAGCATATGCAATAACTAGCATAGCTATTGGGAGTGTAAACAAACCGAGTACACTAGTTTTATAAATAATATATATAAAAATGAATGCACCGACTAACATCATTCCAAAAAACGTAGTAAATTCAAATAAGTTACTGACTGGCGCATGTCCAGCTACAATCCACCTCAAAATAAAATAGCCAAGCTGTGACACAAACCCTAAGATCGTAATAATAATCCCAATTTGTGCCCAACGGTTTTTTTTATTATCACTGCGTTTGTTGCCTATCGTCCCTCCAAAAAAAACTGTTGCAATTAAATATAGTAAAAAAGCAATATATAGTAAATTACTACTTAATTCTGCCATATTAATCCCCCTTTGCCTGCTTCTTACGATCTTCAACTTGATCAACTGGCATCACGAGCTGAGTATCCTCGATAATTGATGTAATGTCCTTTTTCAAACTAAACCAATTTTTATTCGTATGTCCTGCAATATAAATCAAATCCCCTTCACGCTTGAACCAAATCCGACGATGATTCCAGTACATCCCTTGGATAACACCGATCATAAATATTGCTCCACCTATGGCTATAATAGCTAATGAAAAATCACGCCTTACAGTTAGCCCTGAGACATTCACCGTTTCAATTCCTGAAAAAGCCATCTTATATTGATTATCCCCATTAGGCTCAATATTTTGCCTTATCGCAACAAAGCTTCTTTCACCTTCTGGAGTATCAGGTGTATACATTTCAAATACAAAAGCAGGATTATTAGGTATTTTTAATTTTGTATCAGGTTCACCATTACTATTTAAATAGTAATCAGGAAAGTATTTCAATAACTTTACTTGATAACCTTCACCTAAATCATACTCTTCCTGGGGGTTATGAAGGTCTATCGTTAATTCACCCAGGCTTACATCCTCATTTTCTTTTTCAATTAATTTAAAGGACATTTCACGAAATTCATTTAATTTAAAGTCTGCCTGGTATAACGCATAATGGTCATATTTTAAAGGTTCGTTCACACGGATAGCAAAATCCTTAATTTTTTTAAGCTCCGGTTCCGCACCTGGAATAAAATCACCGACACGCTCATATAACGTAACATCAGTTTGATAGTTTTTTGCTAACACCCCATCGCCAATTTTCGCTAACGCATCTTCAAAAACATCTTTTTCAGAGTCTTTTTCATAGACATCTAACTTAAAGCCATGACTTTGTAAATAATATTTTCCATTCGTACCTGGGATTTCATTAGTCTCTCCATCACGCATCCATAATGACTTATCAATATAGACCCCTGGTACCGATCGAACGAGTACACCTATTAAAAAAATGATGAGTCCAACATGATTTACATAAGGCCCCCACCGTGAGAACCTGCCCTTTTCAGCAAGAATATTACCATTTTCTTCACGGACATTATACCTTTTCTTTAATAGCTTCTCTCTCACGGTAGCTAACGAATTTTCACTACCTTTTAGTTGAGATTCACTATAAAGCCTTTGTCTTTTTAAAAAACTATGATGTCTTGAGATACCTTGTTTTTTTAATGCACGATATAATGGAATCACTCGATCTAAACTACAAATAACGAGAGAAATACCGATACTCCCTATTAAGATTAAATACCACCATGAGCCGTATAACTCATGAAAGCCTAAATCGTAATATAATTTTCCTGTCACCCCATACTGAGATTCATAGTATGCTGCTGGATTAGCCTTAGCTGTATTCGGTATATACATTAATTGCGGATAAATCGTTCCAAATGCTGAAGCTATTAAAGTAATAACTATTAACCAAACACCAACTTTTACAGAAGAAAAGAAATTCCATATTTTATCAATTATCGTTTTGTTATATGTTTGTGAACGCCTTGCGCTACCATCATAGCGCATATCAACTTGCTTTTGCTCTTCATTATTAACATTATCAATCTGCCTTCCACAGGACTCACATAAAACCGTTCCATGCGGATTTACGTGTCCACATTCACACTTAACGTTTTCCATTTCTCTAACTCCCTATGGCATGATGCTTTCCATGTATTGTTTAACATCACTTTCACTCATGGTTTTGTTTACAATATCAACAACTTTTCCATCTTTGTCTATTAAAAAAGTTGTTGGCAAATTCCCAACGTCATATGCATTCATCACTTGGCTGTCTTCATCAATAACAACTGGAAATGTTAATCCGTGTTTGTCGACGAATTTCTTCACGCTAAATTCAGACTCATCAATATCAACTGCAATGATTTCTACGCCTTTATCTTTAAAATATTGATATTGATTATTCATGTAGGGCATTTCAAGTTCACACGGTTTACACCATGTCCCCCAAAAATTCAAAAATACCCCTTGGCCTTTGTAATCGGACAATCGATGTGTATTGCCTTCCAAATCTGTTAACACAAAGTCTGGCGCTTGATCTCCCTTTGCAACCGCTTCCTTTGTCATAAATATATTTGAGTATAGGGCATATCCAAGGGCCGCCAACAATACAACTAAAATGACGGTTCGCATAATTAACCGTTGCTGTTTTTTCATGATCCCAATCCCCCTCCTAGGGACGATATAAAATCCCCCTGTATCTTGCTCATTCACTTACCTAGTATAATCCACTCCACATTATATCACTAAATAAGTTTTTCACAGTGTTTACATTTTGAATGTTGTGTGACAGATTCATAAACTTAATAAATATTTTTTTTATTACCAGTCTTCGCTACCGAGCGTAGCTGTTTCACCTCATGAGGAGAAAGCTCACGTGCATCCCCCGTATTTAACCCTTTCAAGTCTAAAAAGGCATATTTTTCACGTTTTAACTTCATTACATCATGACCGATCGCCGTTAGCATTCTCCGAACTTGTCTATTTCGACCTTCCCTAATAATAATTTGCACGATTGAAGTATTTTTTTTCTTATCAATTGACTTAACTTTCACTTTTGCCGGTAAAGTTACTCCGTCATCTAGACGAATCCCCTTCTCAAGCTTTTTCACATTTTCACGAGTAGGAATACCCTTTATTTTTGCAACATACTCTTTCTCGATCTCGTATTTAGGATGCATTAATATATTTGCAAAGTCACCATCATTTGTTAGCAACAATAACCCTGATGTATCATAATCCAAGCGTCCAATAGGATATATACGTTGTTTTAGATGAGGAAAAAAGTCTGTGACAACTTTTCTTTGTTTTTCATCTGATACACTGGAAATAACACCTCTTGGTTTATATAGTAAATAATAAACAGGTTCTTCACGCTCAATCGGAATCCCATTCACTTCAACTTTATCATGTGAGCTAACCTTCGTTCCAAGCTCCTTAACTGTGCTATTATTTACACGTACTTTTCCATCTAAAATTAATTGCTCTGCTTTTCGCCTAGAAGCAACTCCTGCTTGTGCAATTACTTTTTGTAGTCGTTCCATATTAAAATTCACCTCGATAACATCTTACTTGTTTGAACATCTTTTCACAAGTTTTCAGAATAAAAAAAATAAGGCGCTACTCTATTGAGATGCGCCTTAATTAGCAAAAATGATTGTTACAACGATGATTGCCGCGATGATGCCACATAAATCAGCAAGCAGACCAACCTTTAATGCATCGCCCATTTTCTTAATTCCAACTGCTCCAAAATAAACTGTGAGCACGTATAGAGTTGTATCGGTACTTCCTTGTAACGTCGAAGCTAATCTTCCAATAAAAGAGTCTGGTCCATACGTTCCAATTAAGTCTGTGGTCATTCCTAATGCTGCAGTTCCAGAAATCGGCCTCATTATTGCGAGGGGAATAATTTCAGCTGGTACACCTATCCCTTCTAATAATGGCCTAATCATCCCTATAAAATAATCCAACGCTCCTGATGCCCGAAAAATCGATATTGATACAAGCATCCCTACTAAAAATGGAATGATTGAAAATGCAATTTTGATCCCTTCCTTACCACCTTCAACAAAAACTTCATACGTTGGGACTTTTTTTACCGTAGCAACTATTAAGATAAAACAAATAAGAAAAGGGATGAACCATAAAGATACTAATGTAAGTGTGGCCATATCATTTCCCACCCCTTCTTAACCTTCTATAATAAAAATAGCGGTCAATTAAAATTGCACAAATAGTTGAAAAGAAGGTGGCAATTAAGGTTGTCCCGACAATTTCAGTTGGTTTTGAAGATTCATAAGTGATTCGTATAGCAATAATGGTAGTTGGAATTAGCGTAAGGCTAGATGTATTGATTGCTAAAAAAGTTATCATTGAACGGCTAGCTACATCTTTATCACCGTTTAGTTTTTTTAACTGTTCCATTGCTTTTATCCCCATCGGGGTGGCAGCATTGCCTAGACCAAACATATTTGCCATCATATTTGATAATATGTAACCCATAGCGGGGTGATCAGCAGGTACTTCAGGAAAAAGCCTACTTACAAGTGGTTTGAAAATTTTCCCCAGCTTGTCTAACATCCCTGCTTCTTGGGCAATTTTCATTAACCCTAACCAGAACACGAGAATGCTAATTAGTCCAATACAAATCGTCACCGCTTCTCTAGCACCTTTAAATATTGCTTCATTGACCTGTTCAATCGTTCCATTTAGCAATGAAAAAACGATGCCAACGACTGTCATTAGAACCCAAATAATATTAACCATCTGAGTTTACTCCAATAATCATAGCAAACACTTGTGAAAATATTGGCCACCATGACTTTTTCGATTTTCTATTCCCATGATCATAAAAAACAGGAATTTCTTCGATCGTATCATCACTAAGGCTAATGACTACTTTACCTATAATCGTTGGAACGTCTTTATTTTTTTTCCAAGATTTTTGAGGCTTTATAAGCTGAACAGCAACATTTACTTCATTTTCTTCTTCTTTATTTAAAGGATAAAGAACATCTCTTTCCACAAATATTTTATTTTTATAAAACTCATCCTTTACCATTTCCAAATTATCCTGACCAAATATATTAATAAGATTATATTGGTCGAATCCCGTTTCAAACATACTAATATGGTCGTTCCAGTCATTCGAGTTTGAATCTAAAGTAACTGCTATAAGTTCTAAGCCATTCTTTTCAGCTGTCGTCACTAAAGTACGATTGGCTCTTTTTGTATATCCGGTTTTACCACCAGTTGTATAAGAATACATTCCGGTCACTAGCTTGTGCTTGTTCTTCCATGCTTTACTTTTATATATTGGATGGTAGAGCTTAGTCTCGAACAGTTCACGAAATGCTTTATTTTCCATTGCATATTTTGTTAATAATGCCATATCATACGCAGTTGAATAGTGATTTTCGTGATCGTCCAAGCCATGAGGGTTCGAGAACTCACTGTTTGTCATACCAATCATTGCAGCTTTTTCATTCATTAAGAAATTAAAGCCTTCCACACTACCACCAACATGTTCGGCTATTGCGACGGCTGCATCGTTTCCAGAACGAAGCATTAAGCCGTATACTAAATCTTTTAATGTTATCTGATCACCTAGCTCGAGATGTATGGACGACCCCTCAGTGTATATTGCTCTTTCACTAATATCCACTATGTCCTCAAGTTTTCCAGACTCAATAGCAATTATAGCAGTCATTATCTTTGTTATACTTGCTATTCTCATCTTTGTATGCTCATTTTTCCCATATAAGGTTCTACCTGTTTCTTGTTCAATAAGAATAGCACTTTTGGCACTTACGTCATTATTCGCAACTGCAGCTTGTTGATTAACTGATAATAATAAAACAATGATTAATAGAAACGTCATACATTTTCTCATGCATACCATTAAATCCCCGTCCCTTTTTCCCGAGATTTTTCTATGAGAGGATAAAAAAAAGCCTATCCTCGTATTGAACCCGGACTAATACAAGTGTATGCAAGACAGGCTTCTATATGATTAAAAATTCGGAAAAACGCTAATGACTCAATCCATCAATAAACGTTTAATAATAGGTTCGAAGATGTTTTACTTTGTATTTTTTAGCTACTTACAATTTACAATTAATACGGATCCCACCGTAAGGTTCTCGCATGTTCAAAACGTTCATCAATATCATGCCAATTCACTACTTTCCACCAATTATCCACATAAGTCCCACGGTCATTATGATATTGCAAATAATAAGCGTGTTCCCAAACATCTAAGACCATAATTGGTATCGTATCCCATTGTGTATACAACTGATGTTTTTCAGTTTGTAGAATCGCTAGCCTTCTCGAACGAGGTGACCATACAACGATAGCCCACCCTACACCTTCCACAGCTTTGGCTGCCGCTGTGAAATTCTGAACAAATTGTTCAAGACTACCAAAATCTAAAATAAGCTGTTTTAATAACGACCCTCGAGGACTTCCGCTACTATTCGGTGTCATATTATTCCAAAATATCGTGTGTAAATAATGTCCAGATCCATGAAAAGCCGCTTCCCTCTCCCAATGTAAAATAAGAGAGTAATCATTTGACTCCCTTGCCTTAAGAAGCATTTTCTCTGCTTTATTAAGTCCATCTACATAGCTTTGGTGATGCTTATCATGGTGTAAACGCATAATTTCTTCGGAAATATAAGGCTCTAAGGAATTATAGTCATATGGCAACGGTGGAAGCTTATGCTCTCCGATAGGAACACGATCATTAAACGATTGCCTACTATATTCACTTTGCGGTATGTTTGCTACTTCGCGATGTAAGACCAGCACTTGATCATGTATCTGTGTTGCTTCCTCTTTTAAAATCATTCTATCTCTATTTAGATTTTCTTGGACCTCTGAGATTACATTTTGAATCCTTTCTTGTAGACTAACATTATGAACATTACTCTTATTTAAATGGGCTAAAACATCCTTTCCCCATTGTGTAACATCACTCATATATCTTCTATAGTTATTAGTATCGTTCACACATTCACCCCTTCCTACTCCAACATATCGTATTCAAAAATAGGCTTAATGTGAAAAGTTAAATATAAAAAAGAGGTGGCAATTGCCACCTCAAGCTTATTTTGATTGAATTATTTTTGTATGATAATCAGTTTCATAATATTCTAGCTCTTCTCGAATCGTTTGAAAACCTTTTTCCAAAGATGCTAACAGTTCTTTAATAGAAGATGGGGGAACTTCTCGAAATCTAATTGAGTTATTCCCTGTGTAAGCTGAACGACTATCTTCATACCATAAATCTTTTTTAGGTGAAAAGAACTCTTCAATACATTGATGATATATTTTATAAAGTGTTTTCTCAGCCGCAGCTTTTCGAAATGGAACATTTGATAATACAATTCTACAAGCTTCAAGCCCTTCTTCACAATACACAACTAATCTTCTAATTTCTGATAAAATATCTTCAAAATAAACTTGATTTTCCGGAGTTTCTTTAAGTAGTGTATGAATAGTTATGCCATTCAAATACGTTGATAATGTGTTGACTGTTTTACTTAAAAATTCTTCAACTTCTACTGTTTGTGTTTGTACGATACTGTTCCCCATCATAGCCCTCCAAATTATTATTAGTATATTTCTTAACTAAACAATAACGTTGAATCGACCTTATATCCTTCATTATATTCAATCGACTGAAATATTTCTGGAAGTTTTTCAAATTGTACATCCTTAAAATATTCTACAAATTCATTAATATTATTTATATATACGCGTTTACGTGAAAGATATTGTGGTTTTTTTAGTAAACAAATTAATCCTACAATATCTTTGAAATGGATGTCTTTTTCTCCTATTGTAAAAACAGGATCACTGTTGTAGGGTGTAAATTCACTCAAGCGTTCATCAAAATAACGGATATATAGCAAATGAAATGTTCTTTCTTCGCCATCTTCAACAAATGTTACCTCAGATCGATTAAAAAAGTCTTCTGAGGTGTTTGGCTTCTCCTTTTCAAGCTCATAACCAGTACAATTTTTTATTAGCATACAGCCCACCGTCCCATTTGTGCAATCGTCAACATCTTGTAAAAAAATAGTTATTTTACTTCCATCTTAACATACAAAAAAAAGAGTGTATATTATGACACTTGAATTTATGACTAACTTATTTACTCAATTTCTTGAAATTTTTCAAAAAACAAATCGGCTTCTTCTTGTACGGATTCCTCTTGAACTTGCTCTGGTAATGGCGGGAGCTCTTCAAGAGTTCTTAAACCAAAATACTCAAGAAACTCTTTTGTTGTGCCATAAAGAATAGCTCTCCCAGTGCCTTCAACACGACCTACTTCCTTAATTAACGCTTTTGCCATTAATGTTTGTAGTGGTCTTTCTGTTTTCACACCACGAATTTCCTCTACCTCTGTTCTTGTAATCGGCTGACGGTAAGCTACAATGGCTAATGTTTCTAATGCAGCTTGTGAAAGAGATGTTGAGGCAGGAGACTCTACTAACCTTTTTATGAAGGCTGCATGTTCTTTCTTTGTCGTCAGTTGGTATGTATTTGCAACTTCTGAAACAAGCAATCCGCGTTTGTTATTTTTATATTCTTCCTGTAATTCAATAATAATGTCATGAGCAATATTTTCGTCAATTTCAAGAACTAGCGCTATTTGCTTTAACGACAGTCCATCATCACCGGCGACAAATAACAGCCCTTCTACTACAGCTTTCCACTCGACAATGTTCATCGCCAAATCACCTTACCTTACTAGCTAAAAAAATTTCATCAAAGTTCTTTTCTTGTTCAATATTAATCGCATTTTCTCTCATCAATTCTAAAATGGCTAAAAAAGTAACAACGATGTGCCCTTTATCTTCATAGGGAAATAAATCAAAAAAACTTTTTCTCCCTTTAATTGACGATAACTCTTCTATAATTTCTTCCATTCTCTTTTCAATTGGAATTTCTTGACGAGTTATTTTCGTATGGAGTGGCTTTTGGAGCTTTTTCCTACGTAATAGCTTTTGAAATGCTGCGAGCATATCGTATAAGTTCACATCAAGTGGCTGGCTTTTTACCTTAGTATCTTTTACAAATTCATTTACATCACTTGGTGCTTTAGTAAAGACTTTGCTACGTTCAGCTTCTAATTCCTTTAAGTCTGTCGCAGCTTCCTTATATTTCCTATATTCAATTAAGCGATTGATTAACTCCTCTCGAGGATCTTCGGTAATATCGATATCAACATCCTCATCGAACAATTCCTCTTCATGTTTAGGAAGCAGCATCTTACTCTTGATTGCCAATAGAGTAGCAGCCATAACTAAATACTCACTAGCCACATCTAGCTGTAACTCTTGCATTGTATGAATATAGAACATATATTGTTCTGTGATTTTTGCTACTGGTATATCATAAATATCTATTTCTAATCGATTAATCAAATGCAATAAAAGATCAAGCGGTCCTTCAAAAGCATCAATTTTCACATTATATTGCACTTTCATCCCACCAACATATCATACTTCATTCAGTATTTATATAGCTTAACACTAACGTATAGTATAGAACAAACTAAAATTTTATCCAATACTCTTTTATACAGTGCTTTTGCTACATTCTATGATACACTATTAACAAAAAAATGGTGAGATACTTTTATAAATAGGGAGTGATAAATTCTTGTATCCAAAAGCTTATATAGAATATTTAGTGTATTTCCATGGGGATCGTGATTATTTTGAATGCCATGAAGTTCTCGAAGAGTATTGGAAACAAACAGACAATGATATAGTTTGGGTTGGGTTCATTCAAATTGCTGTCGGATTATATCATCATCGAAGAGGTAATTTCAAAGGTGCTCAAAAAATGATAGCAAACGCTATTGCTATCTTAGAAGCTCAAAAAGATACTGTCGAAAAGTTAGGTATAAACCAAAAAACACTACTGACAACTTTACAGGCGCAACTGAATGCTATTATAGCTAATGAGCCTTATATAAGTATTAATTTACCAATTCAAGATGAATCATTGTTAACTACATGTAAAAATGCATGTAATGAAAAAGACTTGACATGGAAAAAAAACAGCGATTTAACTAATAATTTCCTTATTAATAAACATACTTTACGTGATCGTACCGAAGTTATTAAAGAAAGAGCTAATCAATTAGCCAAAAGAAAGAAAAAAAATAGAGGCTCTTTTTGAATAATTAATAAATGCATATGTGTTAAAGCTTTTAATTCAAAAACAGCCTATATAAAAAAAGAAAGCACTATATTAGTGCGTTTCTTTAATTTAGGCTGTTTTCTCACTTTATGCATTGAATTAAGTTTCATAGCCAATATAACAATTTGTATTAACAAAGGTTGTTTTAGCACTGATTGTTGTTTTTTGTAATAAGAGCTAAACACGAAAATCATTAACACTCGGGGTATCTTTTCTTTTATCAAACGATGACTTTTGCGTAAAACGACAAGTTTACGAATAGAGCCTTTCAAAGAGACAACAAAGGTTGTATGGCTGTATTTAATGATCGATATTACATTTTTCTATAAATGAAGCAGTTTCAGAGGTAGGCTGCAATTGATCATTTGGAAATAGTTTTGCTAAATCTTCAACCATTCTTTTCCCAAGCCCTTGATAGCGATGGGATGGATTAACACTAATATGCTGCACAACTATTCCTTTTTCTGGAGATTGAATCACACCGATCAATCCTATAATATCTTCTTCCTTCCAAAGGAATAATTGTTTATCCTTATCTTCTTCATATTGTTTAATGGTTTGCTGCAACTTTTTTAAGTCTTTTTCATTTGGCATAAATGAAAGAAGTCCCATTGCAATTTTTTCATAATTCTTTTTGTATCGAATTAACATATAATATCCCTCATTATTATTGAACACTCACTTAAAGAAGGAGTTCAAAACTTTTGGAAATTAGGCTGTCAAATAACCTCGTAGACCCTTATTTCAGCCTCATGAACATTACAAACATACAAGTCACTATTACTCTAGGCTATATATACCAGTTTTTCACAGTCCTTTTTCCTAATTTGAACACTTCTTAATAAAGTAAAGTTCGATTGTAATTATGAATCTTTTCTTTTTATAAGAGAGTAAATATACATTCTAACAAACCATTATATACATTTTGTATAGGTTTTTAAACCTATTCGTCAAAGTTTTTAACAATTTCTCGAGATAAATTTGCAGATTCAATAGCAGACAATGCTGCTTCCCACCCTTTATTACCAGCTTTTGTTCCGGCTCTTTCGATTGCTTGTTCAATATTTTCTGTCGTAATCACACCAAATATTATCGGTAAACCTGTCGAAATTCCTGCAGCCGAAATTCCTTTTGCTACTTCATTACAAACATAATCATAATGAGTGGTCGCTCCCCTTATGACAGCCCCTAAAGTAATGACTGCATCATATTTATTCGTTTCAGCCATTTTTCTTGCGAATAAAGGAATTTCAAAGGCACCTGGCACCCACGCAACATCTATTTGTTCTTCATTTACGCCGTGACGCTTTAGTCCATCAAGTGCCCCACCAAGAAGTTTACTTGTAATAAATTCATTAAACCTCGCAACGACAATACCTATTTTTAAGTTAGTTCCTATCAAATTCCCTTCATAAATCATAGAACATACCTCCAGTGGATTTTATAATAATGTAGTTTTTTTTATAATTTTTTCTTATTTATACAGGTGGAAAAATATTATTTAATTTCAAAACTCTCATTTTTTTATGGTAACAACATTTAGTTAATGGTCTTTCGTTACATATTTAGTAGATGTCCTAGCTTGTTATTTTTAGTCTTTAAATAAGCCTCGTTTTGCTTTTTAGTAGGCATTTGGATAGGGATACGTTCAATTACTTCCAAATCATACCCTTCCAAACCCGCAATTTTCCGTGGATTATTTGTAAGTAATTTCATTTTACGTACTCCTAAATCCTTTAAAATTTGTGCACCAATTCCATACTCTCTTAGATCCGGGGCAAAACCTAACTCTTCATTCGCCTCCACAGTATCATACCCTGCCTCTTGAAGCTTGTAGGCTCGAAGCTTATTAAGTAAACCGATGCCTCTTCCTTCTTGACGCATGTATAATAAAACGCCATTACCTTCTTTTTCTATTTGTGTTAGTGCTGCATGTAATTGTGGACCACAATCGCAACGGAATGAGCCAAAAACATCACCTGTTAAACATTCGGAATGCACTCTAACGAGAGTCGGTTGATCTGGAGAAATATTACCTTTCACTAATGCAATATGGTCTTTGCTATCGATTTCATTGGTGTATCCAATTGTTTTAAATTCACCAAATTCAGTTGGTAGTAGAACCTCTACCTCTCTATTAACTAACTTTTCTTTTTGATTACGATATTTAATTAAATCTTTAATTGTTATCATCTTTAAATTGAATTGATCAGCAACAATAGCTAGGTCAGGTACTCGTGCCATTGAGCCATCTTCCTTCATTATTTCACATATAACCGCTGCCGGGGCAGCCCCAGCTAAGTTAGCTAAATCTACAGCTGCTTCAGTATGCCCCGCCCTCCTAAGCACACCGCCCTTTTTAGCGATAAGCGGGAAGATATGCCCAGGTCTTTTGAAATCACTCGCTTTAGAATGTTCATTTAAAAGCTGCTTAATTGTTTCCGCTCTTTCATATGCACTTATCCCTGTTGTTGATGTCTTATAATCTACACTAATAGTAAAAGCTGTCCCATGTGGATCTGTATTATTTAATACCATTGGATTTAATTGAAGCTTATTAGCTATTTCTTCTGATATTGGTGAACATACTAGCCCACGTCCATGTTTTATCATAAAATTGATTGTATCAGGGGTTACTCTTTCAGCTAAAGCAACAAAATCTCCTTCATTTTCACGGTCTTCGTCATCACAAACTATGATTATTTTTCCATCAGCTAAATCTTTTATCGCATCTTCAATAGTATGGAACATGTTTACACACCCTTCTTGAAATTGTTATTCCTTGGTCTAGGCTGTGATCTTTGCCATTATTTCTAAATTTTCATGGTGGCAGCCCAAGGGCTTTATCTAAATGTATATATAAACGTTAGCAGTAGTAACAGAGAGTGTATTGGTGAACTCGTTCAAGTGAACTTGAATATCGGTGAAATATCTAGAGGCTCTTCACCACCTAATTGAAAGATCTCACCTATAGAGATGAGGGTCAAAAACCCTTAAAACAAACTTAGCTAACATTTTATAGAAATCCATTTTCAACTAACATAGATTTTGTTATCTTACTATGGCTATCTTTCAAGCTAATTTGCGACCCTTGTAAAAGGAAATGTTCAATATATTTACCAATGATGTCGCATTCCAAATTGACGATATCACCGACATCTTTTGAACCTATAATCGTTTCAGATAATGTATGCGGAATAATTGATATAGTAAAAGACTTATCGGCAACGTCAAATATCGTTAAGCTTGTCCCATCCACTGCTACAGACCCTTTGTGTAATACATATTTAGCCAATTTCTCATCTATCGCAATTACGTAATAGATTGCATTGCCCTTTCGAGTCTTACTAATGATTTCGCCTACTCCATCAACATGCCCTGATACAAAGTGTCCTCCAAACCTTCCATTCGCTAACATGGCTCGTTCTAAATTAACTGAAGATCCATTTTTCAACAATTTTAATGAAGTAGCTTTTATAGTTTCTGGCATAACGTCTACTGCAAAACCAAATTCATTAAATGAAGTAACGGTTAAACAGACCCCATTCACCGCTACACTATCTCCTAACTGGATATCAGATAATATTTTTCTAGCACCAATCTGCAGTTCAATTGCATCAATTGAATGGGTTAATCGATTTACTTTTCCAACTTCCTCAACAATACCAGTAAACAAAGTCATCACCACTTTCTATTTATTTTTTGGAATAGCAATCAGTTTAATATCTTCTCCCAGCTGCTCAATTGACTTGATTTGTAGTTTCGGTACATCGTACAAACGATCAAAACCTTCTCCATTAAAAGAGGTAGGTGCACACTCTCCCCCAATAAGCTTCGGAGCAATATATGTAATATATTGCTGAACAACATCAGCTTTTAAAAAGCTCGTGTTTATTTTCCCTCCGCCTTCAACGAAAAGGCTTGTTATCCCTTCACCTCCTAATACTCGTAATAAATCCTTTATATTAATACGTTTATCCCTCATTTTAATAATTCGAACATTTTTTTGAGAAGTATAACAAGCTATCTCGTCATCAGCGCAGTCCTCTCCTACAACAATCCATGTTGGTGCTAAACCATCAGTAATCACTTTTGAGTCGAGAGGTGTTCGTAAATTTGTATCTAATATAATACGTATAGGATTCTTCGTTTCATACGGAAGCCTTGCCGTTAATGAAGGATTATCAGCAACTACCGTGTTCACCCCAACTAGAATTGCATCATATCGATGACGATATTTGTGTACATCTTGACGTGCTACCTCTCCAGTAATCCACTTGCTCTCGCCTGATTGTGTAGCAATTTTCCCATCCATGCTAATAGCAGTTTTTAACGTCACAAAAGGGGTGTTGTTTTTAATATAACGAAAGAATACCTTATTTAATTTCTCAGCTTCATCCTGCAGGACTCCAACATCAACTTTTAAACCAGCTTCTTCTAACTTTCTTATACCTCTACCTGCTACACTCGGATTTGGGTCTTCACAAGCAATTACTACACGGTTAACACCGCTACTAATCAATAAATCTACACACGGTGGTGTTTGACCAAAATGGCTGCATGGTTCTAAGGTCACATAAATCGTTCCGTCTTTTGCTTTATTACCTGCCATGTTTATAGCATGTACTTCTGCATGTGCTTCACCAGCCTTCAAATGTGCCCCAAGACCAACAATTTGTCCTCTATTAACTACAACAGCCCCCACTACTGGGTTCGGGCTTGTTTGGCCAATGGTACTTCTAGCCATGTCTAGCGCAACTCTCATATAATCATGGTCATTCAAAATGGGATACCTCCAACAATGTAGGTTACAAGAAAATCTTAAGGGGTAAGGGAAAATAGATGGGGAATTAAACCGAATATAGTCATAATTCGAAATATTATGAACGTAACTCCGTAGCAAATAAGCCATACGTTTTCATAGCCCATAATATATGTTTAACAAATAGACCCTAGGTATAATTACCTAGGGTCAGAGTTATCGATATATTTTGTGAGTTTATCCATTGTTCTAAAACAGGACAAAATCAGCATATGATTACAGCAAATCATATACTTCACGCCATATCCTTCTCCCATCCAGACTATACTGTCGGCTCTGGTTTTTCACCAGATCAGCCATATATAACCAATTATATATACAGCTCACGGGCTTAGAAACAACAATTGCTTCATCACCGCCGGTTGGGAATTTCACCCGACCCCGAAGGATTATCTTATTCAATTTTATAGTTTTAAATATTATAACACACATTTTCTAGTATTGCATATTGAAACGTGCTTAAGCTATAAATAACCAGTAGATCAATCCCCAAATCATGCTCATTATTAGTATGATAATAAACACAATCCATTTGTTACGTTTCATCAATTACTCCGCATCAAAAACTTCTACAGTTTTCATTACATCACCATTTTTCATATTTAGAACTGTATCTAAGCCACTTGTAACTTGACCAAATACTGTATGAACGCCATCTAAATGAGGTTGAGCTTCGTGAACGATAAAGAATTGACTTCCTCCTGTATCTCTTCCAGCATGAGCCATTGAAAATGAACCTGGCACATGTTTGTGAGGATTACCTTCAGTTTCACATTTAATCGTATAACCCGGACCACCTGTTCCAGTTCCTTGCGGACAACCACCTTGTGAAACAAATCCAGGGATTACACGATGGAATGTAAGACCATTATAAAAGCCTTCATTAGCCAATTTTTCAAAATTTTCAACTGTATTAGGAGCTTCATTAGGATAAAGCTCAAATTCAATCTTTTCTCCGCTATTCATTAATATGTAACCTTTTTTACTCATAATCAAAGCACTCCTTCAAATGTAAAATCATTATCTATCTTATCACATTCAGCAAATGAAAAACAAAGGCAGTTTTCGTATTGATTGTTGTTTTTCATACTTAGCAATAAACACGTACAAAACTAAAATTCGTGGCATCTTTTCTTGTGTACAATAATGACTAACTATATAAAGCCATTTTTAGGTTGCTCATTTGATAGCATTAGCAACAAAGGACATCTAGAAATAGTTTCAAATAATTGTTATGGAATTATAGAAGATAAGGTGTCACGATCTCACTAAGCGTTTGGAATATTTCTTATGATGAGCAACAATCACCCGTTGAGAAAACAAGCTAGGAAAAAAAGATCAACTTTCTTATTGTTCTATAGTTTTCGTGAAAACAAATTAATAAATCTATAAAGAATGTTAGTTGTTGTAGACTCATACCTATACACTGCCATTTAAGATACATATATTAAACCGAGACAAATATCTATACTAAGAGAAAGGATCGAGACATATGTACTTTAATACTTTTCACTCACGTTATAGGTACCAACCTAGTGGAGGTCAATTGTCCTATCCCCCTATGGATACAACTCGATACCAATGGCCACCTGGCATTGGTCAAATATTAGATGATTGGATTACTGGTGGTGGTATGCCTGGTAGTGGTATGCCGGGCGGTGGTATGCCGGGCGGTGGTATGCCGGGCGGCGGTATGCCGGGTAGTGGTATGCCGGGCGGTGGTATGCCGGGCGGTGGTATGCCGGGTAGTGGTATGCCGGGCGGTGGTATGCCGGGCGGTGGTATGCCGGGCGGTGGTATGCCGGGCGGTGGTATGCCGGGCGGCGGTATGCCTGGTGGCGGTATGCCGGGCGGTGGTATGCCTGGTAGTGGTATGCCGGGCGGCGGTATGCCTGGTGGCGGTATGCCGGGCGGTGGTATGCCTGGTAGTGGTATGCCGGGCGGCGGTATGCCTGGTGGCGGTATGCCGGGCGGTGGTATGCCTGGTAGTGGTATGCCGGGCGGCGGTATGCCTGGTGGCGGTATGCCGGGCGGTGGTATGCCTGGTAGTGGTATGCCGGGCGGCGGTATGCCTGGTAGTGGTATGCCTGGTAGTGGTATGCCGGGCGGCGGTATGCCTGGTAGTGGTATGCCTGGTAGTGGTATGCCGGGCGGCGGTATGCCGGGTGGCGGTATGCCGGGCGGTGGTATGCCGGGTGGCGGTATGCCGGGTAGTGGTTGGAGATATGCGTAGACGCTCTAATCCCATAGTAATACCTTACCTACAGATAAATAAATCATATTAACTCCATAATAAAGGAGGTATGGCAAAAAGTTATTTGCCATACCTCCTTTTGTTGTTATTGTTATTTATTAACCCTCATTTTCATCGGAATATCTAATTTAACCATATCTTCATAGCTTTCCCTTTTAATAACTAATTGTGCTTCACCATTCTCTACAAAAACAACCGCCGGGCGAGGTAGACGATTGTAATTATTCGCCATCGAATACCCGTATGCACCTGTACAAAAAACTGCTAAATAATCTTCGTTTTGAATAGTTGGAAGATCAATATCCCAAATGAGCATATCTCCACTTTCACAACATTTTCCAGAAATAGATACGACCTCTTCATTTTCAGCTAATATTCTATTAGCTATAGCTGCTTCATATTTTGCTTGATATAATGCCGGACGAAGGTTATCACTCATCCCACCATCAATCGCTACATAATGACGAACATTTGGCACAGTCTTTTGAGAGCCAATAGAGTAAATTGTTGTCCCAGCATCACCAACTAGAGATCTACCTGGTTCGATCCATATTTCTGGTACAGACATATTAAACTGCAAAGCCAATTTTTTAACTTCTTTAACAATTTCCTTTACATATTGATCAGCCGGAATAGGATCATCTTCGTCTGTGTACCTAATTCCAAAGCCACCGCCTAAATTTAACACTTGAGCAGTATAATTATACTCGTTATACCAATCATGTAATTTTTGAAATAACTTCTTAGCTGCTAGTAAAAAGCCAGTCGTTTCAAAAATTTGTGAACCTATATGACAATGCACACCTAACATCGTAAGCATATCTGATTGTGTTACCTGTTTTAGTGCCTCATCTGCTTGGCCGCTTAGTAAATCAAAGCCAAATTTTGAATCCTCTTGCCCAGTTAAGATATAATCATGTGTATGTGCTTCAATTCCTGGTGTTACCCGCAAAAGAACGTTTATTTTCGTTGATTTGGCTAGACAAATTTCCTGTAACATCGTTAATTCATGAAAATTATCGATGACAATACACCCTATGTTATGTTGTACTGCCATTTCAAGCTCATGTACGCTTTTATTATTTCCATGAAAATGAATACGATCAACAGGAAATCCTGCTTGAAGAGCTGTATATAATTCTCCACCTGAAACAACATCTAATGATAACCCTTCTTCTTCTGCTAACTGTATCATAGCTATCGAAGAAAATGCTTTACTGGCGTATGCAACTTGACCTTCGACTTCTAAAGCTGTGAATGTATCTTTAAATGCTGATGCTCTTTTGCGTATTAAATCAACATCATAAATATACAGGGGGGTACCATACTGCTTAGCCAATTCAATTGAATCGACTCCACCAATTTCTAGATGCCCCTCATTATTAACTCGACTAGTACCGTGAAAAAACATTGCACTCCCTCATTTTCTCTACTTCATTCTAAAAATAATTAAAACTACATTATCACAAGTTCCACTAGCACGCAATAGATGATTACAAGAAAAGCATATAGACACAGAATAATCTAAACCAAGCGGTGGGTTCTTATCACAAGAAGGTGTTTATATTCATCTTATCTTCATCACTGTTTTATCCACTATTTCTGCTGTTTTATTCTATTTTGTGGATGCACAATACTTGGTCTAACACGTGAACCAGGGACAGATCTCCGAATTAAGATTTGAAGAAAAGCACCTGGGTTAAACGGGATAAACGGCCATAAATAAGGTGTATTTAAGGAACGCATTTGGATAAGAAATAATAAATAGACGGTCGAACCAATCAATAGACCGGGCAAATGAAATATTGCTACAACGACAATGAGAACTAGTCTAGATAATTTATTGGCAATACTTAATTCATAGCTCGGGGTTACGAAAGATCCAATTGTTGCTATTGCAACATAAAAAATAACCTCTGGAACGAACAAGCCTACATCTATAGCAATTTGACCAATTAAAACCGCTGCAATTAGAGCCATAGCAGTTGATAGAGCAGTAGGCGTATGTATGGATGCTAGCCTTAAGAATTCGATTCCGAGATCAGCGATAATGATTTGAATAATAATTGGTATGTTCGATTTTTCCTCAGGGCCGATATAGGATATTTTTTCAGGAATTAACGATGGTTCAAGTACAAAAAGCAACCATAATGGTAATAGAAAAATAGATGCAGCGATCCCTAAAAAACGCACCCACCTGATGAACGTACCTATTGCTGGTGATTGACGATATTCTTCTACGTGTTGAACATGATGGAAAAATGTCGTAGGTGTAATGATCACACTAGGTGAAGTATCTACCAATACAAGGACATGCCCTTCAAGTAAGTGAGTAGCTGCTATATCTGGCCTTTCTGTATAACGTACACGTGGATAAGGATTAAATCCTTGTGCGACTAAAAACTCTTCGATTGTTTTATCTGCCATTGTTAATCCATCTATTTCGATCTCATTAATCTCTTTTTTAATAACTTCTATTAAGCCAGGTTCCGCAATGTCTTTAATATACGCAATACATATATCCGTCTTGGAACGTTCGCCCACTTGTATAACTTCAAAGCGAATCCTCTCATCACGTATACGTCTTCTTATTAAAGCCGTATTTACGACCATCATCTCTACAAAGCCATCTCGTGCACCACGAACAACCTTTTCTGTATCAGGCTCTTCTGGGGTTCTGCCTGGATAACCTCTAACATCAACGATAAACCCACTTGTTTCGCCTTCAATGACAACAAAGATTAAGCCAGCTAACAATTGATCTACTGCTTCATCTAGATTGTCCACCTCTTTTACCTGTTGGTGAACTAGACGATTCTCAATGATTTGTTTTATTTTTGAGGATTGCCTTTCTCTATCATTAATTTCAATAAGCACAGTTAAGAGCTGCATAATCGTAGCAGTTTCACATATTGCAGCTACGAAATAAATATGGACATCCTTGTTTAATATTTTGATCTTTTTAACACCTATATCATAGGTTGTTTCTAGTCCCAAATGTGTTTTGAAAAATTCCTCATTTTCTGATGGTGAAGCTGATATAGGAATTTTATTCTTTTTTGAAGTTGTCATAAAATCCACTCCTTTCTAAAATAAGGGCGACTGCTTTACGTGTAATAGGTGATCCATATTTAATATGATCTTGCATCGCCATTTTCCCTATATCTCCTATTCCCACAACGATTGGGACTTTCAAGTGATCTAAACAGTACACTGTGTCACCATTGATTCGTCCAACCTCCCACTCTTTCACTCCATATTTGTCTACTCCGAATTGTGTAAGTTCTCCTGTATTATCGATGCACACATCAACTTTCGTCCATTCAGTAAAGTTGGTTTTAGCAGCAACTGCGATAATTCCCAATACATTAATTTTTTTATGATTAACAACATATTGTAACGCCGTTTCCCCACTACCTTCACCAATGTATCCACTGTCATCAAACATGACAAAGACAGGGTCATGTTTAGCATGTAA
Organism: Cytobacillus sp. IB215316; assembly: GCF_033963865.1. Classification (NCBI taxonomy): domain Bacteria; kingdom Bacillati; phylum Bacillota; class Bacilli; order Caryophanales; family Bacillaceae; genus Cytobacillus; species Cytobacillus sp. IB215316. Next base: position 641,671 of record NZ_JAXBMC010000001.1, on the reverse strand, counting down.
AATATATTGAACAATTTCAGGACCAGATAACTTGGTTGGATTACCGAAGGATCTCGAAATACACCTACCACCTATTTCCGTTGCAATGTATTCTATTGTTCTCAAAGCGTATTCGTCTCCATCAGTGATAATAATTACATGACGACTCCCGTTCATCCAACTCTTTCCTTTCGTCATTCATAGTAAAGCTATAACAATTTTATAAATGTAGTGTTATTGCACTTGGTGGTTGTTTTCGCACTAGAAATCGTAGCACCTATGAACTTTGAAATAATAGGATACATACTAAACATTACTATTTTCGAAAAGACCTTAAAAATTAATCCATAACATCATTCAGACAATGCTCTATTACCAGTAGTCAACAAAATAAAGCCAATGAAATAAGGAACCAACTACCTTTCCAAGTGCAATCGCCATTAATAAGACAACGATTTGATCAACAACTCCCACACGTTTTGCTAATATCGGTAACACGTTTAGTACTTCAGTAAGTGCTGCCGCTAAGAGCCCCACAAAAACACCATTTAATAAGCCAATTAGAATGATAAAAAAAATTGGTAGGAGAAACGTATTATCATGAAGACTAATCCAACCTCCCATAACAGCACCTAATATCACACCCCACTCATACACTCGAACATACTTCTCTGTTTTTGAAAGTTGCATTAATCTTGGAATTACACCTAATACTGTCAGAAATGCAACGAACCCTGATCCAACTGCAAGTCCAGCTGCAAAGCCAGTAAATATCATGATAAACATTTCATTCAACATCAGTTTTTTTCAAGCTCTCTTTGTTTTCATTTATAATGACATAATGATCTAAATCTAATTGATATTTAAACATTTCAACCTCTAGTGGACTTGGTTCTTCATTTATACGTTTTTTAAATAAATGATTAAAAAAGAGTATCATTCCTAGACCCAATCCAATTGAATAAGGAACTTGTAACAATAATGGTTTAAGCACTTCTTCCCCAGTTATAATTAGGTAAAGGCGTTGATGAACTTTTTGCATACTTACATCTTCATGAAAGTTCATAATAGCTATTGCAGCTCCAACAAACAACAACAGCCATATAAATAGAAAGAAGACAGGATGATATTTACGTTGGTTTAAATTCACCTCAATGATCGTTTGGGATGGACCAATAGTTTGCACTTCAACTTTTGGATGATGACATAAGATGATCTCGATTAATTGTGTGACATCAACAACAAGGAAATTTTTGTCGTGCAAACTGATTCTATGAACATTAATTTCCCTGACCTTTTCTGCAAGGTGTTCATCAGCAATCACCTTTGCTATATCACCAACTGTAATAACTGCATTTAGTTTTGCCTGAACTTTATTGTACATACGAACATAAATTACCTGTGTCACAAACCTCACATCCTATATATACATCTCCTACTTCAGCCAATAGCTTATAGTTATAGTATGTATTTCCACACAATGAGCAATTCTATTGAACAATGTTCACCATCAATTACCAACAAACTAGTAATAGGAATTTTGATAATTCTAAATAGAAGGTATATTCACACACATAGAGAATATGTTAATGAATGCGCTTACAAGATGAGGAGGTTATGAAATGGATAATCATCCAGTATGGATTCCAAATGAAGAAAGCATAAAAAAAACAAATTTATATTTATGGATGAATAAACTTGGCTACAGCGATTATGATTCTTTTTATAAAGACTCGATTACAAACATTGAATGGTTTTGGCACGAAGCAGAAAAAGAAATGAACGTTGAATGGTATGAGCCATATTCAAAAGTCCTTGATGTAACAAGGGGTGTTCAATGGCCATCATGGTATATTGAAGGAAAATTAAATGTAACTAGCAATGCAATCGACAAATGGTTACACGATGAGCATAGCGCAAACAAAGAAGCTATCATATGGGAAGGAGAAGACGGTGTAGTTCAGAAAATAACATACGAACAATTAGGACAGCAAGTCAACTCTTTCGCTGCTGGACTAAAGCAATTAGGAGTAAAAAAAGGTGACTGCATTACACTATATTTACCCATGCTTATTGAAACAGTTATTGCCATGTTGGCGATAAGTAAAATAGGTGCAATTTTCACCCCTGCATTTTCTGGGTATGCAGCAAATGCTGTGGCAAAAAGGATTGTAGGTTGTGATGCAAAAATTATTATTACAGCTGATGGATTCCTTCGCAGAGGGAAAGTGATTCAAATAAAAGAAGAGGCAGATAAAGCCATTAAACAAGCGGAATCAATTGAAAAAATGATCGTCGTGAATCGAATTGGAAGAGAAATTCCATGGAATAAAGAAGTTGATTTACGATGGGAAGATGTAATAGATAACGATCAACTTATTGATAGCGAAGAAATGGATAGCTCTGACCCATTCATGCTCATATATTCCTCTGGTACAACTGGTCAACCAAAAGGAATCGTACATACTCATAGCGGATTCCCATTAAAGGCCGCATTTGATGCACGATTTGGAATGGATTTAAATGCTCATGAAAGAATGATGTGGGTTACAGACATGGGATGGATGATGGGACCTTTCTTAGTATTTGGCACACTGTTAAACAACAGTACAATGGTGTTGTATGAAGGTTCACCTGATTATCCAGAAGTAAATAGGCTATGGAAATTGGTTGAAAAACACCAAATAACACATTTAGGTATTTCTCCAACTCTTATTCGTGTATTGATGAAACAAGGAGAACAATGGTTGAATAATATTAAGTTAACATCTCTAAAGGTATTCGGTTCAACAGGAGAGCCTTGGAATGTAGAACCTTGGCTCTGGTTGTTTCATAAAGTCGGCAAAAGTAAAATACCCATTATGAATTATTCAGGTGGCACAGAAATATCAGGAGGAATCCTAGGGAATATATTGCTTAAACCGATCGCACCAGTTAGTTTTAATGCACCATTACCAGGAATGGCAGCAGACGTCTATAACCTCAAAGGAGAAACGGTTCATTCAGAGGTAGGCGAATTAGTGCTAACAAAACCTTGGGTCGGTATGGCCAATGGTTTTTGGAAAGAATCTGACAGATATATTGAATCATATTGGAATCGCTGGGAAAATATTTGGGTACATGGTGATTGGGTTAGTATAGATGAAAATCATTTCTGGACAATAACCGGTCGATCTGATGATACATTAAATATTGCAGGAAAAAGAGTTGGCCCTGCTGAGCTGGAGTCTATTTTAGTTGAACATCCTCAAGTGGTAGAAGCAGCAACTATTGGAGTTCCTAATAATATAAAAGGTGAGGTCGCTGTTTGCTTTATTGTCATAAAAGATAAGGTGAAAAACAAGGAAAAACTAATTTCTGAACTATATCAATTAGTTGAACAGAATCTTGGTAAATCTTTAAAGCCTCATGACATCTATACTGTCTCTGAGCTGCCAAAGACGAGAAACGCCAAAGTTATGCGGCGAGTCATCAAGTCCATTTATCTCGGTCAAGATCCAGGTGATCTATCAGCATTAGAAAACCAATCTGCCATCTCATCAATAAGCAATATGAGTAGTTAGAAGGAAGAAAAGGTGGAAGTCGTCATATTGACTCAAATTGATGAAGTGGTTAAAAGGGCTAAAATCTCTCTGTAGCTGAAAAGACAAATAACGTTCCTAGTATGAGTACTTATTTAACAAAGGCTCTTGTCGTAAACTTGATTGTTTATTTATACAAAATTACCATTGTAAAAAAGAAGCCTATTGTAATTATAATATAGAAGAAAAAATGACACGAAACTATAGTTGTATCGGTGTTGATATATTATTACGAAAAACAACAATAAAAACGAAGAAATCCTTAGCAAGAAAGGATGGGCTAACTGCCCATCCTTTCTTTCATTTGTTTTAATATCTTCTTTTCTAACCTTGATACTTGTACTTGAGAAATGCCTAATCTAGATGCTACTTCAGTTTGAGTTTGATCTTTATAATAACGTAAATAAACAATTAACCTTTCACGTTCATCTAACTCATGTATTGCTTCTTTTAGTGCAATTTTTTCAAACCATTTTGCCTCAGCATGATCTGCAATTTGATCAATCAAAGTGATTGGATCTCCATCATTTTCGTACACAGTTTCATGTATTGATGTAGGTGTACGACTAGCCTCTTGAGCCATAACAACTTCTTCTGGAGATATTGATAAGAACTCTGCAATTTCATTCACTGTTGGAGCCCTACCAAATTGCTTTGCAAGTTCATCCTTAGCTTTTCGAATTTTATTCCCAATCTCTTTTAAGGATCTACTTACTTTTACAGTTCCATCGTCACGAATAAATCGCTGAATCTCTCCAATAATCATCGGAACAGCATAGGTAGAAAACTTAACATCATAAGTTAAATCAAATTTATCAACTGATTTCAAGAGACCGATACATCCGATTTGAAATAAATCATCAGGCTCATAACCCCGATTTAAAAAACGTTGCACAACTGACCAAACTAGTCTCATGTTTTTCTCAATAATCAAATCACGAGCTTCTTGCTCTCCATTTTGACTGCGTTTGATTAAGTCTTTTACTTCATGATCCTTTAAATATGTTTGACCTTTTTCTTTCTTGACCTCCACATCCATAGGCAAGTCTCCCTTAATTGCTTAAAGCTTTACTTTTTGATAAATGCTTCGATAATTTAACAACCGTACCACTTGAGACGGTAGAATCAATCGTTACTTCATCCATGAAGTTCTCCATAATGGTAAATCCCATTCCTGATCGTTCTAACTCAGGTTTAGTTGTAAAAAGGGGTTGTCTAGCTTCATCAATATTTATAATACCTTTTCCTTCATCACGAATGGTTATATGAACAAAGCCATCCTCAAGTATTACAGAAATGTACACTACGCCATTTGGATCATTTTCATAACCATGAATGATCGAATTTGTTACAGCTTCAGAAACAACAGTTTTTATTTCAGTTAACTCATCTAACGTTGGATCTAACTGAGCAATAAATGATGCAACTGTGACTCTGGCAAATGATTCATTTTGACTGAGCGCAGAAAATTGGAGGTGCATGACATTTTTCATTATGCCACCCCCAACGTTTGAAGTGCATATTGTTCATTCATTTCTAAACGTACTATTTTGAATAACCCAGACATATCAAACAATCTTTTTACAGGTTGAGAAATATTACATACTACCATTTCCCCACCTAAATTCTTAATTTGTTTGTAACGACCTAAGATGACCCCTAATCCCGAGCTGTCCATAAAGGTAAGTTGCTCTAAATTTAAGACGATGTGATGAATATTTTTACTACTAATCGCTTTATTCACTTGTTCTCTCAGCTCTTCAGCTGTATGATGATCGAGTTCCCCATGTAGACGAATAAGTAAAACGTCCTTCATTACTTCAAGAGTAATAGATAGACTCACTATGTTATCCTCCTTTATGTTTTCTACTTTTACTTAGTGAGTCATTTCGCTATATTCACCTGATAATCCTTCATCATGACAAAACTAGTGAAGATTCGGCAAAACTATTCTGTTTTAGTCAACATTTCTACAGATCGCTTCATCAGTTGCCACAAATTAGCAGCCTTAACATCTTCATTAGCAATTAGATCACTTTTTATAAGAACTTCATTATCCTTTTTCAAAATTATAGTTCCGAGCTGATCACCTTTTTTTACTGGTGCAATAATTTTGTCTTTTAATATGACTTCTTCAGTAACGTTATCTTGCGATTCTCCTTTTTTCATAAGAAGTGAAATGGGTTCTGTTGTCACTACATCAACTTCTTCTTTCATCCCTTTATTTATCTTTGCTGTCGATACGAGTTCATTACGTTTATATTTAGGCATCGTTTGATAATGAGCAAATGCATAATCTAACATCTTAGATACTTGGGCATTTCTGGACTTTGATGTCGGCGCTCCAAAGACTACTGCTATCACCCTCATATCATTTTTTTTCGCTGTTGCTGTTAAGCAATACTTTGCTTCATTTGTATAACCTGTCTTCACACCATCTACGCCTTCATAAAACTTAACAAGTCTATTTGTGTTAACTAACCAAAATTTTTTATCAGTGTTTTCCCTTAAATAATCGTCATATTTCCCTGTATATTTCGTTATTTCTTCATATTTCAATAATTCTTTCGCAATAATTGCCATATCATAAGATGTACTAAAATGTTCATTGGCAGGTAAACCCGTTGAATTTTGGAATACTGTATTTTCTAACTTTAACTGCTTCGCTTTATTATTCATCATGGCTACAAATGCCTCTTCAGACCCTGCAATACGTTCAGCCATAGCAACTGATGCATCATTCCCTGAACCGATTGCAATCCCTTTTAGCATCTCTTGGACAGTCATCTCTTCTCCCGGAGAAAGAAAAATTTGTGACCCCCCCATTGAAGCCGCATATTCACTAGTTCGAATTTTTTCATCTAATGTAACTGTTCCCTTGTCTATCGCTTCCATAATGAGTAACATAGTCATAATTTTAGTCATACTTGCAGGTGGTAGTCTTTCATGTGCATTCTTTTCATATAGTATATTACCTGTGTCTCTTTCAATTAAAATACCTGACTTAGCATCTTCAACTAACTGTACTGTTGTTTCTTCTGCTGAAGCATATGATGATATCGACAGCATAAAAAAAATGATTGTTGTCATAGAGCAGAAAATTTTAGACAAATTCAAGTCCTCCATTCTTATCTAGTTTTTACGCCATTATTTCGATATTAAGAGAATTTTAAAGGTAGAATATTTTTGTGTTGAAATATTATACAATACATATCATTTTTTCCATGTGCTATTTTTTTATACATTAAAAATGTTTTTAAACAATAAATTCACAAAAAAATAACCACCCTTTGGGTGGTTATTTAATGTTCATCTTAAGCAATAACATGATGAATGTATGTTGTCTTTTTAGGAACTTGTTCTTGTATAATTGTGTATGCAGATAATAATGTATTTTCTGCTTCTGTTACATCTTGTATGTTGCTGTGGAATACACACAATGTGTCACCTTCGTTAATCTGATCTCCTACTTTTTTCTTTAACGAAATACCAGCGGAGTGATCAATTACATCGTCTTTTTTCTTTCTACCTGCTCCAAGCATCATTGCTGAAACTCCAACAAGTTCAGCATTGATTTCACTTACGTATCCACTTGAAGTAGCCTTAATTTCTTTATGATATTTCGCTTGTGGCAATTTAGATGTATCATCAACAACTGCCGAATTTCCACCTTGAGATTCGATAAATCGTTTAAGAGTTTCAATTGCTTTGCCTGAGCTTATCACTTCTTCCAAACTTTTAAACGCTTCCTCAAAATCTTGATAAATTCCACCTAATACAGTCATATGTGAAGATATCGTTAAGGCAATTTCTCTTAAGTCATCCACTCTACTACCTTGTAATACTTCGATAGCCTCTCTAATCTCGTTTGCATTTCCTACTTCATAACCGAGCGGTTGGTTCATATCACTAATAACAGCAACTGTTTTTCTACCTGTATTCTTACCGATATCAACCATTGTTTGAGCTAACGATTTAGCATCTTCAGTTGATTTCATAAACGCACCAGAGCCTGTCTTTACATCAAGAACGATACTCTCAGCACCAGAGGCAATTTTCTTACTCATCACTGAGCTTGCAATCATTGGAATACTATCTACAGTTGCAGTCACATCTCTTAGCGCGTACAATTTTTTATCAACTGGCGCAAGGTTGGCACTTTGACCTACAATAGCTATCTTATTATTATTTACATTTTCGATAAACTGTTCACTAGTTAACTCTATTTGGAAGCCTTCAATCGATTCTAATTTGTCAAGAGTTCCGCCTGTATGTCCAAGTCCTCTTCCAGACATTTTTGCTACAGGAACGCCTACAGCCGCTACTAGAGGAGCAACTATTAAACTAATTTTATCACCAACTCCACCGGTTGAATGCTTGTCCACCTTGACTCCTTCAATTGCAGATAAATCGACTACATCACCAGAATTAACCATCGCCATTGTTAAATCTGAAATTTCTTGTTCGTTCATACCTTTAAAGTATATTGCCATACATAGAGAAGAGATTTGGTAATCAGGAATGTCACCGTTTCCATAACCTTCAACAATAAATTTAATTTCCTCTGTTGTTAATACTTCACCATGTTTTTTCTTTTGAATCAAGTCCACCATTCTCATAATCAAACATCTCCGTTCTCCAATAGGTGTTGTTATTTTTCATTTATCAAGCTGCTCTTAATGTGCCATAAACCCTACAGTAGTTGTTAAATTCACTTCTATAGGGTTTTTACACACATTTACACGTTGTTGTTATATAAGATTATTCAAAAGGCTAATGATGTAATAAGTTCTCTGTCCACTTAACGAGACATTTCTTTCACGATCGTTTTAACAAAAGCTAGAAAGTTCGCTTTTACCATTTCAGTTGTTTCAATTACTTCATCATGTGTTAAAGGCTGATCTAATATTCCTGACGCCATATTGGATATACATGAGATTCCGATTACATCCATACCTGAATGACGTGCAACGATGACTTCAGGAACTGTGGACATTCCTACTGCATCTCCTCCAAGAGTTCTGAACATCCGTATCTCTGCAGGTGTTTCATAAGAAGGTCCTGTAGCACCTACATAAACACCTTCTTGAATATTAATAGAAAGTTTATTTGCAATCCCTTTTGCTAGCTGCTGTAATTCTTTATTATAAGGTTCAGACATATCTGGGAACCTTACTCCTAACTCTGCATCATTTGGGCCAATTAAAGGATTTGTCCCCATGAAATTAATATGATCAGTAATGAGCATTAAATCTCCAGGCTTAAATGATTCGTTTACACCACCTGCGGCATTTGTTACTATCATCTTTTTTATACCGAGTTGGTTTAAAACTCTTATTGGAAATGTCACTTTATCAAAGGAATAGCCCTCGTAAAAGTGAAATCTCCCTTGCATTGCTACAACTGTTTTCCCTTGCAATTGTCCAAAAACTAATTGCCCAGCATGACCTTCTACAGTTGAAACAGGAAATTCAGGTATGTCTTCATATGGAATTTTCACAGCTGATTCAATTTCATCAGCTAATACACCTAGGCCTGAGCCTAACACAAGACCTATTTCAGGGGTTGCAGGAAATTTTTCCTTTAAATAGTTAGCCGCTTTGTTAATAGCTTCCAAATTCATTCAATTCTCCTCCTCTATTTCATTTCTGATAAAAAGCTTTTCCCGTATTTTGGCATATTAATATCGAAATTATGAGCAATTGTTGCACCAATATCAGCAAACGTCTCTCTTATTGATAATTGATTTCCTTCTTTCATGCTAGGACTATAGGCTAATAAAGGTACATATTCTCTCGTATGGTCAGTACCATAATGTATCGGATCATTCCCATGGTCGGCAGTAATAATGAGTAAATCATCTTCTTTAAGATTCTCTAATACTTTAGGGAGTCGAGCGTCAAATTCTTCCAACGCATCCCCATAACCTTGTGGATCTCGGCGATGACCAAATAATGCATCAAAATCAACTAAATTTACGAAGCTGATTCCGGTAAAATCCATCTTTAATGAATCAACTAACTTATCCATTCCATCCATATTTGATTTCGTTCTTAGTGATTTTGTAACCCCTTCTCCATCATAAATGTCAGAAATTTTGCCAATTGCAATGACATCAAAGTTATTATCCTTTAATTCATTCATTACCGTTCTTCCGAATGGCTTTAACGCATAATCATGACGATTAGCAGTTCTTTCGAAATTTCCTGGTTCACCAATAAACGGACGAGCAATAACACGACCTACCATATATTTTTCATCGAGTGTTAGCTCACGAGCAATTTTACATATCTTATATTGTTCCTCGATTGGAATGATCTCTTCATGCGCAGCGATTTGTAACACAGAGTCTGCTGATGTATAAACTATTAAAGCACCCGTTTCCATATGCTCTTGCCCTAATTCATCTAAAATACCTGTACCACTTGCAGGTTTATTACCAATTACTTTACGTCCCGTTCTACTCTCTAGCTCATCTATAAGCTCTTTCGGAAACCCGTCAGGAAATACTTGGAATGGCGTTTCAATATTCAAACCCATTATTTCCCAATGTCCAGTCATTGTATCTTTTCCATTTGATGACTCTTGCATTTTTGTATAGTAAGCTAAAGGCGACTTCGCTTTGTCAATTCCTTTTATAACCTCAATATTACTTAACCCTAGCTTTGCCATATGAGGCATATTTAAGCCTCCGCGATGCTCTGCAATATGTCCTAAAGTATTAGCACCTTTATCTCCAAATTTCTCTGCATCTGGAGCTTCACCAATTCCAACTGAATCCATTACAACTAAAAAAATTCGCTTATATGAATGCGCTGACATAAAATAACCTCCTAAATCTATCTTTTTCAATAAAAGATATCATTCCCATTAACCTTCATATTAACCAATAAAAACCTTTAACAAGCTACACTTGTCTGAGGTCTGACAACCATAGTATAAGCCTTTTCATACTCATATTGCAAACAATAAAAAATGAACATTTGATGAATAAAATAATAATACGAAAACAACCATTTATCCAACAAGGTCTGAGGTACTTGATCTAACGTATTACGAGAAAAAGAAAAAGCCACCATAAAGTCTTTTCTCTTTATAGCGGCTTTGCTGTATTGTCTGAGTTATATCTTCTAGCCTCACGTGTTGAAGGCATGTTCTATCCCTCAAACTCTACTTTTGAATGAGCTCTTATTTAACATAGCTAGTTGAGACACTTCTTCTCTTCTGTTTATGCTCTTGGATGATACATATTATAAACATCTTTTAATCTTGCTTTCGTTACATGTGTATATATTTGAGTAGTTGAAATATCTGCATGACCCAACATTTCTTGCACTGCACGTAAGTCAGCACCGTTCTCAAGTAAATGTGTTGCAAACGAATGGCGCAATGTATGAGGAGTTAATTCTTTTTCTATATTAGCTTTCTTAGCTAAATTTTTAAGAATTTTCCAAAATCCCTGACGTGTTAAGCGATTTCCATGATGATTTAAGAAAAGTGCTTCTGTTGTTCTCTTCTTGCTTGCCAATTCTCCTCTACCTTGATTAATATAGTTATGTATCGCATCTGTAGCTAATTTTCCTAAAGGAATAATTCTTTCTTTATTTCCTTTTCCAACACAGCGAATAAAGCCCATCGTTAAATGAACATCAGACATGTTAAGATGAGTAAGCTCACTCACTCTTATACCCGTAGCATATAGTAATTCGAGCATTGCTTTATCCCTTAATCCAAATGAAGTAGTTACACTTGGAATAGCCAATAATGCTTCAATCTCACCAGCAGTGAGCACTTTCGGTAGTTTTCTCTCAGTTTGAGGTGATTCAATATGAACTGAGGGGTCATGGTTTGCAATTTTTTCACGAAGGCAAAATTGATGATATGATCTGATAGATGCAACATGTCGAGCAAGTGTTTTCGGAGACTTCCCTTGGTTCTTCAATTGGCTTAAAAAGTGAATGATGTGAACCCTAGTAATATCATTACAGTTCGTTACTCGTTCCACTTTTGCTAAATATTTATGATATTCCTTAAGATCACGTTCATAAGACTTGATTGTATTTTCAGCTAACCCCCGCTCAACTACTAAATAATGTATAAAGTCTTTTAAATGATCTTCCACATTCTTCTACTCCCCATTAAGATAAAAAAACTTTAATCGTTCTAACCAGCTTTCATCTTTATTTTCTATCATTTTCACTACTTTGACCGCATTCCCTTCTGGTTGATCATAGCGGTGATATTCTTGGTATTCTTGATTTATCCACAATATACAAAAATAAAACAAAATTGTACAGCCTGTAAAAAGAATAAATACTTTTAAAATATCATAAAAAACTATAAACCATTTCATCGTTTATCCTCCATTACAATCATCATATTAGAAGATATGACAAAAAGGACAAACTTTATACGTAAAAGCACTAAATATTTCATTAGTAAGTTCATTTTAAACTACTTAATATAAAGGTGCAGAACAATGTATAGCTTTCTATTCTATAATCAAAGGGTCAAATCAAACAGTCTCTATAAATTGTCTTAAGATATACAGAGTGTTTGGTTAGACCCTTTAGTCATTTTATTATTTAGACTTTTTAAAGCTTGTTTTACAAAATTAAAAATTATTGTTAACAGTTCCCTATTGTGCAATAGACCCTATAACCATTTGATATCGTTAAATTATATAAATTGAATTTTCCCTAACAAGTAAGAATGAATTACTCACTTTCCTTATTTTGACATTTTCTGCATATGCCATGAAAAGTCAGTCTATGATCCATAATTTTAAAATTCCAGTCCGCTTCAACTATTTTCTCAACATCTTCTAAAAGATCTTCTTCTATTTCTTCTACAGATCCACATTCCATACAAACTAGATGATGATGAAAATGAGCCGCCCCTTCCTTACGAAGATCGTAGCGTGACACACCATCACCAAAATTAATTTTATCAACTATTTTAAGTTCAGTTAGTAATTCTAATGTACGATAAACAGTAGCTAAACCAATTTCGGGGGACTTCTCCTTAACGAGGAGGTATACATCTTCAGCACTTAAATGATCCTCTTCATTCTCAAGTAGCACCCGGACAGTCGCCTCTCTCTGAGGGGTTAGTTTATAGCTTGAGGAGTGCAATTGTTTTTTTATCCGTTCTATCCGATTTTCCATTAATATTCCCTCCCTCGCCGTTCATTACATAATTATAGCAAAGATATGGGAACTGTCAAAATAAAATGATTATAAATAAATAATTTAACCCTATATTATTTAATAATTATTATTTTGTAATAACCTCTAATACATTTTTCATTAAAACTGGAGAAATAAATGCCTCAAATGCTGAAGCTACTAATAATACTATCATTATAACTACCATAACAAGTGAGTACCGCATAAATAGCGGAAAAATTTGCTGATTAAATTTTTTAATAAATTGCTGTCGGATCATTTTCAAAGAAAATGTGACTGCAAGCGTACTTATAATAATAAAGGACGGAATGACTAACAAGTTTTGCGGAAAAATGGATATGAAGGACAACAACAACCCTTTAGCCTCCATTTGATTTACTAGGAACCCAACAGTAAAGCTCACAACAACTCCTTTTAAAAAAAGTAAAACGAGTATAAGCGGCAACCCAATAATGGACACACCTAGTAACCATATTAATCCTATATATTTTATGTTTTGAAGATAACTTTCAATAAACTTATCTTTTGAGGATGCAAATTTACCTTCGGAAACTTGTTCGAAGAATCTACTTAAATAGTAGAAAAGATCTTGTTTTTGACTAAAGCTCAGACTGTTGACAACGATGGATCCAAAAATTACTCCCATAAAAAAGAGCACAGTAATAAATAAATAGATTGAAGAATGCTCTTGAATGTGTAATTGTAATATTTTCTGATACGATTGTTTTTTCATCATTCTCCTCCTTAACGGAACAGTATTAATAGATTGTATGATTTTAATTTAAAACTATGACAAACTATTAACTAGAAAAGAATGATAGTATAAGATTAGCTAATCATATTACAAATATTTATGTTCAAGGCTTAAAATAATAGTACGGTCATTTTTGCAAAATTAAGTGATATGTTCGATCCAGCATAGGGCTCAAAAACCCACCTGTATAGGTGGGTTTACAACACCAAAATTAAGAATAGAGCGATTGCTGCCACTGGTTTAATTGAGAAATACCTTTACCCTCATTTAGTTGCCCTGTCGCTTTTTCAATCCCTTCTTCAATTGTAGCTGTTATATTAAATAAGAAATACCTAACCGCGGTGTTGTAAATAACTTTTGCTCGAAACGGTAATAACTCTGGAGCTTGTTCACCGGTTAATATTCTTTTCATGATCGTTGCCTGCTCTTGTTTTGTAAGAACCTCCTCATCTTTCTCATACTTTAACCCATACTGCTCTGGGTTTAATAAAAATGATTCTGCATGACTATTCGTTACCTTGTAAACAAAACTATTACGATGGGTAGGTAAGTCCTCTGATCCGTCTTCACCTTGGACAACATAGCCAACATCATAACTAGATTGTTGGATAATAGGAATGAGCTTATCTACTGCCGTTTTATGAAATACACCTACCATCATTTTTTTGGCATTTCCAAGATTAAGCATTTTCTCAACTGTATTAATAATTGAACGAACGCCAATATCTTCTCGAATATGTCTTATTTTTCCCAATGGCTCACATAGATTTTCTGTCCAAACAAAGCCGATTTGATTGCTCATAATTGAGTCCTCAATTTGTTTTGTCGTTGCATTTGTCTTAACCGATAATTCTGAGAGGATATCTTTGATTGTCATACCATGTTTAGGAGGTAAGGTGTCACTACTATGTAATAAAACTGGCACACCAGCTTCCGCTAATAATAATGAAGTAGGAACAGTTGTAACAAAACCTTTCCTACCATCATACGGACCAGCAAAATCGATTAAGTTATCTGAAATGGTAGATGAAAGGTTTAGCTTCTTTGAACACCTCTTAAGTTCATCGATAAAGCCAAGTACTTCATTGTATGTTTCTCCCTTCATTCGCTCTGCTATTAAAAAAGCACTAATCTGTGAGTCGGTCGCCTTACCACTTGAAATTAAGCGTGCAGCCTCACGCATTTCCTCATAAGTTAAATCTTTTGAACCCTTCTTTCCTCTACCAACTTCTTTAATCCACTGTTGCACATAAATCCCCCTTTTCAGTAATTAGCTAAGTGTGATTGTCAATACTATATCGCTTTTTTTTATCTATGAAAAGGAGAATGTATTATTTAACAATCAATTTCCTTAATAGTAGATGTTCAATCATCTTTGAGAAAACTCTTTTTTGCTGTCATTATTACCAAACCGAAATATGTGGTTTTATACGTTGGTCATCGTTATAGAAAAGAGAGGATGCTATGAACTCTAGTTGTGTATATATTTAAATCTAAGTACAAAAACAAACAACCAACGAGAAAACACTTGACTACATCTGCTTGATATATTTTGAAAACATGCTAAAACGGACTTATCTTTACAGCGCAAAGCTTAAAGCTTGGCATTTTACATGATGGGTCAAAGGAGGGATCGGTAAGTCGATTAATATTTTGTATGTCTCCCCAGTGAAATGGTACAAAGACTGTGTCACGTCGAATTTTCGGCGTTATTTTGCATCGTACGACGACACTTCCTCTTTTGGACTCCAGCTTCACAAAGCTTTTATCTTTAACTCCAAACTTCTTTGCGGCTAGCGGGTGAATTTCAATACGTGATTCAGGATAACGCGAGTTGAGTGTTGAACTACGTCTAGTTTGCGTTCCTGATAAATAATGCGCTAATACTCTACCTGTCGTCAAGTATAGAGGGTAATCTTCTGAGATTGCTTCACGGTTAGGTGTATTTGCTATGACTTTAATTACTGCTCGCCCGTCAGGATGTGCAAATTGATCGCTAAAAAGCCTCTCTGTTCCTGGATGGTCACTATTTGGACAAGGCCAAAACAACTTTTCTTTATTTAACCTTTCATAAGTAACACCAGCATAATCAGCCCTTCCTCCTTGACTTGCTACTCTAAGCTCATTAAATATGTCTTCAGAGCTATCGTATTTAAAATATTCTCCTTCTCCAAGTATCGTCGCAATCTCACGAAGAATTTCCCAATCATGTTTAACTTCACCCGGTTTTTTTCTTTCGCCATTTCTTAACGTTATTCTACCTTCTAAATTCGTCATCGTTCCTGCATTTTCTAAATAAGAAGAAGACGGTAAGAGTAAGTCTGCTAGTTGGGCAGTTTCTGAAATGAACATATCTACAACGACAAGAAATTTTAATTTTTTTAATGATTTTTCTACAAAAATCGCATTTGGATTAGACACAACAGGATTTGACCCTACTACTAATAACCCTGTAATCTCCTTTCTATCAATTTTCTCTATCATTTCATAAGCGGAAACCCCTTTGGAAGGAAGATCGAATTCATTCACACCCCAGACAGAAGCAATATGCTTTCGATGTTCCATATTATCTATAGATCGGTAGCCCGGTAATTGATCCGCTTTTTGACCATGCTCTCTACCACCCTGACCATTCCCCTGTCCAGTGATTGCACCATAGCCACAACCTTCTCTACCAATTTTCCCAGTAATTAAACATAGATTAATAAAGTTTCTAACAGTTTCATTACCATTTACATGTTGTTCGACACCTCTAGCAGTGAAAATCATCGCTGAATTTGCTTTACCATACATTTTTGCTGCTAGGCGTATTTGTTGTTCAGGAATACCCGTTTGCTCAACTATATCTGTTAATTGTATATTACGAAGAAATTGTTGTAGATCGTTATAGCCATGTGTTCTATTTTCAATAAAATCCTCGTTGTCATATCCTTCTTCAACCAACACCTTTAACATCCCATTGACTAAACTCCAATCAGTCCCTGGCTTTAATTGTAAATGTATATCTGCTATTTTGGTTGTAGCCGTTTCCCTTGGGTCAATAGCAATAATAAACGCACCATTCTTTTTGGCTTTTAGAAAATATGGCATGATCGTAGGTTGACATTCAGCGATATTTGTTCCCGCTAAAATGATGCATTTAGTCATTGGAATATCTGACAAGGGGTTCGTCATACCACGATCGATACCAAAAGCATCGTTAGCAGCAGTTGCTGCCGAAGACATGCAATACCTTCCGTTATAGTCTATATGTCTAGTTTTCAAGGCCACTCTAGCAAATTTTCCTAACATATATGCTTCTTCATTCGTTAATGACCCTCCGCCATACACAGATAGAGCATCGAACCCATCTTCTTCTTGAATACTCTTGAATTTTTCCTTAATAATTTCTAAAGCCATGTCCCATGTGATTTTTACAAATTCACCATCTATCTTTAGCATTGGAGACGTAATTCGCTTATCATTAATCACATGTTGATGTGCATTTAATCCTTTTATACATAGCTTTCCTTGTGAAGTAGGATCCATTTTATTAGGAACAACCTTGTATTTCATTCGTTCAATGATACGTTCCTCAATCAATTGCATACTACACTGCATACTGCAATACGGACATTGGGTATTCATTATTTTTTCATTATTTAGTTGTTTTTGTTTTTCACGAAAATGTTTCAGTAAATCGTTCATTTATTCCACCCTACACAGTAAGTAAAATTTTGTCATTCTTCACTTCAACATCATAAACTTTTACGCAACCTGTATCTGGTTGCTGTACTTTTCCATCTTCCAAACATATTTTCCACTCATGCAAAGGACAGTAGACAACATTACCACTCACTATTCCTTCTGCTAATGTGCCACCGTTATGGGGACATTTATTTTCAACAGCATAAACTTCTCCATTAGATAAACGAAACAATGCAATTTCTGTATTATTTAGCTTTACTGATTTTCCTACCCTTTGAGGCAACTCACTATATTTTGCGATCTCTAATTTATTCATTTATATCACCCCTAAACTGTTGTTAACGAATAACTGTTATATAATTTATGTTGTTTATCTTCATCATTAACGACATCTTTCCATGGATCTTTTAGTGTAGCTAAAGCTACCTCAATTCGTTCATTTAATGACGAACGCACTTCCTCACTTGCCAATACATCACCAATCGCTGTCAAACCCACTCTCTCAACCCAAGCAGAAGTTCTCTCCCCATACTCCCCTGTTTCACGATAGTATTGAAGTATAGCTCCACTCCATTGTATAACCTCATCGGCTGTTTTCACTTTACATAACAGGTCACCTGCACGCAAGTTAGTACCTCCATTACCACCGATATATAACTCCCAACCATCACTTACTCCAACAATCCCAATATCTTTTATCGCACTCTCTGCACAATTCCTCGGACAAGCTGAGACGCTCATCTTCACTTTGGCAGGTGTATTTAATCTTTCAAATTTTTTCTCAAGATCTATACCCATCTGCGTTGAGTTCTGTGTTCCAAATCTACAAAACTCTGAACCTACACAAGTTTTAACAGTACGGATCGCTTTCCCATATGCATAACCAGAAGGCATATCCAACTCTTCCCATACCTTTGGCAAGTCTTCTTTCTTAATCCCAAGTAAATCAATTCGTTGACCACCTGTTAACTTCACCATCGGAACTTCATATTTCTCTGCAACGTCTGCAATACGCCTTAACTCTTCTGCATTAGTTACACCACCATACATTCGCGGAACGACAGAATATGTTCCATCTTTTTGAATGTTTGCATGCATTCTTTCGTTTACAAATCTAGATTCTAGTTCGTCTACATACTCCGTTGGATGCACCATCCCTAAATAATAGTTTATAGCTGGTCGACACTTCGAACACCCTTCATCGGATTGCCAGCCTAACACGTTCATTACTTCACGGATATGAGTTAAGCCCATCATCCGTATATTTTCAACAATCTCATCTCTACTTAATGATGTACATTCACAAATTGACTGTATTTGTTCAGTTTCCTCAAAGCTTTCTCCTAACGTTTCCTTCACTAACTCACTAACAAGAGGTGAACAACCTCCACACGAAGTTCCAGCTTTCGTACATGATTTAACTTCTGAAACAGAACTTAAACCATTTGACTTTATTGCTTCAACAATCATTCCTTTTGTTATACCATTACACCCACAAACTTGATCATCCATCTCCATAGATGCAACGATTGACTGTTCTCCACTTCCATTACTTTGTCCTTGTACAAATGATAAAGGAGCCATTTCACTTATCAATGTTTGTTTTTGCATCATCTGAAGGAGCTTAGTTCCATCATTAATATCACCATATAATACCGCGCCAACTACTTTGCTATCACGTATAACGACCTTTTTATAAATATTGTTATACTCATCGTAAATTTGCATACTCTTGTCATTTACATCTTCTTGGAACTCTCCGGCAGAAAAAACATCTACACCTGATACTTTTAGTTTTGTTGAGACGACAGAACCTTCATATTTTTTATCATCAAGCTCATGCAATTTATTAGCTAATACTTGGCCTTGTTCATATAGTGGAGCAACTAATCCATATGCAACTTCTCGATGCTCAGCACATTCTCCAACAGCATAGACATGTGGTATTGACGTTTGCATGTAATCATTTACGACAATGCCTCTATTTGTTTCTATACCGCTTATTTTTGCTAGTTCAACATTCGGACGTATCCCCACCGCCATCACAACTAAATCAGCAGTAATTTCTGTCCCGTCAGCAAAGCGCAGCCCTTCTACCCGATCTCCACCAATGATCTCTTTCGTTTGCTTCTCTAATAAAAAATTCATCCCTTGCTTCGTAAGCTCTTCTTCAAGTAGTTTGGATGCTTTTGGATCAAGCTGCCTTTCCATCAAATACTTTTCTATATGAATGACATCAACTTCCATACCTAAATTCAACAAACCTCTTGCAGCCTCTAAGCCTAATAAGCCTCCACCTATTACGGCTGCTTTTTTATAATTTTTTGAAGCATTAATCATTCTTTCACAATCTTTAATATCACGGAATGCAGTTACTCCTTCTTTATCAGCGCCTGGAAGAGGAAGAATAAATGGTACAGACCCTGTAGCAATGATTAATTCATCATAATTAATTTCTATAAACTTATCAGTTATAACCGATTTTGTTGCCGTGTTAATTTCTTGTACTTTTTGACCGGTAAACAATTCTATATTGTTTTCTTTATACCATTGCCAGTCATTAATCGTAATGTCTTCAAGTGATGTATCTCCTGCTAGCACAGTTGAAAGTAAAATTCTATTATAATTAGGGTGTGGTTCTTCACCGATAACCGTAATTTCAAATTGATTAGGGTTCAGCTTAATAACCTCTTCAATACAACGAACACCTGCCATACCATTACCTATAAGAACTAATTTCTTTTTTTTCAGCACAAGTATCCCTCCGATGTTTTTATTTTTTAAGAAAGGCTCTTTTTGTAAACTTTGTTGTTGTTACCAACAAATAGACACCTTATAGAAGTGACTTTATATTTTAGTCATCATTTTATATAAGAAAAAATGTCACAAACTCTAGTTGTGTATGTGTTAATTACAATCAAAGCGAAAACATTAAGAAAAGCGTATGCACCTTTCCGACAAGCGCTGGAGACATTGTACATGAAGTTTTTTTCCTTCATGTGTAATGTCTAAGCGACCACGATTCGTAGGCACCTGGAGCTAAGCAAATTGTACAGCAATAGAAATATTAACTTATCCAACGAGCTCCTCTTGTTTCGGTTCCATCGCTCCAACAATAGCTTCATTTTCCAATTTAGGTTCAACAAGAAAGAAAGCTGCGATAAAACAAGCGAAGGCACCTATGCCGATAATCATAAAAAATAATGATGGGTTGAGAAAGCTTAAAACTGTCAAGAAGATAACCGAACCGACATTTCCATATGCGCCAACCATCCCAGCTACTTGACCTGTGATTCGCTTTTTTACTAATGGCACCATTGAGAATACAGATCCTTCTCCAGCTTGAACGAAGAATGAGCATACCATCGTTAAGAGAACAGCTGCTACAAGTGACCAACTTGAAGAAATTTGCGACATAGCAATATAAGCTACTCCAAGACATAGAAGCAAGACCATTAATGTTTTTTTTCGGCCAAATTTATCGCTAAGCCACCCTCCACCCGGACGTGCAACTAAATTCATGAAAGCAAAGCTCCCACCAATCATCCCAGCCTGTGCAACTGTTAAATTAAATGTTTCTTCAAAGAACATCGGGAGCATCGAAACGACAGCTAATTCAGAACCAAATGTAATTAAGTAAGCAAAATCCAATATGGCTACCTGTTTAAAAGAATACTGTTCTTCTTTAGGTACCCCATTTTTTAAATGGTGTTTGTTTACACTCCATATTTTATAGACGTTAAATAAATATAAAACAGCTAAAACGATATATATTACTAAGGCAATATTTGCACCTATAAAATTCACATTTTTGAGTTTCCACGTTAACAAACCAAGTACTCCATACAATGGTAAAGTCATCACTATGAGTCCAACCATACTCTTATAGCTAGTTATTTCCATCGCACCAGACCTCTTTGGAATCTGGTATACCTTTTTTGCAGGTGTATCTTGCACCGATCGATAATAGATAAATCCGTATATTAAACTAAGTAACCCAGTTAACCCAATCGCATATCTCCAGCCGTCATCTCCACCAATCCATAAAGCAATGATCGGTAAACTAAATGCTGCAGCTGCTGAACCAAAATTTCCCCATCCTCCGTATATCCCTTCAACTAAACCAAGTTGTTTTTGGGGGAACCATTCAGAAACCATTCTTATTCCTATAACAAAGCCTGCTCCGATAATTCCTAAAAAGGCTCGAGCTATAAATAACTGCCAAAAAGAAGTACCAAAGGCAAACACAAAACACGGTATACTCATAACAATTAGTAGAGAAGAGTATACTTTCCTGGGTCCGAAACGATCGACTAACATGCCAATAATGATTCTTGCTGGAATAGTTAATGCTACATTAATTGTCATCAAAACCGTAATCTGTTCTTTTGTTAACTGTAGCACCTTCATCAAGGTCGTATTAAAAGGGGCCATATTAAACCAAACAACAAATGATAAGAAAAAGGCAAAGGTAGTCATAAATAAAATCTTTTTGTTTCCTTCGTAAATATTTTCGTTCATTTTATCACTCCTTGATTTAATATCTATTTGCACACTGTAAATACATGTTATATTTCATAACATTTATAACATGTAATTTTCAGTGTTTTTTTAATAATTGTAATTATGCCATAATTTATGATCGTTGTCACTATTTTTATGTTATATTTTATAACATATATTAAAGTTCCACATTTTATCAAGCAATAAAATTACATCGTATGTTATGTTTTATAACATCATTTACAAATAAAAAAACAATCCTTACTCACAAAAAGGATTGTTTTTTTATTTGATCATTAACATTCATACTAACTTGGATACTCTACCTTGATCCCGTTACGATCAAGTATCTTTCTAATAAGAATACCATTTTTATAGTACCTTCTTGCATCGATCTCAAATTCTAATTCATTTTCATATGCTAAGTGTAATACCCTTACGCCATCATTATTGTATATTAATTGTGCTTTCGTTACTTCATCCCACTTGTATTCTTTTTCTTTCATTGACAGTGGTGCATTAAATTTTATAGTATCGTGTGTCATATATGTATAATCATTCATACCAAATAAAAAACAAGCAATTGAAATAAGTACAATAAGTGATGATACTATTTTTATTTTAATTGTATCCCCAAATTTTCTCTCTAAAGTGATATATAAGATAAGACCGAGACCTAAGAAGATTGTTGCTATAAATATCCATAAATAAGCGGTTATATTTGCTGAGTAATACCAATACCCTTGATCGTAATTAATCATTAACGGTTGGATCATCCCAACAATTAATATAGGGATTATAAAGCTCGAGAATATTATTATTAATGAAAAAACGAGTAGAGTATTAGATGTTTTTGTGCTTATGTGATTCATAGATATGTGCCTCCTTGAAAATCTAGCATAATATAAACATACGTGGCACTATCTACTATGATTCACATTTCTGACATTTTAGCTAACGTCAATCTCTCCTTATTTTACTCTGCCGTATTTTCCTCCACCGCCTGTTTCTACACAAAGAGTACCGTTCCGTGCATTCATAATCGAATTAACAATTGATCGATTGACAACACGAAGCAATGACTTCTCTGGAACTTGATGTATAATCGCCATTTCAGTTTGAAAATGATCAAGTAAATTTTGCAATGTCTTCTTGCCAATGCCAGGTATAAACTCAAGTGGAACTTGGTGGATATAGCTAGGTCTATTTTCTCGCTTTGAATTTGTATTTTTTAGTTCCTTTAAACGATAATAAACACCCTTTATTATCTTCTTATGTCCGCATTTTACACAACATCCCTCTCCAAGTCTCATAGTTGCGAAGCACCTTTCACATACTGCGTGATAATATTTTCCTAGCTTAGGGTCAAGCCCATAATTAGCAACAACCTCACGATTACTTTCATTGTGCAAGGCTTTTTTCAACTCTTGAAAAGAAGGTGTTTTCATTTGAATCACTTGGTATTCTCGAGCAATTTTCCCTACTGAATGGGCGTCTGAATTTGATAAATACGTATAGTTATGTAACTCCATTATTTGATCTGCCATGTACGAATCTGCACTCAAACCAAGCTCTACAGCATCTATTAATTGGGGATCAAAAATTTCCGTTAGAGAAGAAGCTACACCTTTTCCGTACAAGCTTTTATAGGGAGTAAAAATATGTGCTGGAATAAATAATCCCGACATTGATTTTACTTTTTGTTGTAATTCAACAGCCGTTCCATACATTCTTTGTGTACTTAGCGTTATATTTTTCAATCTACTTTCTAACCAATGTGTAAATTCTTTCATCTTTGCTAATGTTGGAAAATACACTAAAACATGAACTGGTCCTTTACAATGTTCATCAAACACTTCGATTTCACACCCAAGTATTACTGTAAGATTTCTATAGCAAAGCCCCCCTTCTACATGTTCAGTCATTTCTCCTTCACTTAAAAGGTCCTCAAGCTCATTTTGTACTTCTGGAACGTGGCAATCAATGATACCAACCATTTCAAGTCCTTTACGGTTTAAGGCTTCATGTAATATAGTTGGTAACGTCATTGTTTTTGATGCAGTGATCTTTACAGGCTTACCTGAGTTTGTCCTTCCGAGATGAATATGTAAATCGACATAATATTGTTGCATCGTATAGGAGTCACATTCCTTCCATCAGTTGTTACTATTTTCAGCTAATTGCTTCATTTGTAGATGTTGAACAGCATAGGCTGTTTTCGCATCATATATTCGTTTTTCCGACATATAAGCTAATGCTTCATCTAACGTTAACTCAATTACATCAACGAATTCATCTTCATCTAATTGTGCTTTTATCTCTAATTTTATTAAACCTTCTGCAACATAAAGGTGAACAAGTTCATCTGCAAAACCCGGTGAAGTGTAAAATGATGTTAAATGAGTTAACTTGTGAGCAGTATAACCTGTCTCTTCTTCTAATTCTCTTTTTGCTGTTTCAATTGGTTCTTCCCCTTGTTCCAATTTGCCTGCCGGTATTTCTACAAGAACACGTTCTAATGGTTTCCGATATTGCTGTACCATGACAATCTTATTTTCACTCGTTACAGCAATTACAGCAACAGCTCCAGGGTGTTTTACTATTTCTCTCTTACTCGTTTTACCGTTCGGTAATTCTACATCCTCTACATATAAATCAATAATTTTCCCAGTAAACAGTTTATTTTTTTTAATTGTTTTTTCCTTTAAATGATTCATGATTTCTCCCTTTACCTTATTTCAGTCTTAAACACTGTTTCCATATGTGTTACAAACGTATCTTCATTCTCTGTAAAAGTTGCCATTTTATCACGATGTGCAACCGTTTGGTATCCTCGTGCATATGCACCGTAAGCAGTTAAAAAATTACAAATATCTGTACAGACACCTGTGACGTGCACTTTTTTTACATTTCTGTTTTGCAACTCTTCATGCAGTGCTGTGTCATAAAATGCATCATATTCAGGCTTCGGGATGTATACAACATTTGGATGGTTTTTATTCTCCTCAAACCATTCGGCTAAATCACCAAATAGTTCCTGCCCCCACGTACCCTTCACGTTATGCGCTGGCCACAATTCAAAATGCGGATCATTTTCTTCATGTGCATCCATACAAATTGCAACTACTTGATCATTCGCAATAAAATCCTCAGCCGCCTTAATAATATTTGCAACGATTTGTTGTGCAGGCTTCCCAACTGTTAAATTTCCTTTATCTGATACAAAATCATTACTCATATCAATAATGAGTAGTGCTTCTCGATTCATTTTTATTCCCCCTTCAAGATGTTGTTCAAAAGTTCTGAATTATATTGAACAAACTCATTAAATATATATAGTTTCAACATATTTGAGCTTACCCATTCTGTCAAGTTACAATATTGTTAGACTGTTTAAAAGGGCTAAATTCTTGGACGTGGTATGAAAAGTTCAATAAGAAGTAGTACGTCACGTAACATTCAGTCGATTAAGCATATAGTTCAAGGGGGAAAAGCAATTGAACAAAAGACAAGTAGGTTCTTCAGATTTATTCGTTAGTGAAATTGGACTAGGTTGTATGTCATTGGGCACAGATGAAAAGCACGCAAAATCAATTGTTGATCATGCACTCGATCTTGGTATCAATTTTTTTGACACAGCTGATTTATATGATTTTGGAGTTAATGAAGAAATAGTCGGTAAAGCATTAAAAAATAGGCGGCATGATATTATTCTCGCAACGAAAGTTGGAAACCGTTGGTCTGATAACAAAGATGGCTGGTACTGGGATGCTTCTAAACAATATATTATAGAGACTGTGAAAGACAGCTTACGTAGACTTCAAACAGATTATATTGATTTATATCAGTTACATGGTGGGACGATAGAAGATCATATTGATGATACAATCGACGCCTTCGAACAGTTGAAGCGAGAAGGAGTCATTCGTCAATATGGGATATCCTCGATCCGACCAAATGTTATTCGAGAATTCGTCAATAAGTCATCAATCGTTAGTGTAATGATGCAATACAGCGTACTAGACCGCCGTCCTGAAGAATTATTCCCAATGTTGCAGAAAAACAATATTCATGTCATTGCACGCGGTCCACTTGCAAAAGGAATCTTAACTGAAAAACCACTTATGAACGCAGGGAAAAAAGTTTTAGAGAAAGGATACCTTCATTATACGTATGAAGAACTAAGTCATGTTCGAAGTGAAGTAACGGCTATTTGTAACAACCGTAGCTTAACTGAAATTGCGCTTCAATATTGTTTACATAGCTCTGAAGTAGCAACTGTTATACCAGGCGCGAGTAGAAATGAACAACTTATTGAAAATGTTGAAGGTGCAGCAACAATAGGTTTAACAAATTCACAGTATTCAAAAATACAAGAGGTTACTAAAACTAACAAATATGAGCTGCATCGATAAGCTGGTACAATTTTCTTACACAAATTAACATGCGAAAAGCAGGCAAAGAAATACGTATAAACCATCTTTGCCTGCTTTACTGTAAACATCTATATTAGATAATCCCTTGTCGATTATTGCTGTACCATTTTGCTGCTTTACGATCAATTTCTTTAATAAAGGCATCCTTCCCAGCAATATAACTAGCAATATCGTTTGCGTATTGTGTTGCTAGTCGCTCCTTTAAAGTTGCGTATTCCATTGCCTCATCAGAGTGGTTAATAAGATAATCTCGAAAGATAATATGACGTAAAACTTGTGGGTGGCCAGTTGGAAATACATGTACGTGGTGTGTTCGATGGTTACCGCCTTTTTGGAAGTAACGACGGTCCTCAACGCCATTTTCTCCTCTTGCTTCATAGCCAATGTTTTCCATTAAACCATTTAAACTATCTACTAATCCTAGGTCGTCGACTTCAATCATTATATCGATAATTGGCTTAGCCGACATATTTGGAATTTGATGTACTGCCGATATGATGATAACTAGCAGCTAGGGTTTGATAAATATGCATTAATGCTTGTTTCTCCAAGTCAAATTGCCGACTCCAGTCTGAATTATAGCGATGTACTTCAACCTTTCTCATCTTAGCCTCCTATAAATTCGGTAGATTATGAGTATAGAAACGTCTACCAATTCATCTATTTATAGTCATCCCAATTTAAATTACTTTCATTTAATAGTTCTTCAAAGGATTTGTTCTTTTCACGTTGACGACGTTCTTCTCGTTTTCTGTTTTCTTCATCTTCTTGTCTTTTTTTCTCTTCCATCGCTAATTCATTCTTTTTTTCTTGTAATTGTTGAAAAAGTGAAGAATTAAGTCGGTCTTTTACACTTAATGCATCATCATGACTCTTTTGTTTATGCTGTTTTTTATGTTTATTTTTCTTCATTTTGATCACTCCCGTTCTTCATTGTGTGTCAATATTATAGCATATGGACATTCGCAATCTTACTAGAAATTAGTTTAATTGTTGCCGAAATATTCAAATATTTAATAGAATATAGGTAAGCGTTTTCTTCTATTAAAGTAAGGAGGATATGATTATGCAATTACCTGATCAAGTCACAATTATTGAGGTCGGTCCACGTGATGGGCTACAAAATGAAAATGCCCTCATTCCTACTGAAAAAAAAATTCAGTTTATTCATAGCTTAATGGAGGCTGGTATTCATGAAATGGAACTAACTTCTTTCGTCTCACCAAAATGGGTACCACAAATGAAAGATGCCGAGGACATAATTTCATCTTGCTTAGATACAACGAAACGGCACTTTGTCTTAGCCCCAAATAAAAAAGGGGTTGACCGGCTTTACAAAACTTCTTGTAAACATGTTGCCGTTTTTGTCGGGGTCAGTAACACGTTTAACAAAAAAAATATTAATAAAACGACAGCTGAAAGCATCACAGAATTAATCCCACTTATTCATGAGTTAAAAGAAAAAGGCTATTTTGTACGTGCATGTATCTCCACTTCATTTTATTGCCCTTATGAAGGGAAAATTTCTGAGGCGGATGTCATGTCATTATGTGGTCATTTTGTCAATGCTGGAGTAGATGAATTAAGTGTTGCCGATACGATTGGAATGGCTAATCCACAACAAGTTTTTTCATTGTTTACCAAATTGAAAGCAAGATTTCCTCACGTACTACTCACCGGTCATTTTCATGACACACGCGGAATGGCGATAGCAAATATTTATGCAGCACTTCAAGCTGGTACTATACGTTTCGATACATCTGTAGGTGGGTTAGGAGGATGTCCGTTTGCTAAGGGGGCAACTGGCAATGTAGCTACAGAAGATGTCGTATTTATGATGCATCAAATGGGCATTAATACGAACATTGAGCTAACTAAACTAACTGAATCCCTCAATGTTATTCGCCCATTTTTAACGAAATCCTTAAACAGCAACTATGACGATATTGTACAAAAAACACTGCTATAATTTTTTTACTACTATATTGGTATAAGATCTTGATATTTTTCTCACCATACTATTTGAATAATAAATTTAGTAAAGGAGACTTTTCTATCTATGCCAAAACAACAAAAAACACGTGGCCAAAAAGGTAAGCAAAGTTCTGACACAACGAATGCTGTGATGTCTGTCGAAGAGATGGAAAAAGCAACACACCCTACGAACCGCCAAAATTCTAAATCATAAGACTGACAACTTAAAATCCACCGTAGTCAACGCCCCATAAGCTAAGCTACGGTGAGGTTTCTTCATCAATATGCCAATAAGTCCTTGAATCACCCTATACTAAAGAGACCCGCTGAAATGGTGAGTGACCTAAATTCAATTAACACATACTCCCCGACCATCTTTCCATCCAGATGTTTATGACCTAATGGTATAATGAAAATAAATAACTCTTTAAGGGGAAAGCACTTTATGATAACACTATTCATTTTTATTGTAGCGTTATTTACCATTATCGTAATTACTGGATTTATACTAACAAATCAAATTATATATATTAAAAAGAAAGATGATGATGAGCTATATAACCGAGAAGTAAATGAAGGTCGCTTTAAACCTGAAGCTTTTACACAACTGCCTTGTCAAAAGATTGAGATACAATCAAAATACAACTACAAAATCCACGGTTGGCTTATTGCACCACACCAGGCAAATAAATATATGATATTTTGTCACGGAGTAACCGTGAATAAAGTGAATTCTATTAAATATATGGATGTATTTTTAGAGAGAGGTTGGAATGTTCTTGCATATGATCATCGCCGTCACGGTGAATCCGGTGGAAAAACAACAAGCTACGGGTATTACGAAAAGCATGACCTCGCTGAAGTTGTTAACTGGTTAAAACAGCGTGTCGACCAAAATAGTATGATTGGTATACATGGAGAATCAATGGGCGCAGTAACGGTACTATTATATGCTGACATGGTTAAGGATGGAGCTGATTTCTATATAGCAGATTGTCCTTTCTCTGATTTCGAGGAACAGTTAGTCTACCGCGTAAAAAAGTCGGTTAACCTTCCTAAACAGTTGTTTATACCTTTGACAAACCTATTTTTACAATGGCGAGAGGGGTACTCCTTAAAGAACATATCCCCCATTTCTATCGTAGAAAATATTACACAACCAATTCTGTTTATTCATAGTCAAAAGGATGACTATATTTTACCTGAAATGACTAAAAATCTATACAAACAAAAAAAAGGACCCAAAAAGCTATTTCTAGCTCAAAATGGATCACATGCATTGTCTTTAGCAGAGAATAAAACAGCTTACGAACAAGTTCTTGATGAATTTTTAGCGCAGTATAAACTCGATAATTAAAAAGCGCCATGAATCATTATAGCTTTGCTATTCACCCATCTCTACTAAGCTCATCCGTGGATTTAAGATTTGGCTTGGACTTTTGAGCATGAAACAGTTTGCACTCTCTGTAAAATCAATCGTCATCTCTTCATCAAAAAACACTGTTTTTGATTGATCAATTAGCAATGGTATAAAATTCGTATCGACTTTTATCTCATCATCATTTGCTTTATCAACAATCCACAATGCCGAAACACCACTAACTACACAGCCACACCCTTCTGTGTCGTAAGCAAGCTTTAACAATTTACTTTGTTCCATATTAGTTTCTATATGATCTATAGCTTTTTTTGTAAATGTAATTTTCAAATTGATCCTTCTCCCTATAAGTTTTCCTCTCATTTTAGCATATTACCATACGATATACTCATATTTTGTATACAAGCTCATTTATTTGCATATTCTCATAGTAATGAAGTTTAGTTTTGTTGATCATTATAAAAAATACCCAATTAAAGGAGAGAAAGACATGTCTGATGTTCGAATTAAAGTGTTAGATAATGGACCATTACGAGTAACTGGTAACATTGAATTAGTTGATGGAGATGGTAACAGTTTTGAAACGAAGCAAGCTTATTCTTTATGCCGGTGTGGCTTATCGATTAAAGCACCATATTGTGACGGATCTCATAAAGATAAGTTCGAATCTTCTGTTCGAGCTGAGTAAACTCACAACAGTAAAGGCTATTTTCATAAACATTGTTTACTACAAATGGGCAGAATGATGAGTTTTATGAAAGCATAATACTTGTAAAAGTAGAAAAGTGCCACGAACACTAGATTTCGTGGCATCATTTCTTCTATTTAACGATGACTTATGAGTAAAACGACATGATAACCAACAAATTACGAAAGGCTCTTTTCGTAAACTTTGTTGCTATTTTTATTAAAAAAATGGATAATATGATGAGTTTTTTTAGAGCTTAATAATGTAAAAATAGTAAAGCTGCCACGAATACTAGATGTATACGTGCTTACACCTTAGAACGTATAGCAACAATCAATGCGAAAACAACCTTACGAAAAGGAACTTAAATAACATAGTTGAACCTCAAAAGAGATGGAAAGTTAATTCCTAGTCATGTTAGCTTGCCATTACTCCTTTACGACCACACATAAAATGTGTATACTACAACCATTCCAAAAGAAAGAAGGAAAAATAATGAACAAAACCATACATGTTGGTCTCGTTGGTTTTGGGTTTTCTGGACAAGTATTTCATGCCCCATTTGTTCATTCTCATCCAAACCTGCAATTAACAAAAGTCGTTGAACGAACGAAAAGTCATTCAAAGGAACTATACCCATACACAGAAGTTGTTCGTGACTTCGATGAACTGCTTGAAGACGAAGCAATTGATCTTGTTATCATTACTACGGCTAATGAGCTCCACTATCCTATGGTAAAGAAAGCATTACTGAAAAATAAACACGTGGTTGTCGAAAAACCTTTTACGATTTCCTCTGAAGAAGCAACACAATTAGCTAAACTAGCAAACAAACAAAATCGAGTGTTAAGTGTATATCACAATCGCCGCTTTGATGGTGATTTTTTAACTATAAACCAAATCATTCAACAAAATCTACTTGGTCATGTTGTCGAATTTGAGTCACACTACGATCGTTACCGAAATTTTTTAAAAGGCTCCTGGCGAGAAGACAATAGACCAGGGTCAGGTATTTTGTATGATTTAGGCTCTCACTTAATCGACCAAGCAATCACATTATTCGGGTATCCTCATACTGTGACCGCTGATGTGCGAATTCAACGACCTATTTCTCAAACAATTGATTCTTTTGATCTCAAATTAGATTACGATAACCTCAAGATTTTACTAAAAGCTGGCATGTTAGTAAGAGAACCAGGACCTCGTTTTATCATTCACGGCACAAACGGTTCTTTTGTTAAATATGAGATGGACCCACAAGAGGAACAATTAAAAAATGGCATGATGCCTACAAATATGATGTATGGAATAGAAAAGGAAGATCATTGGGGCACCCTAAACACTGATCTTAATGACCTGCATTACAAAGGAAAAATTGAAACAATAAAGGGAAATTACATGAATTTCTACAACAATATTTATGATGCAATTGTAAATGACTTGCCACTAATCGTAACCGGTGAGCAAGCATGTAATACTATCCGCATTATTGAGTTAGCGATGCAAAGCTCCGAAGAGGGTAGAAGTATACCTTTTACACCTCAATTAGTTTAGTTCCATATCCCTTATAGAACTATTTTTCGTTTATCCTCGAAGATTTTTTCTATACGTTCTTTTTTAGTATTTTTCATTTACAAAGGCTGAATGTCTACAATATTAACAAACTGTACATCATGGATTTTTTCAACCCTATCCATGATGCGTACGGTTTTATTAATGTGGTCTATAAAATGAATATTACCTTCAACAGTATTTATCGCATGATTTTGATAATAGGAAAAAGATAATGTTTGATTTCCAGCTATACCGATATGAATCATTTCATTCAACTCTTCTAGTCGTTGCTCATCTAACAACGGCTTTGAAGCTCTCTGCTGTTTTTTTTCTAACTCCCTTAACAGCTTTGTATGTTCAGGGAGCATCATTGATACCCATTTAATTGTTCCACGGTCTCGAATCACTTTTATCACTCTCCTTTTTTTCATTCCTAAATTCTTTATGAGCTAATCCGTTATTGAAGGCATTATTCCACCGTTTTCCACATGGCGAATTGCAGGCACTTCCGCTTTTCTTTTTGGCTAGCTACAGTGCCTATCTCCTCGAGTCACTTCACCATTACACCCAAAGGCAAAGAACGCCTTCATTTGTAATGCTTCCAGGGCTTGTCGGAGATGACCAAGACACTTCCGCTTTTCCTATTGTCCAGCTGCGCCTCCTAGTCCCTCGAGTCACTTCACCATTACACCTAAAGGCAAAGAACGCCTTCATTTGCAATGCTTCTAGGGCTTGTCGGAGATGACCAAGGCACTTCCGCTTTTCTTTTTGGCTAGCTACAGTGCCTATCTCCTCGAGTCACTTCACCATTACATCCGAAGGCAAAAAGCGCCTTCATTTGTAATGCTTCCAGGGCTTGTCGGAGATGACCAAGGCACTTCCGCTTTTCCTATTGCTTATGGCCTCCTACTAGTGTGCTGCGGTGACGTGCCGTCCCCGCATCCGTATATGAAACTGCTCGCAAAATTGCATTTGAGCCGTATTTCCTCCTGATTTCATCCATACAGTAGCCGAGTGCTTGCTGCTTCGGTTTATTCATTTCAAACAGCGATAGTTGCATATTTAGATCATCCTCAATATTAGACAGTGCAATAGAGATTTTTCGTACTGTTTTATTTGTATAATGCTTTTGAAATAGCTCAATACAAACATTGTAAATATCCATTGTAATATTTGTTGGTTCTTCCATTGTTTTTGAACGATAAAATCCGCCGCCAAATTCATCTTTACTATATCCAATACCAAGACTAACCGTTCTTCCGACCTTTTTAGCTGTGCGAGTTCTTCTTGCCACCTCCTCACACATTTCTAATATTACTCGCTTTACATCTGTCGGATTTGGATAATCTCGTAATAAAATTTGACTTTTTCCAAAGCTAATTTGTCCTTGCAAAAAGGGTGCACCAAGCTCTGAAAAATCAACACCCCACGCGTGATAATATAGCTGATTTCCCATAATGCCAAACTTTTGTTCAAGTAGTTTGAGGGAATAATTAGCAAGCTGCCCTACTGAGAATATTCCTATCCTGTTTAATCTTTTTTCCATTTTCCCACCAATTCCCCACATTTGACTAAGTGGTGAAAGCGGCCAAAGCTTTGTTTCCACATCATCATACGTCCATCGAGCAATCCCTGTTTTTTTTGCCTCTAAATCCAAGCATAGTTTTGCCATAAGCATATTTGGTCCTATACCAATTGCACACGGAACTTCATATTCTCTCTCTATATCTTCTTTTAATTTTTGAGCTGTCGTTTCTGCATCACCCCATAGCTTCTCAGTACCATCCACTTGTAAAAAACTCTCATCAACGCTATACGTATGAACTGCTTCTCCCGGCACATAGCGCTGAAATAACTTAGTAAGTTCCATTGATATACGTAAGTATGTGCGCATCTTTGGATTGACGATTACAATTCGCGGGTCCTTAGGGATTTCAAATAAACGTGACCCTGTTCTAATACCAAATTCCTTCTTCAAGCGTGGTGAAGCTGCTAAAACAACACTCCCCTGTCTTTCTGTATCACCAACAACCGCTAAGTAGCATGTCAGTGGATCTAAATTCAGCAGTACTGCTGCACAACTTGCAAAAAAGCTTTTCATATCAATACATAAGATGTTATGGTGAGGCATTTTGCTATAATCAATCAAATATAACACCCCTAAAAGAATATACGTTCGTATTATTATATTCAACATCTTAACCGAATATACGTTCGTTATCAATTACAAATTGTTTCCAATAAGAAATGCTAAGATCCCCAATGTTTGGTGACAAACACTGTAGCCACTCATGAAGGTGTTTTATTGTTCGAAAAGCACTATTGTTAGATATTTCAGAAGACACTTTGTTTAAACTTTGTTACTTTTTTCACTTAATTTGAGTAACTGATGTGTATAGTTTTTAGAGGAGAAAACATGCCACGAAAACTAGTTTTATCCGTTAGTACGAAAAACCACATTCTATACGAAAACAGCCTAATGAAACAATTAATGTGAAAATACCCTTTCATAAAGGGATTTATTCTACATATTTTTTTACAATTTCTTCTTTTATTACTAAAGTATACATGTTATAATTTTGATTGATTAATCAATCATTGAATGCGAGGTCTAATTATGTCTAAACAAATATCTAAAAAGGAACAACTACGGGAAGAAAAAAGACAAAGAATTTTACATGCAGCTATCACCCTCTTCTCGAAAAATGGCTATTCAGAAACAACAATTGCAGCTGTCGCCAAAGCTTCGGAAGTGAGTTTCGGAACTGTATTTACTTATTTTTCAAATAAGGAGCAACTTTTTGAGGCCGCGGTATTAGAACCGTTAGATGAAATGAAGGCGCTGTTTTTATATCAAACTAACAAAGATCACTCCCCCTTAGAACATCTTAAACAAATGGTTAAAGAGCATGTTATTACCTTTTCTCAAAAGGAAACCCATTTACGCTTAGTTCAGTATGTATTAGGGCAACATGAAAGGTTTCCAAAATTATTCGAGCAATTAGATTCTTTTTTCCATGACGTCATCGACGCACTGAAGCCAATCATTATAGAAGGACAAAAACAAGGTGAGCTACATACGTTGAATCCTGAAATCGTAGCAACATCTTATTTCCAATTTTTAAATGGGATTCGTGTAACAATTATCGATCCGCCCGATGGGGTTATATGGAAGGCGCTTATTCCACAGGCGTTGCTCCTTTTTGCACCAGTAAATTCCAAGGATATTTACGATAGTACCCTCAATGAATAAAATTAGCAGTGTTATCGGACTTGGAAGTATCATTGGTTCAGTCATCATTAGTCGTTTAGGTAACAGAATTAATGAGAAAGTACTGGTGTGTTCCTCTACTGTGTTGCTAGGTGTGTTAATTACACTAAACGGAGTGGGCGGTATAAGAAGTGGTTTTATAAGATTGTCAGCGTTATAAAGAATAAAAGATAACATGAATTTTAGTTATCTGCATGTAAATTGTTTTAGTAACAATCACCTTTATGAAAAAAATTACATCATATTTAACTGGAGGGATAGTCATGTTTTTCGAGGAAAAAGTAATTACAGGAAGTCCAAATGAGTTTATGGAAGTTCGCCATTTAAAAATACGAGGTTCAAATTTTGATATTGGAAAGAAGCTAGCTGAGATTGCGTATAACAATCATCATGCCATGCCTTACCCCGCGACGACCAAATACAAATATCAGCTAGAATATTTTAAAAATAATTATCCTATCTTACTTGACCGTATACAAGGAGCGACAGATTATTTCAGTAATATAAACATTGAAGACAATAGCTATGATTTTTCTTCTCTCATTTATTCATCTGGATTACCCGGCTGTTCCGTTGTATTTTATCCTCCAACAACGACTGAACATGGAAGTCCAGTCGTAAGTCGTAACTTCGACTTCACAACTGGAACTATAACTGGGGAAATACCCGCTGATAACGAGAAACCTGCTTTTGCAAATCCATACATTCTTGAGCTGCATCCAGACGAAGGCTATTCTTCTTTATGTGTGTCGGGATATGAAATGCTTAGTGGAGTACTTGATGGAATAAACTCAGAAGGTCTTGTTGTTACGTTATTAGCTGATGACGATGCGATTACTCATTACCCTATTGAACCAACCTATCAGCCTCAAGTTGGTTTGAATGAATTACAAATACTAAGACTGTTATTAGATACATGTGCCAATATTGAAGAAGCAAAGAAAGCATTGCATATGAATAAACACTATTATACTCTCTATCCCTTGCACTTCCTCATCGCTGATAAATATGGCAACTCATTTGTTTGGGAACAATCTCACGGACGTAATAAAGAATTTACTTTTGATGGTGATAAGAACCATCCCCAAGTAGTAACTAATTTCCCATTGTACAAATATCAATCCGAGTCACAATTTCCCGATACTGATGATCGATTATCTATGTATAATCGGTTCTGTAATATAAAAGAAAATATCAAGAGAAATAAAGCTCCTTACTCCATAAATTTTATAAAAAATGTAAATCAACAAGTCTCTTTTCATGACCATTCTCACTTAAGAGAATCACAATGTCCTACACGAACGTTATGGCATAGCATATATGACATTGAAGATCGCACTATATTAATAGATTTTTACTTAGGTGAAGAAAATGAAACGATAAAAAGATCTGGATATATCCACCTTTCCCTATGAAAAAGTCATAATTTTCAAAAGGTGACTCATGATTGAGTTATCCCTATTTCCTTTGATGGTTTCCATTTCACCACTTATAGTATAATTCTTCACCCTCAATTATTATTGAGGGTGAAGGTACAGTAGTGAATTGTGATTGCCTTGGACTAACAATAATATTAGCACGATGGACAATGCTGAATAGGTAAGTTTAACGATGTAAATATTTCCCTTCGTTTTTTTTGTTGGGCAGGGCATATGAGCAAATCAGTAATAGACGAAAGCAAATTATACCGCAGTGCTTCATAGTTTAAATTGGTCCCCTTCATCCTTGTTATAAGCAAAATTTCAGAGCAAATCTCACACTCTTATCTTGTATATAAGACAGCATCGCCTTTATACGATAGATAAATTCTCCATAACCGCTTTTTGAGCTA
Organism: Cytobacillus sp. IB215316; assembly: GCF_033963865.1. Classification (NCBI taxonomy): domain Bacteria; kingdom Bacillati; phylum Bacillota; class Bacilli; order Caryophanales; family Bacillaceae; genus Cytobacillus; species Cytobacillus sp. IB215316. The sequence continues at coordinate 604,847 of NZ_JAXBMC010000001.1, read as the reverse complement.
CCCTTTTAAAGTAAGCTAAAATATACTCATATTTAGTAACTTCTTTTGTGCTTCTATAAAGCTCTCAACAAGGCTTTCTGCTATGATCTCTAATCTTTTGAACCAGTTAGATTGTACTGTCAAAGCTTTCACTGCACCTTCTACAGTTTGAATATTGCCTAACCGATTTAAATCATCGTAGCCGGTATACATTATCTGTTGAAAAAAATAAACGAACAAATCATTTGAAAAAAACTGCTGAAGATCTATATGGTTGTTATTCAATACTTCTTCAAGCTCATTTAAAGTCGCTCCAGTCTCTTTTTTACATAGGTTTAAAATTTCGTGGCATCTTTTCATTCCTTGTTGAGTCGAATGTAATAAACTCTTTATTCCATGTGTATATTTATCTAGTTCATCAGCTAGATCATGTAATCTAATCATTCTGTCTTTTAAATTGATTGTTTCTTTACTTTCAGAAACAATTGTATAGAGTTTCTTTTTCAACGGCTTTTTACAATATAATTCAATAGCCTCCATTAATGGCATACAAGTCGTACCGTTAATCTTCGCACCACCTTCTGTTGCATTAATGACTGTTATGTGGGGGGTATTCATTATCATTTCTTCAAGGCCCTTTCTAAAGAACGTCCACAAAGGCGTTGAAGCAATTGATTTACCATCATTACTGTCAACATCCACTACCTTATTTTTGTCATAATCGCTCTGGGAACTTCCTTCGTAATAACGTGACTTTTTACTATGGTGAGCTCCATCTGGAGCAAAGGCAAAATCTTGACCTACAAATATTATAGGATTAGCACCCATGTATATAGCAGCCTCGTACGCTAGATGTGATACGTTAGAACCACCGCTTAGACAAGATTCATCTCCAATGAAGCGGTTAACCCATCTATTCATTGCTTCCCTTGAGCGAAATATTGGAATCCTTGGTCCTTGAAAAGTTTGATAACTTCGCTTATCAATTATTGCTAAACCAAGTAAGACTAATTCCTCTGGATATTCTATGCCTCTAAAATGATGTAAAAAAGCTTGCTCGGTTCGTTCTAATATACACATTGCATCAGGTTTAATTTCTTCCTTTAATAAAGGTATTATCGAAGAGCCAGCTGCTATGATAAGACCTTTATCCTTAACCTTTTTTAATATTTCGATATTTTTGTCCAATGATGGTCCATTTGCAACAATAAACGCTGGTTTATTATAAAATGTATTTTTCAAACTACTAACATACGGATTTTGAATAATTTCATTTACATTGTTAATTAAATTATGAAAACCTATTAAATTATCGTAAGGATCATTACCTATATTTATCGTACAAAAAGTAATAAGCTCTATAATTGATTGATGAAGGTGCAAGTATTTCTTTTTAAAATATCTTTTTGCACTATTCGTAAAGACACACGTAGGCATCGTGCATCTTAGCAACCCACCAGTAAGTAAAAATTGCTGGAATTCTTGTGAAATATCATGAAAATCTCCCACAAAAAAAATAACTTTTGGATCTTTCAACATTTTTTCAAGGTCAAACAAATATAACATCGCCAAAAAAATATATATATTTTGTTCAAATATGACAACAAATGTATTCTGGTGTCTTTTTGCATCAAGAGTAAACAGTGGATAGCCAACGTCACAGCCATAAATAAATAAAGATGTAGCATCAATGATAGAATTTTCTTTAAATAATACTTCACCTTCATCTAATGGCGTCGTACCATTTAAATAAAAAGACCCTTCTGTTCCAATATACTTACAAGTCGGCATTCCTTTATCATTAACCGACACCTGAATTTTTCTCCATAGATCATCTTTATTCACCTTTCTCACTTGTTTTTTAATACGCTCTGGGAGAAGGTTAAAGTTTTTCTGAAAACCTATTTCTAATAGTGTAGTTTTTAAAATTAACCTTCCTTTCATTTTTTTTAGTAACTGCAACCCCTCACATTCAAGTACACTTCTAAGACCGATGATATCTTTTTCACTTAATATCTTACGTAACGGGTGAAGTAGTAAAATGATAGCTCTCACTTCATCATAGCTTACCATCATGTTAGAAGAATAATTTTCTATAATAAACTCTAATTTTTCTAGAAAAAAGATAAAGTGCTCGAGAGCATATTTGTCATTCCCTTCTTTTATGCTCTGTACCGTCAAAAGAAGTATTTTTTCCGACTCTACTATATGATTGTACAAATCATCATTTATCATCATCTTCCCTTTCTAGTAGGTTTTTCCATTTTACCTGTTGAAAATCTTCAAGGTTTTTTAGAATTCCTTTCTTATATTGAAGCGACTCATAATCAAGCTTATCCATTGTAGCCTGAACCTCTTTAATATCCTCTTCTGTCCAATAGTTAGACAATGATTGATTGGACATTTCTTTTAATTCAACTAATAATGTTGTTAATTCGGTAACAGCTTTGTTATAGTCACTTTCCTTACTAGCTTCAAGGCTCTTATTATCTTCATTAACATGCATTTTTTCATTGTAAATGACCATTAAAAACACCTCGCTTTTTTTTCATTTTCAATGAAATATTTCTTATTTGGCAAAGTAAAAAATGACTTTTTGGACTGCTTTTATTACACTTTCAACATCTTCATCAGTCATTTTCGGAAATAATGGTAAGGTAATAGCATCGCCGTAAAACTTTTCTGCTACAGGACAAAGACTTCGTGGGTAACCAAGCTGCTGGTAATAAGGTTGTAAATATACAGGTATATAATGAACATTAACTCCAATATTTTCATTTATTAAAGCCTCATATATTTCCTTACGAGCCCCGTTTAATTTATGCAGGTCCAATTTAATGACATATAAATGATAACTTGAAAGCCTATCATTCTTATCATAAGGTAGAGTAAGTTGATTTAGCTTATCAAAAGCACTATTATATTTTCTTACTATAGCCTTCCTACGACTTATAAATGAATCAACTTTTTTGAGTTGACTTATTCCTAGTGCAGCCTGGATATCAGTCATACGATAATTAAAGCCTAGAAATTGCATTTCATAATACCACGCCCCTTCGTTCTCCCCCATCTTTTCACAGTTTCTAGTTATTCCATGATTACGGAATTGGATGAGCTTATCATAATAGTCTGGATTGTTTGTTGTAATAACCCCTCCTTCACCAGTAGTAATGTGCTTTACTGGATGGAAGCTAAACATTGTCATATCACTTATTGATCCTATCTGTCTTCCCTTATACTTAGCACCTAGAGCATGAGCTGCATCTTCAATAATGATTAAATCGTGTTTCCTAGCAATACTCATAATGTCATCCAAGTCAACAGGCTGACCTCCAAAATCTACAGGAATTATCGCCTTTGTTCGTGATGTTATTAACGCCTCTATATTCTCAGCTGCAATATTATTCGTATCAAGATTAATATCAGCAAAAATTGGAGAGCCTCTCTGATATAAAACGCAATTCGGAGTTGCTACAAACGTTATTGGTGTTGTTATTACTTCATCCCCCTCAGAAATACCGGCAGCAAAAACAGCAGCATGAAGTGCAGCCGTTCCACTTGAAAATGCAACAGCGTATTTACTATTTACATATGTTGAAATCTCTTTCTCAAATTTTTTAAGAAGAGGTCCAGTAGTTAAATATTTACTTTTCAAAACATCGATAACTATGTTAATATCTTGGTCATCAATCCATTGTTGGCCGTAAGGGAGGAATTCATTTCGAACGGGTTTGCCACCGTGTATAGCCAATTTATTTAACATAACATTCCCCCTCTTCATCGATCAGACCATAAAAAATCTAATAAATTTACCTCTTTCAATATAATGTTTTTGATGTCTTTCACAGCTAACTGGTTACAAGCTAAACAGTCAGCCCGGTAATGAACACTTTTAACCGTCTTACTCGCGTCTTCAACTTTTGTATAATCGCTAGGAATAATAAACATGTTATCTTTCTCATAAACTAACGGGATTTCTTCATTCATTAAAAGTTCTTCAACAACCTTTTCCCCAGGTCGTAAGCCGATTTCTTCAATATAAATTTCATCCTTTAATATATTAAATTTTTCCTCAACAATTGATATGATTGCTTCAACTAAATCGTTTAGTTGAACTACAGGCATTTTTAATACGAATATTTCTCCACCCTTGGCAATCCGAAGTGCATCTAACATTAACGAGCATGCTTCAGTTTGTGACATCATAAATCTCTTCATTTTTAAATCGGTAACTGTTATTTTTTTTTCTTTCATTATTTTCTTAAAAAATAAAGGAATAACTGACCCTCTTGATCCAATTACATTGCCAAACCTGACTGAAGAAAAAACAGTTTTATGATTTCCTTTATATGAATTGGCAGAAACAAAAAGTTTTTCTGCAATTAACTTTGAAGCTCCCATTGTATTAGTAGGACTAATTGCTTTATCACTGCTTGAAAATAGCACTTTCTTCACTTTGTTTTCAAGAGCTGCTTCAATGACATTTTGTGAACCAATTACGTTTGTTCTGACTGCTTCAAATGGATTATATTCACAAGCAGGGACATGTTTTAACGCTGCTAAATGAAACACGTAATCAATATCTTTCATTGCATAACTAAGACGTTCTTTATCTCTAACGTCACCTAATAAAAAGCGCAGTTCTTTTTGAACTTTTCGCTCTTCTTGCATTTCAAATTGCTTATTTTCATCCCGACTAAGTATACGTACAACGGCAGGGTCAAATGTTAACAAAATATCTACTAGTGCCTTACCGATACTTCCTGTTCCCCCTGTCACCAAAATTTTTTTTCCTTCAAACAAAATAACACCTACTTCCCCTCATAGATTTCACTATTACTTCACACTACACTTGGAATAAAATTAGGTGTTTATGTTAATGTTTAAACTGTTTGAACATGACATTGAAAAGGTGAATAAGTCAAAATTAGTTAAAACATCTTCCATGTCACAGGGGTACCTTTCTTAACACTTTCCTTTACACGCTTGCCTAATAAAATGTCATAATATTTCGGCTCAAGACCATTACCTGGTCGAATGATTCTAATATTTTTTTCTGTAATCATTTCTCCTTCATTTAAGTCTTCTGTAATATATATAGATCGACGATGTTGCAACGACGAAACCTCTCCTTCTGTTGGACCATAGCTCACCTTTCCTATCGATCTCCAAGCCTTCCTTACTTCGGTAACAAGCATTTTCATCTCATCTGGTTCCATAGAAAATGGTGAATCTATCCCATCATCAGTTCTAGACATCGTGAAATGTTTTTCAATAACTGTTGCACCTAAAGCAACACTAGCTATTGGAACACCTAACCCCATAGTATGATCTGATAACCCTACCTCACAATTGAACAAATCGGCCAAATGGGGGATTGTCGCAATATTTGAATAGATTTCGGATGAAGGATAGGAACTCGTACATTTTAATAAAATTAGATTATTGCACCCCGCACTTCTCGCTGCTTGAACTGCTTCATCAAGCACAGCAACTGTTGCCATGCCGGTAGATATAAATACAGGCTTCCCTGTCGCAGCTACTTTTCTAATTAACGGAATATCTACATTTTCAAATGAAGCAATTTTATAAGCAGGAACATTTAATGCTTCTAAAAAATCTACAGCAGTCACATCAAAGGGGGAACTAAACCCGACCATGCCAAGCTGCTCACACTTGCTAAATATCGTCTCATGCCATTCCCATGGCGTATACGCCTTCTTATACAGATCATACAATGTCTGACCTTGCCATAAGCTATTAGAATCGTTAATAAAAAATTCCTCTTTATTCATATTTATTGTCATCGTATCTGCTGTATATGTTTGTAGTTTTATAGCGTCGACACCAGCTCTAGCTGCAGCCTCTACAATTGTTAACGCATGATCTAATGATTGATTATGATTCCCGGACATTTCCGCAATAATAAACGGTTGATGACCCTTACCAACGTAGCGGTTAGCTATTTTGCATTTAAACACCTATTTTTCTCCTCCCTTCATTTGTAAAATTGTTTTGACAACGCTATGTTGTTGATTATTTGTACACCTATTTGTAATAGCTAACGCTCGTTGACTCATGTTAATTAACTTTTGAGGTGAGCTTAAAGCATCGTTAATTTTTGCAGCGTAATCATGTACTTTGACATCCTCATGCCAACCGATTTTCCATACAGCCCCATATTGATGAGCAGCACAAACTGATGGTTGTTGATTTTTTGCAACAATCGCAGTGATAGATGGGACACCTAAATAACATCTTTCCCACATCGATATACCGCCTGCTCCAATTACGAGATCCACCTTTGATAGCAATCTTGCAAAATCGGTGATTTGACTATGATATTGATAACCTTGTTGTTCACACATCATATAAATCACATCTTGTTTCCGATTTGAAGTTCCAACGACGACATCTACATGATGTAAATCATAATCAATTTTTTTCAAGGCTTTTAGAGCTTTTTCAGTTTCGTCTGTTGGATCACTACCTCCGAAGAAAATCAGTAGTCGACGGACATTCCCGTCTCTTTGTTTTAGTTGTATTCTTTCATGGATAAATTCTTTTCTAATGAGTAGGTGTTTTAGTCCGAGGATTTTTTTACAATGAGGTGGAACGAGTAGGTCATAGCGAGTTTGGTAGTTACTAATAAAATTGTGATCAAGCAATATATCACAATGATGATATCTGTTAGCTAAATCATCAATTACCATCAATTTAGAAACGCGATTCCTCACTATACTCTCCCATTTTTCGCTAATACGATAGTGATCAACGATAAGCCATTCTATTTGGTTAGAAATCACTTGTAGTCCTTGCAAAGTTTCATCCGCATCTTCTTGCTCTGAATGAATTTGCTTATAAAGACGAATCACACGAAATCCCTGTAATTCAATATATGAGTTAAGATTTCCTTCAAGCTCCCTTGATATAAAAAAAACAACATATCCTTCTTCTCTTAATTGTTCAGCAAGCACTAGACAACGCATAACATGACCAGTACCTATTAGCGTAGATGCGTCTACTCTAAAGACAGTGTTCATAGTTATCCTCCAATTGAGCTCAACCTGACTATTTATTCTACAGGTTTTTGAGTGATATGAGCATTCATATTTGCTACATTAGCATGTGTAACTAAATATTCCACCACATCTCGAGAAGGAATTAGAATCTCTCCCTTAAAATAATCAGCTACCACACAACACATCTGATAATCCTCTATTGTATCTAAGGTAATCCTCAGCTCAGGATGATTCAGAAAACTAGGTGCGATTACTTTTGTATGCTTGAACTTCGATGGATGTTCATAAGCGTAGTAAGTAACATGTTCACGGTGACGGGTTTCATAACCATATTTATAAATAAATTCAAGGGCAGTAAATGCAATCATTTCAACAACTAATCCACGAGGTAAATGCCCATGAACAATTACAATATCTGCCGGATTCTTCTCCATACGATTTATGATTTGGTTTGCAAAGTTATAATCTATAAATGGACAATCTGCAGTAACACGAATAACATAATCTGGGTTATACTGTTTTGCACAATGATAGTAACGACTTAGTACATCACTTTCACTTCCACGATAACAAGTAATATCATGTTTTTTACACCATTCTTCAATTTGATCATCTTGTTTGAGGGTAGAAGTTGCCACTATGATACCCAAAGTCTTTTGAATTTGCTTACACCTAGAAACGACATAGTTTATAACCGTACTCGCGCCTAACGGTTTTAATACTTTACCAGGTAATCGTGTCGAGCCCATTCGAGCTTGGATAATTATTAGAATCTCCAAATGCTCACCGCCTAGCTCACAATATTAAATCTTCAGGGTACCGAACAAGCATCATTTCCTTATTAGAGCGAACAAAAGGGTATTTGTGTAAATCATTCCCACTTACTTCTAATATAAACCAGTAAAAGCTATCTAAGCCAGCCGCTATACTTAATGTAGAAGCACCACCAAAACGACTATTACATTCAATAATATGAAAGTGGCCATTCTTATCAACTATTACTTGTAAAACAATATGACCATATAGCTCTAAATCAGTAACCACTTTTGAACAAAGCCTTGCTAATCGTTGATCACGAAATGTAGTAGATATTTGTGATTCACCATTAACTACTAATACACGTTTTCTAGTAACAATACCTTTCACTTCTCCATTTCTCGTTACATATACATCTGCGGTTATCTCTTCCCCTTCAATATATGGTTGAAAAATGGGCGTAATTAGCTTTTCGGCATACTTGATTGACTGATCTTTTGTTAATTTCAAGCCAATATTTTTTGATCCAGCCCCATACCTTTCTTTTACTACATAAAATTGGTTATCGCCTACCAAATCTATAAAACTTGTTTCCGTTTGAACTACATGGTAGCCATGCTTCGTTCCGAATTTACTAAATAGGTATTTATCTAAACATCTGCCTACAGCTTTTTTTGTGGCAATCATTACGAAGATACCATTTTTATTTAATACATTTTTATGCTTAGCAAAAAATAATAATTCTCCATCACGGGAAGGAATAATGGAGGTAACATTGTTTTCTAAGCAATATTGAAGTAAGTAATCAATTGTAAGCTTATCTAACTTAGGAATTTTCCAAAATTGATCAACAAAATAACGACCGATACAAGCTTCATCACTATCGGCTCCGTACACTTTTATGTTACTATTGATTTTTTTAGCTGCTACTTTCACTGCTTTTAGCATCGGTACTTTTTTTGAAATGCTTGTTACAAGAATATTAATTTTTATTTTTCCCCCCCTAAAAAATACTCTGTTGAATTGTGTTCCAATCTATAAACAATCGAATAATATCTTCTTCAACAAGCTCCTTACCCATTTGTATTTCGATAATTTCAATATCAGTTAACCCTTTTATCGTATGTTTATCACCAATTTGAATATTAACAACATCTCCAGCCTTTACATGAAACTCCTTATTATTTAATATGCATATTCCATTACCTGAAATAATCTTCCACGTTTCATTTCGTTTTTTGTGAAATTGATAACTTAAGTTTCTCCCTTTGTAAATACAGATTCTTTTTGTTAGTACTTCAATACCAGTTGCTAACTTGGTATAATCAAGAACGCGATACCACCCCCAACGACGCTCTTCATACATGGGTCGTTGTTCAAATCCATCTAATAAGTCTTTTAATCGAGGACTAGCTCTTTTGCTGCTTACTAAAATCCCGTCTGGACTTGCTGCAACAACTGCATCCGACACTCCTAATACATATGTAGGAATCTCTAGTTCATTTATTAGATGTATATTCGTTGAATCTTCACTTATCTTCCCATTTCCTACAATATTATTAGACATTTCCTCTGTTAAAGTGTTCCAAGAACCAAGATCCTTCCATTCACCCTCATATGGCAAAACGACTATATTGTTTGCAAATTCGACAACTTCGAAATCAAAACTAATTCTCTTTAATTGTTCGTACTGTCTTAACAACTTGTCATATGTAACCGATATACCTTTTTGTATTAATAAATTTATTAAATATCTTAGTTTAAATGCAAAAATCCCACAATTCCAAAGTGCACCTTCTTTTATTAATTGTTGCGCCTCTTTTTCATTCGGTTTTTCAATAAAGTAACTCCCATGATAGTAAGAACCTTGAACAAAAGATTCCTTCGGCACAATATATCCATATTTTTCAGACGGATATACAGGACGTACTCCAATTAAGGCAATATCACATTCTGTTTCATTTACAACCTTCTCTAATTCTAGTACCTTAGTAAAAAAATCATTTTCAACATAAGAATCTACAGGAATAACACAAATCACCTCATCAGGGTCATTTCCTAATGATAGTAAGTAAGTTGCAGCTAACGATATAGCTGGAAACGTATCTCTCCTGTTAGGCTCAACAATGAGTGAAATAGGTGAAGAAATTTGATTTTGTACTATTTCTACTTGAGATCTAGGTGCAGTAATGTATATTGAATCCCTTACACCAGCCAATTGCAGCTGACGTAAAACTCTCTGAACCATTGACTCTACATTGCCATTGTCATCTTTTAATATCTTCAAAAACTGCTTTGATCTTGAATCATTAGAAATTGGCCACAACCGTTTCCCCGAACCACCTGATAGTAACACGTGGTGCATTTATTCCCCTACTCTCATTATGATTTTCAATATTGAAGAGAGAATACTAATAAAATCATTCAGGTCAACATTCTTTGAATTTAGAATACTAAGTACAATTTATCTCGTAAATTAACGGCAATTTAAGTCACAGATGTTAGCATGTTTTTGTTACGAATGTTTTCCTTCTTAACAAACTGTCATGATTAAACATTATTCCGTTACTTACTTTGTATGATTTTCGGTAAATCCGATTGGAACCTTGAACTAATAGTGAAAGCAGCTAACAGTTTTCATAGAATTGAATTGTAGCAATAGTCGTTATTCATATTAAAGAGTGTTAAGAATAGTTATTGGTTATGTCTTCTAATCGTGTTTACATATTTACTGACACAATCGTTAATATCATACTTCTTCTTTACAGTCATTTTTGCGTTTTTTGTTAATTCTAATAATTTATAGTAATTCTCATATGAATAAATTAATGCATCAGCAAGTTCATCTATATTCCCTGGCTTCACCCCTATGCCATTAATATTCGGCCGTAAGTAATCTTGAATACCTTCTGTATAAGAGGCTATTACAGGGACTTGAAGAGCCATCGCCTCTAGCCCAACAATACCTAGGCCTTCACTTAGTGTAGGAAACACAAAAACATTGCAACACTTAACCAATTCGAGAGGGTTTTTCAGCATACCAGTAAACACAACATGTTCTTGTATACCACTCAGATGTATTTCATTTAGTACTTTCTCATAATAGTCCTGTTCAGCAATTTCACCTATAATGATTAATTTCGCTCTTTTAATTTGAGTTAGCACTTTTTTAAAAGATTTAACTAAATATAATAGCCCCTTCCTTTCTTCTACACGCCCTAAAGTAACAAAACAAAATTCATCGCTCTGACAATATAATGTTTTTAACTTTTTATTTATCTTAATATTCTCACAATATTCCACATCAATTCCCCAAGGGACAACCTCTAATTTGTTCTTATCGATATTCACGTTCACTTCTAGAAATTCTTTCCAATAGTATGACATTGTATATATTTCATCACACATATTAAATGCATAACCATCTGCTATGTTCATCCATGTTGGCCTATTAACATTCCAACTGTGAAACGTTGCTACAATTGGAATGTTTTTACCGCAAAGTTTCTTTGCCATATTTACTAAGAAAGCTGGATATCCGGCATGCACATGAACAAGGTCAAATTGATCTAGAATAGTTGTCAACGATATAATTTCCGTCCACATATTTTTGTAATCACGTTTAAAGGAATCAACTTTTATAATAGGAACATCATTTTTCTTTAATATTTCTTCATATTCCTCCCAATTCTTTATTTGTTCAACTGGATTTGAAGTTGCCACAGTTACTTCAAAATATTTTCTTAATTCTAAAGATAATGTAGTTACAACTTTTCCAGAACCACTTATTAAAAATGGGGTGATTTCCAATACCCTCTTCATTTTCCATCACCTCTTATTTACAATTGTATAAACCATTCCTAGGCTGTTTACCGATCATTTCTAAGAATATTGAGATGCCTTTTTTTTGATTCAGTTGCTTATTTTTTCATGACCAACTCGTATACTAAATTGTAGTTTGGGGTATGTCTGTATCAGAATAGGTAGTTCAGGTCTAATGTATATTCATTAAGCGTATTTGCCTGCCACTATGTCCTGTTAGCATAAATCATTATATTTTTTTCACCTATCTTTTAACCACTCCTCTGTTCTTCTTATGCCTTCTTCTAAGCTCACTTTCGGCACCCATCCTAATAATTGTGTTGCCTTATCAAAATTACATAATAGTTTCTCTATTTCACTTTGAGGATGAATATGAGGAACGAGTCGAATCCTAGATTGATCACCATTAACAATTATCTTTGCTAACTCTTTTATTGTAATATCAGATCCTAACCCCGCATTTACTATTTTGCCATTTACTTGATTAGAGTAGCCTGCTGTAACGACAAATTGAGCACAGTCATCTACGAAAAGAAAATCTCTCGTCTGAGCCCCATTACCATATATATTTAAGCTTTGACCATTCAATTTATTTTGCAGAAATTTAGTAATAACCCCACCTTCGCCATTTGATTTTTGATAAGGACCATACGTATTAAACGGGCGAAGAACTACTACAGGAAGACCGTATGAATGATAATAAGAGAGCACCATATTTTCAGCTGCTATTTTCGCTCCTGCATATGGAGATGCTGGTTTAATTGAATGTGTCTCATTAATACCAACATCGTTTGAAGATCGATCATAAACCATACATGTACTCATAAAAACAAGCTTTACATCATATCTCCTGCATTGTTCAAGAATGTAGAATGTTCCAATTGTATCATTATTAAAAGTTGTATCGGGATGCTCAATACTATCATGAACATTAATGCTCGCCGCCAGATGATAACAAAGATCAAATTTTTGTTGAAAGAGCTCGTTTAATAAAGCGGTGTCTTTAATATCCCCATGAACAAACTCCATAAAATTTTCATTTCCAATAAACTCTTCAATATTTTCTTTTCTGCCGTTAGATAGGTCGTCCACTATCCACACTTTGTGCTGATCTGATAATAGCTGTTTAACAACCCATCTACCAATGAATCCAGCCCCCCCTGTAACAAGCATTTTCAACGGCAAATTCCTCCTATAAAGTAGTGCCTCAATTTATTCTTGCAAATCCATTTATGCTCAATGTATTCCTGTTAAAGTTGTACTATGTATAACAAAATAAGTTTAGTAATTTCTTTACTTATGGACTTTCCACTCAAAAAAACCTTACTCTGTAATACATGAGCAAGGTTTACTGAATTGTATAAGATAATTAAACAACTACTATCACCAAAGAAGATATTATTTACCCTCGTGCCCAATCAATGCTGATTAGCAAGAATAAAATACACTAGACAAACTATGAAAAGGAGTTAAAAAATGGGTAAATATACTACATCGTCATGTTGTGGTAGCACTAAGATAACTACCGCAGAGAAGACAGCTTGTTGCGATTGCCCTACCTTTGTTAACCAGATGAACAGTAGTGTTAACTTATCTTGTGGGGCATCTGAATACACAATTTTCACTGGAAATACCCAAGGCTCTTTAAGTGGAACAATCTCTACCAATGGAGCCGGTACAGGACCTTGCTCTAATGCAACTATACGTATCTTATCAAATAACCTATTATTACATCAACAGGATTTAATTGTGACACAAAACTTTAGCTTTTCTTTTAATAATGTAACAAGAGTTACCGCTTCGTGTAGTGGAGGTAACGATGGAGATATGTGTGAAATAAAATGGGAGTTGGCATCTTCAGAAAGATGCATAACAAATAGTCCTCCCCCAACAACATTTTCTTCAAACTCAAATGGACCATAGAATCAATATTCTATTGCTGTAGCAGTGATTCCCGTTTTATATCACAATTCCATAAATTCACAAATCTTAACTAAGCGCTCTTACACAAGTTACCACCGTTCATAGCGGTGGTTTGTTTTGTGTAATGTTAAATTACTCCTCATTAACTAATGTTATTTCTTATCAAATACTCCTGCAAATTTTTCAAAAGCTCTAGGAAACAAATGATAAAAAACACTTCCAGTATTCATCCATCTAGGTAAATTTAACTCTCGCTTAGGATGAATCATTAATTTGGTGATTTGCTCAGACACATAATCGGATTTCAAGATTATTTTTTTTACATTTTTTACATATTTCCCTGATTTGTCAGCAGTGTTGAAGAAATTTGTTTCAATTGGCCCAGGATTAACTGCCGAAACATGAATGTTGGTTTTAGCAAGCTCCATTCTTAAACTATTAGTAAATCCAAGTACCGCATGTTTAGTTGCTGAATAACCGCTCGATTTAGGCGTCGCCAATTTGCCGGCTTGAGATGCAATATTTATAATATGACCTGAGTTATTGCTAATCATTGAAGGTAACACTTCTTTCGTACAAGCCATTAAACCAAGTACATTCACTGCAAACATTCGTTCAATATCATCCATATTTGCATCAATAAATGCATCGAAAATACCGAATCCAGCATTATTTACGAGAATATCTATATGTCCTACCTCTTGATAAATTTGTTGAATAACTACTTTCACTTGATGTAAGTTACTTATATCAAGTGAAAAATACAGACTATCGACTGAAGCTTGTTCGTTTATATATAATGAAATCTCTTTTAACTTATCTTCAGATCTAGCAAGCAGTATAGGTCGTGCACCCAGCTTAGCCACCTTCAATGCAATTTTTTCACCAATCCCTGAGGAAGCTCCTGTAATAACGATGTTTTTATTTAATAGTGTATTCATCCTTCTCCCCCGCAAAAATTAAGTTTCATAAGAGACATATTAGCTCATTTTATTTTTATATGACAGTTTTCTAGATGCTTATCAATTGTAGTCCTTAATCGTTTTTTACGTATCATTTTTGAATTTTCACTTAATACATCTGATATGATCGACAAGTTTTCATTAGAATTATAATTTATCCATTGTCAATTCATGGCTCTTTTCCAATATTGAAGGAAAACCGCTGCCTTATCAACCCCATTTTCTCTACAAATAATAAGCGTGTTAAAAATAGTACAACGAAACATATTAAAAGCTGTATTTGAATGACTTAAACTACAACACACCTTTTTTCATCCTCAGCATGTTAATTTTCACCTATTAACACGTATACTCCTAGCGTTCGTGGCATATTTTCTTCTGTACAACGCTACTAACATATAAACCACTTTTTATGGTACTAATCTGATAACAATAGCAACAGAGTTTACAAAAAGAGTATTTACCATTGTTCACTAGCGCTACATTAATTGAATCTGATGATTCTAAATGCTAGAAAAATTCTTTTTAATAGCGTTCATCCAACAAAAAAATCCTTTACAATATATATCCTGTCTAGCTCCAAAGTAATAGCTGTTGGATGCAATAAAGATCATCCACATTTATTTCTTAATGCATTGCCACTTCAAGTCTTGAGGAACAAGCATTTTTTACAAGTGCTAAACTACAAGGAGAGATAGAATGAAACGTAAATTAATGATTACATCTATTTTTATTACGACCTTTATTTATGGCTGTTCTTCTGAGCAAAGTGGAAGAATAGCAAGCTTAGAAAAACAGATAAGTGAATTACAAACTCAAAATGAACAACAACAACAGGATATGGTCACATATAAAGATCAAATTATTAAGTTAGAGAAAAGTCTTGTCAATGAAGAAAACAGATTTAATGAATTTAAAGATTACGACTATAAGTCTAGACATATTTTCTACTATTTAAAAACAAAGCAATATGAGAAAATGAAAGATACTTATAACACACAATTTATAGTAGAAGAAGAACAAATTATATTTGATGAGGAGGATCAATATCAGAAAATACCACTTGATATTATCGAAAATAACTACCCCATAATTCTTATATCAGCAAACCCATTTTATAAAGAATTGGATGGTAAAGATGTCAGTGGTTACGAAATTATTTATTATGTTTATAATTATGAAAAAGAAACAACACACGAATTAGCAGTACAATTTGAAGATAAAAAATTTAAAACAATATATAGTGGTTTAGAATAAAAGCCATCTACTTAAATAAGGCTAACTGGTCCTAAACCGTTAGCCTTTAAACACTTTCTATTTGTTCACTTTACAACACTTTAGAAACTTGAGCGGAATATAGCCATTGCTCGCTCGATGTATCGACTACAATTTCGTTGATATCAACTAAATAGTCCAATTGCCCAAACGCTTCAGACATTGTGAGAGCTAACTCTTTTTGATAAACAGAAGGATACAGCTGCTTACACACCTCAAAAGCAGTCATAGGTTTTTTCTTTAACATGTCTAGCACATAATATGCCTTTTCTTTTTGTTTATCAAGGCGTTTAAGAATTAACGAATGTGCATCTTCTATATCTTCTCCGTGGCCAGTAAAAGCATAAGAGATATCAATATCAAGTAGCTTTTTAATTGACTCATTATATTGTAATTGAGGTTTTGGACGATTTATCTCACCAAACATAGGTGCTTCAAGCAGCGGGTTAGGTGAAATAGCTGCTAATAAATGATCACCTGCAATTAGCAGTCCATCTGATTCGCGATAAAGCACGATATGACTTTGGGCATGCCCTGGTGTTTCTATAACCTTCCATTCATGCAAACCGTCAATCGTATCGCCTTGAATAATTTCACGTGTTAATGACCGAGTGCAAGAAAAGCGGAGAGACAGTTTCATTTTTGCGATGAGAGGCATATAAGCTGGATCGATACCCGCTTGAAAAAAAAGTGATGTAAAAAAAGATTCCCTTTGCGTTAAGTATTCCTTATCTTGACTAATCCATGGTTCATTTTTCGGATGACCAATGACCGGTAGATCAGCAGGTAAATAATCTAGTAAACCAACATGATCTGGATGATGATGTGTAATAACAACTTGCTCAATATCCTCTGGGCGATAGCCGTATTCATTTAATTGAGTTCTAAAAACATTCCATGCTTCCTCTGTTTTAATTCCAGCGTCTATTAACGTTAAGCTGTCACCTTTTATGAGATACATATTAACATCACCAACTGGAAATGGTGTTGGTACAGTTAATTTTAAAATTTGCTCCATTACTTTTCACCCTTTCATGTTCAATTATATTTATATAATCATTTTTCAGCTGTTAACTTACAATTTTATAGCTCCCCTAACATGAGGAGTTTAATAATCATATACTATGTATCATAGTTTACATGTTTTCCACTCACTTGTCATTATATTCAAATAATTAGATATGATAACGCGTTAATGTGGTAAAAAAAATCAACTGATAGCTATTGACAAATAGATGTGGACAATTCATAATGACAAACAAATAAGAAAAGTGGAATTAAAACTTATTGGGTACATGAGCTGAAAGACAAACACATGAATGCACCTTTTGTCTTCAAATGTTTGTCTGAAACGACTTGAACCCGATCGAGCTCGATATCTAGACACAAATAACCTAGGCAATTTATGCCTTCTAACCAAATAAGCAAATGCACTGAATGGGACTAGTAAATGATTAATGGTAATAAGAGAATGAAATCCATCGGCTGAAAGATTTCATAACCCGCTTAATCAATGAACCTACCCAGGAGCAGTTAGCAAAACTAACCGTATACCCTCGTTACGGGAGAGAGCTGGACGATTTTCATTCGTGAATTGTGAGTATCGAGTGTTATTGTCAATGAAGGTGGTACCGCGGAAATAGACCTATTCCGTCCTTTTTATGGATGGAATAGGTCTTTTTATATTTCACATACTTTTTGGAATATCAATTTGATTTTGGAGGGATTACAATGAGCACTGAGTTAAACATTGCTTTCATCGGAGCAGGTTCGATGGCTGAAGCGCTAATAGCTGGTATGGTGAAGGAATCACTGTATCTACCAAAGCAAATTTCAGTAACAAATCGCTCCAACCATTCTCGTTTAGTAGAATTATCGAATAAATATGGGGTGACAACGACTACCTCTAAAGAAAGCCTTATAAACAATGCGGATGTTATCGTCCTAGCAATGAAACCGAAAGATGTGGCTGAAGGGTTGTCCTCCATATCGAAATATATTCGAGCAGATCAGCTCATTATTTCATTGTTGGCAGGCGTTTCTACGACATCTATAAATGAACTTTTACAGGAAAAGAACCCTGTTATACGAGCCATGCCAAATACGTCTGCAACCATTGGCAAATCCGCAACTGCTTTGGCACAAGGAACATATAGTTCAAAAAGCCATTTAGAAATTGCTAGGACATTGTTTGAAACTGTTGGGATCGTTACTATCGTTGCTGAAGACAAGTTACATGCTGTAACAGGCCTTTCTGGAAGTGGGCCAGCATATGTATATTATTTAGTGGAAGCAATGGAAAATGCATCAGTTGAAATTGGCCTAGATAAAGCTGTTGCCAAAGAGCTTATTTTACAAACAATTATCGGGGCAGCAGAAATGTTAAAGACATCAGAAAAACAACCAGCCACACTTAGACGTGAGGTGACAAGTCCAGGTGGTACAACAGAGGCTGGCATACAGGTCCTAGAACAGCACCAATATCAACAAGCTGTCATTGCATGTATAAAACGGGCAACTGATCGATCAACTGAATTGGGGGCAGCTTTAACACAACTTGTTAAATAACAAAGCTTAGCAAACCCAATTCTACCGTAGAGCAATCTATTTCATCAGGTGGAGCTTTTCCCCACCTGATGACAACCCCTTTAGATGAAGTAGAAACTAACTTCATATCAAAAAAATTGACATTAACCTTTCGTACCTCTTGATAATTTTGGAATAGGGTATGACAAAAAGTCATGAGCCATATATGTATTATCGAATATCTCACGAGCCTCATTTACTAGCACTTCAGAGCTACTCCCCTGATAGCGCGAGCTAATATGTGTTAGCAACAAAGCTTTAACATTAGCCTTTTTTGCAATCTCTGCAGCTTCATAACTAGTTGAATGAAAATAATTATAAGCTAACTCTTCTTCTGCTCCTCCAAAAGTTGCTTCGTGAATCAATAAGTCTGCATTTTTACCGAGTTCAACACTTTTTTCGTTGCTTCTCGTATCTCCTAAAACCGTAATAATTCTTCCTTTTTGGCTTGGACCAATAAATTGTTTTCCATCAATGATGTCACCGTTTTCTAATTCAATAGTTAAACCCTTTTTTAATTGTTGGTATATTGGACCAGGGGGGATACCACGTGCTTTTAACTCGTCTACAAGTAACGCTCCTGGTAAATCTTTTTCAACAATTCGATATCCATAGGAAGTGATACCATGTTCAAGTTTACCTGCAGTAACATGAAATTGCTCATCCTCATAGATCAATCCTTCATCAATTTCATGAATATGTAAATCGTATTTTAAACGGGTGCTACTAGTTTTTAAGGAGATGGTTAAATAATCTTTAATACCGCTCGGTCCATAAACTGTCACTGGTGTTTCTCCACCTTGAAACGATCGGCTTCCTAATAACCCTGGAAGTCCAAAAATATGATCGCCATGAAGATGGGTGATAAAAATTTTGTCTATTCTCCTCGGGCGAATAGACGTATGTAAAATTTGGTGTTGAGTTGCTTCACCACAATCAAAAAGCCATACAGATGCACGCTCTTCTAACAATTGTAAAGCAATTGATGTTACGTTCCGCTCCTTTGCAGGTACACCAGCCCCTGTTCCTAAAAAAATAACTTCCATAATAATACCTCCCCCACCGTTGCGCTATACTAAGCATAACAACTACAGTTGGATTAGGCAAAAAGAAAAATGATAGTTAAACTCATGTATGATTTCTTCAAATAATGACTCCAGAACTTCATCATACCAGTAGCTGTTGTATTAATAGAGCTTTGTTACTAAGTATATATTTAATACATAAGTTTACTATGTAGGTGTCCGTTTTTTTCGAAAAATATGTAGAATATTAGCCTGTTTTATCGTATTTTTTCTTTTAAAACATAAAATTGGTTGCTATAAATTTTATTTTTGTAGTCATTTATGATAAAACTAAATATAAAGGATCAGCTAATATCATATATTTTCCTTTTACTTACAAACCACAATTAAGTATTGCATAAATACTTTTAACGCTACGAGAAGAGAGAGGTTTTGAGCGTGAGCAATGTAGAAAAACCAAAAGCAATTATTATTATTTTTGGAGCAACAGGTGACTTAGCAAAGCGAAAATTATATCCCTCCATTTATAACCTATTTAAGGAAAAAAAGATGTCTAATGACTTTGCAGTTGTGGGGGTTGCAAGGCGACCTTTATCAAACGAAGAGTTCCGTAACGATGTAAAAACTTCGATTGAAGATTCCAATATCCAAGAGCTTGATAATGATGATTTTACGTCGCATTTTTATTATCACCCTTTTGACGTAACGAATAGTTCTTCATACGAGCAATTAAAGGAGTTAGTAGACACACTTGATACAAAATATAACACCGTGGGCAACCGAATGTTTTATTTAGCAATGGCTCCGGAGTTTTTCGGTACAATTGCCTCTTTCTTAAAATCAGAAGGATTAACAAACACTCAAGGGTGGTCAAGGTTAGTCATTGAAAAACCATTCGGGCATGACCTACCATCAGCACAAAAATTAAATGAACAAATTAGAGAATCCTTCTCTGAAGATCAAATATATCGTATCGATCATTACTTGGGTAAAGAAATGGTTCAAAATATCGAAGTTATTCGCTTTGCGAATGCTTTATTTGAACCGCTCTGGAATAATAGATATATATCAAATATCCAAATCACGTCTAGTGAATCACTTGGTGTGGAAGATCGTGGACGATACTATGAAAAATCCGGAGCATTGCGGGATATGCTGCAAAACCATATGCTACAAATCGTATCTCTCCTAGCAATGGAGCCACCAAGTAAGCTTGCAACAAAAGAAATTCGAAATGAGAAAGTAAAAGTATTAGGTGCACTTCGTCCAATAGAAGAACAAGAAGTTAATGATTATTTTGTTCGTGGTCAATACGGCAAGGGTATCGTTAACGATAAGAACGTGAGTGCATATCGTGAAGAAAATTTAGTTGATGCAGAATCTAATACTGAAACGTATGTAGCTGGAAAGCTACTTATCGATAATTTCCGCTGGGCAGGGGTACCTTTTTACATAAGAACAGGTAAAAGAATGCCTACAAAATCAACGAAAGTTGTAGTTCAATTTAATGATGTACCGATGAACCTCTATTATAAAAAAGGGGAAACGATGCACCCTAACTTACTCGTCATACACATTCAACCTGATGAAGGAATTACATTGCATTTGAATGCAAAAAGAAGTGGACAGACGATGAAAACAACACCTATACAGCTAGATTATTGCAATAATTGTGTGGACGGCATAAATACGCCTGAAGCATATGAAAAACTCATCTTTGATTGTATGAGGGGTGATGCTACGAACTTTACACATTGGGATGAAGTTGCTCTTTCTTGGGAATTTGTTGATACAATATCATCTGTTTGGGAAAAAGAGAAAGCACAGGATTTTCCTAATTATGAAGCTGGTACTACAGGACCAAAATTAGCAGATCAACTCCTTGCAAAAGATGGCTTCGCTTGGTGGGGGATTTAACCCTCCACCAGATATACATATTAATTTAGCGGGGGACATACCCCATGAAAGGAATTGAATAATAATGAAGATGTATGATGTGACTGCACAAGTTTATACAGGAATGCCTGTGTACAAAAATACACCTGCAAAACAACCGAGTTTAACAACTGTAACTAATGATTATATAACCGAATCTCGAATTGATATGGATGTGCACAGTGGCACGCATGTTGATGCGCCTCTACACATGATTAATGATGGTGAAACGATTGAAACGATATCAATTGAAGACTTAGTAGGCCAATGTAAAGTATTTGACCTAACAGAGGTTGAAGACCAGATTACAAAAAAAGACATTGAAAAATTCGACATTCAGGAAAATGATTTTGTTATATTCAAAACGAAAAATTCGTATGATGAAGAGTTTAATTTTGAATTTATTTTTGTAAATGAAGAAGCTGCAACTTATCTTGCTGAAAAAGGAATAAAGGGTGTTGGTGTTGATGCATTGGGCATCGAAAGAAGCCAGCCAGGACATCCAACACATAAAACATTATTTACGAATGATGTTATTATTATCGAAGGTCTTCGTTTAAAAGAAGTAGCTGCTGGTGAATACTTTATGGTTGCTGCCCCAATAAAGCTGCAGGGCTGTGATGCTGCTCCAGCGCGTGTTTTATTGTTTGAAGGTATGTAAAATAAAGAGCTCTCATAAATAGTTTTTCAATATAAAAATGTGTACATCCATATGTAAAAAAGTGTACACATTTTATTTTTTTATTCCAACAGCTGACACATTGACCATGAGATCAAAAGCTTATACCGCCATTGTTTGTAGCATTTTACCGTATTAAACCTTAGCGAGCAATTTAGTTTAGACAAATGTACAAAGAAACAACCTATACCTTTTCAATAACTTGCACACCGTCACTTAACCCAATGATAACTACATTGGCCATATTCGGAAACAAACCTGTGTCAATGACTCCAGTAACTTGTTTCAAGCTTTGATGTAACACTGCTGGAGCATGAATATCACTTACATTACAATCAAGTATGAAATTTCCATTGTCAGTTATATATGGCTCATTCTGAACAGAGCGTAGTTTAGGCAATACCTTCAACTGCTGAGTAATTTCCTTAGCAGTTCTTTGCCAAGCAAATGGTACAACTTCAATGGGTAGTGGAAACTTTCCCAAGGTTTCTACGACTTTGGTTTCATCAGCAACTATGACTAGCTGTTTTGAAGAAATAGCAACTAACTTCTCCCTCAACAATGCACCGCCTCCACCTTTAATAAGATTATACTTAGCATCAATTTCATCAGCACCATCTATTGTTATATCAAGTTCTTTTATTTCATCAAAATTACTCAATGGTATATTTAACTTTCTTGCTAATATCTCTGTATGATTTGAGGTAGGTATAGCCTTTATCGAAAGCCCTGCTTTTACTAACTCACCCAGCTTTTTAATGGTCCAATATACTGTTGAACCCGTTCCAAGTCCTACTGTCATTCCATCTGTAATATATTCTACTGCTTTCTCTCCTGCAATTCTTTTTGTATCCACATAAGCCTCCTTATTTTATAACAAGGTTTTTAATATATTTGATCTGCTAAGCAACTTTTATACAATATCATAGTCGTTAACGCAGAAAAAGATGTTGCGAACTTGAGTTATATATATTGATCTGTCAGAACAAAAATATCAATCAAAGCTACAACTATGATTCTATTTTTACCGTACTCTTCTAGCAGCCTGTTGAATTGGATCCCACGCGCCGTTAAATGGTGGAGCATAACATAGATCAAGATCTTCTAGTTCGTTTATTGACATGCGATTATACAGTCCTGTTGCTAAGACGTCCACACGCTTATCAACCCCTGCTTTACCGATCAATTGTCCACCAAGTAAAAGGTGGTTATCACTTCTATAAACTAGTTTTATATGTATTGGATCAGCCCCTGGATAATACCCTGCAATATGCTTCGTAGTTATTTTTACTGTTTCATAGGGAATATTTAAAGCGTGAGCTTCTTTCTCCGAAAGTCCTGTTCTGCCTAATGATAGATCCATAAATTTTATAATGGATGACCCTGTAACTCCTGCAAAAGCTCTTGACTTTCCTATCATATTTAAACCAGCAAGTCTTCCCTGCTTGTTTGCTGTCGTTCCAAGAGGAATATAGTCATCTTGTCCTTTTACCATATGATATTGTACTGCACAGTCCCCTGCCGCATACACATCCTCTATATTTGTTTGCATATAACGATTTATTTGAATAGCACCCTTTACGCCAAAAACAAGCCCCGTGTCTTTCACAAATGTCGTATTAGGTCTTGCACCGATAGCTATTAAAACGAGATCTGTGTCATATTCACCACAATCTGTTTGAACTGATTCAACAATTTTATCCCCATTTAAGGAAATGACATTCTCATTTGTATTTAACTCTATTCCATGCTTTATTGCTTCTTCATGAATGAGTTCGGCCATATCTTCATCAAAAATACTTCCCAATTGACTTCCACGTTGAATCATGCGAACATTTTTTCCAAGCATCTTGAAGTTTTCTGCCATCTCTAAGCCAATGTAACCACCGCCAATTACAGTCACATTGTTTATATCATCATCCAGTTCTTCGAGTATGCTATTAGCATCTGGGATTGTTTTCAGTGTAAACACTCGCTTAAGGTTAACACCCTTCCATTTTGGAACGACAGGCGATGCACCGCTAGCAATTAATAATTTATCATACTCATAAGCAAACGTTTCTCCGGTATGGCTGTTAATACCTTGAACTACTTTTTCTTCAGAAATCACATTTTGAACTTCGTGGTATATTTGTGCATTAATTCCGTATTTGTCTCGAAAAGTCTCCACAGACCTAGCTATAAGTTTCTCAGTGGATGGAATTACTCCACTTATCGTATATGGTAGACCGCATTGTCCATAAGAATAAATTCCACCTTTTTCTAATGTTGTGACCTTGGCATCGCTGTCATTTCTTATAATTTGCATAGCAGCACTCATACCAGCTGCATCACCGCCTATAATTACGTAATTCAAAAAACCACCCTCCTCACTCTTATATTTATCAATAATTTTCAGTAACAGCGAAATTATTTTTTATCGGTTCTCACGATAAAAAACTTTTTATATCTGATAATAACTGTTCACTATCCTCAAACATACTCATATGACCAACGTTTTTAATTAGAGATTGAGTTACATTATCTTTTGAAGTGGAAAACACGTTTGCTGTTGATATGATTCGATCCTGTTCTCCAGCGACTAATAACACAGGTAAAGAAGTATGCTCTAGTATTTCGTTGCGATTTGGGCGGTTTTTCATTGCATTTAACGCACCAATAGTTCCCTCTTTCGATGTTTTATACCCAATTTCCTTTATGTAAGCCACCTCTTCCTTCATTTTCATTACGTTATTTTCTGAAAAGAGCTTCGGGACTAAACCATTAATTAGGGGGTCTACCCCGTCTTTTTCAACTTTTTTTATATTCGCTTCCCTACCGGCTATCGCCTCATCTGAATCAGCAAAAGCAGTCGAATGAATGAGTGAAAAACTATTTAGCATGCTACTATAATGTTCTACAAAAGCGAGTGTAATGTACCCACCTAGTGAATGTCCAAACATTGAAACTTTATTAATATTTAGGGCTTCTAACAGAAGTTTAATATCTTCAGCCATATCTTCAATCGCATATTCGTCGGTTTGATAAGTTGAACCTCCGTGCCCGCGTAAATCGGGAGCAATTACTCGATATTGTTTCGCTAATTCTGGCATAATCCTTTCCCAATAAGCATGACTCCCACAAAATCCATGCAGTAAGACAATTGCTTCACCTTGTCCAACATCTTCATATGATAGTGTTAAATTTTCCGATATGAACCGCTTCTTCAGCAAAATCTTCCCCTCCTATTGACTAATAAATAATTTAATCTGCAAATATACAAAAGAAAGCCCCACCTTAAGGAGCTTTCTTCATTACTTTTATTTTTCTAACCATTCTGTATGGAAAATGCCTTCTTTATCAATTCTTTGATACGTATGCGCTCCAAAATAGTCACGCTGTGCTTGAAGTAGGTTTGCAGGTAAAGTTTCAGTACGATAACTATCGTAATATGCGAGAGCACTAGAAAATGCAGGTACAGGAATACCTAACTTCACCGCACTAGCAATAATCTCACGTAGTGATGATTGATAGCTTTCAACGATCTCTTTAAAATATGGATCAAGCAAAAGGTTTGGTAAATGAGCATCTCTATCATATGCATCCTTAATTTTTTGTAGGAATCTTGCTCGAATAATACACCCGCCTCTAAAAATCATCGCAATATCTCCGTATTGTAGATTCCAATCATATTCTTCAGAAGCTGCTTTATATTGAGCCCAGCCTTGAGCGTAGGAACATATTTTACTCATATACAGTGCTTTTCTTACCGCTTCAATAAACTCTTGTCTATCTCCATCAAAAGCAGGTGATTTCGGACCACTTAACATGGAGCTTGCTTTAACCCGTTCTTCCTTCATAGCAGATATGAAGCGAGCAAAAACAGATTCTGTAATAATAGGTAATGGCACACCGAGGTCAAGAGCACTTTGGCTTGTCCACTTTCCTGTACCTTTTTGACCAGCTGTATCTAAAATAACATCAACTAGAGGTTTCCCTGTTTCCTCATCAATTTTTTTGAATATATCAGCTGTGATTTCAATGAGATAACTATCAAGTTCACCAGTATTCCACTCTTTAAATATTTCATGAAGTTCTAAAGCGTCGAGTCCTAGGACGTTTTTCAATAGAAAATAAGCTTCACTAATAAGCTGCATATCGCCATATTCAATTCCATTATGTACCATTTTCACATAATGTCCAGCTCCATCTGGGCCAATATATGTACAACAAGGCTCACCATTAACTTTTGCGGAAATAGCTTCAAAAATTGGTCGTACAAGCTCGTATGCTTCCTTTTGACCTCCTGGCATAATAGCTGGGCCTTTTAAAGCACCTTCTTCTCCACCTGAAACCCCTGTACCAATAAAGTGAATGCCTTTCTCAGCTAACAGTTGGTTTCTTCTTTGTGTATCGCCAAAATAAGTATTTCCACCATCTATTAATATATCCCCTTTTGATAAATGAGGAAGTAATTGCTCAATCGTTGCATCCGTCGGCTTCCCTGCCTTAACCATCAACATGATTTTTCTTGGTACTTCAAGTGATTCCACAAATTCTTCAATACTATAAGTAGGTTTAACATTTTTTCCTTGTGCTTCACTAAGCATTTCATCCGTTTTTTCACGTGAACGATTATATACAGATATAGAGTACCCTCTACTTTCAATATTAAATGCTAAATTTTTCCCCATGACCGCTAAGCCGATCACACCAATTTGCTGTTTTGTCATGATAAGTACTTCCTTTCTATCAACAAATTCAATCTTCAACCTTGAAAATACCACAAATATACTACTATAATCAAGTTCCACACCCTAATGTACTACAGGAAAAAGTCTTTTTCAAAGCTTGTGCCTGATTCATTATCTCCATAGTCATTTGATTTGTTAACTTTCACACCTCTTTTTATCGTATCTTTACCGAACTTTTCATTTATTTGTGTTATCGTATTAGCTAATGGTTCTTCTCTAGCGTCATCTTCGAATGAAAAAATATCAAGCTGTTTTGATGCAGTTTCTTTTTCAAGTAAGTTTTGAGCTGTAATACCGAGCAGACGAATCGGTTGCTCATCCCAATGGCTTTTTAATAGTTGTAGCCCTGTTGAAAAAAGCATCTCATCGTCAGACATTGGGTTTGAAAGCTTTTGACTGCGAGTAATTGTTTTGCGATTAGCGTAGCGGATCGTTAGTTGTACTGTTTGACAAACTAAATGTTTACGCCTCAAACGTTGTCCCACCGATTGGGCTAATTTCTGCAATACTTTTTCTATTTTACGGTCATCAATTGTATCGTGTGGTAAAGTTGTTGAATTACCTATACTTTTACGATCATAAATCGCCTCTGGGTCAACCTTCCTCCCATCTTGCCCATTTGCTCTTTCCTTCAATTTTATACCGTTAATCCCAAGAAGGTTTCTTAACTGAACATCGTTTCCTTTCGCTAAATCCTCGATCGTTTGAATATTGATTGTATTTAACTTTTCTGCTGTTCTTTTACCAACCCCGTGCATGGCATCAACCTGTAACGGCCAAAGCTTTGTTACTACATCTCTTTTTCTCAAAATTGTGATACCAAGCGGTTTTTTCATATTTGATGCCATTTTAGCTAGAAATTTATTAGGTGCTATACCAATGCTACTAGGTAATTGCAGATTGTGAAGAAGCTTTTTTTGTATTTCTGTGGCGATATGAAGAGGTGAACCGAGCTCATAGCAATTAGTAATATCTACGTATCCTTCATCAATGGACACCGGCTCGACAAGTGGAGTAATAGTTCTAAGCACGTCAAACATTTGCAATGAAGCTTTCCTATATCTTTCGAAATTTGGTTTAATTATCGCTAGTGTTGGACATAGCTTTTTCGCTTCCCATACGGGCATTGTAGTCTTAACTCCTAGAGCACGTGCTTCGTAGCTACATGTTATAATAATTCCTCTTCGTTCTTCTACATTTCCAGCGATCGCTATTGGCTTTCCCTTAAGCGATGGTTCATACGATACTTCAACAGATGCATAAAAACTATTCATGTCTACATGTAAAATTACTTGACCATTTTTCGGATATAAATGTTTCATAAAAACACTTCCAAAATTAATGTGATAACACAGTCACCAATTATTGGTGACTGAGCATATGTCCTTTAATATCTTCTTTCCCTTCCAAACTATCAAATAGCATAGCCGGGTCAATTAAAGTTACTAAACGACTTTGTAGATTTGCTACACCTGTGAAATAAGATGTCTTTTTAAACTGTACAAGTTGAACCTCTTTTATATACTCACTAGCAATATCAATAATTTCCTTTGCTTCATCAACTACAAAGCCGACAGTAATATCTTTGGCTTTTGTAACTATTATTTTTATGTTAGCCATAGTTTCAAAAGAGTTGTTAAATAAAATAGTACTCGTATCAATAATCGGCACAAGCTCATCGCGAATTTTTAAGACACCTATCACATATGGAGGCATTTGAGGAATGATCGTAACAGACGCCATTTTTTCTATCGAAACGACTTGGTTAATTGGAAATCCGTATTCTTCCTTATTTATATTAAAAACGACCACTTTATTACTTTCCATTTAAATTCCCCCTTCAAATGGCAACGCCTACAAAAACTATTTGCTAAGTGCATTCAATTGAAATGCAAATCATTTCTAGAGACTCCAAAGGCTTTTTTTGTATTCGTTGTTGTTTTATAAATTATATATAATTAGCATCCATGGCACCTTTTCTTTTAAGGTAATTTAATGTTGGCAACAATAGCAACAAATGATAAGAAAAGTGCTTAGCTAAAAAATCGACCCCACTTCCCATGATAAGGAAATGGAGCCTCATCCTTACCTTAATTCGCTACTTCTTCAATAATTGCAACGACCATTTCAGCACATTTTACTAATTCTTCTATTGGTATTTTTTCATTTGTTGTATGTATTTCCTCATAACCAACTGCTAAGTTGACTGTTGGGATTCCAAACCCAGCAATTACATTAGCGTCACTGCCCCCACCACTTCTTTGTAGTTCGCATGGACGATTGATTTTTTTTGCAGCTTTTTTTGCGATCTCAACAACATGATCGCCATCTCCAAACTTAAATCCTGGATACATAATGTTGACTTCAACATCAGCTTTTCCACCCATTTGTTCTGCAACAGATTCAAAGGCATCCTTCATTTTTGCAACTTGTGCTTCCATTTTTTCCTGAACTAATGAGCGTGCCTCAGCTAAAATATCAACACGATCACAAACAATATTTGTTTGGGTGCCACCCTCGAAGCGTCCAATATTTGCAGTAGTTTCTTCATCAATACGGCCTAACGGCATTTGTGCAATTGCTTTTGACGCAATTGTTATTGCAGAAACTCCTTTTTCCGGAGCAACCCCAGCATGAGCTGTTTTCCCATGGATGGTTGCTATTATTTTCGCTTGCGTAGGTGCAGCTACCACAATATTACCTACTTTACCATCGCTATCAATAGCATAACCATACTTTGCAATGATTTGCGATGGGTCTAATACTTTTGCGCCAACTAGACCAGACTCTTCACCAACAGTAATAATAAATTGAATCGTTCCATGCGCTATATTATTTTCTTTTAACACGCGAATGGCTTCTAGCATTGCAGCTAATCCAGCTTTATCATCTGCACCTAAAATCGTTGTGCCATCAGTTACAATGTAGCCATCTTTGATCGAAGGTTTGATGCCATTTCCTGGTACTACTGTATCCATATGTGACGTAAAATAGATTGGGTCAACACCATTTTTTGTACCATCTAATGTGCAAATTAAATTGCCAGCACCATGCCCTGTCTGTGAAGTTGTATCATCTTCAACTACTTTTACACCTAAGGATGAAAATTTTTCCTTTAATACTTTTGCTATTTCTGTTTCATATTTAGTTTCAGAATCTACCTTCACTAGTTCAATAAATTCGTTAACTAGACGATCTTGTTGAATCATTGTCATTCCTCCATCATTTTTATCAGCTTTTGCACATTTCTAGTGTAATATAAAACAGTTTATTTTTCACCTTTTGTCGGTTGTTCATCCTTCTAATGCAGGCCACCTAAATTATCTTTATCCTAAATTCATTACCTCTTCATCTTAAACTATACTGCTAAAAAGAAAGAAGCATTACTTCAAACACATAACGCTTCTCTCAATGAATACTATTATTGTTTATATGAATAAGAGCTCGGTTAAACTTCAATGTTTAGTTATAAGAAGGAATCCAATACAAACGCGAACTGGTTAATGTGCCCATCATGTCAAGTTTACTCTAACACTTGTCAGAAGAGTAAGGATGGCAATCCACCATTGCAAACAGGACTTGGGTTAATTATAGAGGTATTTAACTGCTATAGTGATTTTTGTTACTGGCTAACTTCAGCGCCTGTCCCCTCGAGGTCACTTCGCCAATTCACTTGAAGGTAAAAAGCACCTTCATGCGAGTTGGCTCCAGCGCTTGTCGGGGATTAACAAGGCGCTTGCGTTTTTGTTACTCGCTAACTTCAGCGCCTGTCCCCTCGAGGTCACTTCGCCAAGAGACATTGTGCGTCTTCCTCTGTTAAAGGTTCCTGCCCTTATCGAGAAGAACAGTAAGCTCCTATTTTGTTCCTACAACGGGATGTTACCGTGTTTCTTTTTTGGACGCTGTTCTTTCTTATTCCTCAGCATTTCAAGCGCTTGAACTATTTTAATTCTCGTTTCTCGTGGGTCGATGACATCATCAACCATACCTTGACTAGCTGCTACATATGGATTTGCAAACTTTTCCCGGTATTCTTCTATTTTTTGTGCTCGTATCTCTTCAGGATTTTCACTTGCGTTAATTTCGTTTGCAAAAATAATATTTGCCGCACCTTGAGGGCCCATTACAGCTATTTCAGCATTTGGCCATGCAAATACAATATCTGCTCCGATTGACTTACTGTTTAGCGCAACATATGCTCCACCATATGCCTTACGTAGTATTACTGTTAATTTTGGAACAGTCGCTTCAGAATAGGCATACAAAATTTTTGCACCGTGACGAATAATTCCACCATGTTCTTGTTTAACACCAGGGAAAAAGCCCGTCACATCTTCAAACGTGATAAGTGGAATGTTAAACGAATCGCAAAAACGAATAAATCGTGCAGCCTTATCTGAAGAATCGATATCTAATCCCCCCGCCATAAACTTTGGTTGGTTACATACAAGCCCTACTACTTCGCCTCTTATTCGCGCAAAGCCTACAACTATATTGCGAGCAAAATGCTCATGAATTTCTAAAAAAGAGCCTTCATCTACCACTTGTTCAATGACTTTACGGACATCATATGGACGTACAGGATCAAATGGGATCACATCTGTTAAATCTGCTCGATAATCATCATCTGATGAAGCGTCATATATCGGAGCCTTCTCCTCATTATTTTGGGGTAAATAACTTAGTAACCTTCGAACTTGAGCGAGTACTTCCTCTTCAGTCTGACCAGAAAAATGGGCATTCCCACTTATAGAATTATGTACATTTGCTCCACCTAAATCCTCTGAGCTAATTTGTTCACCAGTTACAGTCTCAATTACTTTTGGACCAGTGATGAACATTTGACTCGTCTTTTCTACCATGAAAACAAAATCAGTAATTGCAGGGGAGTACACAGCTCCTCCTGCACAAGGTCCCATAATTACAGAAATTTGTGGAATCACACCTGAATAGATTGAGTTTCTATAAAAGACATGGCCATAGCCATCTAAAGACAAAACCCCTTCTTGGATTCTCGCACCACCAGAGTCATTTAGTCCGACAAATGGGGCACCATTTTGAACGGCTAAATCCATTACATTTGCTATTTTTTTAGCATGCATTTCCCCTAGTGCGCCACCAAAAACAGTGAAATCTTGTGAAAATAAATATATCGGTTTCCCGTTGACTTTCCCATACCCTGTTACAACTCCATCTCCAGGACCTTCCTTATTACCTAAGCCAAAGTCGTTGCAACGATGTTCAATAAATGGGTTTAATTCAACAAATGTTCCTTCATCTACTAACAGTTCAATACGCTCTCGAGCTGTTAATTTACCTTTTTCATGCTGTTTAGCTATTTTATTATCCCCACCACCCATCTCAACTTTTCTACGTCGATCGTATAGGTCATTAATTTTTTCATAGATGTCTTCCATGCTAATCCTCCTGCTTTCTTTTTTCACATAGCTCAAATAAAACACCTTTTGACGATTTAGGATGAATAAAAGCTATTTTCGAACCTCCTGCACCCGTTTTTGCTTTCTCGTTAATCATCCGAATCCCGTTCACCTTCATATCTTCTAGTCGTTGTTCTATAGAGTCTACAGCTAATGCTATATGATGGATACCTTCTCCACGTTTTTCAATAAAAACTGCTATGGGGCTATCTGTGTTTATTGGTTCTAATAGTTCTAGCTTAGATTCACCTATTTTTAAAAAGGCTACGCGAACTTTTTCAGACTCAACCTCTTCGATTCCTTCTAAATGTAGCTGAAGTACATCTTGATAGAATGGTAGCGCTTCCTTTATTGAACGTACTGCAATACCAATATGATCAATTTTCTTTACCATATAGCAATAACACCCCTTCTAGTAGGCATATCTTCACACAATAGTGATTATATAGCTACTCTTATCAGTAATAAAGCTGTAGTTTCCATAATATTTTACCTCATCCTAGTCTAGAGGTTTCTATTCTAGGTGAAATTACATCTGATGCGCTTTCCAATTATCCAGCTGCGCCTCCTTGCTTCTCAAGTTGTTTCATCTATACAACTAAAGGCAAAAACGACTTATAGTGTATAGTCTTCAACACTTGTGGGAGTCAAGGGTAACCCTACTATTGCCCACAGGGGGTGGGCTAATTTTATGTAGAATTTAGTCGGCTTTGTTTTCCTAATTATCTTATTCTCCAAAAAGCGACATTTTCCTTCAATTATTCTAATTTCCAAAATCAACTACAACTTCATAGAATAACTTCTTGTCCAAGTTATCATTTGGGGTTAAAATGATATAAAGAAAGTTTTGTTTAGGAGGGGAAAAAGAATGTCCCGTAAAAAGACACAAAAGGTTATCATTTATGTCATGCTCGGTACAATGTTACTTACTACGTTATTAGCTGGTGCTAGTACGTGGCTATAAAATATAATTATTAAAGCATCGGAATAAACAAATTCCGATGCTTTTTCATACTTCATCTTTTTATTTGAACTGAGCTTGCTGTTTATCATTCAACGTTTCATTGCGCCATATTGTATTGCTAACTCTTCGAAGCTATCCTCACTGCGAACAATTAAAACTTTTGTACCGATTGGCAATCGTTCAAAAAGCTGTTCAACATCTTTATTTTGCATCCTAACACAGCCTTGTGTTACATATGTACCAATAGATGAAGGGGTATTCGTACCATGGATACCGTAAATTCTACCTTGTGTACCTTTGACATCTAGCCCTAGCCACCTGCTCCCTAATGGATTTTTTGGGGAGCCACCTTGAATATCTTTTTTTCGATAATATGGATTAATTGCTTTAACGATAATCGTGAATTCTCCCTGTGGTGTATCTTTGTTAGTAGCACCAGTAGCGATAGGGTAAACCTTCTGTATATCCCCGTCATTAATATATGCTAATTTATTGTCCTGTTTATTAATAATTACAAAAGGGTCACCAATTATTGGATTTTGCCCTAATGGCCATATTGGAGATAGAGAAATAGTAAACAATAGCAACATGGACCAATTCAAACTTAACCACCCCCATTTAAAACACTTTATCTTTAGTGTTATTAGAACGAGAGGTTTTATTCAAGATTTAACTAGTTCATTGGTATAAACGAGTCTTTAATAATTAAGTAGAGCTCCATTTCTTTTATAAAATGGAGTAAAGAAGCTCTTGCCTCAAATTCTTCACGACTAACAGGTAAAGGCATGTCCTCAAATTTCTTCTTCATATTTGCTAACTTAACTAAGTATGTTTTTGCTGTATTACCAGGATGAATGCCTGTAATTAACTCCTCTACGAAATCAGCTATTATTTCTCCCTGTTCCACAGTGATCGTAATAGATGTTACTGTAGGTAACACTCTTTCTATAATTTCAAACTGCTTTTCTCGCATAGTAAAATAATGGTAGTAACCATCTTTTTTCCGAAGAAAGCGATTTTCTATGTCCTTAAGTGCCACATCTTTAGCCTCGTGTATTAGCGTATCTGTTGCTGTTATCTCCTCACCTTTCCAGCTCATATCATTGGTTCGTAGGTACACAACAATATGTTCGAATATTTTTTTAAAATTACCTTCGACTTCTTGTTGATAACTTCGTAATCTTTTTTCAACACTTGGCATGTATATATTTACGAGTAACGCAATTAATATACCAATTAAAATAATAATTAATTCATTAATTACAAATTGAACAGTAAATTGCTGCGCAGCGTAAAAATGAAGAATAATTACAATACTCGTTATTATTCCTTCCTGAATCCGCAACATAACAGTTGTAGGAATAAAAAATAAAACTAATAGACCGACTGAAACTGGTGTATATCCAAAACCCTCAAAAAATAAAAATGCAAAAATAATTCCAACAACACAAGCTAGAAATCTGTCAATTGAGCTCAAAACCGATTCCTTCTTTGTCGATTGAATACATAAAACAGTAATAATTCCCGCAGAAATGTAATTCTCCAATTGCAAAAAATTCGCAAGAGCCATTGAAATCGTTATTCCAAGTGCAGTTTTCAACGTTCGATAACCAATTTTAAACATAATTTTCTCCTAGGTTGTGAAGTCCTATATATGTAGTTACACTTTCTTTGCAAACATAATTATAAACTGCATGCTAAAGAATTGAAAGTTCCGTTAGTTAAAAGGAGATATGTGTAGCTTTTAAAATTGACAAGCAAAGCAAAAGATGTTTTAATTATCTCGAATTAAAAATATTTTAATATGAGATAATTAGTCATGTTTTTCAAATCACAATAGATGATGAAAGTGAGGTATTGAAATTGAGCGCAAAGCAATTAATCAAAGAAAGACGGTCCGCAAGTAATTTCGAAGAAGATATCAAAATGACCGAACATGATTTCGAACAAATATTTGAACTAGTAAAATATGCTCCATCAGCATTTAACTTGCAGCATACACACTATGTTGTCGTACAAAATGCTGAAACGAAGCTTGCACTCAAAGAAGCAGCTTTTGGTCAACACAAAGTAGGCACAGCTTCTGCAACAATCGTTGTTTTAGGTGATCGCCTAGCTTATCAACAAGCTGCCGATATATATGAAGGACTTGTAAACTTAAATATACTCAGTAAGCAAGAATTTGATCATACGATTCAAAGTATTAATCAACTATATGAATCTCGTGGTTCTCAATTCTTAACAGAAGAAGCAATTAGAAATGCTAGCTTATCAGCAATGTTATTTATGATTGCAGCTAAAGAACACCGCTGGGATACTTGCCCAATGATTGGTTTTGATCCTACTCAAGTAAAAAAGATTTTACAGTTAGAGGATCGCTATGAACCTGTATTATTAATTACAATTGGCAAAGAAAAATTATCTAGTCGTTCTCCAAGAGGATATAGAAAACCAGTAAGAGAGTTTGTTACGTTTACATAAGAACTTGCTCTAAAAAAATAGAAGCGCTCCTCATAAAGGAGTGCTTCTATTTATCGCTTACTCTACATTAAACTCTGAAGAGGTCCCTTCGTACTCATATACCTTTCCTGTAATAGTCTGATAAGCACCATAATGAACAATTCGGTAATCCCCAGCATCTGCGTCATAAGGAATTTCCCATTCAATCAAAGAGGAGGAAGTCCCTAATATTGTTGATTCTCTTATCCACCTAAACTTCGTTTCCCAATCTCCATCATTAGCAACAGTTATCCACTCACCATTCTCAAGCTTTTGAACTTCTAAGTATGTGGACTGTGTCCTAAGATTATTATTTGGATGTCCAGACCAAAAACTAACACTAACGATATTCCCTTTTTGATAAGACGGTTGCACATCTTCTTTTACATCACCAAAGTCCTTAAAAATTGGTGGAGCATCAAAAATGATACCAATATCAAAATACACTTGTTCATTACTTAAATCTTTTGGAAGTGGACCAGGAGCTATTGCTTCATTATTAATAATCGCGTTTGATAATTTATCAAATTCTTGCAAGTATCCGCTTAACGTCCATTTCCCGAATTGAGTTGATGCTCCTTCATAATGCTGGATATCATATTCTTCAGGCGTTGTAACATAACTGCTGTACGAGTTTGATAACCCTGCAATGACTACGTAATTTTCACCGTTAAATTGTGGAGCCATATGCTCATTTACACTCTCTTTCAACCTTCTACCGGCCATTGATGTAAATTCTGCAGGCACGGCTAGAATCGAAAGCTGACCAATTTGAACCATTTGTAATGGGATAATTTGTGGAGTCCATGGATCAGGTGATACTTCTGACGGTGCAAATAATATTGGCTTCGGATAGTGCTGCTCCCATAGCTCCGGATATAACACCCCACTCATTTCACCTATTTGCGGAACGAGAGTCAATAGTCCTTGTGCATAAGTTACAAGGTTATCATAACCGTCAACTGAATATTCAGGTTGTGTCATTCCTTCAACAAAAACCGGTAAATTGGTTCGACCATCCTCTGTACCAGCTGCAAAAGAATATCCCATCGTCGATGGATACGTTCTTCTTTCTTCACCATCGGTATATTGTGGATCAACTACTAAATTTGAAAAATCTACGAATTCATGCCGTGAGCGTATCTGCCCTGTTAACCGCGTTTCAGCTAAGTTGCTTAATGCTTTTGCTTTCTCAAATTGAATTTCTCCAGATCTTTTAGTACTATCAAAGTCATCATCACCATAACCTTTACCATCTCCAAATATGTTAGGGGTTACGTCTCCTTCATTTGATTGTGCAAAAGCAGCAACAAATGTTTTATTAGCGTTATAATCTGTCTCCATCTCTTGTTCATATAAATAAGATGCGTACCCTTTATTATCTCCCGAAATCAAATGATTTTCTTGACTCATTGAGACAGGGTGAACAGCAAACCAATTTATAATTCCTAGCAACTCACCTTGTTGATTGCGAAAATTAAGATGTGTCACCGTTTTATCAACACTGTCTTGAAATTTACTTCGTTCACTTTCAGGGTTATTGTTATATGCTTCAATAGACCGATTTGCACTTGTTCCGTCTAAATACCCTTCTGTTATTTCAACGTATCCTGGCTCAAGATTATAATGTGCTCTAATAATAGATTCATAAATCCCATCTACGATTGCTTGATAGTTTTCTTCATGAAACCCAAATGTAGAAACATTATATAGCCCTTCATGCGAGTATCCACCTGGCCCACTATGACTGTGTGTTGCACTTAGTATTACGTTGCTGTAATTATAAAGATGACCGTAGCCGTTTTGCTCTAATTTATTGATTACCCCTTGTGTTACAGAATGAAAAATTTGTCCTACATCAGCACTTACAAATACAACATTATTATTTGTATCTTTTTCTTTCATTATAAAAGCTCTAGAGCGTAAACGAAAATGCAAACCCTCTGTTTTCTGAGCAGAATCAGCATACCCCATCATCACTACTTCTGCAGCTGGGCCCGTTATATCGTACATACCAGCACCTACATAATAATCAAATCCATTTGAATTGGTAGCGCTTTCAGTTTTTACTACAGGCGAGTATGAAAGTACAACAACAAAAATAATAACAAGTAATAACATTTTCTTATACAATTTCAAATTCCTCCTTACTAGTTTAACAATATGTTTATATTGTTTTTAATATATTCATAAGCTACAAAACTAGTTATATGCAGAAAATTCAGAAAATATATCGATAGAACCACTTTATATTTATACGTATACAGGTAGAAAGTACCACTAATCACACATTACTTGAACTTTTTAAAAAATAGGTTTTGATTTCATTCACACTCAAATGACAATTTAATAGCTTATTTTTGGCTCATATCATAAAGAAAAATGAAGAAACCTCTTTTAAGATACGTGATCAAAAACTAGCATCTCGAATTAAGATATTTAATGGATTCATTGGGTTATATAAAGTGAAAATAATTCGTTTAGCTTCTTATGATTGATTTATAGGATTTTATGTTAGCTTTGTTATAAAAACGGGTAATCAGCTTACCTTTCTCTGAAACATTTTTTTGAATTATTCGTCAATTATATATGAGGAGGTTGTTATGAAAAGAAATATACTATGTTTGTTTGTTATTGGAATATTAGTAGGTTGTTCAGAAAGAACCGTTACTGAGGAGAGTTGGGAAGTTTCCCCTACATTTACTGTTAAAAGCGAAGAGCATGAAAGAGAGTTAAGAGGATATAAAGGTGAAGTCGCTTTTTTGGATACAATGGATTTTACAATTGGTCAAGGTGGTAAAACAAGGTGGTTTTTCTGGGGTGAAGAATTAAAAGAAGTTAATGAGGAGAATTTTAAATTGATTGGTATTCATAAAAAAACAGGAAAAGAAATAACTTTGATTGATTCAAAGGGGTGGGAAGTCGTAAATCAAAATGATAAGGAAACGGGAATAAAAGGTGTACTAGGGGCTCAATCGTCTCAACATACTGTGTTTTCACTTCCAACGGCTGGTTTATGGCGATTAAAT
Organism: Cytobacillus sp. IB215316; assembly: GCF_033963865.1. Classification (NCBI taxonomy): domain Bacteria; kingdom Bacillati; phylum Bacillota; class Bacilli; order Caryophanales; family Bacillaceae; genus Cytobacillus; species Cytobacillus sp. IB215316. The sequence continues at coordinate 566,220 of NZ_JAXBMC010000001.1, read as the reverse complement.
GCTTTTATAGGGGATAAACTTTATGGAAGTATTGTTGTAGAAGTCAAAGAATAGAAGTGAACTTGAAAAACAAGTACTTGTCCATCGGTGAATCAGGTGAAGTAAAGCTCTTCATTATACATGGTATTTGAATAAACCAAAACCAACAACGCAGAGTTGCAAAAAGCAAACTCTGCGTTTTATCAAAAAATAAGATCCACCTTGTGAATTTAATTTTTCTATTTTCAGCCAAATATATAAAAGCTCAACCACATTGATGACCTTGTAATCCGTCGTAAGTAATACAACTATCTAAGCAAAAGCACTGTGACAATAATAGCTTACAACATTTATGGTGAAACAGGTACATAAAGAGTTTCTAGTTTAATCTCATTCAGTTGTTCAAAGTGTCTTAACTCATGAAGGCCGATAAACTCTAAACACTGTGCTACACTTAATACACCAAACTTGGGAAAACTGATCGCTAACCTTTCTACTTCATCTTGATCTTTAATCTCATCAATTAGCCGTAACAATGTTTGTCTTGATTGAGCCAACAGTAATAGTAACTCATCCTTCGTTGTAAATTCTTGTGAAGGTGCCCTTCCTTCTGGAACTTTACCTTTTTGAGTTCTATCGAGAATCATGAATAGTGGTTTTCTTTCTAGATTTCCAGTATTAGATTGTTCTATTGCAAATTTTATCATCTGTGTAAGTCCAGTTTCACTATCGTACAAATGGCGCAAAAGCTGTGCAATACTCCATTTATCATCTGAACTTCGTTTATTTATTTGAGAATCTGTTAACTCTTCAACACTAGCTAGTATTTTGTTCCTAATCATGTCAATACTCATTAACTCATAATCTAACATTTGCTCTCCACCCCTAGAAATAGATTTGCCACCCTTATTCTATTCGTTTTAGCGTGATAGTATACCAGAACAGCCAAGGTAAATTGTAAATAAACAAATTAGTTCTTTTTATATTGGATTCAAACGAAAAGAACAAAGAATAAAATAAAAAAGCTGTAAAAGATTGTTATATCTACTACAGCTTAATTATAAATCCGTATTCGTATTGTTGTTGTACTTGAATTAATTATTTTGTACCATCTTGTTTTCTCAATAACAATAATAATCAGTTAAATGATGTGTACTTTTTTCCTAGTATAATAACGAAATGCACGAAAAGATCCTAAAAATTTAACACTGCAAAAAAGTGTGCAGCAGAACCAGCAAGAACGAATAAATGCCAAACTGCATGGTGGTATGGAAAGCTGCGCCACATATAAAAAATCGTTCCTACTGTATAAAGCACTCCTCCAAGAACGAGTAGGTACATTCCTACCACAGGTATACTTACAGTAAGTGGCTTCCAAGCAAACACAATGATCCAACCCATTAATACATACATGAAAGTAGAAGTATAAAGAAATTTCTTAACAAAAAATACTTTAAAAATAACTCCCGCGATGGCAAGACCCCAAACTATTCCAAATAACGTCCAGCCTAACGCACCTTTAATAACAGTAAATAAAATGGGTGTATACGTTCCTGCAATAAACAAGTAAATCGCTGAATGATCAAAAATCTGAAATAAATCCTTGACCCTTCCATCAGGGAAACTATGAACTAAAGTTGAAGATAAGAATAGTAAAAGCATCGTCACACCATATATCGTAAAGCTAACGACATGCCATGCTGTTCCCTCTGTTGCAGCGGTAACAATGAGTATAACGAGTGCGGCTACACTTAGTAAAGCTCCAATTCCATGTGTTATGGCGTTGGCAATCTCTTCTTTTTTCGTAAATGTATGCGTTGTGGCCATTATATCTTTTCCTTTCTTTCCGTTTCATTATATTATACTACTAAAAAAGAAGTGTGACATGAAAAGTTATGTTACACTTCTTCTTTCATTTGCACTAGCTTTACTCGAGTAGATCTTTTTTTCATTTCAGCTAAAATCGCGTAAAGGGTTAGTATGCCTATTAACAACAATACCCAGATTGGTGAATATGTCAGCATCCAAAATAAGGCTACAATTAAAACCATACAACTAAAGGTAATTGCCCAGTTCTTAATGATGCGCATGGCTGCTAGCAACCCAATAATTGCATTACTAATAAAAAATGCATTTGCTATTTCAACGAGTAATTCAAGGTTAACTAAATCAGTATACAGAATAACTAAAACGATTAAATGGATACTTGCTAGTAATATTAAACTTACAATCGGGATATTTGATTTTGACTTATATCCCAACACCTTAGGTAACTTGCTATCTTCAGCTTGAGCAGAAATTAATCTTGCGATCCCACCTACGATCATAATATATGTAGTAACACATAGAGCTGAAGTAATTAATGTCAGTACAGGTATTGCATACGATCCAAAGAGAGGTGCTATGATTAACGCCAATTTGAGCTGAGAAGAGGCTTGCCCACTGTTTAAGGCAGCTGTGTCAATCCACTGATAAGCTGCAGCAACAGTTATATAAATGATCGCAATGATAATTGCACTAAAGAAAACACTCTTTTTAATCGTTTTTTCACGATCTCTCACTTCCATTGAATAGTTTCCAATAATCTCCCATCCCATCATTGCCCAAAAAAGAAGTAACACACTATTTCCTAACGATTGAATATTAAGTGACCCTACTATTGATACTTCTGATCTATAAAATAGTAGAGTTGAAAGGCCTCCAATAAATAATACGAGTGCTGAAATAGATGTTAATACTAATGAGATTTTTCCTAAAGAGGAAATGTTTCTCAACAATATCATCTGACATATGATTAACAGCACAATTCCATATATTTCAACTTTTATTGTAGACACTTGAAATAACAATGAAATATACTCACTCGCAGTCATTAACACCGCTACTGGGCCTACACAAACTGCCAGTATCATAAAAACAGCTGTTAATTGCTTAATAGCGTCACCAAAAGTGTGCTTTACTGCATTCGTCACACCTGAATCACCAGGAAATAAAATACTAAGCTTGCCGAACACATAAGCAAAGGGAAAGCTTAAGATCGTAATGATCAGCCAAGCAATAATAGCGGAATTTCCAGCCTGTTCCTTAATGATTGGAGGCAATAGTATGATACCTGACCCAAGTATTGGACCGATAATTAAACCACTTAAAAGCAGTGGACCAATAAGTTTTGATTTCATTTTTCTTCACTCCAATGTAAAATAATGATAAATCGTTTAATGTTTGTTGGTTTGATTATATCTTCGTTTCTCACTTCAGTAAAATAGATAGTTCCGAACAAAACAATCGAATAAAACGATCGATTCTTCATGAAGGGAGATATGTAATTGGAACTTAAACATTTAAAAACATTTAAGGTTATTACAGATGTGGGAGGATTTACTAAAGCCGCAGATATGCTTGGTTATGCTCAATCTTCGGTTACTGCACATATTCAAACACTTGAAGATGAAATAGGCTCTCCTATATTTGATAGGATCGGAAAAAAGGTTGTTATTACAGATGCTGGTAAAAAACTATTACCATATGCTATTCAAATGCTAGATTTATATGATCGAGCAAGACATATTGCTAAAGAGGAAGAAAATCCAGCTGGAACAATTAAAATTGGTGCACCTGAATCCTTAACAGTTTATCGACTACCACCAATTATCTCAGCATATAAAAAGCTATATCCTAATGTACAAATTATCATTAAAACATTTGAGTGTTGGAGATTAAAAGAGTTATTACGTAGTGGCGAAATAGACATTGCCTTGCTGCTACAACCAGAACATGAAGATTCGGATTTACAACTTACAAAACTAATAGATGAACCAATGAATGTTATTGCACCAATCGAACATCCTTTAGCTAAAAAACACGATGAACCAATTTCGATCCCATTCGATGAAACGTTTATTTATACAGAGAAAGGCTGTGATTATCGAGCAACTTTTGAAAATCACTTACTTAAGCACGGTTATGTCCCTGATACAACACTTGAATTTTGGAGTATCGAAGCAATTAAACAATGTGTGATGTGTGGGTTAGGAATCTCATACCTTCCTTCGATAGCAGTTCAAACTGAGCTGGAGGAGGGAAAGATCGCATCACTTGATTGGAAAATTGATGGTGAAAATGTCTCAACATTATTAGCCATTCATAAAAACAAATGGCTCTCGCCTGCTTTAGACGCATTTATAGAAATGTGTACACAATATTCAGTTACATGGCAAAATGAAATTGACAATGTATAAAGGTGCTGGTAAGGGTGATTAAAAAACTGGATATTCGTAATTCTTTAATTGCAACCGAGCTATTGAATATCCAGCTCGTATCGTATGAGGTAGAGGCAAAAATTATTGACTATAAGAATTTACCTCCGTTAAAAGATACAACTGAGGCGATAATGTCATGCGGGGAGGAATTGTACGGGTATTATGTTAATGAAAGGCTAGCAGGTGCAATTTCATTCAAACTTTACGACAATATGTTAGATATCCATCGATTATTCGTCCATCCTGACTTTTTCAGAGCAGGTGTAGGTAGAGCATTAGTTCAATATACGTTAAACAACTACCAAAATGTGGACAAGTATATTGTTAGGACTGGCAAAATGAATACTCCAGCAAAAAATTTATACAGTAAATTAGGATTTGTAGAAATAAAAGACGAACAAGTTGCACCTAACTTGCTCATTACTGTATTTGAAAAGCTGTTTTCCCATTGATTGTTGCTTTTCTTTCTAAGATATAAGCACGTATACAATCTAGCGTTAGTGGCATTTTCTACTTGTACAATTATTGAGCTCTCTTATAACACACCATATTGTCTATGTAAACAATAGCAACTAAGTTTACGAAAAGAGCCATTTGAAAAGAATTTATCGTACACTTAGTTGCAAATTTAACAAAATTGTTACTACGGTTGTCAACTATTAATGTGCCATGAACTGTAGTTATAATCATGGTACGAATTACAACAATCCTTGCGTAAACGTCCATCTGAAAAACCCTAAGTGTAAATTACAGCTTCACTTAGGGTTGTTAATTAATTAAGTTTAAAATTATAACACCTTTGCTAAGAAATCTTGTGCACGTTGACTTTTTGGTGAGGAGAAAAATCGTTCTGGTGCTGCATCCTCAATCAATTGACCGTCATCTAAGAACAAAATTCTATCAGCTACCTCTTTTGCAAAGCCCATTTCATGCGTTACAATAACCATCGTCATACCTGTATGGGCTAGTGATTTCATAACCTCTAACACTTCCTTCACCATCTCTGGATCTAAGGCAGACGTAGGCTCGTCAAACAGCATAACATCAGGTGCCATGGCTAGAGCACGAGCAATGGCAACACGTTGTTTTTGCCCTCCAGACAGTCGTTTAGGATACTCATTTGCTTTATCTGAAAGCCCGACCTTCCCCAATAAATCTCTAGCCTTCGTTTCTGCTTCAGTTTTACTAACACCCTTTACTTTAATAGGAGCATACATAATATTTTCTAGGACGGATTTATGCGGAAATAAATGAAAATGCTGAAAAACCATCCCTACATGATGACGGACTTTCATAATATCAGTTTTAGGGTTCGTTACTTCATCTTGCCCTATCCACACCTTACCTTTCGTAGGCTCTTCTAATAGGTTAAGGCAGCGTAGAAAAGTTGACTTACCAGACCCTGAAGGTCCAATGACAGCCACTACCTCACCTGAATCAATCGTTGTCGAGACATCCTTCAATACTTCGAGTTTACCAAATGATTTAAACAGGTTTTCTACTTTAATCACTTTTTCTCATTCTCCTTTCAATCGCTTTGCCAAGGAGTGTTAATATCATAACCATTACATAATATATACCTGCAGCAAATAATAACGGTTCTAAAAAGCTATACAGATCTCCTCCAACTACGAATGCAGATCTCATAATATCCATGATACCAATCGTCATAACTAAAGCGGATTCTTTTGTTAATGTAATAAACTCATTCATTAGAGCTGGTAAAATATTCTTCAAGGCTTGCGGTAATACGATGTCAAGCATCATTTTGCTATATGGAACTCCGAGTGCTTGTGCCGCTTCTTTTTGCCCCTTATCTACTGCTAAAATTCCTGCTCTTATAATTTCAGAAATGTACGCAGCGGAGTTTAAGCTAAATGCTATAATAGCAGCTGGCATTTGCCCTATTTCTACTCCAATGATCTCTGGAAGTCCATAATAAATAATGACTATTTGTAAAATTAATGGCGTACCACGAAAAATAGACGTATATACATCTGCTAGTAAAACTAGAACCTTAATTCGACCAATTTTAAAGAGTGATATAATTATACCTAATAAAAAGCCAATTATTGCTGAGCTAATTACTATTTGTATAGTAACGATTATTCCTTTTAATATAAATGGCATTGACGGAACAATTTGTCCAAAATCTAAATTCAAAATCCTTTTCATCCCTTCCGAAAAACATTTAAAAAGGTGAGATAAATTCCTCACCTTCAATCATCATTTTTATTTTTCTTCTTCTTCACCGAACCATTTAATAATCAGTTTATCTAGCTCTCCATTTTCTTTCATCTCGTTTAACGCATTATTAAATTCCTCGGTTAAACCACTTCCTTTTGGAAAAGCAATCGCGTATCCTACTTCTTCTTCATCACCTTCAATTGTAAAACCAGACAAGTCCTCCATCTTATTCAAATATCCTTGTGCTACTGTATCTTCAATAATTGCAGCATCAAAACGTCCTATTTGTATTTCTTGCAGAAGTTCTGGAATTCTACTTCTACTTTCTATAGTAATATCAACTGTTTCAGCTATGCTGTTAGCTTCTTCCTCTTGAATTGATCCAAGTTGTACACCAACAGTTTTTCCTTTTAAATCTTCAATCGTATTAATTCCACTATCCTTTTTAGACACGATCATGTGATTTGCAACATAATATACGTCTGTAAAATCTACATTTTCTTTACGTTTTGGAGTAGGAGTCATCCCAGATATAACAAAATCAAACTTATTAGCTTCTAGAGCAATAATAAGTCCATCAAAGCTAGTATCAGTAATTTTTAAGTTATATCCTAATTTATCTGCAATTGAATTGATAATATCAATATCAAAACCTATAATTTCATCACTTTTCGCTGTATCAATATATTCGAAAGGAGCATAATCTGCTGAGGTACCAACTGTTAATGTTTTTTTCTCAGAATTTTCACCCTCTGCTCCTTGACCACTTTCTGGTTCATTATCCTTCGTTCCACATGCTGCCAACAAACCAATTACTAATATACTAATTAAGCCTAACAAAATATTCTTTTTCACATTTATCCCCCTTAAAACATTGTATTTTTATGCAAGTAATTGTATTTTAACATAAATCTATAATTATGCAACAAAAATAATTATTATGTTTACTAGAATGTATCACCTCTTTTTGGATGGCTCTTTTCCTAAACCTATTTACTAAATTAGAACACAAATAAGGCTTTATGCGACTTTCATCTATACAGAAGAGTAGATACTCCACGACCACTCATCTAATCCATCTTTTATTCTAAATATGAAATCTATTATGTATTCAAGATTTAGTTATATGTATATGGCACATTGAGAGGGATTCATTGCCATTGATATCGTATACTTTGTCGCTTTTGAGATTAATATAGAACAGCAATAATAATTTTATTAAATTACCTCATTCTTATATGAGAAAATAATTTTTAGTAAGCGTTTTCATTTATAAGTCTATAAAAAGCCTTTCTAAAGAAAAGCCTTATAGAAATGTTTAAACACAATTCATTAAGGCTTTATTCTCTAGAGGATAAACGGGTTTATATTTCCTCACAAAACTTTTCAAATGATGCTTGGAGCTTATTAATAACTGCCGTTGGTTCATGCCCTTCTATTTCATGACGTTCTACCATCGTGCAAATTTTGCCGTCCTTTAATAAAGCAAAGCTAGGCGAAGATGGTGGGTAGCCTTCAAAATATTCTCTAGCTTGAGCAGTCGCTTCTTTATCCTGTCCAGCAAAAACTGTCACTAAATGATCAGGGCGTTTATCGTAGTGGACTGCATGGGTAGCAGCTGGTCTAGCAATCCCCCCTGCACAGCCACAAACAGAATTAACCATAACTAATGTTGTTCCAGAACGCTGGAAAGCTGCTTCTACATCATCTATCGTAGTCAATTGCTCGTAACCCGCTGCATCCATTTCTTGACGAGCTTGACGAACAACATCATTCATAAACAAGTTAAAATCAATATTCATTTACAATATCACTCCCTTAATTATCAACCTATTACTATGATAGCAAGTAATCAATCTTATTTGCAATGATTTCACTATATAAACGTATAAAACATAACTAGTTTTCATTAAAATACAATGCAAGTAACTGTTGAACAGCTAACGTTACTGGTACATTCCCTGATATTACATTACTCTCTACTTGAGGTAATCTTCCTTTTATTTGTGGATGAGTAAAAAACCTTGTTTCTAACTGATCTTTAATTGTCGCATATATCCATTCTTTCATTTGTGCTTTTCTACGGCTTTCAAAAGTACCAGCTGCCTTTGTCTGATCTACAAATTCATTAATAATTTTCCATACATTATCAATTCCTTTTCCAAAGAGCGCTGAACACGTATACGCTTTCGTTTCCCACCCTTCAGTAGCGGGTCGTAAATAATGTAGAAATCGATTATAATCTCGTTGTGCCATCTCCGCATGACGCTTATTTTCGCCATCTGCTTTATTGATAATTAACGCATCAGCCAGTTCAAGTACACCCTTTTTCATCCCTTGTAACTCATCGCCTGCCCCTGTAAGAACGAGTAATAAAAAGAAATCAACCATCGTTCTAACTACGATTTCACTTTGCCCTACACCAACTGTTTCAACAAGGATAACATCAAAGCCTGCCGCTTCACAGAGCAACATCGTTTCCCTCGTTTTCCGATGTACTCCCCCAAGCGTCCCACCTGAAGGTGATGGCCGTACAAATGCCCGGGGGTGTCGAGATAGGTTCTCCATCCTAGTCTTATCTCCAAGAATACTTCCTCCAGTAATTGAACTACTAGGATCAACAGCTAATACCGCAACATGATACCCTTGGTCACAAAGATATGTACCAAAAGATTCAATGAATGTACTTTTGCCTGCACCAGGGACCCCAGTAATGCCTATTCGAATAGAGGAACCTACATGTGGAAGTAATTCATTTAAAACAGCCTGAGCTTTTTCGACATGTCTCTGTGCGTTGCTCTCGATTAACGTTATCGCTTGAGCCAACATTGTTCGATCTTTGTTTAATACTCCATCAACATAGTCATTTACTTGCTTCTCCGTTTTTCTCATAAACTTCTTGTTTTCAGAATGTTGACTTTTCATCCCATCGTGACTACCAGCTACACCTTTTTTAATATATGATGTAAAGCTGTCATTTTCTTTTGAAGGTACCCAATCAGGTCTTTCATTTATATTCGTCACTAACATCCACTTCCTCATAGCCGAGTCTATGATAAATTTCTTCAATGACCTTCAGGGCAGCTACCGGGATGATCGTACCAGGGCCAAAAATAGCGGAAGCTCCATTTTCTTTAAGATAATCATAGTCTTGAGCTGGAATGACTCCACCAATTACGACAACAATGTCTTCACGACCTAGCTTCTTTAATTCTGAGACTAATTGAGGAAGCAACGTTTTGTGACCAGCAGCGAGAGAACTTATGCCAACTACATGAACATCATTTTCAACTGCTTGTATCGCCGTTTCTTCAGGTGTTTGAAAGAGAGGACCAACGTCTACGTCAAAACCTAAATCGGCAAATGCAGTTGCAATCACCTTAGCTCCTCTATCATGTCCATCCTGCCCCATTTTTGCAACCAAAATACGTGGTCTTCTTCCTTCTAGTTCAAGAAATTCATCTGTAGTACGTTTGATCAGCTCAATTTCCTCCTCACTTGAAAACTCTGAGCTGTACACGCCGCTAATTGAACGGATAATCGCTTTGTGACGTTTAGCTACCTTTTCAATCGCATCAGAGATTTCTCCTAATGTTGCACGAGCCCTTGCAGCTTTTACTGCAAGGTCAAGTAAATTCCCTTCGCCACTTTCTGTCGCTTTTGTTATGTCAAGTAAAGTTTGCTGTACTGTAGATTCATCTCTAGTCGCTCTAAGCTTTTCTAAACGTTCAATTTGCTTTTTACGCACAGCAGTATTATCAATATCCAAAATATCGATCGGTTCTTCTTCAGTTAATTTATATTTATTTACACCAATGATCGCTTCTTTACCAGAATCTATTTTGGCCTGTCTGCGAGCAGCAGCTTCCTCAATACGCATTTTGGGCAATCCAGTTTCTATCGCCTTAGCCATGCCCCCTAAGCTATCAATTTCCTCTATATGTTCCCATGCACGTTTCATCAATTCGTGCGTTAAATATTCAACATAGTATGACCCAGCCCATGGATCAATCACATCACAAATACCTGTTTCATCTTGTAAATATAACTGAGTATTTCTTGCAATTCTCGCCGAAAAATCTGTTGGTAGGGCGATTGCTTCATCAAGTGCATTCGTATGCAGTGATTGAGTATGGCCGAGCGAGGCTGCCAATGCTTCAATACATGTCCTTGTGACATTGTTAAATGGATCTTGTTCAGTTAAACTCCATCCAGATGTTTGTGAATGTGTTCGCAGAGCTAAAGATTTAGGATTTTTAGGATTAAATTGTTTCATTAATTGTGCCCACATCAATCTAGCTGCCCGCATTTTGGCAACTTCCATAAAATAATTCATACCTATCGCCCAAAAAAACGACAACCTCGGAGCGAATGAATCAATATCAATTCCAGCTTTTATCCCTGTTCGGACGTATTCTAGACCATCTGCAAGTGTATATGCTAACTCTAAATCTGCTGGTGCTCCGGCTTCTTGCATATGGTATCCGGATATACTAATGCTATTAAATTTCGGCATAGATGTTGATGTATACTCAAAAATATCTGCAATGATACGCATTGAAGTATCAGGAGGGTAAATATACGTATTACGAACCATATACTCTTTTAGAATATCATTTTGAATAGTCCCAGCTAGCTTTTCTCGGCTTACCCCTTGTTCTTCTGCTGTGACGATGTAAAATGCCATTATTGGTAGTACAGCTCCATTCATCGTCATTGACACGGACATTTTATCAAGTGGGATCCCATCAAATAATACTTTCATATCTACAATAGAATCTATTGCTACACCTGCTTTTCCAACATCACCAATAACACGGGGATGATCTGAATCATAGCCGCGATGTGTGGCTAAATCAAATGCAACAGATAGGCCCTTTTGCCCCATTGCTAAATTTCGACGGTAAAAAGCATTACTTTCTTCAGCTGTAGAAAAACCAGCATACTGTCTAACAGTCCAAGGTCGATTGACATACATTGTCGGATATGGCCCTCGTAAATAAGGTTCTACACCTGGCATATAATGTTGATGATCTATGTCTTTCAAATCATCTTTTGTATACACTTGTTTTAAAGCAATGTGTTCATTCGTTTCAAATAATAAGTCCTCCATCGTCGCATCGATGTGCTGACGAATGGCTTCTCCATTATCAGGCTGTGAGGTATGATTATGTGGGCTAGTATAATTTATTTTTGTAAAATCCGGTCGTTTCATTTTTTACATCTCCTGTTCCTGATGTAATGAAGTTAAAAACTCATAGCAATTTGTTGTAGCATCTATGATGTGGCTTACTCCAGCTTCAGCTAGCTCTTTTGTAAGGCTATCTTCTTGCTTTCCAGCTAGATATAGCTTAATATCCTTTGTTCCATCAAGAAGTTTTCTACAAATAGCAACAGCCATTTTGTTATATGTTTCATTACTACCACAAATTACATATGTTGCTAGGTTCATAGCTTTTGTACCTTCAATAGCGTCTTCTACTGATAAATAACCATGAGATGGTACAATTTCAAAGCCACCTGCTTCAAAAAATCCCGTAATGAAATCTGCACGAGGCTTATGCTCAGGTATCGAACCTAAATTAATTAAGCCAACTTTAGGACGAAAACCATACTTTTCTACATATTGGTCAGATGTTTGTCTTAATTCTTCAAAAGATTGCGTAAGTCTTATTTTTTCTATGCTGTTTACTTTTACAGTAGCTTCTTTATCTTTCATCAAATTAATAAATTGTGATATAGTGAGCCCTTCACGCATATAATGAACAGCTACATCCATGACATTATTAATATCCTTTTCAAGTACTTCTTGTAATCGCGCTAACTTCTCAATTGATAGTTGATTTTTAGTGTCAACATGTTCATCTTTGTTCAAACTACTCATCGTCATAGGTTCTTCATGTAAATCTGCATAAAAATTAGTTCCAACAATTTTGTGTTTTCTATTATGAACATGCTCTTGCCGTTCTGTTGCAACATCATTTATTTCTTGTTGAACAAAGTTCAATTTCAATGCTTGCTCCATACCTCCTAATTGTTCAACCTTTTGGAATAATTCCCATGACTCCTTTGCAACATCATTCGTGAGCTTTTCAATATACCAAGAACCACCAGCTGGATCAATAATCTTTGATATAAAAGCTTCTTCTTGAAGAATAATTTGAGTATTTCTTGCAATTCTCCTTGAAAAGTTAGTTGAGCGATCTATTACTTCATTAAAAGACGAAACATCTAAGCTATCAATTCCGCCCACTCCTGCTGCAAACGCTTCTGTTGTCACTCTTAACATGTTTACGTACGGATCATAGGATGTTTTCGTAAATGCAGATGTACGACCATGAATGTTCATTTTTTGTGATGTTTTATTTCCACCAAAAGATTTAACAATCGATGTCCAAAGAGTTCTAGCAGCTCGTAATTTCGCAATTTCCATAAACATATTTGCTCCGATTGAGAACGAAAATGTTATTTTTTGAGCAACATCATCAATGGCCAAGCCTCTTTTCAGCGCTTCCGCTACATACTCGACAGCAGTTGCTAACGAAAAGGCTAATTCTTGAACAGCGCTTGCCCCTCCATTATGGTATGGATGTCCTTTCACTAGGATGGTATTTATATTTGGGCTGTGTTTCTTTCCCCACAATGTTAATTGTGCCATTACATCATAGAGCTGAGATGTATTCATAGGTAATTCTCCATCTTCCACTAGAGCAGCCAACGGATCCATGCCAATCGTTCCCTTAATCGTTTCCAAAGGAATATTGTTCTTTTCAAAATAAGCTGTCAACATTGATAGCATTGGCAATGAACAATAATGGGTGTCAATCATAAGCGATTTATGTTGTAGAGAAATATTATTTAAAGCTTTCTCAATATCATGAATCGTCTCTACTAAAAGACCCTTACCATTAGAGTTAGGCAAACTAAATCCTCGTTTAGTTTTATCATTTAATAATAGATGAATCATTGTTAAACCACGATCTATATCATCTTTCAACACTTGATTACACTGATGGGGACATGGCTCATCTATTTCTTGACTAACGTCCCAAGCCTGCCCGCTCGTTCTTAAAAGCTTTGTCCCACGAAGATGTGATCCTTGCCCAGGTAAATCATTCAAAAAAGGTAAACCCTCTACATCCTCCTCTGTATACAATGGTTTTAGTTCAATGCCCTCATATGTATTAGTGTAAAGCTGTTCAATTGATTTACCCTTTAGAGATTGTGTCGCTTTGCCTTTCCAGTCATCGAATGACGGAACAGCGAATTGTGAATTCTTAACTTCATTTATGTTCTTCATAACCGTTCCTTCTCTCCTTAAGGTAGTTTATTATTATAAAATTTTTTTAATCCTTGAAGATTCCCTTACAAGAAATATAGATTGTAAGTTCTACGTCCCGTTTTCCCTCACTATGCTGTTCATGTTGCCAGTCATTGCCAGTCATTGCCAATCTACAAATAAGTGATGTCATCTAGTCACGGTAGCATTGGCATTACTCTTCCCACATCACCCAATACCAAGTCATATGGTGCGTAATAACTATTCATTTATTCTTGTTCTCATATTCAACATGAGTTAACAAAGAAACCGCTTTCAACATAATTGTCTAAATATTTTCAAAAGTACTGCTAACATTAGTATATTAAAAAAATGACTTTAATTCCATATACGTTTAGTACATTTTGACTTTATAAAAGAGAATTGAAAAAGCAATACTTCAAAAAACACTGCTACAAATTTGCAGCAGTGTTTTTCGTTACTAATATATAGATGTATTATCTTTTGATGTCTTTTCTAGAATATCCTTCACACGTGCAAGGAAGCGTCCACATACAAGTCCATCAAGAACACGATGGTCTAAAGACATACATAGATTCACCATATCCCGAACAGCTATCATCCCATTATTCATAACAACTGGTCGTTTCACAATTGATTCGACCTGGACGATTCCTGCTTGTGGATAATTAATAATTCCCATTGATTGTACTGACCCGAATGACCCTGTATTATTTACAGTAAAAGTTCCACCTTGCATCTCATCAGCCGATAGCTTACCTGAGCGAACCTTTGTAGCCAGTTCCGTTATTTCACGTGCAATTCCTTTGATCGTTTTCTCATCAGCGTGCTTAATTACAGGTACAAACAATGCATCATCTGTAGCTACGGCGATTGATATATTTATATCTTTCTTTTGAATAATTTTGTCACCTGCCCACATTGAATTAATTTGTGGGAACTCTTTCAAAGCTTGAGCAACAGCTTTGACAAAGAATGCAAAGAAAGTTAGACTAAATCCTTCTTTTTGTTTAAAATCGTTCTTAATTTCATTTCGATACTCAACTAAATTTGTTACATCAACTTCAACCATCATCCACGCATGTGGGGCTTCATGCTTACTACGTAACATATTTGTTGCAATCGCTTTTCGAACGCCTGATACAGGGATTTCAATATCTCCAGTTTGGACAGGAATGTTAGGAGCTGGGCTTGTTACATTGTGTTGCACTACTTCTGTAACAGTATTTTGCACCTTTGATTCTTCAACTGTTTCAACAATAACCGTTTCCTTCTTTTTATTTGCACCTGCCACTGGAATATCACCAGAGCTTATTAACTTCTTCAAGTCTTTTCTCGTTATACGGCCATCTTTGCCTGTACCTGAAACAAGTTCAAGGTCTATATTATGTTCTTGAGCTAATCTTAAAACAGCCGGTGAATAGCGTACTTTATTTTCACGTACCTCTTCCACTTTAGGTTGTTCATTAGTCGTAGGTGTATCCTGTTCCTTTGCCTCTTGAGTAGGTTGTTCACCTTCTACCTCTATTGTACATATGAGACCATCAACAGGAATCGTTTCACCTTCTTCAGCAACTAATTCTTTTATCACACCAGTAAATGATGATGGTACTTCAGCGTTTACTTTATCTGTATTTACCTCAGCAAGTGGATCATATTTATTTACTTTATCACCAACAGAAACGAGCCAGGTACTGATCGTACCCTCTGTTACACTTTCACCAAGCTGCGGCATTGTAATTTTTTCAAGTGCCAATGGATAAACCCTCCTTCATCAATACTAAAATTCTGCAAGCTCTCTCATGGCCTTCTCCACTTTGTCAGGATTCACCATAAAGAATTTTTCCATAGTTGGTGCATATGGCATAGCAGGTATATCGGGGCCAGCTAGACGTTTTATTGGAGCGTCTAAATCAAATAAGCAATGTTCAGATATAATAGCTGAAACTTCACTTATAATACTTCCTTCTTTATTATCTTCTGTTACAAGTAGTACTTTTCCAGTTTTTGTAGCTGCTTCTATAATTGCCTCTTTATCTAATGGATACACTGTACGAAGATCAAGAACATGTGCAGAGATTCCATCTTGAGCAAGTTTTTCAGCCGCTTGGAGTGCAAAATGAACACATAAACCGTATGTAATAACAGTAATATCTTCACCTTCACGCTTAACGTCAGCTTTGCCAATTGGCAACACATAGTCATCTTCTGGTACTTCACCTTTAATTAAACGATACGCGCGCTTATGCTCGAAAAACAAGACCGGATCATTATCACGAATAGCTGCCTTTAATAACCCCTTCACATCATATGGTGTTGAAGGCATGACAATTTTTAAACCAGGCTGATTTGCAAAAACAGCTTCAACAGACTGGGAATGATATAACGCACCGTGTACTCCTCCTCCGTATGGAGCACGAATCGTTAGTGGACACGACCAGTCATTGTTGGAACGATATCTAATCCTAGCTGCTTCTGATATAATTTGGTTTACAGCTGGCATGATAAAATCAGCAAACTGCATTTCTGCGATCGGTCTCATACCATACATGGCAGCACCAATACCTACCCCAGCAATCGCTGATTCAGCAAGAGGTGTATCTATGACTCGCTCTTCCCCAAATTGTTCATGTAAGCCAACCGTAGCTTTAAATACGCCACCTTTTTTTCCTACATCTTCTCCAAGTACAAATACTTTTGAATCGTTTTCCATCTCTTCACGTATTGCCATTGTAACAGCGTCAATATATGAAATTACAGGCATTTAATTTCCCCCCTCTTTCACTCTGCATAAACATACTTCATTGCTTCTTCTGCTTCAGCATAAGTAGCATTTTCCGCATATTCTGTTGCTTCATTAACCTGACTCATCACTCGATTATCAATTTCTTTTTCTAATTCTTCACTTAATAAGCCAATATTTCTTAAATATGAAGCAAAAGTGATGATAGGATCATTTTTCTTCGCTTCAGTTACCTCATTACTTTCTCGATAACTGCGGTCATCATCGTCACTAGAATGTGGTGTTAAGCGATAAGAAATTGTTTCAACTAATGTAGGACCTTCACCGTTACGTGCTCGCTCAGCAGCCTCTTTTACAGCCTTGTACACTTCTAACGGATCATTACCATTTACTGTATAACCAGGCATTCCATATCCAATGGCTCTGTCAGAAACTTTCTCACATGCTAATTGTTTCTCAATTGGAACTGAAATAGCATATTTATTGTTTTCACACATAAAAATAACAGGGAGCTTGTGAACACCCGCAAAATTCGCACCTTCATGGAAATCTCCTTGATTTGAAGATCCTTCACCAAAAGTAACAAATGTCACAAGGTCTTTTCCTTCCATTTTGCCAGCTAGAGCTACTCCAACAGCATGTGGAACTTGAGTTGTAACTGGTGATGACCCTGTTACGATATTGTTGCTCTTCTGACCGAAATGTCCTGGCATTTGACGTCCACCTGAATTTGGGTCTTCTGCTTTTGCAAATCCTGATAACATTAAATCTTTTGCAGTCATACCAAACGTTAATACGACTCCCATATCTCGATAATACGGTAGGACATAATCTTTATTACGATCTAACGCAAAGGCGGCACCTACCTGTGCTGCTTCTTGCCCTTGACAAGATATTACGAACGGTATTTTACCAGCTCTATTTAATAACCACATACGTTCATCAATTTTTCGTGCAAGTAACATCGTTTCATACATTTCAAGTACTCTTTCATCATTTAAACCGAGCTCTTGATGACGATTTTCAGTCATACATATATACCTCCTTTTATTATTTAGGCTGTTTTCGCATTGATTGTTGCTTTTCGTTCTTAAATGCAAGCAATTTATTCTTGGCATCTTTTCTACTTATAAAATTATTGAGTTCTCATAAAATTCATCGTACTGTCCATACTTTAGTACCAATAGCAACAATGTTTACGGTAAGAGCCATTATTTATATTATCTATTAGCCATGAATTGGTTTACCATCTACAGCTAGCGCAGCTTCACCAATAGCTTCTGACAAAGTAGGATGCGGGTGAATAGTATGTGCTACCTCCCATGGAGTAGCATCTAATACACGTGCTAACCCAGCTTCTGATATCATATCAGTCACGTGTGGGCCAATCATATGTACGCCTAATATATCATCTGTTTCTGTGTCAGCAACAATTTTAACGAAACCATCTGATTCACCAAAAACAAGCGCTTTTCCTATCGCCTTGAATGAGAATTTACCTGTTTTTACAGTAAACCCTTGCTCTTTTGCCTCATGTTCAGTATAACCAACACTTGCAACCTCTGGATTACTGTATACACATTTTGATATTAGTGAATAATCAATTGGAGAAGGATTTTCTCCCTTAATATGCTCTACAGCAACAATTCCTTCGTGTGACGCAACATGTGCAAGTTGAAGGCCTCCTATGCAATCTCCAATCGCATATATATGAGATTCTTTTGTCTGATAAAATTCATTTGTTTGTACGAACCCTTTATCAATTACAATATCAGTATTTTCAATACCAATTCCTTCAACGTTTGCTTGACGACCTACAGACACGAGTATTTTTTCTGCTTGGAAAGTTTTTTCTTCCCCTTTATGTTCTGCCTTAATCGTCACTTCTTGACTTTTTGATAACGTTTCGGGAAGTACTTTTGCGCCAGTAACAATGTTAATTCCTTTTTTCTTCATGAGGCGTCGCATCTCTTTGGAGATTTCAATATCCTCAGTTGGTAGAATGTGATCTGCATATTCAAGAACAGTAATTTCGACACCGAAATCTGCTAACATAGAAGCCCACTCTATTCCAATAACTCCTCCACCGACAATGATCATTGATGATGGTAGTTCCTTCATTTCAAGAGCTTCATCAGAAGTCATCACAAATTCGCCGTCAATTTCTAACCCAGGTAATGACCTTGGACGTGACCCTGTTGCGATAATGACATTTTTCGGAATGAGCATTTCATTTTCGTCACCGTTATTCATTTCAACTGAAATTGTTCCAGGCATCGGAGAAAAAATTGATGGACCTAAAATCCTTCCAACTCCCTCATAAACATCAATCTTACCTTTTTTCATTAAATATTGAACACTCTTATACAATTGGGAAATGATCTGATCTTTTCTACCTTGAACCTTTGAAAAATCTAAGGAAACATCTGTTGTTAGAACTCCAAATTCTTCACTTTTTTTCGTTGTTGAATAGACTTCAGCGCTTCTAAGCAGTGCTTTACTAGGGATACACCCTGAGTGCAAGCATGTACCACCTAATTTACCCTTTTCAACCACAGCTGTTTTCAAACCTAATTGTGATGCACGGATCGCTGTTACATAACCACCTGTACCACCGCCGAGTATCACGAGATCATATTCTTTTGACATTGTTACTATCCCCTTCCTCATTACACGATCTTATATGTTAGTTAGCAGGATATATTTTTTCATCTTCATCATTACGCAAAACACGTAACGCACCTTCAGTTAACGCTTGTAATTCATTTTCCCCAGGAAGAACGATTACATCAGCAATCCAGTTAACTCGTGTAGATATGTGCTTAACAAACTCTTTGCCGTAAGCTAATCCCCCAGTTAAAATAATTGCATCGATTTTACCTGACAGGACTGCACTTGCAGCACCAATTTCCTTCGCAATTTGATAAGCCATCGCTTCATACACAAGTTGGGCATTTTCATCTCCCTTGGTTATCATTTTTTCAACCGCTACTGCATCATTTGTTCCTAGATAACCTACTAGACCTCCGTTACCTACTAGCTTTTTCATCACTTCATCACGGTAATAATCACCAGAATAGCAAAGCGTAACTAAGTCACCAGCAGGTACAGTCCCAGCGCGTTCTGGGCTAAATGGTCCGTCTCCATGTAACCCATTGTTTACATCTACAACACGACCTTGTTTGTGGGCACCAACCGTTATACCACCACCCATATGGGTGACAATTAAATTACATTCCTCATATCTCTTACCTAAATCTTTTGCAACTCTTCTTGCAACGGCCTTTTGGTTCAGCGCATGAAAGATACTTTTTCGTTCTATAAGTGGGAATCCAGAAATCTTTGCAATTGAATCCATTTCATCAACTACAACTGGGTCAACGATAAAGGCAGGTATATTTAATCCTCCAGCAATTTCATGTGCTATGATGCCACCAAGGTTTGAAGCATGTTGGCCAGCGTAACCAATACGTAAGTCAGCAAGCATTGCTTCATTTACGCGATAGGTACCACCTTCAATAGGACGTAATAACCCACCACGTCCACAAACAGCATCTAATTTAGAAATATTAATGCCCTCATGATGCAATGTTTCTAGGATTGTGTTTTTTCGAAATTCGTATTGGTCAATAATTGCTTCATACGAGTTAATGATCTTACTATCATGCCGAATCGTTTTCTCAAATATCGAGAGTTCATTATCAAAGACTCCTATTTTCGTCGATGTTGACCCTGGGTTGATAACAAGAATACGATATTCTCTCTCTTGCAAAATCAATACCTCCATTTTGTGATGTCATTGGGGCTTCGTGATAACTCCACAGCATATGTATGGAGTACTCAGGTGGCGTCATTTTGCCACCTAATTTTCCAATTAATCTTTAGCAATGATTACTCTATTGACAATTGCTAAAATTTATCCACGTTTACCCTCATCACAAGCTTCCTATTTTAGCGATTTCGTCTACTTAGAATGTGATGTTCATTTCGTAAGAACTGGCTACGTGAATTTCTCATACGTTCAATGCGCTCTTCAGCTAAACGATCAGCAGCTACATAAGTTGGAATACGATCACGATTTGCTATTTCAATGACTTTTTCTATATTATTATAAATCGTTTCTACTTTTTTCATAGCGCGGTCACGGTTATAACCATTTAATTCATCTGCCACGTTCATTACTCCGCCAGCATTAATCACGTAATCAGGTGCATATACAATTCCTAAGTCATGAATAGTATCTCCATGACGTGGCTCTCTTAATTGATTATTCGCTGCTCCTGCAATTACTTTTGCTTTCAGCTTAGGAATAGTATCATCGTTAATAGTTGCACCAAGAGCACACGGTGCATAAATATCGCAGTCTACACTGTAGATATCATCAGGGTCTACAGCCTGTGCACCAAATTGTTCAACTGCTGCTTGTACTGCCTCTTTGTTAATGTCAGTAACGATTAATTGTGCTCCTTCTTCATGAAGGTGTTTACACAAGTTAAAAGCTACATTACCGACACCTTGAACAGCGATGACTTTTCCTTCTAACGAATCTGTTCCAAATGCTTCCTTTGCAGCTGCTTTCATTCCGCGATACACGCCGTAAGCAGTCACAGGTGAAGGATTACCTGATGAACCAAATGCTGGTGAAATACCTGTTACAAAATCTGTTTCTTCATGTATCAAATCCATGTCAGCTACTGTAGTACCGACATCCTCTGCAGTAATATAGCGACCATTTAGTCCTTGAATATAGCGGCCAAATGCTCTAAACATTTCTTCATTTTTGTCAGTGCGTGGATCACCAATAATAACTGTCTTACCACCACCTAAGTTTAAGCCTGCTGCAGCGTTTTTATATGTCATTCCTTTGGCTAAACGTAATGCGTCTTCAATTGCTAATTCCTCAGAGGCATATGTCCACATTCGAGTCCCACCAAGAGCAGGCCCTAAAGTTGTATCATGAATTGCAATTATAGCCTTTAATCCTGATTGTTTATCTTGACAAAACACTAATTGCTCATAATCATACTCTTCCATATAAGAAAAAATCTGCATATTAAAATCCTCCTAAAATTCTAAATTATTTAATGAACAGAACGAATAGCCAAAGCTAGTGAGTAAAGCTTGCTCTCTGATGAATCTGCTCTTGAAGTTAAAACAATTGGAGCTTTGGCACCAGATATAACAGCCCCCACTTTTGCTTTAGCAAAGTAAATAAGAGCTTTATAAAGGGCATTTCCCGTTTCAATATTAGGAACAAGTAATATATCTGACATTCCAGCTACTTCACTTACAATACCTTTTTGTTTAGTAGCATGAACTGAAATAGCATTATCAAGTGCCAATGGACCATCAACAATACAATCTTTAATTTGACCTCTTTTATTCATCTGTGTTAAGGCTGCTGCGTCAAGTGTAGCTTGCATCACTGGATTAACTACCTCTACAGCACATATTGGAGCTACCTTGGGCTGATTAATGCCAATCGATCGGGCAAGCTGAACTGCATTTCCTATTATTTGTGCCTTTTGGTCAAGGTTTGGTGCAATATTCATAGCTGCATCAGTTATGAATATAAGTCGATCAAAACCCTCAACCTCAAACACTGCATTATGAGATAATACCTTACCTGTTCTAAGCCCCCACTCTTTGTGAAGCACAGCAGATAAAATTAACGAAGTTGAAAGATTTCCTTTCATTAATACATCCGCTTCACCTGAAGAAACGGATTTAACGGCTAGCTCAGCTGCGTGCTCATGTGAATCTGCAGCAATAAGCAAAATTGCTTCACTGTTGACATCGTCAGGAGCTAACTCCTGAAGCAATTGTTTCATCTTCACTTCATCACCAAATAGTCGAAAATTAGCTAAGTTTTTTCGAAGTGCTCCCACTACTGCTTCAATGATTTCTTTGTCCTCAGCAACTGCAACTGCTACAGTTTTTTTGGGAGACGTTGTTGCTTGCTCAATTAATAGGTCCAATTTCATGTAATCTACTTCAACCCTTTCATAAGAAATACTTGAGCTAATCCTACTTTCTGAGTATATTGTTCTCAGATGTTTATATTTGCAAGAAGCATGCCATAAAAAGAATGATAAGTAATTGTGTAATTAAGTTATGTTTCACAACATGCACTGCGCAAAAAAATTCAAAACTTGAAATTTATTGCATGCTTTTTATTGCAATATTATATTTTTCAATTTTATAATATAAATTCCGTAATGAAACACCCAGAGATTTTGCTGTGGCAGTTTTATTCCCGTTGTTGTTCGTTAAAACTTGTTCAATAATAGCCCCTTCATAATTCTCTAACATTTCTGATAACGTTTGATCATTTTGCGTAGGTATAGTGATAAGAGATGCGTCAGCTTTGTTGGCTATTTCAGCTTCAAGAGTAGGAACATGTTTAAGTCCTATATGAACTTCATTAAATTTCATAAAGATCATTGCTCGTCCAATAATATTCTCTAATTCTCTAACATTTCCCGGCCAATTGTATGTATGAAAGTAATCAAGCACTTCCAAGTCTAAACCTTCTACATTTCTTCCATATTCTTGGTTTATTTTACGAAGAAGGTGTTCGCATAATGCTGGTAAGTCTTGTTTCCTATTTCGTAAAGGAGGAATTTGTATAGGTAACTTATTCAAGCGATAAAATAAATCTTCCCGAAAAGACCCATCAGCTATAGCCATTTCAAGATTCACATTTGTTGCAGCTATTATTCTTACGTTAATTGGAATGGGCTGCGTTCCTCCAACTTTAATAATTTCATTTTCCTGTAGCACCCTTAATAACTTTGCTTGTGTATTAGGCGATAGCTCACCTATCTCATCTAAGAAAATACTACCATTATTCGCTTCTTCAAACAGACCTCTTTTCCCACCACGTTTCGCTCCTGAAAAAGCTCCTTCTACATAACCAAACAATTCACTCTCTAGGAGTGTTTCAGATAAAGCCGCACAATTGACACGTATAAATTTATTAAACTTTCGATTACTTGCGTTATGAATCGCATGTGCAAATAGTTCTTTACCAGTTCCTGACTCACCCCGTAATAGTACTGTAGCAGGTGTGATTGCTCCAAGTTTCGCTTGTTGGATAGCAAATTCCATCTCTTCTGATTGACCAATGATATCATCAAATGAATACTTTGCTTCTAACGTACGAATAATTTGCCTTGCTCTATTTAATTCAGTAGTTAATTGCTGAATTTCAGAAACATCATGGATGACACCAACGCTCCCTTTTAATTTCCCATCCACAATAATAGGTGCAACATTTACTAAGACATCTCTCTTATTAGGGCCAACCTTCATCCTAACCCCTCTAACAGGTCTTCTCGTATTCAGCACTTTCATGTGAACACTTTCACCTTCTGAAATATCTGCAGTAGCAGGTTTTCCGATCACCTCATCTTCTGTTAACCCCGTAATCTTTGTATAAGCACGGTTAATTAGTAAGCCAATACCGTTCTCATTCACTACTGAGATTGCTTCTTCAGATGATTGAATAATTGCTCCTAGCATTGTTTGAATCTCTTTCAGGTTAGTTATTTCTTCGGCTAGTTTTACTGCATCAGTTATATCCTTAAATACAGCAACCGCCCCATATAGGACACCTGCTTCATTAATAATAGGTATTCTTGTCGTAATAATTTTCTTACCATTACTTAATATAAGCTCCTGATTAATTTCAGTTTGCCTCGTTTTCATCACTCTAGTCAGTTGACTTGCAGGTATGATTTCCTCAATCGGCTTCCCTATCACATCTTCTTTACTCAAGCCAACAATTCGTTCAGCACTTCTGTTAAACAAAACAATATTTGTGTCGAAATTGATCACTATCATACCGTCATGAGTGGAATTTAAAATTAAATCATGCTTATCTGATTCGTTTTTTAATTTAGTAATTAACCCTTCTTTTTGCTCCATTAACTGGGCAGTTATATAAGCAACAGCTCCAGGGATTAACACTGTTTTTTTAGTTCTTACTTCACGAATTTCTTCAAAAACCTTTTCACTACCTGTTGCTTCTATAACAACATCAATCTCACTTGTTAAAAACTCTCGCCAATTACTCCCAGTACGAATACTCAAATCTCTTGCCATCTTCAATCCAATCGCGGTAGGCTTAATATCGACAACCGCTACAACTTCCATTATCTCTGTTTCTTGTAATATTTTTAGAATTGCCGAGCCACCCTTTCCAGCCCCAACAATCAACGCTTTTTTCATGAACAACACACCTCTACGGCCTCTTTGAAATAAATTACATACTTCTCAAAAAAATATATGCAATATCTTTCACTAACATATCATACCGTTTTTTTAACTGCTTGACAAATAAATTAGAAGAGTTATTCTTTTTTTAGAGCACTATTTTGCATTACTTGTAGTTGCCATACTAAGAACTAAATTCATATTTGATTAGCGTTCACGAGACCATTTCTAGTCGTACAAATTTAGTAAATAGCAACAAAACTTGTAATAGAGAAACTCCATTGAAAGGATTAATACGATGAAACGAATCATTGCATTATTAGTATTATTAATACCAGGAATTTTATCGGCCCTTGGAATTAAATTAATGAGGGATATGCTCTTCAATATATTACAAAAACCTTTTCCTTTTTTATGGCTTCAATTTCTCGTAGGGTTCATCATGTTTATAGCTGGTTTAGTATTTGTTGCCGGCTTTATACTGCACCGAGACCGTAAACGAAATAAAGTACAGCCACGCTTACAGCAAAATAGTAAGATAAAATAACTGAGGACAGCTAGACATGTTGATTTGGTCAAATTCTCATTAACAATGAATATCTGGAGGTGCATGTTAAATGAATCCACATCAAATATCTCTTGAAACTGCTCAAAAGCTTGCAAGCACGCTAAATATTCCAATAGAACAAATTATGCATATGCCAAAGCATATTCTTGTTCAAAAAATGGCTGAAGCAGAGAAAAAAAAAGACGACAAGGAGTAAGCTATACTCCTTGTCGTCTTTTTCTCACAATTGCTTAGTTTATTATTTTTTATGTCGTATCAATCAATATGTAGTTGTTTATCCACTACATAGAAAACTCCTTTACTTGGACTTTTCAATTTCTTTGTTTGTTTCTTAATTTGGATAAACGTTTCCGGATAAACCTTTTGAAAGATCGATACTTGCCCATCACCTTTTAAATTTAACAATTCGGTTAACCCTTTTCGAGATTGTTCAAAGTTTGAAACTTCTGTAACTTGTTCATCAAATTTATGTCTCAAGCGCTCATATTCTTGGTCATTCTCTACTAAATCACTATGATTATAGTTGTCAAGAAGCATTTTTGTTGATTCTGTTTTTTGAACTGCTTTTTTATAATTTTTAAGAAGTTCTTCCAACTCTTTTTTAATCTCATCACGATCAAAACCTTCTACAATAACAACTGTTGGTTTTTCCATTTCATTTCCTATAAAACCCGCTGTAACACTTGCTCTCGCTTCTACTTCCCCTCCAATAATTTTCCCCTTATATTCATGGGCATATAAATTAGTTGCCTTTATAGTACACCCAATTGCATAATAACCGACATTAATATTTCGTTTTGAAGTTAGCGTACACTCATTTGCATATTTAACAAAAATATCTTGTCCTGAAACAATGTTCGTAACACCTTTTCCAAACACACCACCTTTAATAAATACATCACCTGTTTTAGATTGAATTAATTTAACCCTACTTATGCCGATTTCACTCATAATAGAAATATCCTTCGTTGCAATTACCGAATATCCATCTTGTACAATACCTTTTATCGTAACACTTCCATCAAAATTTATATTTCCGGTCTCGACACCAACATCACCATTAATGACTAAATGGTCGCCTATAGATAACTTCCCGTTTTCTATTTGTACCACACCATCAATAACAGCTCTTAATACAACTTTCCCGTTTTCTAACTCTTCCTTTTTAACCGTTTTTTTATCATAATATAAAACTTTATCTTTTCCTTTTTTCGGGAATAACAGACTTCCTAAAACTGTTCGTCCAGCTTTCCCCGTTGTTGGTGGAATTTTTTCTCCAAGCCACTCTCCTGCTTCTACTACATCGATAAAATTCATATCAAAATAATCAGCTTTCCCATCTTCTCTAATTGTTGGCTTTCTTTCAGACATCTTATAATATGAAACAATAGAATCTTCCCCATTAACTGGTTCAACACCTCTTGCAACAACAATATCTTTTTTTGCTTCTAATTGTTGGTGTAGAACATCTAGGGAAATACCATCTGTTACCCCTTTAGAATGTAGAAGTTCTATTGCTTTAGGAATATATAATAATTTATTCTCATTTAATTCTTCATTTGAACAATGAAAGTGAATTTTTGCAACCATTTTGTCCTGTGAAATCTTGCAAGTAACCAGTGGTTTTAACTCACCAATCTGCACAGTTTCACATGTAGCTTCTTTAATCGCTTGTTTCAGCAGTAAAAATTTCGAAATGTTGATTCGTGGATACTTAGTTAATAGACTATTAAACTCAGTCATTGTATAACCAGCCTTAAACACATTAATAAAAACTTTTGAATCATCATCAACTGTTATTATAAAAAAGTTATTTTTTAAGAGTTCCATTTCTAGGATACACCTTTCATTAGATAATTTAGTAATAAATCAAGTTATTAGTAACACCCGTTCTTAATTTTATGTATATGGAAAAATAAAACTTTACCAATAAACCCTTATAATTGAATCTTAATACTTGAATAGTTACTTATCAATAATCCATTTATACTATTATTTAGAAATAGAAATTTTTTTATTTCCAAGCAATATTTGTTATTTAGACAAAGGTTAATGAACAGATAAAATTTTCAGGTATTATTTACTGTTAAATAATTATAAATATTAAAACTATGGTAGATTAGAACGAGGCTATTTTTTCAGATATGATACAAATTTATATAGTTGGAACTACTACTTAAGTATATATAATTCGAAGTTTAAAAGGAGAAAATAAAACAAAAAAATGTCTATTTCGATTTATCAACATTGAATGACATCAGAAACCATGCAAAAATTACTCCAATAGGCTGATTTATTGAAAAAGATACTTCATGCAGATTTCGTTAACCTTCAAATTTCTATCAACTAAACGAAACAACAGAATGTTGCACTGTACTAGAACTAAAGAATACGCTTAATCTTTTTAATTGTAAATATTCATGGTATTTATACAACAAAAAAGCCCTCTTAAAAAAGAGAACTTAAATACATTTATATTGGCATTAGTACTTTTCTTGTTAATTACAAGTTATTTATAGGATTTTTTCACTTATAATTTGTTTAATTACCCTTACCCTTTCAAGAAGCTTTATGCTCTAAACGCAGCTTATCAGCAACCATAGCAATGAATTCCGAATTGGTAGGCTTAGCTTTTGACATACTGACTGTATAACCGAACAATGACGAGATTGATTCAATATTGCCTCGACTCCATGCAACTTCTATTGCATGACGAATTGCTCGTTCTACTCTACTTGCTGTAGTGTTATATTTTTTTGCAATATCAGGGTAAAGTACTTTAGTAATTGACCCTAATAGTTCAATATCGTTATACACCATTGATATCGCTTCACGAAGGTATAAATATCCTTTAATATGTGCAGGAACACCAATTTCATGGATAATGCTTGTAATACTTGCATCAAGATTTTTATGCTTAGACTCATTTTGTGTGCGATACAATGTTGTTGTTTGTTTAACATGTGTAAGACCTTTACCACTAACTTGGCGAATATGACTAATTAAATTTTCCATATCAAAAGGTTTTAAAATAAAATATGAGGCCCCTAATTCCACAGCTTTTTTAGTAACGTCCTCTTGACCAAAAGCTGTTAGCATAATGACATTTGGTTGATTCTCTCTTTGTTCACGGATTTTTTCAAGGACAGCTAAACCATCTAAATGAGGCATAATAATGTCCAAAACCAATACATCAGGGGTATTATTTTTTAAAATATCCAAGCAGTCATGCCCGTTATAAGCTACCCCTACAACTTCCATATCATCTTGATTAGCAATATATTGTTCAATTAGGCTTACTAACTCTCTGTTGTCATCAATAATACAAACTTTAATTTTTTTCACACACTTTCCTCCTCGAACTCCAAATAAAATCAGGATTCATTATTTTCTGACTTCAGTGTAATGGAACATTTCGACGACATAACATGAAATCCCTTTAATTTTTTAAAAATAATATAAAATCTCTAAAATCTATACTTTTCTCCCAAAACCTTTATTATCCTATGTTTTTCGTTATTCGACAAATAACAAAAAACTTTTTGTCGAATAACGTATTTCAGTTAAAGCATTATGTAAAAAACGAGCTGTTTTAGCTCGCTTTTTGTTGATTTTTTTCGTAAATGTCAATCCCTGCTTCATTTAGCATCCATTCAATATGAACGCCATACCCGCTTGTAGGATCATTAACAAATACGTGAGTTACAGCACCAATAACCTTTCCATTTTGAATAATAGGACTGCCGCTCATACCTTGAACTATACCACCTGTTTTGCGCAACAGCTTAGGATCTGTAATTTTGATAACCATACCTTTTATTGCTGGAAATTTTTGTGGAACCGAGCTAATGATTTCAACATCAAATTCCTCAACTTTATCATCATCAACCACAGTTAGTATTTTTGCTGGACCTTCCTTAACTTCATGTGATAATGCTATTGGTAATGCTTGATCATTAATCCCATTTTTAATTTTTTTAGTTAATTCACCAAAAATTCCAAATGGGCTATTTTTACTAATTGTACCAATCTCTTCTTTATCCTTTGAAAACCTTGCTAATTTCTCACCTGGAGTCCCTGTACTCCCTTTTTGAATGGATGTAACAGTCGACCGAACAATGTGTCCATCTTGAACTCTAATTGGTTTTTTTGTATCTATGTCTGAAATCACATGACCCAAAGCTCCGTATTTTTTAGAATCAGGATGATAAAATGTCATTGTGCCGATTCCTGCAGCTGAATCACGTATATACAGACCTATACGATAGGCGTGATCATTTATATCTTTGATTGGTTGCAAAGTAGTAGTTACTTCATCATTATCACGGGAAATTGTTAGTTCAAGCGCTTTTTCTTCTTTCCCAGCTTGTTTAACAAAAGGACCAACATCACTCATTTTTTCTATTTCCTTACCATTAATTTTAGTAATTAAGTCTCCAATTTTCACACCAGAACTTTCTCCAGGAGACACGCTACCTTCCTCTGTTTCAACTTGATGAAACCCAACTACTAAAACACCGATTGAATTAAGCTTGACTCCGATAGACTGTCCACCCGGTATCACCTTTAAATCATTAAGAACATTTACATTGATTTTTTTAATTGGGATACCTGCCATCTCTAAAAGCATTTCACCATTTCCAGAAGCTTCACCCATAACGGCTAAACCAGTTTCAGCATTTGAAACTGAAAATACATCATTATCATCGTTTTGTTGACTAACTGTTACAGGTAATGTAGAAGGTAGTTTAAGCTGCTGACCTTCAAAAACAATAATATTTTTTGGCAAACCAACATATTCTTTAAATGGACCAAAAAAAAGTATACTTACCAATGTAACAAGGAGAACAGCACCAACTATTTTTCTTATCTTCTCTGTTATCAATCACTTTCACTCTCCTCGCCCTAACCCACACCAAATTAATTACATGGCTACATCATTAATTTAGCCTACTAAGCGAACATTTATAACTATATAACAGAGAAAAAGCTAGCCGTTTTTGGATAGCTTTTCATGCATTTTTTAAATTTTTTGCTAAATCAAGCAATTCCTTTGCATGTTTCTTAGTTAAATCAGTGATTTCGACACCTGAAATCATCCGACCAATTTCTTTTATTTTCTCATTTTTATTAAGATGAGTAACTTTTGTTGTCGTTCGATCTTGTGAAGTATTTTTTGAAATAAACAAATGTGTATCTGCCATTGCTGCTACTTGAGGTAAATGCGAAATACAGAGCACTTGCGATCCAACAGAGACATGATATATTTTTTCAGCAATTGCTTGAGCTACTCTTCCACTTACTCCGGTATCAACTTCATCAAAAATAATAGATGTAACGCCCTGATGCTTTGAGAAAATACTTTTTATCGCAAGCATAATTCGAGATAACTCTCCACCTGAAGCAACTTTTGAAAGTGGCTTTAATGGTTCACCAGGATTAGTTGAAATAAAAAACTCAACTTCATCAATGCCATTTTTTTTATATTTCACAGGAGTTTCATTCGAGAAAGATGTTTCATGAATCCCCTCTTTTTTTGACAATGCAACGTCAAAGGTCGTTTTATCCATATACAAATGTTTAAGTTCTCTTTTAATATCTTTAATCAACAGCTCAGCATAGTGCTTCCTAAGAACGGAAAGATTTTTAGCCTCTAATAACAAATCAGCTGATATACCTTCTAGTTCTTTTTTCAGTTGAAGAACATGACTATCACGATTTTGAATCGTATCAATTTCTTCCTCGATTGTTGCTGCGTATTCAAGTATATCCTGAACTGTTCGTCCATATTTTCTTTTCAAATGATTTAATTCATTCAAACGTCCTTCTATAAAATTCAGCCGATCTGGGTCATACTCGAGCTCATCTAATTGATTACGTATTTTATATGAAATTTCCTCCACCAAATAATAACTATTGGAAACTGTCTCAAAGGCTTCTTTTAAATTTGCATCATAGGTGGAGACACCATCTAGATGATTCATCGCAAGCCCAAGCCAATCTAACCCTCTTTGCTCTCCTAAAAGAGACTGATAAGTATTATGTAATGCTTCATATATTTTTTCAAAGTTAGCAATTTTCGTTTTTTCATCAAACAATTCATCATCTTCATTTGGAATCAGATTCGCTTCTTGAATCTCCTTCGATTGAAACTGAATTAAATCTAACCGATGTGCCATTTCCTGTTCATTGTCATTTAGTTTTTGGAGTTTATTCGTTAATTTAACATATTTTTTATAAAGAACATCATATTCACTAAGAGCTGACTTTATGTTCTTGCCGCCATATTGGTCGAGCAAATATAAATGATTGTCAGCAATCATCAGCTCCTGATGTTCATGCTGACCATGTATATCTACCAACGTAGCACCAATTTCTCTTAAAGTAGCAATTGTTACTAGCTTTCCATTCACTCGACAAACGCTTTTACCTGTTGTATACATATCACGATGTAGGACGACCATTCCATCACTTATTTCAATACCTAATTCTGCTGCTTTATTGTAGCACGAATAAGCATCATCATCGAGTAAAAAAAGCCCTTCAATTTCCGCTCTCTTTTCTCCATAACGCACTAAATCTGAAGAGCCCCTTCCTCCAGCGAGCAAATGGATGGCATCAATAATAATTGATTTACCTGCACCAGTTTCTCCCGTTAACACAGTTAGTCCCTTATCGAATGAAATCGAAAGGGAGTCAATAATTGCAAAGTTTTTTATTGTTAATTCTGCTAGCATACCACACCTCACTTACAGCATATCTAAAAACCGTTGAGATATGATCTCTCTATCATCAGGCGTTCTACAAATGATCAAGCAAGTATCGTCTCCACAAATTGTTCCTAATATTTCTTCCCAATCAAGGTTATCAATTAGAGCACCAATAGCATGGGCATTGCCAGGTAACGTTTTCATTACTAGTAAATGACTAGCGCCATCTATCCCAACAAATGCATCAATTAATGATCTTTTTAATTTCTGTAACGGATTAAAACGTTGATCAGCTGGCAAGCTGTATTTATATCTTCCATCCATGGTTGGAACCTTTACTAGATGGAGTTCTTTTATATCTCGGGATACTGTAGCCTGTGTTACATTAAAGCCAGCTTCCTTCAGTATGTCAACTAGTTCATCCTGTGTCTCTATCTCATTATTAGTAATGATATCCCTTATCCTTATATGTCTTTGCCCCTTGTTCATGCTAAGCACCTCTCATGTATAATTATTTCGTCCATTATAAAGGTGTGATACTCATAATCTTATATTACCTGAATGGTCGGCATGTGCATATTTGAATTATGCATTGTTTACAAAATAGTTAAAATTAGACCATGCTGTTTCCACATGGCTGGTTGTTAAACACCTACACATGCTAGAGGCATCTTTTCAACTGTTCAATAGAACAACATCTCATTTATATCCTCATCTTGATGTTCTAATTTGTTAACAATACAACAACGGTTACAACAGAATCCTTAGATAAAAAGATTCCATTGTAGTAACAATTATTTTTTCCTTAACTCTTCATGTGCATTCTCTACAACTTTTTCAATAACTTCAGTATGAAATTGTTCAATTTTCTGGTCTGTTGCAGACCATTTAAGATGAAGAAGGAATTCTATATTCCCATCACCACCTGTTATTGGAGAAAATGTAACATCCATAACATCATACCCTTGCTCATCTGCAAATTGAACAATTGCATTTAATACTGATAGATGAACATTTTTATCCCGAACGATTCCCTTCTTGCCTACAAATTCTTTACCTGCTTCAAATTGAGGTTTCACAAGGGCTACTACATCACTATTTTCCTTAAGCAATGTTTTAAGTACAGGGAGTATTAAGCGTAAAGAGATAAAGGATACATCTATTGATGCAAAATTTGGCATTCCATTTGTTAAATCTGTTGATTTAATATAACGAAAATTCATTCTCTCCATCACGATAACTCTTTTATCCTGCCTCAGTTTCCATGCCAATTGATTATAACCAACATCAATGGCATAGGATAGCTTTGCACCATTTTGCAAAGCACAATCAGTAAACCCTCCTGTAGATGAACCAATATCAATCATCGTTTTATGTTCCACAGTTATATCAAAGTATTTTAGTGCTTTTTCAAGCTTTAACCCGCCTCGACTAACATATGGATGATCGTTCCCCTTCACAGATAAATGAATCGTAACATCAACTTTCTCACCAGGTTTATCGAGTCTAATTTCGTTTGAATAAATTAACCCTGCCATAATCAAGCGTTTTGCTTTTTCTCTGGACTCAGCTAACCCACGTTCCACTAATAACACGTCTACTCGTTCTTTCTTAACTTTCATTCTTTTATGCCCTTTTTTGAATTTTAGGTATACTTTTTCTTATTCTATCTGCGACTGCTTCACTGGTCAGCCCAATTTCTGCCAATAAGTCTTTTACACTGCCATGCTCTATAAATCGATCCGGAATTCCCATTCTCTCAATATGCGCGTCATAAAAGCTTTGGTCGTGCGCAAACTCTAGAATAGCACTGCCAAAACCACCTTGCAACACAGCTTCTTCAACTGTTACAATCGGTATTTTTCTTTTCAATATTGTTGTTAGCATCTTTTCATCGAGAGGCTTGATAAAACGTGCGTTAACGACTTGTACTGAAACATTCTCTTTCGCTAACATATCGGCTGCTTCCAAAGCCATTCCGATCGTCGTACCAAATGTTAATATAACAGCATCGGATCCATCCTTAAGAATTTCCCAACTACCAATCGGTATTGCTTTCAATTCTTCGTCTAAAGCAACACCTAGACCATTACCTCGTGGAAAACGAAGTGCAATTGGGCCATCATCATACTGTATTGCAGTATGAACCATATGTTGGCCTTCATTCTCATCTTTCGGCATCATCAGCACGATATTAGGAATATGACGGAGAAAAGCAATGTCAAATACACCTTGATGTGTTTCCCCATCAGCACCTACTAAACCAGCACGGTCAATTCCTAAAAATACATTTAAGTTTTGTCGGCAAATATCGTGGACGACTTGGTCATATGCTCTCTGTAAGAATGTAGAGTAAATCGCTAAAAAAGGCTTCATCCCTTGTGTTGCTAAGCCAGCTGCCATCGTGGCAGCATGCTGTTCAGCGATTCCTACATCATACATACGGTCAGGAAATTCACTAGCGAAGCCTTCTAACTTAGATCCTACAGGCATTGCGGGTGTAACAGCGACAATTCTATCATCGTTGCGTGCTAATTTACGAACCGTTTCACTAACTAAACCACTCCAAGATGGAGGCGTATTCACTGGTTTTATTAAATCACCAGTTTCTATCTTGTATGGCCCTGTTCCGTGCCATGTACCAACTTTATCAGATTCTGCTGGGTAATAGCCTTTTCCCTTTTTGGTAATGACATGTAGAAGAACTGGACCTTCAGTTTTTTTAGCATAATGAAGATTTTCGAATAAATCTTCATAATTATGACCATCTACTGGTCCTAAGTAGGTGAATCCTAACTCCTCAAAAAACACTCCAGATACTAGCAGGTACTTAAGACTATCTTTGACACGTTCTGCTGTTGTTGCAAGTTTCCCCCCTACTGATGGGATTTTCTTCAATAGCATCTCTAATTCATCTTTTACCCAATGGTATTTACCTGCTGTCCTAAGCCGACCTAAAACAGTATGAAGTGCACCTACATTCGGTGCAATAGACATCTCATTATCGTTTAAAACTACAAGAATATTCTTTTTTTCATGACCGATATGGTTTAGTGCTTCTAGAGCCATACCACCTGTAATTGCACCATCACCAATGATTGGTATAATGATGTCATTAGTTTTCTTTAGGTCTCTAGCTAATACCATTCCCATCGCTGCAGATAATGATGTTGAACTGTGACCTGTTTCCCAAACATCATGTTCACTTTCATTCATTTTCGGAAAGCCACATAAGCCTTGATATTTTCTAAGCGTATCAAATTCATTGGCACGACCCGTCAATATTTTGTGAACATAGGACTGATGACCGACATCCCAAAGAAATTTATCCTTAGGGCTGTCGAATACTTTGTGTAAGGCGATCGTCAGTTCAACAACGCCTAAATTGGGTCCAATATGACCACCGGTCTTCGAGAGCTTTCCAATTAAAAACTTACGAATTTCTTCAGTTAGTTGTTCTAGTTCGTGACTTGATAAGTTTTTTAAAAAACGAGGATCTTTTATTGTCGATAGATCCATAGGACCACTCACCTTCATCTGGTTTTTCTTTGCTTGTTTTTCTTCTTTTTATCCTTTAATAGTTCAATATTAAACTTTTCTTCAAGAAAATAAAACAACTTACCAACTTGAAAAATAATCTCTGTAGAATATGCAAGTGCTAGTGATTTCCCCATTGCTTTTCCACCAACTGTCAATGCAGCCACTACACTAGTAAAAATCACTGATACAATAATTTGGAAAAACGAGCCTTCATTATAATGAAAAGATACAGTGAACTGGACAATCACTACCGCCGAAGCAGTTCCACTAATAATTCCAGATATATCACCAATTACATCATTAC
Source organism: Cytobacillus sp. IB215316 (assembly GCF_033963865.1). Lineage (NCBI taxonomy): Bacteria > Bacillati > Bacillota > Bacilli > Caryophanales > Bacillaceae > Cytobacillus > Cytobacillus sp. IB215316. The sequence goes on along the minus strand of NZ_JAXBMC010000001.1, from coordinate 530,413 downwards.
AGAAGCTCGCAAATTTATCTGCATTGCGAACGATTCGGATCGCTGGTTTTGCTCCATTTATTTTTTTTGAAGCCATTGAATGAAATGGCACTTCGTTAGCAGCAGTAGCAGCTATTCCTATCATATCAAAAAATATTCCAGTTAATACAATTGCTAAAACGATGAGCATGCCTAATCCCCAAGTTACGCCGCTTAACATACTTGTAGATACAACTGAAAAAAGAGCCGCTAACACAAAAGTGATAACGGCAATCCCCATGCTCCAATTTATTGATTGTCGAAAAACTTGTTTCATGTGGTATACTACACCCTATTCAATCGTATTTCCTATCTTATATTCAAACATAAATGTCAATTTATTATGTATAGTAGGGTGGTCATGAAAAGAGTAAAAATTACGGCTTAGGTCCAGTAGGTTTTCCCAAGCAAGTACCAAGCGTTGCCACTTTGGCGGTTTCCCTTCAAACTTGTTTTAGCTATGTCACCATATGCTAGACTGGATTACCACTTAGTCCGTACTATAATCCTCTTTTCATGTCAATGGAACAGTCTAGGAGTTTTCCTCAACAAACCTTAACCAAATCCTTATCCTCTTTTGCAGAGATGATTTCATATGGACTGATGAGGCATATATCAATGGCCAACTGATGTATACCTTAAACCATAATCCCCTCAAACTCCACTCAAGGCAGGCTACGCTGCTTGTAATTTGACTTACAGTGACAGGTTCATTCCCCATCCCATAGATTTAATAAATCTACAAGTATGGGCCTCCGCGGAAGCTGGGTCAACGCCCACATGCCATTGTGGATCGCCCAGCAACCTTAACTCCCAGCACCAACCCAAGGCTGGGCGCCTCAAGCCGACACAAGGAACTTCATCGATATGCCCTTTGGCGGATTTTTAGGCCCGCCTTCAGGAACGGTGGTTTGACTAGAATACTGCACCACCCCTAGCTAAAATTAAATATACCATAAAATTAAGTATTTCTCAATTGATCGTAATTTTAAGCTTAATTTTCCCTAGTTGCAATAAGATCACATATATATTCTAGAATATCATGATTGATATTCGCTTGCTGTAATTTAAACTTTGCATGAGTGATGTGGAAAGACAGTTTTTCTTTTGCACCACTCAAGGTTAATAAAGCTGGGTATGTCATCTTATCCAGTTCTTCATCACTACCTATAGGCTTCCCTATTTTGTCCTCAGAACCTTCAATATCTAATATGTCATCCCTTATTTGAAATGCCAATCCAATATGCATTGCGAATTCTTTCAGAACACTTAATTGCGCATCTGATGCTCCTGCAAGTATAGCTCCAGCAATCACACTGTAAGCAAGGAGCTTACCTGTTTTGTGCTTATGAATATATTCCAACGTCTCGATTGAAGGTGTTTTTCCTTCACTTTGTATGTCAGCAACTTGACCACCAACCATACCTTCGGGCCCTGCAGCTTGAGCGAGCTTTGATATAAGTAACAACTTGACTTCAGGTGATACCGATGGATGGTTTATGTCAGCAATTAATTGGAAACTATATGTCAACAATGCATCTCCTGCTAAAATAGCCATAGCTTCACCAAACACTTTATGATTCGTAGGGTTTCCTCTACGCAAATCATCATCATCCATGCTTGGGAGATCATCATGAACTAGTGAGTATGTATGTATTAATTCTATTGCAACAGCCACATCAATTCCAAGATCTTCATTTTTGTTAAAAGCACGTAATGTAGCAAGTAACAACATTGGTCTTAGCCTTTTTCCACCAGCTTGAAGAGAATAATTCATAGATTCCTTTAAAATGTCAGGTGAGGACAATGCTTGTATGCCAGTTAATAAATTTTTTTCAATAACTTTTTTTTGTTCCGACAAATATTCTGCTACTTCTACTTGCATGTATGTCACTCATCCTCTCGAATAGTGAAAGGTTCAAGCTCACCGTCTTCACGAAGTATTTGATCCATTTGTTTTTCTACATTTTGTAGTTTTTCATGACAAAATGATGAAAGTTTCATACCTTCTTTAAAGAAATCAATTGCCTCCTCCAGAGGAACATCTCCTTCTTCAAGTTTCTCAACAATCTTTTCAAGCTGCTCCATTGCTTGTTCAAATGTTATCTCCTTATTCATCTATCATTCGCTCCTCTACACTGCAAACTTCACAAGCTACTTTACCATCTTTCATTTGTATTGTTAGGCTATCATTCACTTTTACTCTTTCAACACTTTTTACTATAAGATCATTTTTATCATAAACTAGGCTAAATCCTCTATCCATTACTTTCAGTGGACTTAAAGCATCTAATTTAGAAACATTAGAGGTAAATAAGAGTTGCTTTTGCTTTACAACATTTTGTATTTCTTTTTGGAGAGCTTTTGTTGTTAAAGAATGTTGCTCCAATGCTTTATGAATTAATTCTTTAGGATGCTTTTGGATTAAACGTTTCATTAAATGCTCGGCACTGTCTTGTTTCACACTAACTAATCGGCTAGCTGTACGTTTAAGCTGTTCTAGCATGCGATCAAGCTCTTGGTTTTTTTGGGCATAGAGTTGTTGTGGGTACCGAAATGCATATGATTTTTTCATATGATTTAATTGATCTGCTTCATTAACTAGCCTTTGTTTCATCAACTTTATAAGACGGACTTTATTTTGTGATAACCGTTCAGCAACGTCGGATAATTTAGGCACTGCCATTTCAGCTGCTCCTGTGGGAGTAGGTGCTCTTAAATCTGCAACAAAATCTGAAATCGTAAAATCTGTCTCATGACCTACAGCAGAGATGACTGGTATCGATGAAGCAAAGATTTCTCTTGCAACGCTTTCCTCGTTAAACGCCCATAATTCTTCAATTGAGCCCCCACCTCTACCAAGGATTAATACATCTAAATATGCTAGTTGATTCGCATATTTTATTTTTTCAACTAGTGATTGTGGTGCATATTCACCTTGTACAAGAGCTGGTAATATTATTACATTCGCTATAGGATAACGCCTTTTAATAGTAGTTAATATATCTCTAACTGCAGCTCCAGTCGGGGATGTTATAACACCAATGTATCGTGGAAACTTAGGAATATTTTTTTTGTGCTTAGATAAAAATAGCCCTTCCTCATCAAGCCTTTTTTTTAGTTCTTCAAATGCAGTATACAAGCTACCTATGCCATCAGGTTCCATTTCTTTAACGTAGATCTGATATGATCCACTGGATTGATATACCGATATTTCTCCCCTGAGTAACACCTTCATACCATTTTCAGGTTTATATTTTAACGTACGATTTTGTTTAGCAAACATGACTGCTTGAATCTTTGCTCCCTCATCTTTTAAGGTGAAATACATATGTCCACGGCTATGCAAGGTGAAGTTTGAAATTTCACCTTTTACCCATATATCTTGTAAATGAGGGTCAACATCAAACTTACGTTTCACATATTTTGTTAACGCAGTTACTGTTACAAATTTTTTTTCACCCATATAACAAAAACCCCTTGGAATATTGTTATGTCCTATTTATCGAATTACTTATTTTTGATAACACACCATTTATAAATTTCCCAGACTGTTCATCGCCAAAAAGCTTGCCTAATTCAATTGCCTCATCAATACTTACGTTTGTTGGTATTTCATCTATATACATCATTTCAAACACCGCAATGCGTAATATGGACCGATCAACATTTGCTACCCGTTCTATCGTCCAATTCTCTAAATGCTTACGAATATGTTCATCTATCTCAGCCTGGTGCTTTGCTACACCTATGACTATTTCTTCTAGGAAAGGATCGCTATGTTGTTCACCAATTACATTGTCAATAGCTTCCTTTGATTCAATATCACTTATGTCAATTTGAAATAATGCTTGTAGTGCCTTTTTTCTAGCAGTACGACGTTTCATAACTTCCTTCTCCTTTATAAACTTTACTACAACACGTACCATTATTTTATGAATGTTGTCAAATAGTAACTATATTGTCGATTTATCATAACATGATCATAACACAATTCAAATACCTTAGTACAATCACCTAAAGTAGAAGAGCATTGATCATCCCTGACAAGCGCTGAAGACATATACTGGAGCTAGACACCAAGAAAAGAGTGGTGACGAGCAAAAAAAAGACTAGTGGAAGATTGTTTCTTTAACCTTCTTGAGCCTTTATGACCCCGAGCAGGTTGCACATCGTACTAGATCACTAATACGAAAAACATCTGCAATTCTTGGATACGATAAAATGTGTTTACCCTAACCCCCTGGATGAGCTCTGAAGTTGATTCACTACACTATATTTGAACATCAAGTAAGCAGTCGAAGTTTGTATTCCATCTCATTGAAACTAAGGTCAATAACACACTCTAACATATACTAAAAAACGCAAAAATAAGGATCAAACCACATTACTCCTAAAACCTTGTATAATATCTTCAGAATCACTCATTATACAAAGGTAGGTAGCGGGTTTGACCCTTTTTAGTCATTAGTTAATTTTTCAAACGATAATAACAATAGTTTGTAGCTGTATTAAAGTTCTTCTATTTCAGTCTCTTGTGTAGGGTTCTCAAATTGAACTCCTACTACGTGAATGTTAACTTCATCAACATCCAAAGCAGTCATATTCAATAGTGTCTGACGCACGTTGTCTTGTACTTGATGAGCTATACTCGGGATCGAAACTCCAAACTTCACCATACAGTACACGTCTATTGAAACACCCTCTTCAGTGAGTTCAACCTTAACACCTTTACCATGATTTTTTATACCTAGCCTCTCAACTACTCCAGAAGCAAAGTTTCCTCGCATTTGTGCAATACCCTCAATCTCAGATGCAGCTATGCCTGCTATAACCTCAATTACTTCAGGAGCAATTTCGATTTTCCCTAAACTATTATTCCCTTGGTTCATTTCTAATAAGTTGCTTTCCATTTTAATACACCTCCTATATTTTTATTTATTGCCCATTACATCATATAATTCAAGAAATTTAGTATTAAAATTTCCTTCTACAAATTTTTCATGTTCTAACAAATTCATATGAAAAGGTATAGTTGTATGAACTCCTTCGATTACAAATTCCTTTAATGCCCTTTTCATTCTATCAATTGCTTCATCTCTAGTTTTTCCATAGGTAATTAATTTTGCTATCATTGAGTCATAATATGGTGGAATCATATACCCAGGATATGCTGCCGAATCTACACGAACCCCGTAGCCTCCTGGCGGTAAGTACATGTTAATTCTTCCAGGTGAAGGCATAAAGTTCTTCTCAGGATTTTCTGCATTTATCCTACATTCAATTGACCATCCAGTATATGTAATGTCTTCTTGAGTGTATGCAAGCTTTTCTCCAGAAGCTACACGGATTTGTTCTTTTATTAAATCAACTCCTGTTACCATCTCTGTAACTGGATGCTCAACTTGAATCCTCGTATTCATTTCCATGAAGTAGAACGCGTTTTCGTTATAGTCAAAAATAAACTCTACCGTTCCTGCTCCTGAATAGTTTACAGCTGCAGCCGCTTTAACTGCTGCACTTCCCATTCGTTCACGTATTTCTTCATTTAGTGCAGGTGACGGTGTTTCCTCTACAAGCTTTTGGAGACGACGTTGAATCGAACAATCACGTTCACCTAAATGAATGACATTTCCATAGTTATCGGCTAATACTTGAATCTCTACATGACGAAAATCTTGAACATATTTTTCAATATAAACTCCAGGATTCCCAAACGCAGTAGCTGCCTCTTGTTGAGTAATGTTGATACCATTTATTAATTCTTGTTCATCTTCTGCGACACGAATGCCTTTTCCTCCACCACCCGCTGTCGCTTTGATAATAACAGGATATCCAATGTCGTTAGCTAATCGTACTGCTTCATCCGTACTATTAATTATACCTTGGGACCCAGGTACAATTGGAACATCAGCTTCCTTCATAGTCTCTCTAGCTACATCCTTAGTACCCATTTTGTTGATCGCTTCTGGGCTTGGACCAACAAATGTAATATTACATTCCCTGCATAGATCTGCGAAATCTGCATTTTCAGCTAAAAAACCGTAGCCAGGATGAATAGCATCACTACCTGTAAGTGTTGCTACACTAATAATATTTGTAAAATTTAAATAGCTATCTTTTGACGCGGTAGGTCCAATACAATAAGCCTCGTCTGCCATTTGTACATGTAATGCGTCACGGTCAGCCTCAGAAAATACTGCAACAGTTTCTATTCCCAACTCTGTACATGCTCGAATGATGCGTACAGCAATTTCACCCCTGTTTGCAATTAATAATTTTTTTATCATTCGTCATTCTCTCCTGTTCTACTCCATCCTCTTTGTTCTCTTATTGAAAACTCACTTACACAGGCTTCACAAGGAACAAGGGCTGACCATATTCTACAAGTTGGCCATCTTCTGCAAGAATGTCTACGATTTCTCCTTTTACTTCTGCTTCAATTTCATTAAATAACTTCATTGCCTCTACAATACAAACTACTGTGTTGTTTTGCACACTATCACCTACTGAAACGTATTTGTCACTATCAGGTGATGGAGCAGCATAAAAAGTTCCAACCATTGGAGAAGTAATCTTATGTAAATCTGTATGTTCTTCAATATCTTTTCTTTCTTTTTCCACGCGAACGTTACTGCTTTCAGCGGTAACTTCTGACACCGGACTTGAACTTAGTTCAGTTGTTGGTGCAACAGGTTGATGCTTTTGCGCTTCCTCAACTGCAATGTTACTAATGATTTGTTTAGTAACGGTCCCTTGTTTTTTCATTTTAATTTTTGAACCTTCATTCTCATAAACAAATTCGTCAATATTTGATTGGTCAACTAGTTTAATTAATTCTCGAATCTCTTGAATTTTCAACATATGAGCACTCCTTATTTAACTTATACTTGTTTCTAGTATCTCATACCATCATCATACGATAGACACCTATTTCAATTCAACAGTTTAACAACATTCGTATAAAAATTATTCTACACTATTTTCTTTAAAGTACGTAAAAACCCAGCTGGCGCTTATGCCGGCTGGGTTAAAAAATATTTTTCCACTTACATTTATATTACCTTTACAAATACTATCAATCAGTTACCGATGTTGTTTTTTATGGATTGTGCTTAACTAGCACATCTTTCCTTTCTTGAAATTCCTCATTCACCTTCTTGATGATCGCATTAGCCTCGCTCGCAGATAAAGCTTCTGCCTGCACAGTTACTTCCACATTATTTCCATTTGTCTCAACAAGTGCAGCAACATAGCCCATGGACTCAATTAACACTTCTAATGTATCTTCTTTTGCACTTAATGTTTCAAGTTCCTCAAGTTTACTTGCTGCCTCGTTAATTTGAGCAATCGTGGCAGTTTTTGAAGCTGCAATGTCTTGTAATTTCTCCATCTCTTTACTTCTTATATCTTGTAGCTGCATGCGTTTTGCTATAATCCAATCGTCAGCAGACAAAGTAAGAGAATCTTCTTCCAATCCTTCTACCATATCGCTCATACTTCCTTGTTCACTAATTTCTACTACAGTTCCAGATTGTTCTTCTTCTACCATCTCTTGATTAATAAAAGCTAAATCATTTCTCGTTCCGCCATCACTAGTAATATAATATACAGATAATATTAGAACCAAAGCCACCATCGTTAACAACCATACAGTTTGTTTTTTTAAAAGCATCTACTCATTCCCCCTCAGATTTTTTCGGCAATACTTCTACTCTATGACTAGGTACATCTAACAATTTTATAACTGCATCCTTCACCCTTTTTTTAGCTTGCATATCTTCTAACTTCGCAACTACTAGAACCCCACGAACTTTAGGCTTTTTCGTTGTTAAAACAATAGGTGTCTCCTTCTCACCGTCTCGTATAATTATGGCTTGTTCATCAACAGACCAATCTTCTACTTCTCTTTTTCCACCTTCTCTATCAGTCTCTTTTGTCGTTTGGGTCGATGTTGTAGTGCTTTTCTCTAGCACATTTATTTCAGTTGAGTCTAAGTTAACACTAACTGCTACATCTCCTACACCCTCTACCTGTTCTAATAGATCCTTTAATTGATTTTCATAGTTCGTCTCATAATCACTCATTGATTCATCTTGCGTATTTTTCGCGCCAAAAACAGGTGTATCCTTTTGCTCTTCAGTTAACAAAGATGGATTCGTATATGAAGCTTCTTCACTAGGAAACATCACATTATTTAATAGTATTAAAACGACACCCAATACTAACAATATAAGTACATATATATACTTAGATTTTGTTTTATCATTGCTACCATTATTTTTTGAAAGGAAGTTTTGTATCCATTGTATAAACCCTCTATTTTTCTCCACTTGTTAACTACTCCCCCCTTCCATTTGTACATGTATGAGTTCTGAATCAATTTCCCATGCGTCCGATAAATGCTTAGAAATATCTTGTTCTGCTACTGACTTGTTATTTTTCTTCATTGGTTGGGAGGTATTTATACTAATTGATTTCACAACTGGAACTGTAACTCCATCTGCATGATATTTTGTCACCATCACTTCGACTCCGGTTACTGTGTCATCAGTAAGAAAGATTTCTATATCTTGAATCATGTATCCATACGTTTCTATCAACTCCTCTTCCACATCTTCTTTCATTTGGACAGCCGTTTGTTCTAAAATATATGCACGATGTGATGCTTGTATTTCTTTTTTCTTCATTTCAATTTCATTTTCTAACATTTCTTCTTGAAACTCTGATTTTGTATTCATTGATGAAAAGATTTGGTCGATGTCTGTTGACAGTAGTTGAAGAAGTGGGGTAATTATAATTGTAATTAATAATAAACCAGTGACCATTTTGACATATTTTTGTATGCTAGTATCCGGAATTAATAAATCTATGACTGTTGCAAGAAGAAGAAACAAGATGACATTTGTAATCCATTCAAGCAAAAACTCCACATCATTCACCTCATCAGCTATAAAAAACTACCTCACCATCATAGTCATATTTCCAACTGCAATAATTACTGTAATACTTAGAAAAAACATAAGTGATACGATTGCTAAAGCAGCAAAAATATAGATAATACTTTTGCTAATAATATCTAAGCAATCTATAACAGGACCACCGCCAATAGGTTGTATCAAAGCTGCAGTCAATTTATAAATAACTGCTATTGATAATATTTTCAGCGCTGGGAATACCGCAATTAATAACAATATTGCTACTCCAACTATACCGACAGTGTTTTTTAATAGTAAAGATGCACTTATGACTGTATCAGTCGTTTCAGTGAAGATCCGACCAATGACAGGGACAAAATTGTTTGTTACAAATTTAGCAGTACGAATAGTGATTCCATCTGTCACCGCAGAGGATGATCCTTGAACTGAAATAACGCCTAGAAATACAGTTAAAAAAGTACCGAGTAAACCAATGCTTATGCTTTTTAACAATTGAGCCAACTGCGTTACTTTATAATGGTCAGTTAGTGTACTTACAATACTTAATAATGCAGATAAGAATAATAGGGGTAGCACAATATAATTTATTAATAAACCACTTGTGTTCATCAAAAAAAGAATGATCGGATGAAAAAAAGCAGCTGAGATAATGCCTCCAGAAGTAGCAATTAGTGCTAGTAAAAGCGGAATTAACGCAATCATGAAATTCGTCATGACTTCTATTGCCTCTTTCGTAAATTGGATAACAATATGAAAGCTGTTTAAAGCAATGATGATTAGCACCATATATACGAGAGCATAAGCCACTTTACTAACCGTTTGCTGTTCAAAAGCATTTTGAACTGTTTGCAAAAACATACTTAAAATTGTTAGCATTAGTAAAGTTCCTAATAGCTTTCCATTTGCGGCAAGTTCGTAAAATAAAAATTTTACTAACCCCATTAACCACTGTTGAATTGAGAATTCTTTCTCACCACGGACAAAATCAAAAAAACTACCTTTTTGGCTTTCAGGTAAAAAGCCACCATACTTCGTCACTATTTCATCCCAAAACTGTTTAATTTCTTCAATCCCAAGTGCCTCCAACTGTTGATCAACAAAATCTTGTTGAGGGGAAGATGCTTGTACATTATTCGGAAAGAAAAAAAACAAAAACAAAGCTGAAGCGCAAAATATTAAACATAGTTGCTTCAATTTGTTTACCTCCTACACAAAGTGAACTCTTTTAGAACATTAGCATGCAAGGTATTTAATTTCCCCTCTATCCATATGTTTCATATTGATGGGATTAATCTTATGATCGTTTCAATGATGACAGTTAAAATAGGGATAGCCATCGTTAAAATTAATATTTTGCCGGCTAATTCTATCTTAGTAGCAATTGCTCCTTGACCTGCATCTTTAGTAATCTGCGCACCAAATTCTGCTATATATGCAATTCCAATAATCTTCATGATCGTTTCGATGTATACCATATTCACATTAGCATTCACAGCTATTTTTTCTATCATTCGAATAACTTCATAGATTTGATCTATTAGAAATAGAAAAATAATACAGCTAACAAACACAACGAGTAAAAATGCAAATGATGGTTTTTGTTCATTGACAATCATCGCTAAGAACGTAGCAATCAAACCAATACCAACAATTTGAACAATTTCAATGACTAAACACCTCGCTTACCCTTGAAACAAAAAGACTGACTTAATTTTTTTAAATAAGTCATCGACAATTGAAGCTACCATAAACAAAATATAAACAAAACCTAATAAGGTTACCCAATGTGCGTAATCTTCTTTTCCCATTTGTTTTAAAATTGTATGGAGAAATGCAACTACTATACCTACGCCAGCTATCTTAAATATGACATCCACATCTATGCCCACGATGTACTTCTCCTCCTAATCACTACAGCAATAAAATTATTAGTAATAAACCACCTAAAAATCCTAAACTTTTCACCATTTTTTCATATCGTAACTGTTGTTCCTTCGCCTCATTCTCTTCTCTTTCTAAATGATTTAAAGCTAACAGTATATGCTTTTGTTGTGAAGTACGATCGTGCTGACCAAGAGTCTCGCCAAATTGCCTAAGTATCTCCATTTCTCCTGCTTTTAAAGATGTAAACTTCCATACTTCCTGTAAGCTCTTATTCCAAGCATCTTTTACACTTGTATCACTTGCCTCTAGATTTTTCGCAAAACCCTCAAACAACCAGGAGAGTGGTTTTTGAAGTTGAGTTGCCAAATTCATAGCTGCATCATGCAGCGGAAGATGACCATACATGATTTCTGCCTCGAGTGATTGTAATGCCACCTTTAACTGCCTAAGTTGACGTGGTCTCTCCGTTAATTGCTTAGCAGCTTCAAAACCTGTCCACGTAGAAGCAATTAGTATTATCACTGCACCAAGAAACTTCATTTAAGTCACTCTCACTTTACTCATGATGTTTTCACCTCTAGCATTCAATACTCGAGAAACAGTCCCTGGACCATTCCTTCTCGTCAATTCTATAAACCGATCAAACACTTCCATTTCAAGAATGGGCTTAAGAGATGGACGCTTTTTTAAATCCTGCCATTCGTATCCATGCACAGTCACAAATAATCTCACCCCTGCGTTTACTGCTTCTAATATCGCCTCACTATCTTCTACTCTACCAATTTCATCCACTACTAGTACATCAGGGCTCATAGAACGAATCATCATCATCATACCCTCTGCTTTTGGACAAGCATCAAGGATATCTACCCTTTCTCCAAGATCATGCTGTGGGATACCATTGACACTACCAGCTATTTCAGAACGTTCATCAACTATACCTACCTTACATGGCTGGATATTCTCATCAGCTATCCCTAAACTTATTAACCGCGTAATATCTCTTAGTAGAGTTGTTTTTCCAGTCTGCGGTGGACCGATTATAATCGTATTTAGCCATCGGTTGTTATATAAATAATTTGTTAAATGATTTGCCACACCTATCTTTTGCTTTGCAATTCGAATATTAAAAGAAGACACATTTCGAATCGCTTTTACATTCCCATTTTCTGTTATAACCTTTCCTGCCAAGCCAACCCGATGTCCACCTTCAATTGTAATGTACCCTCTCCTAAGCTCCTCTTCTAACGTATAAATTGAATATTGGCTTATTTTATTTAGAAGTTGGCGTCCATCCTCATGTGTAACCAAATATGGATGAAACTGTGGTTTACCATCAATAATAACTTCCAGTGGTTTTGTAACTCTTACTCGTATTTCTTCTATTTTTTTGAGGGTCGATGGAGAATATTTTGTAAGAAGAAGAGAGATTGACTGTGGCAACACATTATAAACCTCATCCATTTTTCCACCCCCTATTAAACGAACATCCCAATAATTTCATACTCTTCATAAATGAGTATTTGCTAAAACCCTACTTCTCCTTGAATGTCCTTATAACACAATGTATGGTCAGCTTGACCACTTTATGACTGCAACTATTGAAGAAAAGCGGAAGCGCATTGCTCATCCCCGACAAGCGCTGGAGTTATATCACTTGAAGGTGCTTTTTGCCTTCGATTGATATGACGAAGCGACCTCGAGGGGATATGCGCTGGAGCTAGACAAATAGAAAAGAGGAAGGCACTTGCTTATTGGCGACAAGCAGTGGAACTTCAACACATGAAGGTGCTTTTTACCTTCGGTTGTTGGAGTGAAGCGACTCTAGCCGATGGGGTCTGGAGATGGACAATGAAGAAAAGCGGAAGCGCATTGCTCATCCCCGACAAGCGCTGGAGTTATATCACTTGAAGGCGCTTTTTGCCTTCGATTGATATGACGAAGCGACCTCGAGGGGATATGCGCTGGAGCTAGACAAATAGAAATGCGGAAGGCACTCGCTTATCCCCGACAAGCACGGGAACTTCAACACATGAAGGTGGTTTTTACCTTCGGTTGTTGGAGTGAAGCGACACTATCCGATGGGGTCTCGAGATGGACAATGAAGAAAAGCGGAAGCACTGGAAGCCATACAATAGAAGGCGTTTTTTGACTTCGGGTGTTTGGCTGAAGTGGCCTTGAGAGGCAAGGAGGCGGAGGCGAAGCTAGACAATTCTGAAATGCAGAGCCGACTGTTTTCACTAAGTTAGATTAGTCATCTCGGAAAAAGCGTACAAAAAAACACCCATGTACACTTGATTCAAGTACATGGGTGTTTTATGTTGAATATTACATTTTTTATTATTTAAACTCAGGTTGGTTATCAGCTTGGATTACTCTCAACAATTATGCGCGTGAAACGTAAGTACCATCTGTAGTATTAATGACTAACTTATCCCCTTCGTTAACGAAGAATGGAACTTGAACAATTAGCCCAGTTTCAGTAGTTGCTGGCTTTGATCCTCCAGAAGCAGTATCGCCTTTAATACCAGGTTCTGTTTCTGTTACGACTAATTCTACAGAGTTCGGTAGTTCTACTCCGATTGTTTCACCTTGATACATCATGATAGCAACTGGCATGTTTTCTTTTAAGAATTTCAATTCATATTCGATTTGAGTCTCAGGTAACTCAATTTGTTCATAAGTATGATTATCCATAAATACATGTTGATCACCATTTGCATATAAATATTGCATTTTGCGATTATCGATTTGTGCTTTCCCTACTTTTTCACCTGCACGGAAAGTTTTTTCTTGAATAGCACCTGTACGAAGGTTACGAAGCTTAGATCTAACAAACGCTGCTCCTTTTCCTGGTTTCACGTGTTGGAAATCTATTACTCTCCATATACCTCCGTCTACTTCTACCGTTAATCCTGTTCTAAAATCATTAACTGAAATCATCTCTGTTATATCCTCCCATTTTGTAAATATACTATGTTAAACCCTATTAAATGAAGGTTACAATATAATTAGCTCTTTTGTTGAATGAGAAAGTGATTCATTTCCATCCTCAGTAATAACTGTATCATCCTCTATTCGTACCCCACCAAGACCAGCAACATATATACCTGGTTCCACTGTGACGACCATTCCAGGTACTAGTGCTGTATCAGATTTAAAAGAAAGAGATGGACTTTCATGTACTTCCATACCTAATCCGTGACCTGTTGAATGTCCAAAATATTCACCATAACCTTTTTCCTGAATATAATCACGTGTTAATGCATCAGCTTCTTTACCTGCCATACCAGGCTTGATTCCTTTCATTCCACGCATTTGTGCTTCTAAAACGATATGATAAATATTTTTAAGCTCTTCGCTTACCTCACCTACTGCTACTGTTCTTGTAATGTCCGAACAATAACCTTTGTAATAAGCTCCAAAATCTAATGTAACAAACTCCCCTTTTTCAATCACTTTATCGCTAGCAACACCATGTGGTAAAGCTGAACGATAACCAGAAGCCACAATAATATCAAATGAAGAGGAAACGGCTCCTTGCTTTCTCATGAAAAATTCAAGCTCATTTGACACATCTAACTCGGTAATTCCCGGTCTAATATATTCTAAAATATGTTTATAGGCAGCATCAGCTATTTGCGTAGCTTCCTTTAATATCTTAATCTCAGACTCCGACTTTATCAACCGTAACTTTTCAATCGCACCTGAAACAGGAATTAACTCTGCACTGCACTCCTTTTCATATGATTTATATGTAGAGAAGGTCATGTTATCTTGTTCGAATCCTAATTTTTTAATCCCCATCAACCCTGCTTGTTTTGCAACCTCTTCCATAATGGGAGCTGTATGCTGAACAATATCAAAGCCTTGAATCTGTTTATTTGCCTGTTCAACATAGCGGAAATCAGTAATAAAAACCGCTTTATGTAAGCTAACTAGTGCTACACCTGCAGTTCCAGTAAAACCTGTAATATATCGACGGTTATAGTCATTGGTAATTAACAATCCATCAATATCGTGTGAGGAAAATTGTTCGCGGAGTTTTGTTAATTTACTCATTATTTTCACTTCCCCTTATTTTTTCTATTAATGCTAATAAAGCAAGTTTATAACCATAGGTACCAAGGCCAACAATCTGTCCTATTGTAGCAGGAGCTGTTACTGACACATGTCGAAATGACTCACGAGCATGAACATTTGAAATATGGACCTCTATGACAGGTGTAGAGATACTTGAAATCGCATCTAAAATTGCATAGCTATAATGAGTGAAGGCACCTGGATTAATGATCACCCCATCATAGTTATCTGCTGCAAGATGAATTTTATCTATGATTTCACCTTCATGATTTGATTGGTAGCAATGAAGTTCTACCTGCTGGTCCTTTGCAAATATATCTAATTTTTTTTCTAATGATTCTAATGTCTCAACTCCATATACTGTTGGTTCCCTTTTACCAAGCCGATTAAGGTTAGGTCCGTTAATCAGTAAGACTCGATTCATAGCTTTTTATCTCCTTGCACAAGAAATGTTCAATCATAGAACATTCTACCATAAACTGAAGCTTCTTTCAGTCGCTTTTTCCTTTACGGAGTTTTCTTTAATACCAATGTTATTTGATTAAAATATAGCCACAAAGATTACAAATGCTGTTTTCAATTGATGGTTTTTTCGTTCGAAGAAATAAAAAACGTTTACAAGCTTGACGTCCTTTCTTCTCTTTAAAAGAGGATACTCATATTTAGCCTCAACTTGCTGTTTTAATTTTATTTCAATAGGAATAAAATTATATGGAAAGAGATATTTTGACAACTATTCGTTCTCTGTTGAAGGTTGTTGCGGATGACTTTGATCATTAAGTTCATTCACTTCAAAAGAAATGGAGTATCCGATAAATACGCCATATAATATGTAAACACAGATTGTAGTGATAACAGTGTTCCTTGAAAGTTCGTTCATGTCTTTTAACCCAGGAAATATTGGATTAAATAAATAAAATACAAGTAACCATAAACCAACTCCATATAATATCCCAACCCAAAGATTGTCGTATTTCTTAAATAATCCATAATATAGCAATGCTGTTAAGATTGACAAAAGACCAATAACAATGATGCCAATCACATTTCCTAAAACCTGATTTTTCCAATCTCCTATTGCCCAAGGTAATAACACAAGGTTAGGACTCAATTCAGTAAAATTTAGGATGTACGCCAAGTACGAGATTGAACTCCATAATAACCCACCACATAAGCCTATTACTATAACCTTTGTAACAAGTGGCAGCGGGGTTTCCTTTTGATTTTGCTCTAATGTTTGTTGCTCTGATTCCATATATAGTCACCTCTTATACTAGTATATCCCCTCATTTTCTTTCTATTTGTAAATTATAACTGTGGTACAAATAGGAAATTTTAGCAGAGATGTGTAAATATGTATTGTAACGGTTATAATATATTTACATCGCTTGTTTTCGTATGATTTTTATACTAGTCAGATATGAAATAGGTATGTATTTAGCAAAGGAGTTCTTCTTAATACATTAATAATCGTGTAAAATCTCTCAAATTGCTCTACTATAATAAAAAATATCAACAAAGTTTACGAAAAGAGCCTTAACAATTGACACATCAACCTAGAGGTTTTTATTATTTTCTTGTAAAATATATATAGGATGAAGTTTCTTAATGAATTTTTTAGGTTGGTGAATTGAATGTCTCAAGAAAACAAACCGGTTTACGGTGGCCAAGCTGTTGTAGAAGGTGTCATGTTTGGTGGAAAACGTCACTATGTAACAGCAATACGAAGAAAAGATCAATCAATTGAATATTTTCGGCTACCTAGGAAATCAAAACAAGCTTTAACGACAATGAAAAAGATTCCTTTTCTAAGAGGAATTATTGCAATTCTTGAAGCAAGTGCAAATGGATCAAAACATCTTAATTTCTCAACAGAAAGGTACGATGTCGATCCTAGTGAAGATGAAAATATTGATCATTCACAATCTGAGTCTAAGTTAGCAATGATACTTGGTGTTGCCGCAGTAGGTATTCTATCATTTTTATTTGGTAAATTTATTTTTACTTTGATTCCAGTTTTTTTGGCGGAACTTACTCGTCCAATTTTTTCATCTGATTTATCACAAATTTTAGTTGAAGGATTTTTTAAATTATTATTGCTGTTAGCTTATATTTACTTTATTTCATTAACTCCTCTCATTAGGCGTGTTTTTCAATATCACGGAGCAGAACATAAAGTAATTAATGCATTTGAAAGTGACTTACCACTAACAGTCCAAAATGTTCAAAATCAATCAAGACTACACTATCGTTGTGGCAGTAGCTTTATTATATTTACTGTGATAGTTGGCGTTTTTGTCTACATGCTACCATTTGTTGCAACAGAACCGTTATGGCTTAGAGTTGTGAATCGACTCGCATTAATTCCAGTAGTATTAGGAATTTCGTTTGAAGTGTTGCAAATTACCAATAAATTACGCGATATCCCATTGCTTCGTTATTTAGGGTATCCTGGATTATGGCTGCAATTACTAACGACGAAAGAGCCAACTGATAGTCAAGTTGAAGTAGCCATTGCTTCATTTAATGAATTATTACGTTTAGAAAATGACCCTAATGCTATAAATAAAACTGAAGAAATTGTATAACATTTGTCAACTTGACCTATTTTGGTTAATACAATAGTTATATAGAATGTTTAGGGAGGTGGATTCGTTGCAACGTCGCTCGTCTTTACCAATGATTATAATAATTAGTTTAAGTGGCCTGGGATTGTTGTACGTGCTTTTTAATAGACCTGAAACACTTATTTTAACTCTTATAACGGGACTGATTGTTTTTGGTATTTTTTATATGATTTTGCAGTTACTATCTGGTAATAACAAAAGAAATACTGAACATTCTGCATACAAGAAAGCAGTGAAGCAATCAAACAAGCGATATAATGAACGTAGTCGAAACAACCAAGTAGCTAGACCAATGTCAAAATCTGTTCAATCCAACAAAGCTGCTCACCCTAACATTCAAAAGCGTAAAAATCATCCACATTTAACTGTTATAGAAGGAAAAAAAGGAAAAAAGAAGAACCGAGCATCATTTTAACAGCTTGGTTCTTCTTTTTTTAGTAACTATTAGCTAAGCATTTGAGCTTCTCTCTTTTCTATATACCACTACTAATAGGACCATTTTTTTAAAAAACTACTTGTTTGCTCATACCCAAGTTTCACTAACTCCTGCTTTTTTTCATCAGATATTGAAAATTCAGTTGTAACTGTATGATTCATTGGAATAAAGATTATATTTCTTTCGTGTCTTCGCGAGATGTGCCGTTCATCATGTGCTACCTTCATTGTCTCAAATAATGCTGGAAATAACTCAATTGCATTATTTATCTTATTATTCTGTTGTTCACTCTCTTTCGCACTTAATTTAATACCTAGTACAGGTCGTTTTTTTAGTTTCTTTTCTTCATCAAACAAAAAAATCGGAAAATTACTTAAAACTCCTCCATCAACAATCACAGGTTTTCCTTTTACTAATAATTTTACTGGTTCAAAAAAATATGGTAGGCTAGCACTCATTCTCACTGCTTTTGCAACAGAGAAACTATCTGGATTCATTCCATATTTAGGAAGATCATTTGGCAAGACAAGCATTTTTCCATTTGTTAAATCTGATGCAACAAAACGCAAAGAACCATTTGGTAAATCCCTAAAAGTACGTACACCTTTTTTCCTTAATTCTCTGCCAACCCACTTTTCTAACTCATCGCCTTTATACAATCCCATTCTCCAATAGAGTTGAATCCACTTGCCAATTGCAGCAGGCAAAATTGATTTACGAGCATCTAAAAATGTCTTTACATCTACTTCCTCCATAATTGAAAGTATTTCCTTACTGCTATATCCGGAAGCAATAAATGCAGCAATAATTGCTCCAGCGCTCGTTCCAGCAACTCTTGTGAAGTGTAAGCCTTTTTCTTCTATTGCTTGATAGGCGCCAATTAATGAAAACCCTTTTATGCCACCACCCGAAAACACTCCATCAATATACATCTCTACTCCCCCTAAAAGAAATGCATCTTCTACATGTCTAATCAGAAGTAGAATCAATTAGAACAAAACAGCACGGATACATCTTCTTAATAAGTAGAAAAATTGTCGTGATAACGCTTGTATCAAAAGTTGTTTAAAAAAGGGAATTGTATGTAGAACACTCAAAAGCAGGGATTAAAGCATTCCTAACAGTTTATGAGTTTAGAATGGTGTATTTTAGCATGCTTAAAGAGAAATTTAAAGGCCTCTTCTCGATTGAATATCGAGATAAGGCCTCTCTAACATAAGTCATTTTTTAGTTAAGTTGACATGGGGATGATACGTATATTCTTACTCTAATTTATGAAGGATTCTCACCTGTTTTTTGTTGAATACGCTTTAAAGATTCAACTCTATTTGCATCTTCTTCAAAATATTGTACGACGTCACCGATCCGGTCTATTGCATTCCAGCTTAAATGATGCTCAATGCCTTCAACATCATTGTAAATTTCACTTTCATTTACACCGATAATTCGTAAAAATTGTTCTAACAATTCATGGCGATCAACTAAGCGTTTACCAATTTTCTTTCCTTTTGTGGTTAACATTAATCCTCGATATTTTTCATATATGAGATATTCATCTTTGTCTAGTTTTTGTACCATTTTTGTAACTGAGGAGGGATGTACAGACAAAGCTTCGGCAATATCTGAAACTCTCGCATAACCCTTATCTTTTATTAAAATATAGATTTGTTCTATATAATCTTCCATACTTGGTGTAGGCATGATATACCCTCCAATTACTCCATTTTTATAACAATAATCATTAAAAGTGTACAATATATGGAGAAGTGTTACAAGGGAATTTCACTTGTTTTTTTCATATGCTGTTTCCGCATTGATTGTTGTTTTTCGTATTAACAAATAAACAAGTCGTTAACTTACGTTCGTGACACCTTTTCTTCTGTATACTTTTTATGGTACTAATTTGATAACAATAGCAACAGAATTTACGTAAAGAGCTTTGCTAAAAGAAAAAGGATGGAGTATGTAAACATCCACCCTTGCTAACTTGTTGAATAAAGTAGTGTTATCTCGTTATAGTCCACATTTTAATTGTGCACCACAATTAGTACATGTATTACAGCCCCCAAGGTCTTCGACTGTTCCTTTACGACAAACTGGACATGTATTACCAATTTCAGATCCAATTGTTACATCAGTTGACCGCAAATCATTAATTGTATCTACTAAGACTACGTGGCTTTTTACAGAATCTCGTGAAGGAATTTCTGCATCTTTCTTATCAACAGTATTTTCTTCTGCTTTTAAAGTAAGTACTTGTGCATCTCGACTTCCGTCGACATAAACAGTCCCACCTTTTGCGCCACCTTTATATAAGCGTTCATATACCCTCTCAACTTGCTCAACAGTATATCCACGTGGTGCATTTACTGTTTTACTAATCGAGCTATCAATCCAGTGCTGAATAGTACATTGCACATCCGCATGTGCTTGTGGAGAAAGTTCCATCGCTGAAATAAACCAGTTTGGCAAATCATTAGCATCTACATGTGGATTTTCATCTAAATACTCTTGAACGATATCTGCTTTTACTTCAATAAATTTTCCTAATCTTCCACTTCTAAAGTAAGAGAATGAAAAATAAGGTTCAAGTCCTGTTGATACACCAACCATCGTCCCTGTACTTCCTGTTGGTGCTACCGTTAATAAGTGAGAGTTCCTAATTCCATATTTTTTAATATTCTCTTTTATATCTTCAGGCATACGTTTCATATAACCAGTTTCTGTGAAGGCTGTACGCAATCTAATCGTATCTTCTTCAGTTTCACCAACAAGAAATGGAAAACTTCCTTTCTCCTGCGCTAGTTCCACTGAAGCGCGATATGCAGTTGTTGCAATTACTTCAAATACCTGATCTATTAGCTCGTCACCAGCCTTTGATCCGTACTCTGTTTCACAATAAATAAGCAGGTCATGAAGTCCCATAACTCCTAAACCGACACGACGTTCTCCCAATGCTTGTTTCTTATTTTCCTGCAAGAAATACGGCGTAGCATCAATAACATTGTCCTGCATTCTAACGCCTACTTCAACCGTTTGTTTCAGTTTTTCAAAATTCACAGTCTTCGTATTTTTATCAGCCATTTCTGCTAAGTTAACAGCTGCAAGGTTACAAACTGAATAAGGGGCAAGAGGCTGTTCTCCACAAGGGTTTGTTGCTACAACCTGTTGTCCATAAGCCTTTGCATTAGTCATATCATTCGCATTATCTATGAAGAAAATGCCTGGTTCGGCAGAGTAGGTAGCACAAATATTAATTAAATTCCAAAGTTCTTTTGCTTTAATTTTACGATATACACGAACTTTATACCCTAATTCTTCCCACTTTCTCACATCTCCTATTTTATGCCAATTCTCATTGTATTCTTGCATTTCTTTTTCATTATAGCTTTCTACATCTGGGAACCTGAGGTCATAATCACCGTCTGCTTCAACTGCTTCCATAAACTCTTTCGTTAAACATACTGAAATGTTTGCTCCAGTTAAAAACTCTGAGTTATGCACACTGTAAGTCCCATTTTCTTGTAATTTCTCTTCAGCGTCATGAATAATCTCTGTTGTAAAGCCACCAAGACCAGGCATGTTTTTATAGTTAACAATCCCTTGATACATTGCTTTGTCCTGCTCTGTCAAACGATTAAACTTTAGTTTATCTTGAGCACATTTTATAATTGTTTCATCACTTGTATTTTCTAATAAAAATCTCAAAATACGTGGATTTTGCATTTTCGAGATAATGAATTCAATAATATCTGGGTGCCAATCAGCTAACATAATCATCTGAGCTCCTCGACGTGATCCCCCTTGCTCAACAAGGTGAGTTAGCTTTGCAATATCATCTAACCAAGACACTGACCCTGATGACTTACCGTTTACACCCTTTGCTAAAGTATTGCGGGGTCTTAATGTGGAACCGTTTGTACCAACACCACCACCACGACTCATAATCTCCATCACTTGCTTACGATGTTCAGATATACCTTCACGTGAATCTTGAACAAATGGCATAACATAACAATTAAAATATGTCACATCAGTGTTAGCACCTGCACCATACAACACTCTTCCTGCTGGGACAAAGTTCAGGTTAACTAATTCATCATAATACTTCTCAAACCACTCTTTACGCTTTTCTTCAGTTGACTCAACGGATGCAAGCCCAGTTGCATTACGCTTTGCAATTTGCTCATAATAAATCTCCAACGGCTTTTCAATTACGTCTAGTGAGCGTTTTACAATGCCTGTTTCAATTTCTTCTGCACGTTCAAGTGCACCACGATATTCTTCCTCTATCCTTACTTGTGCAAATTTGTTCTTCCAATCAATCTCTTCAATAAACCCAAGGCCACGGGCAGGAAATTTCGGGTCTTCCTTAATCGTTAACACAACAAAATCACCTGCTGATAAAGTAACTTTTTCAGTATCTTTAAACGAGTACCGATCAAGCATTACGAGCCTTGAAACCCCTTTGTGGGTTAACTTCATGTCTGGTGAAATTTGATGAACTTGGGGATAAAGTTGAATATCCTTATTTAATCTCTCTACGTTCACTTTCATTTTCTCTTTTAGCACAACAGTCATTGCTACAACTCCCTTTATTAATATCACTATTTTGTATGTACATTCTCACGAAGTATTATTGTTCATATGTTTAAAAATGATGTCATTGATAATTTACCATATTTCAGTCTACCGATCAATATATAGTGTTACATTTATATCATTTAATACTACATGTTGATTTTAGGTCAAGTGTTCTATGATTTGTCAAACAAAAAAAAGAACACATTTCATAGAAAAATGAAGGAAACAGTCGCATATGTAGTTTAATATACGAATTTCTAACTAATTTAGAAGTTGCATTATTTTATCTGTAGGAAGTATGTCCCAAATAATATATAGTAGTGGTGTAAAAAGGCTGTACTATCAATGAATTATCAAGTCACTATTGCACAATCTACAAAAATAAGTAGAGTTCGTAGTTTTTTTAAAAAAATAGATAGACTGTTTTTATTAGATTTTAGGAATAAGAACCAAAAGAAGCCAATGAAAAGAGGATAACTCATAAACGAAAGACATATCTCATAACCTATATCTTGTATAAGAGTAAGGTGTATACCTCCTTCATATACAGCATATAGGGTATGAGACAAGTCATCCTGAGTTACCCTCTATAACTTAATATACTCTTTTCAAAAACTTTGTTGCTATTGCTATCAAATTATATGTTAGTCTTCATTTTACTGAAGAAAAGACATCATTATCGTATTTAGCTTAAATTACGAAAAGAAATAATTAATGCGAAAACAGCGATTTAAAGAGACTATTTTCGAACTGCTTCTAGCACATAAAGAACTAATAGTTGTGTTATCTATACACCTATAAGGAAAAGAGCCTTCAGTTATTTGCGAAAATTCCATTCATCATTCTCATATCGTTTTGTTGCTATGTCGTTTACATACGCTAATTCATCTTGCGTTAATTGATACGGTTCTAAATCAATATTTAACCCTTTTGCAAACCCTGCTTTAAACGCAGATTTCGCCTCTCCAATTGTAACTTCCTCTTCCCTTAATTCATTGATCGCAACAGCTTTATTTTTAAACTGTCTTTGTAACCTTTCTTTAACACGTTCGTTAGGATATTTAAAAAGACTAAAAAGTACATCTTCATCCAAATCAAGCAATATGGAACCATGTTGGAGGATGACTCCTTTTTGTCTCGTTTGTGCACTTCCAGCTACTTTTCTTCCTTCAACGACTAACTCATACCAAGAAGGTGCATCAAAACAAACGGAAGATCGTGGATTTTTCAAGCTGCTTCGCTCTTCCTCTGATTTTGGAATAGCAAAATATGCATCTAAGCCAAGCTTTTTAAAACCTTCTAATAGCCCTTCAGATATGACTCGGTATGCTTCAGTTACTGAATGAGGCATATTAGGATATTTCTCTGAAACAATTACACTATACGTTAATTCATTGTCATGAAGTACCCCTCTACCACCAGTAGGCCTTCTTACAAATCCTAACCCGTGTTTTTTTACAGCATCTAAGTCAATTTCTCTCTCTATTTTTTGGAAATAACCAATTGATAATGTTGGTGGCGACCAGCCATAAAAACGAATGGTAGGAGGAATCTTACCTTGGCTATGCCATTCTAATAATGCTTCATCTAATGCCATATTAAATGCTGGTGAACAATTTCCAGAATCGATAAACCGCCATTTTTCTTTCATATCTCTACCTCTTTTATTTAGCTTTCTTTTGCGTGTCTATAGTCTACCAAATGTAAGATATATTTGAAAAGCAATAAGGATTTCCTTTACTAATCAAAGCCTAGCCTTATATAATAATGTATGTCGATAGAAAGAGAAGAAAAGGGGTAGATTACTCGTGGAACTATTATTAATTATCGTTGGTGCTGTGCTCGTTTACTTTGTAATTATGACGCTATACCGCAGAAGAATATTAACTTCATTAACTGAGGAGCAATTTCGTGAGGGATATCGAAAAGCTCAATTAATAGATGTACGTGAGCAAAATGAATTTGAGGGTGGGCATATATTAGGTGCTAGAAATATTCCATTGTCACAATTGAAAATGAGAATTAATGAACTTAGACCTGACAAACCTGTATATTTATATTGCCAAAGTAGTATTAGAAGTGGGAGAGCTGCACAAACATTGAGAAGAAAAGGATTTAAAGACCTCTACCATTTAAAAGGCGGATTTAAGAAATGGTCTGGAAAAATTAAAGTTAAAAAGTAACTACAAGTAAGACACACCTACAATTTTCAATCATGCTGTTTCAAAATCTCTTGTATAGTATTAGTTAGTTCATTACACCTTTGCTCTTTGAAACAATAGCAACATTAGTTTACAAAAAGAGCTTAAGAAAAAACAAAGGATTCACCAGAGATTGGTGAATCCTTTGTTTTCGTTATTTTTTATATCTTAAAATCGGCTTACGGGCTGCAATTGTTTCATCTAATCGTTTTACTACTGTTGTATGTGGTGCTTCTTGAACAATTTCGGGATTCTCCTCTGCTTCTTTTCCTATTTGAATCATCGCATCAATAAAAGCATCAAGTGTCTCCTTCGATTCCGTTTCTGTAGGCTCGATCATTATACATTCTTCTACATTTAATGGAAAATAAATTGTAGGTGGATGGTAGCCAAAATCCAACAACCGCTTAGCGATATCAAGTGTACGCACGCCTAATTTTTTTTGACGTTTTCCAGACAGTACAAACTCATGCTTACAATGCTTATCGAAAGGCAGATCAAAATGTGGTGCAAGACGTCGCATCATATAGTTGGCATTTAACACAGCATATTCGGTGACTGCATTCAATCCGTCAGGACCCATAGATCTGATGTACGTATAAGCACGAACATTAATTCCGAAATTTCCGTAGAAAGGTTTAACTCTGCCAATAGCTTGTGGGCGATCATAATCGAATGTAAAACCTGCTTCACTTTTGACTAATACTGGTTTTGGTAGAAAAGGAAGCAAATCCTCTTTAACTCCTACTGGCCCTGAACCTGGTCCACCTCCACCATGCGGACCTGTAAATGTCTTATGAAGATTTAAATGAACAACATCAAATCCCATATCGCCAGGTCGTGCTTTACTTAATACCGCATTTAAATTAGCACCATCGTAATAAAGCTTCCCTCCAGCTCCATGGACAATCTCCGCCATTTCAACAATATTCTCTTCAAATAGTCCTAAAGTATTTGGGTTTGTTAGCATTAATGCTGCAGTATCTTGTCCAACAACACGCTTTAAATCTTCAAGGTCAACCAGTCCATTGTCATCAGATTTTACTGTTACAGTTTCCAAGCCTGCTACTGTTGCTGATGCAGGATTAGTACCGTGAGCTGAATCTGGTACAATAACCTTTGTTCGATTAAAATCATTGTTTGCTTCATGGTAAGCACGGATCATCATTAACCCTGTCCACTCACCATGTGCACCAGCTGCAGGCTGTAACGTTACAGTATCCATCCCAGTAATTTCTACTAAATGCTCTTGTAAATCATACATGAGCTCAAGTGCCCCTTGTACTGTACCCTCATCTTGTAAAGGATGAATGTTTGCAAACCCACTATATCTCGCCACATTTTCATTAATTTTCGGATTATACTTCATCGTACAAGAACCTAGTGGATAAAACCCTGAATCAACTCCATGATTCCGATTTGATAAAGCTGTGTAATGGCGCATAATGTCTAACTCGGACACCTCTGGTAACTCTGGCTCATCTACCCTTATATAATCACTAGGTAAAACATCATTAACATTTATATTAGGAACATCTAAATCTGGTAAGCTGTAACCAATTCTCCCTTGCTTTGATAACTCAAAAATTAATGGTTGCTCTTGATTATTCATTGCCATCCCCCAATTCCTTCACAAATGTATCAATCTCTACCTTAGTACGTAGTTCGGTAACCGCTACTAACATATGATTCTCTAGCTCAGCAAAATCTTTACTTAAATCGTATCCACCGATAATCCCTTTATCTAATAGCCTACGATTGATTTCTTTTACTGATTTTGGTAATTTAATGACAAATTCATTAAAGAAAGGACCTTCAAATGCTATTTCAAAGCCATGTGCTTTAAGTTGATTTTTTGCATATTGGGATTTTTGTATGTTTTGAGTTGCCATATGTTTAACACCTTTTTTCCCAAGCGCAGTCATTGCAACAGAGGCTGCTAATGCATTTAATGCTTGGTTTGAACAAATATTCGATGTTGCTTTATCTCTACGAATATGTTGTTCACGTGCTTGAAGTGTTAAAACAAAGCCACGACGTCCATCTTCATCCACTGTTTGACCAACAAGGCGTCCAGGGACTTTCCTCATAAGCTTCGAAGTGACCGCAAAATATCCACAATGCGGACCACCATATTGGGTAGGTATGCCAAACACTTGTGCATCACCAACGACAATATCTGCCCCGAAGGCACCTGGTGGTGTTAAAGCCCCTAATGATAATGGATTACTTGATACCACAAACATACTTTTTTCTGAATGTGTTATTTCTTCTATTTCTTTTAATGGCTCAATTTGTCCAAAGAAATTAGGGTATTGTACAATTACTGAAGCAACCGTATCATCCATTTCTTTTGCTAGTTCACTGACATCAGTTACACCATTATTTGTTGGTATTTCAACAACTTCGATATGCTGCCCCTTAGCATAAGTTTTCAAAACTTCGATTGATTCAGGGTGCACCGTCTTTGAAACGAGTACTTTCTTCTTACGTGTATGTCCTGCACTTAACATAGCTGCTTCAGCAAGTGCAGTTCCGCCATCATACATTGAAGAATTGGCTACATCCATCCCTGTTAATTCACAAATCATCGTTTGGAATTCAAAAATGGCTTGCAGTTCTCCCTGAGAAATTTCTGGTTGGTATGGTGTATAAGCTGTGTAAAATTCTGATCGAGAAATAACATGGTCGACTATAATTGGCATATAATGGCTATAAACTCCTGCACCTAGAAACGAAGCATGCGTTTGTGTATTGGCATTTTTTTCAGCAAGTGCAGCCATTTCTCGTGTTAATTCAGGTTCAGAAGAGGCTTGTTTAATATTGTATTCCCCATTAAATCGCACAGCTTCTGGAATATCATTAAAAAGTTCATCAATTGAGGTGACCCCAATAGCTTCAAGCATCTCTTTTTTATCATGTTCAGTCATTGGTAAATAGCGATGTTTCATAACTTTACCCCTCTATTCTATAAAGTACTTATTTTTTTGGACGCTTATATAAAGGCGTTGAAACTACTTTTGCTCTCAATTTTCGTTTTCGAACTTGAACATCAACCTCTGTTCCTAGTTCAGTAAATTCAGTTTTTAGCAAGGCGAGACCAACATTTTTTTTAAGAGTTGGTGATTGAGTTCCAGTAGTAACCTCACCGATTCTTTCATCTCCTACATACACATCATAACCATGTCTCGGAATGCCTTTGTCAATCATTTCAATACCGACTAACTTCCGTACTGTACCCTCATTTTTTTGCTCAACTAACCGCTGCTTCCCGAAAAAATGATCAACATCTTTGTTCACTTTAACAGCAAAGCCTATGCCAGCTTCCAACGGTGAAATAGCTTTTGAAAGTTCTTGGCCATATAATGGTAGATTAGCTTCAAAACGAAGTGTATCACGCGCTCCAAGCCCACATGGCTGAATCCCCTCAAGCTTACCTTCTTCAAGAATTTCTCTCCAAATATGGATAGAATCTTCGTTATCGCAATATATTTCAAACCCATCTTCCCCAGTATAGCCTGTTCGAGAAACAAGGGCTTTGTATCCTTTCAAATCTACATTATCGAGAAATTTAAAAAACTTAATGTCTTGTAGGTTCGTTGATGTTAGTTTTTGAAGAACATTCTCTGCTAATGGTCCCTGTATAGCAAGCTGTGCAACTTTCTCTGAAATATTTTCTAGAACAACATCTCCGAAAAGGTGTGATTGTAACCACTCATAATCTTTAGTTATATTGGCTGCATTTACAACGAGCAAAAAATTGTTATCAGACTTTTTATATATTAATAAATCGTCTACCGTTCCTCCATCTTCATAACACATTGCTGTGTATTGAGCACTTCCATTCTTTAACTTTGATACATCATTTGTCATCATTTTTTGCAAATATGCTAAACTACCTTCACCTTTAACAGTGATTTCCCCCATATGCGATACATCAAAAAGTCCTGCACGTGTTCGTACTGCTTCATGTTCCTCTAAAATACTAGAAAATTGTACTGGTAAATCCCAGCCACCGAAATCAATCGTTTTAGCACCAGATTGTTCGTATACTTCAAATAGAGGTGTACGTTTTAATTGAGACATATTATTTCCTCCCCTTTGTAATAATTAAATGCGTAAGCGTCTTGTTTATCCCCCACAAGCACTGGAGACATATACTTGAAGGTGCCATTTACCTTCAGGTGATATGGTGAAGTAACCTCGAATAGCTAAACGCTTGGACATCCAAACGTTACCCAAATGCACATGCAAAAAAAGACAGAGTAACTCCACAACATAGTTGTGAAGATCTCTGTCCTGGTACCTGAAAGTTTACCTTATTGATACGATTTTTGTTCGTTCAATAAAGCTTGCCCCTTTGGTAGTTCAGCATTTTCGCTATGTAATACGTTGCTGTCGCAAAAAATGAAGAACATTCTCCAGAGTTGCGTCAAGTAGAAGTCTTTTTGCCTGAGAGATTCACAAATTAATGCTTGCTCCTTCGGCGCTACAAATACGTAGTCTCTCCCTCTACCATCATTCGCTTTTAATATTAATTTTAAAACTTGCACATACTACAATAAAATATACTATCATCCTACCATTAGTTGGCCTGATTCGGCAATATAATATTTCTAACGTTATAGGACGGGAAAAGATTAAATGTTCGTGTTTTGCTAAAGTAAATCGCTTACAATACTGATTTTTAGTCAAATCGATATAAAACAATGATTTTCCCCGAAATAAGAAACTTTTTATAACAAGGGGGACATAGCATATGAAAGTTAATATTCAATTTGATGAAACCTGGCAAGAAAACTTTTTAAAACTCATTAACGATGATGGGCCATGGGTAAATAACAACCTGTATAAGTTGGCAATTGAAGCAGCTGAACACTCTGTAATTCCAACATTTGATGGATTGCTAGCTCCTAAACATTTACCAAATCTCACACCTCTTCCTCATCAATTAGATGTGGCAAAACAGGTTGTAGAAAAAATGAACGGCAAGGCGATCTTGGCTGATGAGGTTGGTTTAGGAAAAACGATTGAAGCTGGACTCATTTTAAAAGAGTACATGATCCGTGGATTGGTTAAGAAAGTATTAATTTTAGTACCTGCCTCTCTCGTTACACAATGGTGTAAAGAATTAAATGAGAAGTTTTTCATTCCAGCAATTCAACAAAAGAAAAGTTATGTTTGGGAGCAGTGTGATGTTGTTGTTTCATCAATTGATACAGCCAAACGCAATCCACATCGAGAGATTATCTTTGAGCAAAGCTATGATTTAATTATTATTGATGAGGCCCATAAATTAAAAAACAATAAAACAAAAAACTATGAGTTTGTTCAGCATTTAAAGAAAAAGTTTTGTTTATTATTAACGGCTACACCTATACAAAATAAAATTGAAGAAATATTTAACCTTGTTTCGCTTCTTAAACCAGGACATTTAGGTAATCAAGAATATTTTGAACAAGCTTTTTCTGCTAAAAATCGCACAGTTGAAAATGATAAATATTTAAAAGAGCTTGTAAATAAAGTTATGCTCAGAAATCGTCGAGGCGATACTGGTATTGAATGGCCGAAAAGGCACGTTCAAACTGTGCCGATTGATTTCACGAATGAAGAACAAGAACTATATGACTCTATAAATAATATACGAACAAATAGTCATCTATACATAAATAGTCAATTTTCAATCATCACGTTACAACGAGAAGCATGCAGTAGCCGCGAAGCTGTATTTTATACATTAAAAAATATGCTTAATAAAAAAGATGAAGAAGGCAAGCCTATTCAGCCACCATTATTTATTGAAGAGTTACTTAAAAAGGTAGAAGGAGTTACTCAAAATTCAAAAGCTATAAAAGCTTTGGAATTAATCAAGTCCATAAATAATAAAGTAATTATTTTCACAGAATATCGTGCCACCCAACTATATTTACAATGGTTTTTGCAGCAACACGGTATATCATCAGTTCCATTCAGAGGAGGTTTTAAAAGAGGTAAAAAAGATTGGATGCAACAATTATTCAAAAACCATGCCCAAGTATTAATTGCAACTGAAGCAGGTGGAGAAGGGATAAATTTACAATTTTGCAACCATATTATAAATTTTGATTTACCTTGGAATCCAATGCGCCTTGAGCAGAGAATTGGACGAGTACATCGGCTCGGTCAAGAAAATGATGTATTTATTTATAATTTTGCTATTAAACATACTGTAGAAGAACATATGTTAAAGCTACTATATGAAAAAATACATTTATTCGAAAGAGTGGTTGGCGAGCTAGATGAAATTCTGACAAGATTAGACATAAAAAATTTAGAGGACCAGCTACAAGATATTTTATTCAACTCAAGAAGCGAAGGAGAAATGAAAATTAAAATGGATAACTTAACATCAGCCATACAATTTGCTGAACACATTAATAATGAAGTGAGGGAAAATCATGCATCAACAGGAAATTCATAATTTTTTATACCATTTTTTCACATCAAACGATTGTCATGTTATTGAAAATGAAAATGGCTATTTAACTGTACAATTATCAGTTGATCTTGATAAAGAATTGATGAACAGACCATTTTATTGGCATTATTTAGAGAAAACAGGAGGGATACCAAATCCAATGAAGCTTACACTCATTACGGATCAGAGCAAAGCTTCAACGACAAAAAAAGGTGAGGTTGTCCATTTTGGTTCGCCTCGTTTACATCAGATCTTTGCCTCGCTACAAAAATTAGCGGGGTACATTCGTTTATATGAAGATGACGTGACATCACCAAACCATTCAAGTATCCCTCTCTATCCTTGGATAGGTATCAATGTGCTAATATCGTACGAATGTGATCGCAAACGTGACTATATCTATTCTTTAGGTCTTCATATGATTAATGGCATGATAGTAACAAATTTCCAAGAGCAATTAAATAAACTTCGGTTAACACCTAAAATACCTGACCTATGCTTTACCATGTCACCACTTATTATGCCACAAAGTGGACTAGTACGATTGAAGCAACATATTAATTACACGATTGAACAAGAAGATCATTCTTGGGCTGATGAAGCACATGAAAGATGGAATGAGGATTTATCACTATTAAATCACTTTTATGAAGACGTAGAAGAAAAGCCTGATTGTTATGAAACAGAAAAAAGAGCACTACAGGAACAATACGAACCTACAATAAATGTAAAAGTAATAAACGGAGGCTTATTTTACCTTAGACAAACGTCCAACATTAAAAAAGATGCATAACGTCATGTTATAGCATCAAAAACAAATGGCTATATGTGTTTAGAATGTACTTATAATAAATGGTATTTTTTTCATTGATTGTTTTATTTAGAAATTAAGAAATAAAAACGTATAAATCAAGCTCACGTATGTTCTTTTCGCATTTACAATGAAGTAAATTGCATAAACTTATTTGTTGTTATAAATCAATTTCAATAGCAACAACGTTCATCCTACCTAAACTATATAGTAACAGCCTCACGTTAAAGGTTACTTATCAAAATATTCTTCCAGCGCTTGTTTTCTTGATTCTTTTTTTTGTTTCTTATTATCTTTATCTGTAAAATATTTCTCCGGCTGAACGTCATTTTTTTCCTCTTCCACATTCTGCTTTTTATTGTAATGCTTGCTTTCTCTTTTAAGTTTAATGTTTTCTTCAGTTAAATATTTAATTTCCCTTTTAAGTTTAATGTTTTCTTCAGTTAAATGTTTAATTTCCCTTTTTGCTTTTTCCAACTCATGTTTATAAAAACTTTTATCGTCAAAAAAATCAGTAGCAGCATCAACAGAGCAGTCTAACTGCTCTTTTAGCCTTTCAAGTTTTTCTTGTTGTTCGTTTAATTTATTTAGCAGCTCTCGTTTTTCTGATTTAAGATATACCTTCTGTAGATACTCAATAGGGAAGCAGCCACTATAATTTTTTAGAAAAACAAGTCTTTCTCCATGTCGTTCATATTCATCAGTTCTACAAGTCCAAATTTTACCGTTATGTTTAAATGCCTCGTCACAACTATGCATTACCACTTTGTCACCCTTTTGAATCACCCCATATACCCTCCTTAAATAAAAAATACTGTCATATATAAGTAGTAAATGCAGGACGAATATACAATGTAAGGGATAGATGACTAATTAGCTATACTTTTTTCATTCAATTCACTATCATTTTCAACTCTAAAAAGAACACCTTCATAAGTGAAGATGTTCTAATCCAAACATATTCAATTTTTCAGAACTATCACATACACATATATGCGTGTAACACTTATGCTATCTGTATAGGCTTTTTCAAAAACTTTGTTGCTATTACCGCCAAGTTTATACTATAAAAAATTGCTTTATATGTTAGTCATCATGTTACAAAAGAAAAGATGCCACGAACGCTAGTTATATTCCCTAATAGAATAAACAGCATTTAATGTCGAGGGTTTACTTCGTCTTTATCTTCCTGTGAACAAACATCGAAAATGCGAAAGGCAAAACACCAAACCATCGATTTCCAAAAGAAGTACGCTCATTTTTTCGTTTCTGACGGTATTTTTTTCTTTCTTCCTTCGGTTGATCAATATAACTAACAATTTGTTGGGTAACGTATTTTACATAATCATTAGTAGACAACAGCTACACCTCCTACCATCTACTACTTATTATCTCCTCCTATGCTTTTTTTAACCTCTAAATTAATTTCATCTATAATTTGCGCTATACTTTTGTTTGTTGTATCAATTGTCACATTACAATCTTTGTAAAATGGAAGTCTTGTTGTCAATATCTGTTCAATCTGTTCTTTGTTATTTTTCATTAACGGTCTAGATGAGTCCCCTTCTATTCTTGAAATAATCTGATCTAGATCACAATGTAAATAAACAACAAAACCATTTTCATTCATCCATTTACGATTTTCTTCTTGAATAACGATTCCGCCACCTGTAGTAATCACAACATTTTCTATTGGTAGTGTAGGTAGCAATTCTCTTTCATATTGACGAAACGTATCCTCTCCATCCTCTTCAAAAATTTCACTAATTTTTTTACCCATTTTTTTTTCAATGTAATCATCAGTATCAATGACTGGTAACTTCCACTCTTCCCCTAAACGTTTTCCTACAGTAGTTTTTCCAGCACCCATGAAGCCTGTTAAGATAACTGCTTTCATTTTCTCCCCCCACAGTAATAAAGTATTTAAATTATAATGTAGTTAATGTAATGCTGTAATACTTCCTCCTTAATTGCCGAAAATATTTGAGTTTTTTGTACGAGTTCACTAACGGTTTTCTACCCATTTTATTATTCTACCCTCTTCTAATTCATAAATAAAGAAGGCATTGTAAAGACGTTTTTGTATTGTTTTACATTCAATCGATATTTTAAGCATACCTTCCTCAATTTGTTCTTTTGAGTACATTGCTTGTCCATTTGGATATGTGTATATTTTATTTCGAATAGGGTGAGCATTGTCATGAATGTCCTTTAAAATATCTGTAGTAGCCATTTGCATAATGTTTTCTAGTATATAAAGTTGTTCTATTTCATGGTAAAAGTTTTTTTCTACTACATACATTTCTATTTGATGAAGTAGCACTAAAAAAAATAACAGGCTCATAACTAACGTAACTGGAAAAATAAAACCATGTTCATTATTCTTTTTCACGTTAAGGCACCTCCAGAGTTACCATGGAAGAAATTCGCTCTTCGTATAATTCACCACTAAGATCGATAACTTGGATAATAATACCTTCTGTAACAGGACGAAAGATGACAGAGGAAATGTTTTGTATTAACACTTCATGGCCTGTCTCATCTACCCTACGCCTAAGTATAGTCTTGTACTGTTCATAGGAAATCGTTTTTTGGTGACTAGTCGTTAAATATAATGTATTGGAATTTACATTTATAGCAATTGCTTCTCTCAATTCAATACGCGCTTGTTGTAAAAATAATTCCCATTCTTGCTTATTGATTTGATCATCATTGTCATAATTTGGATAAATAATAGATATCATAGTAGGTAAAAATGCAACAATTAATAAAAAAATAGCTAGTGATAACAAAACCTCAATGAGCGTAAAACCTTTAGCAGTTCGAATTATTTGTTTGTATAACCACACCTTTTCTTTTCTTCCTTTCGAAAATCTATATACGATACACATACTTTAGCTAAAAATTCATTTGCGTCTTCCCAAGCAACTGTGAACTTATAATTGCTAACCTCAATTTGCTCGTCTATAAAATACGATTCTGTATGATAAATTTGAAGTCTATTCGATACAATGTGATTAGCAGTATTGATCAACTGAATATTTTTTCGTTCCTGAACAATATGAGTTAGCGGAGGTAATAATATGAGGAGCAGAAGGAGCCATATACTTAAGGATATTAATAGTTCAATCATAGAAAAACCATTACAATTCTTGAACATAAAACCTTCCCTTTCCTAGCAAAAAAACAACTTTATATTTCTTATTACGATGATTTACAATTAATGTGCCTGCTTTACTTATAGCACCATTATTACGAAAAGATATACTTAACCCTAATGTTCCTTTTTCAATGTTTAAACTTTTGTCAAATGAGCGTTGTATGATAGGAGAGCTCATACCATTAGAAAGAACATAATATGTTGAATGCTGATTTGAGAAAAGAAGTGTTATGCTTTTGTGATTGCTCAATGCATAAATTTGAGCGTAAAAAATATCATTTTCTAATTGGGCAAAAAAATGTGCCATCTTTCTTTTTTCAATAACAGGATTAATTTGTAGAACTGAAACGGAAGCCATAATAGAGACAATAGCTAATACAATTATTACTTCTATTAATGTATAACCCCGCTCATTGTCATTCTTCAGTCACATCACCTTCCTTCACACTACCATCGATACCCACTTCTATAACATTTCCACCTGGGCACGTATTTGTCGTAATATATCCTTCTTCTAAAAGTTCAGTTATTGTCGGAATCGTTTCATGTTCAATCTCATAAGCTTTCACCTGAGCTTGTACCATATTTATTAATGCATTACACCCTTTTTCGTTTATCACTTTACTATGTTTAGTAATATTAGGTATTGTTATAATTAATAGCACTGAAATTACCATAAGGACAATTAACATCTCGATTAACGTAAAACCTCTTTCATCCATCATTATCTCCTCTCTTTCACACATACTATAAAGCTTTAACTAACTGAAACATTGGAATCATGATAGCTAAATAAATGAACACAACGATCATACCTACACTTATAAAAAGTGCTGGTTGTAAAATATTTAAAAACGACATCACTTTTTCTTCGATTCTTAGTAATGTATATTGACTATAATGATACAATTCATTTGCAAGGTTTCCATTGGATTGTCCGTGAGAAATAACTAAGGCTAATTCTTTCTCGAAATAGGGTCTGGATTTAATAATTGCCTCTAAGCATTCACCTGAAGTTAGCTGCTGACGAATACGAGCTGCTTCTATCTGAAAAAATGCTAAATGATACTGCTGCTCAAAAATTAACAGTGCTTCATTAATGGATAGGCCACCACTAAGTAAAGTACTTAATTGAAAAGAAAAATATTGGGAGTTTATTTGTGCTACTGATGAATGAAGGAACGGTATCTTACAAATGATATTCATTTGTAAAATAGGAGATTGTTTCTTGAAGAAGGTAAAGTAAAACGCTAACGATAAGATAAGGCCACACAATCCAGTTAAAAAAATATAAGGTGTAATTGCGTACACATTATGCAGTATAGTTGAGAAAGTAGTTTTTGTTAATTTCATTGATTGATTTAATTGGTCAAATTGATTCAATAATACTTGTTGCACTGCCACAAATAATAACGACACTACGACGATTAGAAACACAGGGTAACGAATAACCTTAATAAACTTTTTATAATATGCGTCTTTTTTGGCTATAATTGAACTGCCTTCGAGCAATGCTTTTGCTAATTCACCTTGTTGCTCAGAAAAGTATAAATAGCTTAGTAAGTCCCTATGAAAGGATAAATGCTCTAATACCTCGTGAAGTAAGTAACCTTCTTTCATCTTTCCTATGCAATATTGTAAATCTTCTTGTTGTGATTTTGACAATTGTAAAGTGAGGAACTCAATACCTTGAGATAACGTATACCCTTTCTCTAGCAACTCACCTAACCTTCGACAAAATTGGGCTTGTTGTTTCAAATTCCATTTATTTTTCGATTTCATCTTTGTATACCCATTTATCGAATTCTTTAGTAGAGATAAATCCAAGAGCTATTGCTTTACTAATGATATCTTTCATTTTTTTATAACTATAGTCTACTGAATCACCCTTAGCTTCATCAATCATTTTTGTTAATACTTTCCCGTACACAAACTCACTAATACTCGTTCTCCTATATGTGCGTAACGTTTTACAATATCTCGAACACTCCCCAGCACAAAATGGACATTTAATGTTCACCAACCTTTGAGCGGTAATTGCAATTAGAGTTTGAGATATGTCTTGTAATGGAACACCGAATTCTAACAGCCTATAAATGGCGCCTTTCGCTTCTCTTGTATGCATAGTGGTTAACACTAGATGTCCTGTAAGTGATGCTCGGACAGCAATTTTGGCAGTTTCTGCGTCTCGAATCTCTCCAACCATAATTACATCAGGATCATGTCGTAGTATCGCCTTTAGACCATTTGAGTATGTGATACCTGCCTTTTCATTCACCTGTACTTGGATGACTTTATCACTCCTTTTTTCAATTGGATCTTCAAGCGTAATAATGTTCCGATTTATTAGGTGTTGGGATGAATGAAGTAAAGAATATAATGTGGTTGTTTTCCCCGATCCAGTTGGACCTGTAAAAATGATTAACCCATGAGCATGCTTTAGTAAAGAAATTAGTTTTTTTGTCGTATTAGGGAAAAGGGTTAAAAAGTTGAGTGGATAAAATGAATCTGAAGGTAATAATCGAATAACGAGGCTTTCATTATTAATCGTAGGTAAGGTTGATAGCCGAAGTTGAAGGCTTTTGCTATTAATAATCATTGATAATGCACCATTTTGCGGCCTTCGTCTTTCACCAATGTCCATTCCTGCAAGAAATTTATAATGTGCTATTAATCGTTCACAAGTTGATTTACTTATCATTTCCTTTGCTGTTAGTTCGTTGTCTAGCCGAAATTGAATTAGAGCATCTTTCTTTCGAGGCATAAAGTGAATATCAGATACTCCCAAGTGTTGGGCTTCAGTTAATAAGCGATCACCAATTCGTTCAATCGCTGGCAAATGTATCGACCTCCTTTTTATATTGGTTCATAAACATATTTCTACATAAATCTCCATTTCCCTTCTTTTTTTCCTTATAAAATTAAGATGTAAATTTAACTATCGGATGCTCCAGCTTAGCTTATTATGTAAGCACCAACAAGAGAAGAGCTTCACCTTTAGAAGTTGAACGATAAATAGCTATCTTGTTCACTCCACAATCAACGTAAATAAATAAGCTTGATCTGTCAATAATAACAAAATAATCAACAAATTGTGAACAATTTAGAACAACTAATGTTTACCACGTAAATAACATTTAAATGTATATACGCCTGTATTATAATGGAATTAAGATTCCATTGTTAGGAGTGAATTGTATGGAACAAACTTTAAAAATTACGAATGTATTATCTGATCCTACTCGTTATTACATCTATCAATATATAACTAAAAGACATAGCGAGGTTACAGTTCAAGAAATTGCTGATGAGTTTAAAATTCATCCAAATGTCGCACGTCTCCACTTGTCTAAGTTAGAAGATGTTAACATGCTTGTTTCAGAGGCAAAGAAGACGGGAAAAGGTGGTAGACCAAGTCGTTTATATCGTTTATCTGATGATGTGGTACAACTTTTTTTCCCATTTCGCGATTATCAATTATTAGCAAAAGTAGCCATACAATCAATGATGAAACTAGGTGAGGCTGGAAAAGAAGCATTATTTGATACAGGGAAAGCATTCGGTCAAGAAATAATCGATTCACAGCTTCACCCAAATGACACACAAACTACAGCACTGTCATTCGAACATAAGTTGAAAATACTAAAAGATTCTGCTACTACTTTAGGTTTTCACCCTGAATTTGAGCATAATGAAGATAGAACGATCATCTTTTTCCAAATCTTCAATTGTCCATTTAAAGAACTAGCTGATAAACATACTGACGCTATTTGTGGCATGCATTATGCTTTTTTACATGGAATGTTCGAAGTATTATTCAATAATGTAAAACTAATCGAAAAAGATAATATTATTCACGGCTGTGACTCTTGTTCATATCAAGTCAAAGTCACAAACTAGTATCAATCTTATGTTTACAATCGCCTGAATTGTACATTATAATATGTAAGTGGAATATAAGGGGATAAAGGAGGGACTTATACATATGGATCGTATGTTTCGTGTATTAGGTTTTTGGACAGGTATATTTGCTGTTATGTTTTATATTGGTCACATGGATGAAGTAGCATTGCTTTTCTTCGCTCAAACGGCCTTCTTTATTATTTTAGGTTATTTAAAACTAACTGAGCGCATGTATCTTTATATATTTGGTGCTTACTTAACAATTTTTTTCGCGGGCTTCACATACTATACTACATTCTTTATGGTACCTGGCGCAGGACATTAAGAGATTATAATCAAGAACAAAAAGCGATGGTTTTCCATCGCTTTTTGTTCTGATTATAACGAACTTTTTCATTTAAGGTTTTAGAATACTTCCACATACTAAAGATACAACCCAATGTAGAAGTATACCTATAATTTTTAACACATATAGTTTTTTTCCCAAGCTATATCCATGTTTTTTTGCATCATGATGACGTGAAAATATGAACTTATCCCGCCATCTAAAATTAAACTTCTTATCGCACGATTTCTTTTGCTAACTTCAGAAAAAGGATTCGTATCATTATTGTCTTGTAAATATTGTAATATACCAGCCTCAAGCAGAAATTGATCCTGCCTCAACATAGCGACGTCGGTAAATCCAGCCTTACGGTAGTAATATTTAACGGCATCAAGATGAACGTGTGACGTGATGTCCATATTTCCTGGGTTTAATAGAGGATTATTAATGAGCTGATGACGGTGGTATCCTCTAAGACTTCCTCTCATATGAGCAGGATGTTGCCATTCTTTATGTGTATAGCCATAATCCACAGTATATACAACCGCTTGTTCTAGATTGCTACTAAGCTGGTGGATAAAACTTTTCATCTGCAACGGAATTTCAAAGCGTTGACCATTAGTTAATTCAATGTTCTGTTCTTCTAAATATTTGATAATTTCTTTATTTGAAAGCGGTACGTAGTATTCTTCGATTTCGTTGTCATCATTTAGTGTCACCATAACCTCATGTAATTCCTCATTACGTTTTTCAATTACTTCAACTGGAAAAGCATCGAATAATTCATTCGTAAAAACAATCCCCTGATAAAAAGGGTGATTTTCACAGAACTGTTGAAGATGTTCAAACTGAATCACTTTATCTTGTTCATTTATGAGCAGCTGCCTTTGCAGCTCACGATGATATGGACTAGTTTCAATCAATATATATGTAAGTTGCTCATACGTCTGGGGAGATCTTTCTTTCCATTCTTCTAGTACCGATTTTGCAAATCGACCACTGCCTCCACCAATTTCAACAATTGTTGGGGACACTTTTTGCTGTTCAACTAAATCAATAAATATATTAGTAAACAAGACAGCAAAAACATTCGAAATATTACTACTCGTTATAAAATCACCTTTCTTACCGATCTTAGTTTGTTCTCGCATATAATAACCATAATTAGGATGATACAATGCTAATTCCATAAATTGTGCAAAAGAAATCATCTTGTTTGGACTTGAACTAATCGCATCTTTAATAATAGTGTTCATATTCACCATAGTATTAAAACCCGTTTAAAAAAGGATTGCTACTCATTTCAATTTCTATTGTCGTTTCTGGTCCATGACCAGGTAGCACAATCGTATCTTCAGGAAGAGATAATAATTTTGCATGAATGCTATCCAGTAATTGCTGATGGTCTCCACCAGGTAAATCAGTACGCCCTATACTACCAGCAAAGAGTGTATCACCAGAAAAAACCGTCTTAATACTTTCACAATAAAATGATAAACTTCCAGGAGAATGCCCTGGTGTTTCAAAAACAGTAAAATGAAATGATCCGATCGTTAGTTGTTGTTCCTTGTCAATGATTACGTCAGCAGGTCTATCACAAACAACAGCGCCTAATGAAAAAAATGCTGAACCATTCAATGAAGCATTTGTAAGCCAATCTTGTTCAGCTTTATGGATATAAACAGGGACACCCCACTTTTTTCTTACATCTTCAACAGCACCTATATGATCAAAATGTGCATGGGTAAGAACAATTGCTAAAGGCTGCAGAGATTTTCTTGTTAATAATTCATTAAATGAATCTCCTTCACTTCCTGGATCAAAGATAATACACTCATTTTGTTCATTTCTAAGGATGTAAGCATTTGTTTGTAAGGGACCTAGCGGAATTTGCTCCCAATTCATCATTTTGTATTCCTCCATTGCAGTCATTCTAATCTTATTTTACACTAATTAAAGATGCTCAGAAAGATCGAAATAAGGTTGACTTTTAAGGAGTGTAGAAATTGATCACATATTATGGAGTAGAAATGCCGGAAGAAGTAGATGACTCTACTCATTTATTAGAAATAACAGCAATAATAAGTAACATTACCACTTTTGATTTTGATCAACAGCTGTTACTTTTTTCTGATTCAGAAGATGCTATATTAGCGAAAAAATATTTATTAACATATGATTATGATATAGAAGAGTACGTTTTATATCATGCAGAAAAAATAATACCAACTACTATTTTTACTGATTATGGATTTATATCTGAAAAAGGTAAATACTATATATACAAAGATATGGTTTCTCCCTTTACCGTGAAAAGTGGTAAACCACAACAAATTGAAATGGCATTAATAGAAATAAATGAGTTTGTGGTTGCAATCGAGGATGGCCAGAAGATCATATATTTTGTTGATAAACAACACATCGAGTTAATATGTGGTATCGCTAAAGCTTATGACATAGAAGTGTCATTTTTTCATCTCGACAAATAAGATGAAAACGATTAAAATATAATAGGAATGTTTTGAGCCTTTACATATAAGCTAATAAGATCTAAAGGAGGCACAAAGATGGTACAGATGGGACTTGTCTTCATATTTGGGTTAGTTACAATTTTGGCAGCAATTGGAGTTGTTAGCTCACTTAAAAACAAAAATTTCCTAGGATTCTTTTTTGCTTTTGGAACAGTCGCTGTATTTGGTTTCTTTACTGTGATGACGGTTATTAATCATGGCTACCCTGCAGTTGCCCACTAAAAAGAGCTAACAAAATAATTAAACCATCGATCAAGTAAATCGATGGTTTTTTATTTTTTCGCGTAAACTTTGTTGTTATACTCCCTAATTAGAAGATAAAAATATCGGGCTATAGAAGAAAATATGACACGAAATCTAGTTGAATACATGTGTATTTTATTATTACGAAAAACAATAATTTATGCGAAAACAGCCTTTATATAAAAGAAATTACTCGCAGAAAACTTATTATAGCTGAACAAGTTCATAGATATTTTTGTCATTAAGATTAATAATTTTTTCATTATAGTATCCATACAAACAAAGCTCACCATTTGGCGACATATTAATCGGTAGATTTGCTATATTTGACAAGATTGATTTTTTTTCACCAGTTAGTACGGAATAGGTAATTAACTCAAAATCATCGTGATAGCTATCATAATTACCACTACCGTATGGAGCAAACGTGATAAATTCATCCTTACTTTCAATAAAGTCAAAATAAGGGAAAAACCATTGTGAATAAAGAGCTAACAGCGGAATTTCCATTTGGGTCATTTTGTTAATAGGACTAACTTGATAAAAGGAATAATAAGCAATGCTGTCACCATCTGTTGTAATTGTCATTAAGAGATTATTTGTAGTGGCATACATCGAAACATCCTCTATCAAATGCCGTCCTTGTTTCGTTTGTAGGTTTTGTTCATATAAAGGTGCCGAGTAAGATGGTTCATCTTGGTTCCACTTTAAATATGTAACTTCTTCAATTCCAGCCCATTGAATAAATGGTATATCTATTGTATTTTCTTGAACACTCTGTTTAGAAACATTTAACAAATAAGTTTCAAAGGACCAATCAGCAAAAAAAGTCGTTACATATAATAGCTCAGGGTTATAAGGGTTCCATTCATAGTTTAATTCGTAAGAACCTGTAGCCCACTTGAATACCTCTTTCCCTTCCTTATCAACAATAACAAGCTCTGCCTCATACGTAGTCGGTAAAGTATGTAGCAAGAAATAACTTTGATTATGGTTCCCTTTTATTGTTGAAATTTCTGAGCTACTCTTATATAGTTGTTCCTTTTTCCCTGAGTAGATATTGTGCTTATACACAGTAGAACCTTCATTCTCGTTAGTAATATA
Organism: Cytobacillus sp. IB215316; assembly: GCF_033963865.1. NCBI lineage: Bacteria > Bacillati > Bacillota > Bacilli > Caryophanales > Bacillaceae > Cytobacillus > Cytobacillus sp. IB215316. The sequence continues at coordinate 487,107 of NZ_JAXBMC010000001.1, read as the reverse complement.
CAATATCGTCGTATCATCGTACCAATCCCCAACCGTTTGAATACTGCGTTCATCAACATCAATTGGTTGAATTGCTGAATTGGGTGTATACAACTGGTCTATTTTCCCTTTAGTTAGATCATTTACAAATCTTAATGAAGGTTGTTTATCTATCGTTTTTGTACCATTATTTATAAAACAACCAGTAACCACTGTTACAACTATGATTAAAGAAAAAACAAACCAAAACCAACGCATATTATCGTTCACCTCACCTACTTGTATATACGATTATGATGCGTGAATGGTTTCATTTCAAGAAGAAAACTTAAAAATCACATATACATAGAAGCTAGAAAGATTCCAACCGTTTTATTATAAATTTCATCAAACTGAGATAACGGCAATGGATTTATTCCTCTTCCAAGTTCTATAGTAAAACCTGATCTTCTCCACTCTTGGATAAACCAATCTTTGTAGCCTGCGTGGCTATCAACGTACCGTACCGCTTTATATCCACTCGCCCTAACGAATTCTTTTACAATTGCTTCTGAGTATGGAGGCTCATAACCTTCATATCCCCAATAAATCTCTTCTCCTTGTGTATGGAATGCTAGCACTCTGTCAAAATTGCGGATTTCTGTTAGTTTTTCCATTGCTATTGCTTCAGGTTCTGTTAATGGGGCATCACCAGGATAATCTCGAGGAGCTGGTGCCTTTGGCTTTTTACGTTCTTTTTCAATTTCCCAATTTGCTGGATATTGATTATTAAGGTCAACACCTCTAATATTTGCTTTCCAATCAGAAAAATTCATACTTCCGTTATTTATTTGAACTACTTCAGTTTTATAAGGCATTTGGTTTGGTGGGCCGTTAATGACAAGATTGACACCATCAGGATTTACCATTGGGACAACTGACAGCATAACTGAATCATATAACTTCTGTGTTAAAATTCCACGAATGTACCCACTATTTGTGAGTGATAACAGATACTCATTTAAAAATTGCATAATTATAGCTGTTGTTATCCATTCATTCGCATGAAAAGAACCGTTCCAATGAACTTTTTTTGGACCTCTGCCAATGATAAGTTCGGGTATGTTTGAATTTAATACTGATTTCCCAGCTTCATTTAATTTAATAAATGGGTATGCCTTACATAGTTTATTAATATCTCTAACCAATGCTTGATAATCGTATAAGGTATTAGTATGGATGACACCATTTGAAATGAAAATAGGAATATAAATTTGTTGGCCAATATTTAACTTATTCGGATTTACGTGTTGATTTACGAGTAATAAGGCATCGGTTGCTAAATTAAACCTATGCGCAATATTCCAATACATGTCCCCTGGTTTAATTGTATATGGTCTTAAAGTAAAGCCTGGTATTTTCACCTCATCTCCAATAGACAAAATATTAGGCTTCTTATGTGGATTGGAATCAATGATAAGTTGCAGAGGAATCTGAAATAATTGGCTGAAATACCATAATGTATCACCTTTTCTTACCAGAACTTTCAATAGTAATTCCTCCTTATATCTTGTTACCACAAGGCTCTTTTCGTACATTTTGTGTTTATACGAAATTACCACAGTGAAAAGAAGTTTTATGTGACTATCATGAAAAGATATATTATAGACGTGTCCGTGTTTATTTATTAGTGTGGAAATAGCCTTTTTTAAACTTGTTATCGTGTTGAACTACATTCGTTTATTGAGAAAAGCTTTTATGGGAATGTCATTGTTTATAGAAGAAAAAATGCCATAAGAACTAGTTATACGTGATAATTGTAGTAAGGGAAGCTATAACGAATGTGAAAACAGCCTAATACAACAATATGAGTATCAATAGTAAAACATGAATAAAAACGCTATGACCAACTTCATATGGCCATAGCGTTTAGTATTTCATTCGGTGTTTAATAAGCTCATTACTATTTTTCTTCTGTTAAATTTTCATTATAAGATGTTCCATCGTAAAACCTTAATAAATCCCCGTAGACAATGTTATCAGAGTACTCTAGCTCCTGCTTCGCTTTTTCTTCATAAGGCTCACACTTAGAACCATCCGTCTCTTCGCCTGTCTCTTTATCATAGCATGTAGATTTTGTATATACATAATCTTCAGTAATAAAGCTTCCATCTCTAAGCACAATAAAATCTAGTTTATCTTCTGAGAAAATATCAGATCCGAAGTGCACATCATCCTTCGTATCGACACCTAATAAATGCAGAAGTGTTGGCTTCACGTCAAGTTGACCTGTTACTTTAGAAATCATTTCTGGATTTTTATCAGTCACACCCGGTATATGAATAATGAATGGAACCTTTTGTAATTGTACGACATCTAACGGTGTGATGTCCTTCTCTAAAAACTCACCCATCGCTTTATTATGGTTTTCTGAAATACCATAATGATCACCATAAAACACGAGAATAGAATTTTCATATAAACCTTCTTGCTTTAATTGTTCAACAAAGCTTTTCAATGATTCATCCATATATCTTACCGTTGGGAAATAACGATTAAGTGTACGACTGTTTGACGTAAATTCATCTACCATTTTATCTTCTTCATCTAGCTCAAATGGGAAATGATTTGTTAACGTAATAAATTTTGTATAAAACGGTTGAGGTAATGTTTTAAGCTTCTCAACAGATTGATCAAAAAACTCAATATCTTTCAATCCCCAACCAATTGAATTTTCTTCGTTCACATCGTAATCTACTAATGAAAAGTAACGGTCATATCCAAGGTTAGGATAAATAACATCACGATTCCAAAAGCTTTTATTATTTGCATGAAAAACTGCGGAATAATAATCTTCTTCTTCTTTTAAAATCTCTGGTGTTGCACGGAACTCGTTTTCAGCATTCGTGAAGAAAACAGCTCCTCTACCTAAAGGATATAACGAGTTTTCAACTAAAAATTCTCCATCAGATGTTTTCCCTTGACCTGTCTGATGGTAAAAATTATCAAAGTAATAGCTTTCTTCAATTAAATCATTTAAAAATGGTGTAATTTCCTCGCCATTAATTGTTTCGTTAATCACAAAGCTTTGCAAAGATTCCATTGAAACCATAATGACATTGCGATCCTTTGCTATGCCAAAAAGGTCTTCATCTGGCTCTGTGTAATTTGCATTTAAATAGTTCTCAATTTCAACAAATTCACTGCTGTCTGCAAATGCTCTTTGTGCTTTTGTTTTTGACGTTAACACAAGATCATATATGTGATAATTGTACGACCCGATATTTTTCACAAGCATTTCACGATCAAATGTACGGGTTAACAACTGAGGACGTTCTGTTTCTGCAAGACCTAAGTTAAAAAATACAACTGCTGCGACCATTAAAAAATATGCCCTACGTTCTCTGTTTGTAAAAGTTGTTAGTGATGTACGTATATTGTTTTTACGCATAATGAAATATAAGATGAGCACATCTACAAACATAAAAATGTCAGTCACATGTAATAACTCAAAGATACTATTACCTAAATCTGCTAGATTATTAGCTTGAAAGAGTAAAGGTATCGTAATAAAATCTGTAAACTCTCGATAATACATTACATTTGCGAATAGGATAAATGAAACAATAAAACTCGTAATAAGAATATATCGATTACGTCTTTTTTCTTTAATAAACAGTGCTATACCAAATACAATGAGTAAAAAGCTTAATGGGTTTATAAAAAGAATAAATTCTTGCTTCCAAGATTCAATTTTAATATCAAAACTAGTTTTATAGACAATATATGTCTTAATCCATAATAAAACTGTTGCTATAAGAATTATAGACATTTTTGACAATGATGATTTTTTCATACTGAATTCCTCCCTAGATCATTGCATATCTAATGGAAAATTTTTTGTATTTTTTTACATTTATAGGCTATTAACAAAAACAACTAATGGTTATCTTAATACTTTTTTTACTAAAATGCAAATTAAAATTAACTATCTACTGTTAAAATAATCTTTTTATCTTATTCACCGGTTACTATAATTAGACGAATGAACTAACAAAAAGTTTCATGTACTTTTATATTCAGAATTGTTCCAATAATAACACAACCTAGATGAACCATCTTTCTACAGCTTTTATGTTGCGCTATTTCCGCTGTTGCTGCGCTAACTTGTGTGTAGCCATACAATGACATAAAAGCGTTCGTGGTAGCTGTTCTTATCAACGGTCAAATCTAAAAACATAACATCCTTCTACTTAACAGTTAACAAAGGTTATAAAAAATAGCCTAAGTATAATAAACATGACAAGTTAACGAGAATCAATGTTAGTAAGAAATGCAAATTCAACTGAATATAAATGAACTGTAACTCTAATCCTTTAAAGAAAGTTAAATGTGTACTAATAGTTATAGTACAGAATATACAATACTTTGTCTTACTCTTCTTGTCAATGGGTATATCTAACACATCGACATTCAACTATCTATAATGAGTGTAATATACTTGTATTACATCTTCTATCGTTATAGATGTCATTTTCCTTACAATGTTGTCACATAAATGAAAACAATGGACTCCTTTCTAGGTGAAAAAAAGTCGTTTTACTCAACCGTTTTGTAAAAAAGATGCTATGAGCACTAAGATACTAGGTTCAATTTTCAGTTTGTAAAGCATTAATCAATGTAATAAAGGAGAAACAAAAAAAGGTTGACCATGTGTCAACCTTTGCGTTTTCCCCTATTGTTTATACATTCTTTTTTACTAACCATGCAGCTCCAATTACCCCGGCATCATTTCCTAAAGTAGCTAAAGAAATAGATACACCTTGTGCTACCCTTGGAAAAAGAAATTGATTGAATTGTTCAGTTACTTTATCCACTAAAATTGCGCCTGCGTGTGATACACCGCCGCCAATAATTATTTTTTTAGGGTTTAAACCATTTGCTAAACTAGCTAAAACAAATCCTAGATGAAAGGCCATATAATCAATTACTTCAAGTGCCAATTGATCTCCTTCTTTTGCCGTATCAAAAACTAGTTTTGCTGAAATTTGTCCTTGCTGTTCTGAAAGCTCTCTTAATTTACTAGGAACGGTTGTTTGTTGAAGTTTTTCCTTAGCTACGCGAACGATTCCAGTTGCAGAAGCAATTGTTTCAATACACCCTTTTTTTCCACAGCTACATAAAGCACCATTTTCTAGTACAGAAGTAATATGACCAATTTCTCCACCTGCACCATTTATACCGTGGACGAGTTCACCATTAGCAATAATACCTCCTCCAACTCCAGTTCCTAACGTAACACAAATTAAGTCTTCAGCTCCTCCTCCTGCTCCCTTCCACATTTCACCAGCAGCAGCATTATTTGCATCATTATCGACAATAACGGGAAGGTCTGTTATCGCTTCCAAGTGACTTTTTAGAGAATAATTTTCCCAGCCTAAATTTCCAGCTACGTATACAACACCTGTTGCTGTATTTACTGGACCAGGAGCACCTACACCAATTCCAATTAATTCTTTTCGAGATTTTTGTAGCTGTGCTAGTTTATTATCTATAGCCTGCGCTATATGGTTTACTATATGTTCTCCATTGTCAGAAATATCTGTAGCAATTTCCCATTTTTCAATAATATTCCCTTCATTATCAACAAAGGCTAACTTTACTGTTGTTCCTCCAATATCTACGCCAACATACCATTTATTATCCATTCTATCTTTCATTCCTTTTATTAAATAAGTTTATCAATCGATACTACAAGAACTTTCTTTAAATGTATAAAAAATAATTGCTTTATACGTTTTATGCCCCGTCTTTCAAACGTTGAACTTCTTGACGAAGTAACAGTAGTGCCATCTGGTAGTCCTTTACATCTACAAGCTGTGATTGATATAGCTCTTTTAATTCAGATTCCATTAATTCAAGATCGGCAATTCTATCACCAATGTATATTATTGTACCATATTTTTTTAATAATTGTTGAACGTCATACAATGTCCTCATAATAATTATCTCCTAACGTCAGACTATTTCAAATCACTTGTACATCACTTACTTTATAAAGAAATAGCTTAGTTCGTCAAGCTGAATAACAAATAACAAAAAATGAGTGCCAAAGATGACACTCACGACAAATTAATTCTTTAGTTCGAGTGGGATTTTCAAATATGTGGAATAATTCCCCATGATTTGCTCCATACCCACATTATTTAACCATTTTACTAGCGATCGGGATCTTTTGGATGTAAAATTGTAGGTCTCCTGTTTTTCAATGGAATCGGCGCACGAACTAATACATCTCTGAAAGCTCGATAAGAGAAAGGTAAAAATGGCCACAAATAAGGTGTGTGGAATGATTTCATACGTGCTAGCATCACTAGCCATATCGTAATACTAATAACAAAGCCTGCTAGACCAAAAGTGGCAGTAAATAATAAGATTGCAATTCTTATTAACCTATTTGCCATACTCATTTCATAGCTAGGTGTGGCGAAAGTTCCAACAGCTACAACAGCAAAATAAAGAACAACTTCATTAATAAATATACCCACTTCAATTGCAACCTGACCAATTAAAATAGCTGCAACTAAGCCTAGCGCAGTTGCTAATGAAGATGGAGTATGTATAGATGCCATCCTTAACATATCCATACCTATTTCTATTAGCACAATCTGTAATAATAACGGAATTTCTCCTACATCCTTTGGAGCTAAATATTCCAGTCCTTCTGGTAATAAATCAGGATGGCTTGCAAATAAATACCACAATGGTAAAAGAAAGAGCGATGCCCAAATTGCTACAAAACGCACAAGACGCAAATACGCTCCTACAATTGGTTTATTTCGATATTCCTCTGCATGCTGTAAGTGATGCCAAAATGTTGTAGGCGTAATTATTACGCTAGGAGAACCATCGACAATAATAATGACATGTCCTTCATAAATATGAGCTGCTGCGGTGTCAGGTCTTTCCGTGTATCTAACTAACGGATAAGGGTTCCAATGTCTACCTGAAATAAATTCCTCAATTGTTTTTTCTGCCATAGGTATACCATCTGTATCTATTTTATTTAATGACTGCTTTATATCTTCTACTAGTCCTGTGTCCGCGATATCCTCTAAATAACAAATACATATATCTGTTTTTGACCGTCTACCAACTTGCATATACTCCATACGTAATGTTCGGTCACGTATTCGTCTCCTTGTCAATGCAGTATTAAAGACTATTGTTTCAACGTAACCATCCCTTGCACCTCGAACAACACGTTCAATATCTGGTTCCTCTGGACCCCTGACAGGATATGTTCTCGCATCAATGATAATGACATGTTCAATACCATCAACGACTAATGCTGTAGGCCCTGCCAACACAGCATCTACTACAGTCTCTAAATTATCTGTCTTTTCAACCTCCACATAAGGAATATAAGTTTTTAGAAGCTTTTGCAATACATCTTTTTCAAGTTGTTCTTCTGTTAACTCGGATAAGATTTTCATCAAATAATGGAGTATATCATCTTTAGCAAATCCATCAATTAAAAATAAGGCCATATCTCTTTTAGCATATTCAACGTCTAAATGAATTACATCAAAGCTCTTCTCAACACCCAATTCCTTGCGTAAAAATTGTATATTTTCAGCTATGTTTTCTGAAACAGGTGTTACTTTAGTTCTCATATCCATCTCATCACCACCAAACAAACTTCTTCCACCATCATTGACTCTATTTCAAAAAAAAATACCTTTGAATGATCTATTAGTGGATATTTGTACAAGTTGATTCATACATATTTATAAAATACCTGTTAATGGTTATCTACAACTATTTATCAAATAGGTAGTTTTATAGTGTATAAAGATTTACTAAGATAGTAGCAATTTTCGTATTATTTGTTGTTTTTCTTACTAAGTACCAAAAATAAATCCAGTTATCGTTTGTAGTATCCTTGCATCTTTCATCAATGACCATCTAATAAAATCTATTTCTGGATGTTCTAAGTTGGTAACAATTGCAACGATGTTTTCGCATAGAGTAAGTCCTAAAATATGAGTTAGCTAGTTAGTTAACATCTTTACTATGCTACGGAGGGTTAGTATGAAGAGACGATCGTTTTTTATCATTTTAGCTCTTTTTTCAATTTTCACAGCAATACTGTTCGTTTTTGTACAACATGACACTACACAAGAAAGCATCATTTACTTCCCTATAGATCCTGATGTAACGTTTACTCATACAGACAGCACACTTACGCTATTGGATAAACCAAAAAATAATAAATATATCATTGAATGGGATGTCACCTCAGTTTTAGATAGAGAAGCGTATTTAAGACAAGATATTTCTTTGCTGTATGCGAATGGGAGATTATTAGATACTCTCTCAGAGTGGGAGGATTACAGTGAGAAAATTGCCCAATACAAAAAAATCCAAGCGGATGAAAGCAGATACTTTGTGACAATCTCCTACCATCATGCTGAATTACATAATGATGATTTGAACATTAAAAGTAGCCAACAAATGAGTTTTGACGAGCTGTACGTAATTAATTCTTTATTTGCCCCCCTGCAATCATTTCGAATAGCGGAAAATAAGGAACAAAAGGAGTGGAAGTATGTTTTAGATCATGCTGTAAAACAGCAATTACAGTATAGTTGGAAGCGTTTAGTAGATCATTTTCAATTACCATTGAAAAATTATATACAAATTCCTCTTTCAGACATTGTACTATTTAATGACAAACCATTCATTAATAATAATGCTGAAAAGTCACAACAAATCCTGGGTAATTTATGGGAGGGGTTATACAAAAATTATTTCCTGGGCATTAAAAAAAAGGATGGTACCATTATAGAGCCAGTTGGTAGTACCATACCTCTTATTTTACTTAGTAAAGATTATACTCATCTGATTATTTTAATTGAAACAAGAGATGGTGAAGCTGTAAAACTTATTCAACAGATTCCTTCGAATTCATAAGTTGTGTATATAATTCTTTATAATCTTTATTATTTGGTTTTATATCTAATGCATCTTCCGACAACTCTAAAGCTTGTTCATAGTTACCTTCATGTGTATAAATCAATGCTAAATTAAAATAAGCCTCATCATATAACGGATCTATATCAATTACTGTTAGTAGGTTTTGTTTAGCTAAATCAAAGTTACCTTGTTTTATTTCTATATAAGATAATAAAAATAGTTGGTCTGCCTCATATTGATGGTCTTGTGATGTATTTCGCAATAAATCATAAGCCGCTTGGTAATCCTCCTTGTCTATATACTCTTGGGCAACTGACAGGGATACAGCAGGATCAAATTTAGGGTAAGAAAAACCTAAATAGGCAAACACAGAGACGAAAATCACAGTAGTTAATAAGAATATCGTCTGCTTCACTAAGTGCTTATGTTTAGGTAAATGGACAATACTTGCCGCCAAGAAACCACCTATAAGCCCTCCTATGTGTCCTGCATTATCAATTGATGGTACGCTAAACCCAAATAATAAATTGATGCCGATCACTATAAGTATATTCATACCCATTGTTCTAAAAAATAAGTTAGGATGTATAACTCCAAAAAATAACAAAGCACCAAAGCATCCAAAGATCGCCCCGGATGCTCCTGCTGATAGTGAGGAACTTAAGGCAAAGCTTAGCAAAGTTCCTGAAAAACCAGCAAACATATAAATGATAAAAAATCTCGTGCTACCAAATATTTTTTCAACCGCGGATCCTAAATAAAATAATGCTACGGTATTCATAAGCAAATGTAAGAAGCCAATATGTAAGAACATTGGAGTAAAAAATCTCCACCACTCACCTGCCAGAATTGATGGATTGTATTTTGCCCCAAACTTCATTAATACTTGAGAACTTTGACTCCCACCACTAAATTCCAATAAAAAAAACATTCCTAATTGAATCATAATAAAAATATATGTCCATCTTGGTTTCCCATACTGAAACAATTGTTGCTCTGTTTTGACCTTTTGTTGTGCAACTGTAAATACTTCTTTTTTTAGATTTTCTAACAACAATGGCTCTGTTAAAATCTTATCCGTGTCAACATGTGGATGAAATTGCAGTAAATGTGATATATCACTTAATCCCTGTTGAATATTCTCTGAATGAATAACAAATGAATGTACTTTCGTTTCACTATTCTTGCCAGCAACTAGGGGCTCTTTAGTTCGAAATTCCCAGTCATCAACAGGGGGGAAAGTTGATATGTACAAATTTACAACTTCTAAACCTCTTCTAATCGTTTTTCTACGTAAGCTATCGACTTTTTGTAGAACTACTTGCATGTCACGCTCGAGCCAATTACTCCAATCAAGGTCATGCCGCAATATTCTGATTACTCTCTTTTTCTTTCTTGTCGTCGGCTCCAGCCAAATTTCTTGGTGGTCATTTGAGACAGTTAGGATCCTATAATTTTCTTGAACTACTAATTGATTGATGATCCCCCAGTACAAAACGTCTTGCTTAGAATTCAATTGGTAATCTCCCCTCTGAATTGTTTGAATATTAGTCACTAAAGTAATCTTTCTTATAGGCTGTATTCGCATAGATTGTTGTTAATCCCACTAACAACAAAACTGGAATACAACTTGTTATGGTGCTATCTTATCTTCTCTAAAACGACATCCAAGGAATGATAGCAAACAAAGTTTACTTAAAAGTCCTTCTATAGTAATTTCTATATATGAAGCAATTCGGAAAGTTCATCAATTTGTCTACAAGTTCCGTAGATGCAATCAGCTGTAGAAGGCTGTTGATTTCTTGTATTAAAATAAATTGCATCCCATCCTGCTTGTTTAGCACCTAACACGTCCAATTCCCATGAATCACCTATGTATAGTGCTTTTTTCACTTCCATATTCACAACGTTTTTCGCGTGATCAAAAATTTGCTGTTGTGGTTTTTCAACACCTACATCTTCTGAAACAATCACAAATTCCTTTGGAAATATTGTTTGCAAACCCATTTGTATAATCTTTCTATATTGTATATCCATTTTACCGTTTGTGATGACAACGAGTCGAAGTTGCTTTTGCACTAAATTTGATAAAATTCTCGTAATCCCATCTATTGGTACTGTATATTTACTAACTACCCGGTCAAATTCTTCTTGAAATTCGTCTGCCATGTTTTTTGTTACAGGTAGTCCAAGCTCATTAGCTGAATGAACGAAGCGCTTACGCCTGTATTCCTTTCTAGACATGCAATTATTTTCGTATAGATGCCAATACATGTCACAATATTTTTTGAAAACAGGAAACCATATATCTGCTTCAATTTTGTTGTGAAGATGGTTTGTGTACATATATACTTTATAACAATGTATCATTGCTCTTTGAAACGTTCTTTCATAATGAACAATTGTATTATCCAAATCAAATCCAATTAAATCCCAATACATATGTACCCTCTTTTTTTTCTTAGGATGTTCCCTCTTTGAGTGTCGTTTTTCGTATACAATAAGAAATTCCAAATACACAGGGCGGGTGTCATTTTTTAAAACCTGTTTTCGTATAGTTTGTTGTTTTACATATAAAAAAATAAACACGTGTACAACTAGATTTGCTGTTGTGTTGAACGTATTTTAAGAACGATAGCAACAAGGTTTACGAAAAGAACCTTTCTTATTAAGACGAATAATATTAAATATTCATCTAGCTGTTCTAATTAAGTAAAGGCTGTGGTAGCTTACTTTTCTAACGGTATTAATACCCTAAAAACCCCTTTTAGTTATTAGCTACATCAAATAGAAAGCTCTGTCTTTTTACCATTATATCTAGTAGTACATATATTAACAAATATAAGCCTTTCGAGTCTAACTAGACTCGAAAGGCTGTGTTAATAAATTGTTCTCTTATAAAAGGAATCTTCATTGTTAATCTGACAAACATTTTGCTAACAAAAGGAATCTGTAACAAAGCATCTGCTACCCTATAACGGTAGCGATACATACAAAACCCAAGTACGATGAGTATAATAAATCGAAAAAACCTTAGTTCCATATGTGCAACCTCCTTAGATATACCTTTTATCTTTTTAAGTCATTTTATCCATAGGATATCCAAAAGGTTAAATGCTTAATTTAATCATGGACATTTAATTACAGAACAAGCCTTTATAAAGGGCAGTTTTCACATACCTTATTTCTTCTTTACTAATAAGGTTTACACACTTTAAAATACTAAATTTCTTGGCAGCCTTTCTACTATAAAATGATGACTGTTGTTTAAAGTGGACATCTTAATCCTCTAGGGCAGGAACATGAGCAACAAGGTTTACGTAAAGAGTCTTATTATAACAATTATCTAGGACCGACTATCTGCTCAATAATAGCTAATCTTCACAAAACTGAAAATAAAAAAAGGGGTCTCCCCCTTTTTATTGTACATATTTAATTTCCTAGCACTGGTCCCATAGTGTCCTTCAAGACTTTGACTGAATGTGAAAACTGTTCTTGTTCAGTTTTATCAAGTTTTAATTCTACGATTTCACGTATACCTTGTCGATTAACGATTGCCGGAACTCCAATATAAACATCCTGCTCACCGTATTCCCCATTTAAGTAAGTAGATACAGTTAAAACAGAATTTTCATTTTGTAATATCGCTTTAGTAAGTCGAACTAAGCCCATTGCTATACCATAATAAGTCGCACCTTTGCGTTCAATAATTTGGTATGCGGCATCCCGGACATTAACGAATATTTCATCCAAATCTTCCTTACTAAATTCATTTTCATCATTTACTATATCTACAATCGATCTTCCACCGATATCTGCATGGCTCCACACTGGTAACTCTGTATCTCCATGCTCACCGATTATATAACCATGAACATTTCTTGCATCTACATTAAAATAATCACCAATTAAATATCTAAAACGTGCTGTATCTAAAATAGTCCCTGAACCAATAATACGTTCTTTTGGTAAACCAGAAAGTTTCCATGTTGCATACGTTAATATATCAACTGGGTTTGCAGCGACGATGAAAATTCCATCAAAACCACTAGCCATTACTTGATCAATAATTGTTTTATAAATTTTAACGTTCTTTCCTACAAGATCCAATCGAGTTTCACCTGGTCTTTGATTTGCACCAGCACATAAAACAACGATGTCAGCCTTTTGACAATCACTATAGTCACCAAACCATATTTTCGTAGGAGATGGCGCAAAAGCAACCCCATGGTTTAAATCCATTGCATCCCCTTCTGATTTTTCTTTATTTAAATCAATTAACACTAATTCTTCCGTTACCCCCTGATTAAGAAGAGCAAACGCATAGCTAGAACCTACTGCCCCAGTTCCTACTAGTACAACACGATTAACATTATTAGCCATAATATATACCACCTTTCTTATATATCAAAAAATTTCTTTGAAAGCATTCTGCAAATAACTTCAACAGTTCTCAATCAACAAAATTTCTCCAAACAAAGTTGATGTTTCCTACGCGAACGAAATATAAATATATCCGCAGATTTTAAACTATAATGATATTGATTATGTTGTTTTCTTTGTTCCTACATTAATAAATATACACTAATTTCTAACGTTTGAAATACTATGTAAGCGTTATATATATTGCGATATTGTTACAATTTTATTCACTGATCAGAGAATGAAAATATTCATTATAACCTAGAGTAAAATGAGCCCACCCAATAGAGCCGAAATTGTGATAGCTAATAAATTTATCATGTCATTATTTAAAAAGTGGAAGCCTTTCAAATGATCGCAAGTTTTACCACAATGTTCTGTTTTTTCAGTAACTAACGAGCACTTTGGGCATTGATATACAACTTGGACAGTTGCCCCGAGTAGTGTATCAATTAAGCTCCCAATAAATCCAAATAAACCAATGAATAGTATCAATAATATCGTCAATTCATTCCAAATCAAGGATGCAAGTATTGCAATAAAATAAGCACCACCTAACGAACTAACAGTACCTAATATTGTCATCGCTCCAGACGTTCCTGGGTCCACTCTCCTCATCGTGGTAATTAAGAAAGGCTTCTTCTTACTCAAAGTACCTAACTCTGAAGCCCACGTATCTGCGTTTGCCGCTGCAATAGATATTAGGAAAAGGTATAGCCAAATATTTACTGGGTCAAAATAATATAACAAACTAGCAAAGGCGGGCACACCCCCATTCGCCAAAACCTGTACCCAATCACGCTCATCACCTTTTGCCACTTTTTCTACTACGAATGCTTTTTTTTCCAGCTTGAACTTACTCCACAGACTTGAACTTACAAAAAAACTACCTAGTATAAATAGTCCTTTCCACCCAAACCCCAAAATAACAATTACCCCAATGATGATTGTTGCAATTGCACCAGATAAAGATAGCGATTTAAGTCTTTTACCGCTAAGAGCCGCTACAAATATGATTGCAAAATAAAATAAATAATTATCATTCATTACAAATAATTTCCTCTTCATTCGTTAGAATTCTTTGTACACGCTTGTCAAATGATTCAGTTGGTAAAGCCTGCACTATTTGAATAGCGAAGGCTAACGAAACTGTATTACCTATATAATTGACTAAATATCGATCATAATATCCCCCACCAAATCCCAGACGATCTCCAGTTTTTGTAAAACACAACCCTGGTACAATTAATAAATCTATATCATGAGATGCTGTCTCTTTTGTTAGTTCCTCTATAGGTTCCTGTAAGCCATAATAAACCATTTCCAGTTGATCAAAAGAGCTAATTTCCCTAAATGTCATCTTCTTCTTTTTCGGATGACATTTTGGTACTACTACTTTTTTATTATGCTTCCATGCTTTTTCTATAATTGGAATTGTATCAACTTCCGGCCTTTTAGATATAGTAATTCCAATTGTATTTGTATCTTTCCACAGACGATGTGAAAACAGGCGTTGAGAGATTAAATGAGACCAATCATGGTAGGTGTAGTCATCTATTTTATGTAAAGACTTTTTCACTATATTACGCAGATGATGCTTTTCTTCCATTATAATCACCTTCAGTATAAATTTCTTAGTACTTGCATTTCCATCATAAACGACAAATGAATGTAATTACATTGCAATTGCTGTATTGATAAAGAATAAAACGGATGGGGCCTATTCTTTAAGTGTAGCAAAAAATCAAATACTTCTAAATGATTTTGCAAAAGGTTGTTTTCAGATAGAAATAAACACGTTCACTACTAGACTAAGAATGCGTGGCCTATTCTAAGGCGATGACAAACATATAAAATTCTTCTCGCGCTTCTAATTTTATAACATAGCAACAAAGCTTACGAAAAGTGCAAAAAAAGTATTAGTTTGCGATTATGAAATTAATTTAAGCGCTATAGATCATTCGTAATTTCCATAAAGTAGATAAAAGTGTTATTAGGAAAATCATAAAAAGACACTAGAATTTCATATAGAATAATGGTATTATTGTATAGTCTGATTTAAAGCTTAATGTTTGGAGGGATATGAACATGCGTGTAAATATTACATTAGCTTGCACAGAATGTGGAGAGCGTAACTATATTTCTAAAAAAAATAAACGAAACAACCCAGATCGCCTTGAGCTTAAAAAATATTGCTCAAGAGATAAAAAATCAACTCTTCATCGTGAAACTAAGTAAGTAGTAGGAATACATTCCTACTGCTTTTTTTATTCTTACCTACTTAAATTGATTCACCTCATCGGGAAATATAGTAAGTCTCCTGTTAACTTTCTTCTACCAGCAAAATGTTTCATATTACTTTATGATGTATAATTCTTTTTTTGACTGCTTTTGAAAAGGTTAATGCATTTCATACTATCATATAAACACATATGTATTTAAGCTTCTTAGCATCTTTTCTACTTGTGAAAATCAGGTGTCCACTATCATTAATACGAATATCAACAAACTTATCAAAAAGAGTCTTATCTTTTTTAACATTTTACAGCTAACTATTACAAAATTATGATATAACAGTATATAGAAATAGAATATTTTGGGGTGATTTGATGGATTATGCAATTGTTATTTTATTCTCTATTGCAATTATTTTACTTATTGTTTCATTTGTTAGTAAAGATAAAGTAGGTGACTTAGAAAAACAAATAGAACAATTATCCTTATCAGTTATGCAAGACAATTATCAAGTGAAAAAGAAACTAAAGATCTTGGAAGAAGAGCTTCTTGTCAACGAAAGTGTGTTACCCAATAACACTTTTCAACAACAAGAAAACAATACGCTACGAACAAAAGCAACGCATGACGCTAAACATGAACAAATTCAATCATTATTGAACCTTGGACAAACTGTTGACGAAATAGCTAAAGAGACTTCATTAACAATAGAAGAGGTTGGAATCATTGTTAATCACCTTAGTAGAATGAGAGGAAATCATGTTGAATAAACATAGTTTACGAGCATTTTCATCTGGTTTAATTACAGCTACTACTGTGTTAGGCTCCATTTACTTTATAACATCAGGCTCAGAACAAACCATCCTTGAAACGACAAGAACAGCTGATCATGTTGTCCCAGAATCTGAAGAGCTTAAAGCTGAAATAAAGTTATTAAAGGATCAAGTAAAAGAACAAAGCTTGATCATACAAGAATATGAATCTAGCGAAAATGTTATTAGTGAAGATAATAATTCAACAAATCAACATGAACCTCAATCAGAACCTATCCGTATATACCATTTACAAGTTAACACTGGTATGACAAGCTCAGAAATTTCTTCAATACTAGAGGAAGCTAAAATTATATCAAACGGTAAGGAACTACAACAATACTTTATGGATCAAAAGCTTACCCGCCAAATTCAGGTTGGAAAGTTTGAGGTTAGCAGTAATATGACAATTGAAAATATTGTAAGTTTATTAACAGAAAAGACGATTCCTGAATAATATGAACTTAATGTTAATAAACCAACCTGAATCATATATCAGGTTGGTTTATTTTTTTCAGTCGTTTTCGAAAAGTTCTTCAAATCTTTTCTTATTCTTGCTCTATTTAATCATTTAACTCGTAACGTTTTCCTTTAACAATATAAAAGATATTTTCCGCAATATTCGTAGCATGATCTGCTATACGTTCTATATAACGACAAACAAACGATAGCTGAGTTATTTGTGACATTTGTTCACTGTTAGTCTTCGTTAACTCGAGAAGCTCTCTAATATTCTCACCATATAACTGATCAACAAAATCATCCATCTCTACAACTTTTTTCGCTAATAGTACATCTTCTGTTTCGTAAGCTTGTATTGCAAGATTTAACATTTGTATAGCATGCTCCTGCATCTTTACGATCTTATCCAATGATTTTATGTGCCTCTTTTCACCAATTCTAATCGTAGCTTTTGCTATATTCACTGCAAAATCAGCAATTCGTTCTACATCTGTAGATACTTTTATTGCTACTATAATTCTTCGTAAATCAATAGCTACAGGTTGTTGCTTTGTAATTAACAAAATAGCAAAATCATTTATTTCTTCGTCTAATAGATCTATTGGTGTATCGTCATCAATGACCGTTAATGCCTGATCAATATTTTGAGTAGTGAGTGCTTCTATTGACTCGTTTAATGCTTGATCTGTAAGTTGACCTAGCTCTACTAATTTATCCTTTAGTACTTGTAAATCAAGTTCAAATGCTCCTCTTACAACCATGCTTTTCTCTCCAATCATATATGGATTACCTTATATTACGGTTAAAAGTCCTGGGAAAATCTTTATTTATACAAAACTGACTAATTCAAAGTTGCAATCGGCTTCCTTCATCATGAAATACGATTTCAGCGTATACTAATAGCTTCAAAAAAGTAAATTCTCCACTAGTGGTTCTTCTCTGTCATTTTTTGACCTATTTTTCCAACGCTCTTTACCCGAAGCGACCAGTTATATAATCTTCAGTTCGTTTATCATTAGGAGTTGAAAATAGTTTATCAGTATTTGAAAACTCAATTACCTCACCGCTTAAGAAAAATGCGGTTTTCTCTGAAATACGAGCTGCCTGCTGCATATTATGTGTAACAATGATAATACTGTACTGTTGCTTTAACTCCTGTATAAGCTCTTCTACTTTTAAAGTAGAGATTGGATCTAATGCTGAAGTCGGTTCGTCCATTAAAATTACATCTGGTTCAATTGCTAAGCACCTTGCAATACAAAGACGTTGCTGCTGCCCGCCTGATAAACCATATGCATTTTCATGAAGGCGGTCTTTTACCTCATCCCAAATTGCCGCTCCTTTTAGACTTTTCTCTACAATTTCATCCAGCACCTTTTTATTTTTAATCCCATGTATCTTTGGACCATATACGATATTTTCGTAAATTGATTTTGGAAACGGATTTGGTTTTTGGAAAACCATCCCTACTTGTGTACGAAGCTCCTCGACCCGATAAGACTTGTCAAAAATATTCTTACCTCTGTATGAAATTTGTCCTGATGTCTTCACAATAGGAATAAGCTCAACCATTCTGTTCAGTGTTTTAATAAATGTCGACTTTCCACACCCAGATGGCCCAATGATTGCTGTTACTTCATTTTCTGCTATATCTAGGTCAATATTTTTTAATGCATGATCTTCTCCATACCATAAATTAAGATTCGACGTTTGGTAGACAATTTCCTTGTTAGCAGATGCCTTCGAACCCGCATCTATTACACTTTTACTATCTTGTTGTTTTACCGTTGTAATGTTCATTGAAAACCCTCCATCATCATTTTATTGTTCTCTATTTTTTAGGCTGCTTTGACTTTTCATAGCTAGAACTAATAACGTTTAAAATTATACCTACGTGGATAAATCCTCGTTTTTACTGTTGTAATTTAGTTAAGAGGACTTTTTCAAAAAATTGCCCTTTTTAATAACGTTTTTCAAATCTATTTCTAATAAATACAGCTATTGAATTCATAACAATTAAGACAATCAACAACACAATAATTCCGGCTGCAGCTACATGTTGAAAATCTTCTTGTGGCCTTCCAGTCCAGTTATATATTTGTAATGGCATGGCAGTAAATGAGTCTAATAAATTATCTGGTAAGAACATAACAAAGGTTGGAATTCCAACAACTACTAATGGAGCAGTTTCACCAATTGCACGAGAAAGCGCTAAAATACTACCTGTTAACATACCTGGGATGGCAGCAGGTAAAACTACTCTACGAATTGTTTGCCATTTCGTTGCCCCCATACCATAAGATGCTTCTCTTAATTCATTCGGCACAGCTTTTATCGCTTCTTGTGATGCAACAACGATAACTGGCAATATTAATAAGCTCATCGTCAACCCCGCAGCCAATACACTTGTGCCTAAATGTAAAGCTCTAACAAATACTGTTAATCCTAATAAACCAAAAACGATTGATGGTACTCCCGCTAAATTTGAAATATTTGTTTGAATAAAATCATTAAAACGATTTTTCTTCGCGTATTCCTCTAGATAAATAGCGGTTCCTATACCAATAATCATTGAAACAGGAGCAACGACAGCCATTAGCCAAATCGAGCCAATTAACGCTGCTTTAATTCCTGCCCGTTCTGCTCTTGGAGCAGCATTATTTTGTAAAAAGTCTACATCTAACCAGCTTAATCCTTGAGTCAATACCCGATACAATAACATTGCTAACACAACTAATCCAAACATTGTTGCAGCATAAAAAAGAATTTTATACAAATTATTTTTCAATAGTCTTCTTGGCATTAAGCGCTGAACACGATCTTTATCAATTAACTTCATGTTAATATTCCTCCCTGAAGCGGCGTGAAATATAACGAGCAATCAAATTCATTATTAAAGTAAATACGAATAGGGTCATCCCTACTGCATAAACACTGTAATATATTGTTGTTCCATAGCCCGCATCACCTAAACTCACTTGTACGATGTAAGCAGTCATCGTTTGTATCGATTGCGTAACGTCTAATGAAAATGTAGGTGTTGCACCACCTGCAACAGTTACAATCATCGTTTCACCAATCGCCCTAGAAATAGCTAAGACAAATGAGGCAATGATACCAGATAAAGCTGCTGGAAGAACAACTTTGATTGCCACTTCAAACTTCGTTGCACCTAAAGCTAATGCTCCCTCACGAATTTTATTAGGAACCGAGCTCATCGCATCTTCAGATAATGAGGCAACCATTGGAATAATCATTATTCCAACAACGATACCTGGACTCAAGGCGTTAAAAATTGATAAACCAGGAATAATCTTTTGAAGTATAGGTGTTACAAACGTTAATGCAAAAAAACCATAAACAATCGTCGGGATCCCAGCTAGCACTTCAAGAATCGGTTTTATAATCTTTCTAGTCTTTTCTGAAGCATATTCACTCAAAAATATAGCTGAAGCAACACCGATCGGTATTGCCACAATCATTGCAATGACTGTAATTAGCAATGTACCTGAAATCAATGCACCTATACCATATGATGGATTACTAGATGAGAATGGTTTCCAAGCTGTTGACGTAAAAAAATCTACAATTGATACTCTATTAAAGAAAGTTATCGTCTCAAATATAAGGGTAAAGATAATCCCTACCGTAGTTAATACAGAGATAAGTGCAGTAATAAATAATATTTTTGGTACTAACTTTTCAGCCATGTTTGAAATGCCCTTTTTCTGTTTGTTTTCTTGGATCATCTCTTTGACTGAATATCTATCTATATTTGGTCTTTCGATAGCCACTAATGAAAACCCCTTTCCACCCATAACAGAGTGAGAAGCATCACCCACCGCTTCTCACTACATGTTCTTTCTTTATTTTTTGTGTTCTTCAATTTTTGCCAATTGCTCATCATATTGTTCTTGAGGTAAACGTACGTAACCAACTTCTTCAGCTGCTATAGCTGCATTTTCTAATGTGTAATGAACAAAATCATATACTTGTGCTTCACCTAAAGATTCAACATTTACATATGTGAATAATGGACGTGATAATGGTGTATATTCACCTGTTTCAATTGTGTCCCCATTAGGTTCAACCCCGTTAATTTTTACAGCAGTTAATTTATCTTGATTTTCTAGGTAATAAGCATATCCGAAGAACCCAATAGCATAATCATCACCAGAAACACCTGTGACAAGCGTGTTATCATCTTCTGATAACGTAATGTTATCTTCTTCAATTTGTTTTTCCTCTAAAATGACTTCATCAAAGTAATCATATGTTCCTGAATCTGTGCCTGGAGCATAAAATTCTATTTCTTCTGCTGGCCAATCAGGATTTATGTCAGACCATTTTTTTGTTTCAAGAGAATCGTTTTCTAACCAAATCTTTCGTAAATCTTCAACAGTTAAATCTTTTGCAAAGTCATTAGTTTTGTTTACTACAATTGTTAAGCCATCAAATGCAAGCTCTAATTCAATATATTTAATATTATTTTCTTTAGCTATATCCGCTTCTTCTTGCTTAATCGGACGTGAAGCATTGCTTAAATCCGTTTCCCCTACGACGAATTTTTTAAAGCCCCCTCCTGAACCAGATAATCCAACTGGAACCTCTACTTCTGGTTGCACACTATAATATTCGTATGCTACTGCCTCCATAATAGGAAATACAGTAGAAGAGCCGTCTATGATGACCGATCCTTGAAGTTTATCCCCAGCTTCAGATTGAGTGTTATCATCTGATGCTTCATCGGAGCCACAAGCTGCTGAAAAAGCCATCGTTGCTCCTAACATTGTTGATAATGCTAAAACTTTAAAGTTCTTCATCTTCATTATTCCCCCTAGGAAAAATTCGTTTGTTTTGTCTTACCGTTATTAGAATAACGCTTGACTATTAATGTGGTTTTAACCATTTGTTAAACTATTGTAAAGATCGAATATTATGCTGAGCTTTGTTGAATAATAAGCTTCTTTTCGTAAAAATTATTGCTAATGATAGTAAGTTAGACAAGCTAGATGTATTTTTCTCGGATTGTCGTAGTTTTATAGAAGAATAGCTGTATGAATATAGGTGTTTATCCTTCGGAGAGCAGCAAGTCGAGTGGATTTTAAGGATCAGTTTAATTTGTATTAACATAGCAACTAACCTTTTTTGTAAACGATGTGGTATTAATTTAACTATATAAAGAAGAAAAGCAGTCATAAATGATGATAGATACCTATTTATTTCTTATTATGAAAACAATACTCATTGTGAAACCACAAAAAAAGCACTCAAGGTTGAAGTGCTTTTTTTTATAAAATGTAAACCTTTATTCATTTTCATTTTCAATTTCATTTTCAGCTTCAGTTGTTGTATCAATTACTTCCGACTCTGTATTAGTAGCTTCTTCCGTAGATTGCTGTGTTGTACCACTTGCCCTTTGTTGTTTGAGATCAAAATATGTGTCCAAGATCCTTTTACCAATATCTTTGTTTATTTGACTTTTACCTGTTGTATCAGCGTTTGGAACAACAACAGCAAATGAGACCTCAGGATTATCGTATGGAGCATATCCAATTAATGTTAAGTTATATGCAAGTGTTTCTCCGTCTGGATATACCTCTGCTGTTCCTGTTTTTCCAGCAGGTTTGTAAGTACTCGCTCCGAAATGACCGAAGGCTGTTCCTCCAGTTTCCTGCATAACTTGACGAAACCCTTCTTGCACTTGTTCAATATATTCTGTCTTCATGTCAATCTTATTTAACACCAAAGGTTCAAATTCTTTTAATACAGGTCCCAACCCTTCTTGGTCGGGAGATGGCTCATGAATATCCTTCACAACTTGAGGCTTAATTCTATAACCACCATTGGCAATCGTTGACACATATTGTGTTAGCTGTAGAGGCGTATATGTATCATATTGTCCAATGGCCATGTCTAGCAGTAAACCTGAGGTTGTGTCTTGTCCCACATAACCAGTTCCTTCTCCTGGCAAATCAATTCCTGTTTTTATTCCCAGTCCGAATTGGTTAAAATAGTAGCGAAATAAATCAAACGCTTCTGGATTTGATGGTATAGGTTGGTTTCTTTGATATTCTCCACCTAATAATGAAATTGCAATTTTAAACATATATACGTTCGATGACCTTTTAAGAGCATAAAGATCATTAATCCGGCCCATTACCTCCCATGATTTTTTTTGGGGAGAACCTTTAATATATAATACCTCGTCTAATTTCCTCTCACCAGGATTAACAACACCTGTTTCATACCCAGTTAACAAAGTTGCGCCTTTCACTGTTGATCCCATTTCAAAAGCTTCTTGAAAGGTCCCGATAGCATAATCCCAAAGCTCTACTTCACCTTGTTCATTTGTCGTATATTGCTTTCCTGCTAACGAAAGCACTTCTCCAGTTGATGGATTCATCATAACAACAAAAGCACGGTCTAAAAATGCAGATCCTGGTTTGCTTTTTGCATTTAATAATTCTTCTTCAATAATTTTTTCAACAGCAATTTGCAATTCCATATCAATAGAAAGAACAAGATCTTTACCGTTTTCACCTTCAGTAATTACTTCCTGATCAAGTGGATTGCCTGCCTTGTCTGTAATATTTTTCACCTTCTCTTTTTGTCCATGTAACACTTCTTCGTATTGCTTCTCAATATAGCTTTTACCTACACGGTCATTACGACTATATTCTTTGGCGACATAATAGTCTTCTACTTCAGAAGGTAATCCTTCCTTTGAAGATGTAATATTTCCCAATACTGTTCGAAAGGTATCACCGTATGGGTATTCACGTAACCAATCTGTGGTCGTATCCACACCAGGCAATTGAGCTAAATGTTCACTTACAACTGCATACTCTTCTTCAGTAACTTCATCATTCTCATTTTCACTTCTACTTTTGACGATTTGTGGTGTGAGTGCATATCCACTAAATTCTCTATATATTGCTAAGACTTCTAACTCTTGTCCAGTTATTGTGGCAAGTTCCTCTTCAGTGATTCTATCAAGCTGAAGCTTATATATATCTTTTGCTTCAAGTTCACCGTCATCTTCTTTGTTTAATTCTTCTTTTGTTATTTTTTCTAAAGCTTCTTCAGGGTGTGTTAACAGCCAAAAGTCTTTTTTATCACGTTCAGTTACACTTTCAGTATCCTTATCAATAAATATTGCAAGATCTCTCGCAACCTCGAGACGCTCATCCGCTGTTGTACCTTGAAAACCTGTATATGTAATCGCGTTTAACGGTATATTATCCACAATGACATTACCGTTCCTATCATATATTTTTCCTCTTGGAACGGATGCGCTAACAGTCACCTCTTCTTTTTTTTCAATTTCACGTTTGTAATCTTCCCCGTAAACGATCTGAGTAAGACCAAGCTTTAAAATCAGGGTAGAAAATAGTAAAAAAACGATAAAAAATAACACATTCAACCGAAATGGGAGATGATTCCTTTTCTTTTTATTTTTTTTCTGTTTCTTTTTCATTCATTCACCTACTACATTAATTATTTCATTAATATTTATTTTATATAATAGCAGCTGAATTTTCCATTGTTAAAATATGAAAAAGGCAATTCAACTATACAGATGAACCACCTTCTCGATTTCCAACTTGTTGAGTACATTCGTCAGCTTGTTTATTTGATTCTACATTTTTTTCATCTACAAACTCGATATTTCTTATAAAAAGATAAATGAACGCATGGCCAGTACCTATGATGGCTAACAAGATAGGAATACTTACTTGTTCATCAAAAAAAGATACTGCAATTAAAAATAATAAAATGGAGACAATCCTTCCACCATTTAAAAACAACTCACGTACAACTATATATTCAATTCTCATTTGTGCTGCATTCCACCCCTTGCCAATAACATCATAAGTTAATGAAATGTATGGAACTAAAAGCATCGGATAAGCAATTGCGATGGCGATAGCATACATGATGAGCTTTGTATAAGTGACATGAAATAATATTAAAAAAATGGACATATATAGCAACAAGCCACCTATTAAGATTGCCTTTTTTCGATATTTTTGTTTTATTAATCGCGTTGCTAAATAATATGCAACAAATGAAATTGCTGAATTTACTAATCCAAATGTCCCTAGAGCTAATTCACTATTCGTTGTAATAAATACTAAGACAGAAACAACAAAGACAAAGGTTCCTTCTCGTACACCTTGAAAAAAGTGCGCATTTGTAATATTTGCCCAATTCTTGTTATGCCTTCGTTCTTGGATGATCCTCTTTAATACAAAGTCACCTTCTGCTGCTCTTGGTTGTAAAAACAAGCTAAATATTACAGCTCCGATAAATAATGCAAGAGATATTGAAAAAATAACAGTGTATCCTGTGAATTTTTCCATCCTAGATATAATAAAACCTGCAGCTATGGGACCGATCATCCCTCCAAATGAAGTAACAATTCCTAAAAAGCCATTAAAAAAATCACGTGTTTCTGGTTCAGTTATTTCGAAGGTAAGAACATTATAAGCCAACCAATAAAACCCATAACCAATTCCAAGCAGTCCCCCAAGAACGATTAAATACCGAGACGCTTGATCACCAAAAAAAAGAACGGCTATAAAAAATATTGCAAGAAATGTTACACCTAGCCTTAGCACGAGAACGCGATCGATCTTCTTTGCCCATCTTCCCGCTACTATAAATGTTAATGGTTGCATAATAACAATTGATAAGTTGTAAATCCCTAAATCTTTAAATTGACCTGACTGCTTCCATAAATACACATTTACGAATGTATTTGATAAAGCAATACTTAATGCATACAGCCCTCCAATTATTAATAATAATAGTAAATCCTTATTAACATCCACATCACCAATTAACTTGCGTAAAGCCGACATTGAAAAACTCCCCTTCTTTATCTACAAAGTAGTTTTCCAATTAGGCGATTTAGTTATGTATATAGAAATAGGCTTTTTAAATGTATGACATGTATGAAGCAGGAAAAAATTGTTGCCGTATTAATGGTAAACACGAACACAACTATTATTATGTTGACAAATAAACGTAACATCAATTGGATTTATTAAAATAAATTAGCAATGGCTTTATCCGTAAACTGTTGCTTTTTATATTAATTATTAAATGTCTATGAGAAGAAAACATGCCCAAAACGTTAGTTATATTCGTGTTTAACTTTTATTGAAAGACAATAATTTGTGCCGAAAAACAACCTAAGTAAAAGTTTATAACAAAAAAACAACAGAGGTTATACACTCTGTTGTTTTTTTGTTTACTATTTACTTCGATGCTGAATAAAGCTTAGCTACTTCATCCCAATTTACAACATTCCAAAAAGCTGAAATGTAATCAGGGCGACGGTTTTGATAGTTTAAGTAATATGCATGCTCCCATACATCTAATCCAAGAATTGGCGTTTTTCCATCCATAAGTGGAGTATCTTGGTTTGGTGTGCTCGTCACTTCTAGCTCACCGTTGTTAACAACTAACCATGCCCAGCCTGAACCAAATCGAGTAGCTCCAGCTTTTGCAAACGCTTCTTTGAAGCTGTCAAAGCTTCCGAACTTATTGTTTATCTCATCTGCAAGCTCACCAGTAGGTGCGCCCCCACCATTTGGAGATAAAATCGTCCAGAATAAGCTATGGTTCGCATGACCACCACCATTGTTACGTACTGCAGTACGAGCAGCTTCAGGAACAGCGTCCAAGTTACTCATTACATCTTCAATGCTTTTGCTTAGAAGTTCTTCATTTCCTTCTAATGCAGCATTAAGATTTGTTACATATGCATTGTGATGTTTTGTGTGATGAATTGTCATCGTTTCTTTGTCAATGTGAGGT
This sequence comes from Cytobacillus sp. IB215316, assembly GCF_033963865.1. Classification (NCBI taxonomy): domain Bacteria; kingdom Bacillati; phylum Bacillota; class Bacilli; order Caryophanales; family Bacillaceae; genus Cytobacillus; species Cytobacillus sp. IB215316. The sequence continues at coordinate 460,411 of NZ_JAXBMC010000001.1, read as the reverse complement.
GCTAATGCATCATATTCATAAGGTAATTTTGGTAATTCAAATGCCATAATAATTCCTCCTCAAATTATGTAATGAACTGTGTTCAATCATAGACTTTTGAACACAAAATGTGAACTGTGCAACATTCATTTTCATAATTACTAAACATGAATGTTTCTTAAGTTCGTTGCTTATAGATTAGCAAATTTTCCACAATATTTCAATTAATTTGCTTGTAACAAACCCTAATTTACTATATGTATTTTTGACTCTTCTCATTCAATCAAACTAAAAAAAGCCTTCAATATATTCCTGAAAGGCTTGCTTAGATGGACCCTGCAGGACTCGAACCTGCGACCGGACGGTTATGAGCCGTCAGCTCTAACCAACTGAGCTAAGGGTCCATGTCAAAAGCTCCATATAATCATACTAACATTGTAAAACTTTTTACAAAGCAGTAAATAAAAAATATATAATCATAATAAATTGGATGAACCCTTTTGCCACTACACCACTTAAAAATCCAAATAATGACCCTAAGCCAATTTTTGTCGCCTCTTTAACATTTTTCTTGTGCACAACTAACTCTGCTACAACAGCACCTAGAAATGGCCCGAGAATGATCCCAGCTACTGGTATTACAAAAGGTCCTACTAATAAGCCAACTGTACTACCCCATACAGCGGCTTGGCTCCCACCTAGCTTTTTGACACCGATTAGATTTGCTGCATAATCAGCACCAAATAATAACAAAACAAAAGTTCCTTGAATCATCCAAAATAACGTTGAAAATTGCTCAAAGCTAATTAGAAACCCATAAATTAAGAACCCTGCTACGATAAACAGTACACTTGGAATAATCGGATATATTAAACCAACAAAAGAAATGATAAAACAGCAAATCACTATTATCCAAATCAATAACTCCATCACCAAGCCTCCTGTACTTGTTAATAGCAATTTCATACTAGCACCGATTGTTTATGTAAGTCAATTAACTTACAAGGCTCTGTTGTTGCTATTTTTACTAAATATGGACGGTATATCGAGTATTGTAAGAGCAAATGTTAAAGCAGCAAAATGCCACGAACACTAGGTGTATACTTGCTTAAGCCTCTGGAACGGAAAAATGAATTGAAAAATAGCGTATAACAAAGAGGTATATTAAAAATCCAATTTCGATTTCCAACATACCTCTCTTGTGATTATATGCTTATTTTTACTCTCCTAATACCGCTTCAGCGATATTAACAGCGTGATCACCTATACGTTCTAAATTACTTACGATGTCCACAAATACAATTCCAGCTTGTCCAGAGCATTTGCCTTCATTTAATCGTAAAATATGCTTTTTACGCAATGTTCTTTCCATCTTATCAATCTTGTCTTCTTTCTTCACAACTTCTCGTGCTAATTCTTTATCGTTTTCTTCAAGAGATTGAATTGATTCTTTCACAGTAGAAATTGTTAATTCAAACATTTCTTTTAAATCAGCTTTTGCTAAATCAGTCATCTTCACTTTATTTGATAGCTGATAATCAACTAACTCCACAATATTCTCAAAATGATCACCTATACGTTCAATATCTCGTACGGTATCCATTAACACTGAGTGCTCTTCTGATTCATTTTGTGACAATGAAGCTGAAGAGAGTAACACTAAATAATCAGTAATTTTCCGGTCTAAATTATTGATGGCACTCTCTAGTTGCATAGATAGATCAGCATGTTTCTGCAAATTGCTATTTAAATATTTATGTGACTCTTCTAAACCTAGAGTAGCAAACTCACCCATTCTAACAACTTCTTCTTTCGCTTGACCTAATGCAATAGATGGTGATTGCTCAATAAAGTTAGGATCCAAATGCTTAGCTTTATATTCCACTACCGAATCTTTACCAGGTATAAGTTTTGTTACAATATATGCCAACACACCTATAAACGGTAATTGAATCAACGTATTCGTTATATTAAACGCTCCATGCGCGAATGCTATGGTCATTTCTGGGTTTAAATTAAATGCCTCTTGCAGCATAATAACCAATTGTGTATAGAGCTTCAATCCAACAAGAAATATAGTTGCTCCAACCAAATTAAATAATACGTGTGTCAGAGCAGCTCGCCTAGCTGCAACTGATGCTCCAATTGAAGCTAATATCGCAGTGATCGTTGTACCAATATTATCACCAAATAAAACAGGCAATGCAGCATTTAAACTCAACAGACCTTGACCATACAATTCCTGTAATATCCCAATGGTTGCACTCGAACTTTGCACGATAACAGTAAAGATTGTTCCAATAGCTACTCCAAGAATTGGAATTTCACTCATGTTCACTGTTAACTCAGCAAACGATTCGAGTGAACGTAGTGGCTTCATCCCTGAACTCATTAGTTTCAAACCATAAAAAAGTGCACCAAAGCCAAATACTACTTGACCTAAATTGTGAATTTTCTTATTTTTGAAGAAAAAGAGTAAGAGAGCCCCTACTGCTATAATTGGTAGAGCGTAATTTGACAATTTGATACCGATAATAAATGCAGTAACAGTCGTCCCAATGTTTGCCCCCATGATTACACCAATTGCTTGCCTTAAAGTCATAAAGCCAGCACTGACTAAACCAACTGTAATAACAGTTGTACCTGAGCTACTTTGAATTAACACTGTTACAATAATACCAGCTAAGACACCCATAAATGGGTTGGTCGTAAAGCGGTCTAAAATATCTCTTAATTTGTCACCTGCGGATTTTTGCAGTCCATCTCCCATGTACTTAATCCCAAATAAGAAGATACCTAAACCACCAATAAATTCAAAAATCATCTTTTGAACATCAAGTTCCACTTTTTCTACCTCCGAAAAATTATCTGACTAGTTTCGACACAAGCTTACAAAACCCTATACAATTATTAACGAAATACATTAGAATTGTAAAGGTTTTTAATAAAGAATTTACAATAGCTTAACAATCGAATGAAAGGTGGACAATTTCTGCTAGTGCTTATCGCAAATAACTGGAAAAAGCAATGTTTCAACTTATAAAATGACCATTCATATTAGACGTTGTTTTATAGTTTTCACCACGCTAAAATAATTATGATAGAGAAAAAGAAAATAAAGGGGATTATTGAGATGTCTATTTTCAGACAATTAGTTAAAAGCTTATACTCAACTAATGATATAGCTAAATTTCGTTTTCAAGGTATAGGAAAAACAATTTTGTATGTGTTTTTATTAACATTAATCTCTATTATACCTACAGCATATTTTATTGCCAGTGATATTTCTAAAGGTGTTAATACTGTGAATGAGGTTTTTGAGTCAGACCTCCCTTCTTTTTACATTGAGGATGGTCAGTTATCTACCCTTGACGAAGAACCAATTCTCATTTCAAAAAATGATTTTTCGTTAATCATCGATAGTCGTGAAAATATATCAATTATTGACACTGTTAATATTATTGATGGTGATGGCTTGGCGTTGCTAAAAAACAGAGCTGTATATGTTTCTAATGACAATGAGCAATCATTTTATTATTCAAGCTTTGGGGATATATCATTTTCTAGTGATGATATGCTAAATTTCATAAACACATTCGACTCATTATTAATAATTATCATCCCTGTTTTCATTCTTATCATGTATATTTTTTCTAGCGGTATGAAATTTCTAGGCATTACGTTACTCGCGTTCATCGGGTTGATCATAAATAGTGTCTTAACAAAAAAGATTACATATCGACATTCGTGGATTTTATCTGCATATAGTGTAACAATACCGACTTTATTTTTCACCTTAATGGATGCTTTTCACATCGTACTTCCTGCACAATTTGTGGTAAATGTTATGATAAGTGTTATCATTTTGTCATTAGCCATTCAACAAATACCTAATCCGAAGAAATAAACAAAACAGAGTAGACCTAATAGGGCTTACTCTGTTTTTATTTTACCTCATTTAACAATTCCTCCTAAATAAATAACGTAGGTAGAACTATTGTAAACCTAACATTATAACTAGCTCAGACTGTTATTAATTATTACTAATATGCATTCTTTACAAATTTTTAGGAATATTTTTCTTGGACATGCATACATAGGTATAAAAGCGATGCAAACGGGGTGGAAATAATGAAGAAAAAGATGATAGGCATTATCTTATTTTTATTTGTTATTTATATCTTTTATTATGATATAAGCATTGGCTCGTTACCTGTAATTAATTCACAAAATAATACAGAAGAAAATACGCCATTCGTTGATCGGGATGAATCACCATTAAATACACAGCAAATGGAACATCAGCTTGTTAAGGTTAAAAGAGGCGATACAGTGATATCTATTGTCGAAGAGTTATATAATGGTCCCATTCCTGTTTCAATGGAGCAGCTCTTAAATGATTTTGAAGCTTTAAATAACAATTTAAAACCAGAACAATTGCAAGCAGGCCAAACATATAAATTCCCTTTGTATGACTTTTAAGAATTCTGTTAAATTCTTGTCAATTTTGTATTTTCACTGTTACAATATTCTATGAGCAAAAAGATACTGTAATTAAAGGACATAAGATCAAATTTATTTAGAAGATAATCCTTGAAGGAGAGATATATACGTGAGTCAAATTATACATCGTACCAAAACTCGCCCAGTTAAAGTTGGTAATTTAACAATTGGTGGAAATAACGAGCTAGTTATACAAAGTATGACCACAACAAAAACGCATGATGTCGAAGCTACCGTAGCAGAAATTAAACGGTTAGAAGAAGCTGGATGTCAAATAGTTCGTGTTGCTTGTCCAGATGAACGAGCTGCCAATGCCATTGCAGAAATAAAAAGTCGCATAGATATACCACTTGTAGTTGACATTCATTTTGACTATAAGTTAGCCCTCAAAGCAATCGAAGGTGGCGCAGACAAAATTCGCATTAACCCAGGGAATATTGGAAGACGTGAAAAAGTTGAAGCTGTCGTAAATGCTGCAAAAGAAAAAAATATACCTATTCGAATTGGTGTTAACGCTGGATCTCTTGAGAAAAAGATACTCGAGAAATACGGATACCCTACTGCCGACGGTATGGTTGAGAGTGCGTTACACCATATCAAAATATTAGAAGATCTTGATTTCCATGATATCATTGTATCCATGAAAGCTTCGGATGTAAATTTAGCAATCGAGGCTTACGAAAAAGCAGCAAAGGCATTTGATTATCCTTTACATTTAGGCATTACTGAATCAGGTACTTTATTTGCCGGAACAGTAAAAAGTGCAGCTGGCTTAGGTGTCATTTTAAGTAAAGGGATTGGAAATACACTTCGTATTTCTCTTAGTGCAGACCCAGTAGAAGAAGTAAAAGTAGCTCGAGAATTACTTAAATCTTTTGGGCTTGCCTCAAATGCAGCAACTTTAATTTCATGTCCAACTTGCGGAAGGATTGAAATAGACCTTATTAGTATTGCTAATGAAGTAGAAGACTATATTTCAACAATTAAAGCGCCGATAAAAGTAGCCGTTTTAGGCTGTGCTGTGAATGGTCCCGGAGAGGCTCGAGAAGCTGATATAGGGATTGCAGGGGCTAGAGGTGAAGGACTCCTTTTCCGCCACGGTGAAATTGTTCGTAAAGTCCCTGAAGAAACCATGGTCGAAGAACTTAAGAAAGAAATTGATAAAATAGCAGCAGAGCATTACGCAAAGCAGCAAACAGAAAAAGCTTGACATATAATTGTCAAGCTTTTTTTCATCATGTTAAAAAAATGGGAGTATAAAGATGCCCAGAACAATGGATACGATACCAATTCCGATCGCCCATGCCCCCATTCCTTCTGCTCCTCTTCTGCGGGCAACAAAGCCTAATATGATACCTGCAGCTCCAAAAAGAATTGGAGCGACAAAAAGTGAAATGATCGATAGAGCCAAGGAAAGCCAACCTACCCAGTTACTTTCCACTTCCCTCGTACTACCTAAAGCTTGAATAGGTTCTGCAAACTCCGTTGATGTTTCTTCCATAAAATCCGCTTCTGGATCATTTCTATAGTTATCTCGATAACCATCATCATTTCTTTCCTGAGCCATGTTTATATACCTCACTTTCTTATGTTAAAGAGGGGCATTATTTAGTATTGTTCTCTAGGAAAGAAATATTTGTGTTAATCTTTGCTTTTATTGGAAGCATCTTTTTATAAATTATTTTGCTATTATTGAAAATGTACAGTAAAACAAGTTTTTTTCGATCATCCATGACCATAAAGTAGTAAAGATGCCAGGTACACGAGATGTATACGTGTTTATATCTTAGTACGAAAAACAACAAATAGACATTCAGCATAACTCAGAAGTCTTCAACGTATTTCCATGAGGCTTTAAAAAAAACTTTAAAACTTTTAAAATTCAACTTATTATAGAATTCATTTATGCATTAGCACAAATTGGACACGTCCCATATACTTCAAATTTATGCCCTGAAACATCATATCCTTGAAAATGCTCTGACAATTGATTCATTGGACAAGAGTGAATTTCTTTCGTTTTCCCACATTGTAAACAAATAAAATGGTGGTGATGTTCTTTCGTAGCACAAGTAAAACGGAAGTGCTTTTCACCAGATAGCTCAGTCATTTCTAATATATTTAACTTAACAAACAATGATAAATTCCTATATATTGTATCAAAGCTTAAACTAGGATAATTATCTTTCATTCTTAACAGTACTTCACGGGCAGTTAAATATTTATCTGTATTTGAGAAAAGTTGTAGCATTTCCTCTCGCTTACCCGTATATTTATACCCTTCCTTCTTTAATAAATTGATTGCACCAGCAACATTCATTTTTTCTTTCTCCCCACTCTCTTCGTGATTAGAACTAGGATTAATTCTATAACAGCAAAAAGAACAATCGTACCACCAGGTGCCACATCTAAATAATAAGCACTAAACAAACCAAAGAATACGGCTAGTTGGGCAAATACAATTGACAAAAAAATCGTTTGTTTAAACCCTTTACTAATACGTATACTTGCTGCTACAGGTAATGTCATTAATGAAGAAACTAATAAGATTCCTACAATTCGCATCGATGCAGCAATCGCCAATGCTACCATAACGATAAATAACAAATGCAACCATTTTGTATTTAGACCGCTTGCAGTTGCATGCTCTTCATCAAATGAAAGTAAAAATAATTCTTTATAGAATATGAAAATGATTACACAAACGAACATTAAAATAACTAAAATGGTCCAAACGTCACTCATACTTACAGCGCTCACACTACCGAATAAATACATGAATAGATCTGTATTAAATCCATCAGCTAGTGAAATAAAAACTACACTAAGTCCGATTCCAGTTGAGTGAATGATTGGTATAGCCAACTCTTGATAATGTTTGTATACCGTTCTAAGTTTTTCTATAAAAATGGAGCCTACTACAGAAAAGCCCATGCCCATATATAAAGGGTTCATTCCTTGAAAAACTCCGAGTTTTTTTTCAACAAACAGACTAGCAGCTATACCAGCAAGTGTAACATGGCTTAACGCATCTGCAATCAAAGACTGTCGTCTAACAACTATAAAAACACCAAGTAAAGGTGCTAAAAAACCAATCATCATTCCGGTAATGAAAGCGTTACGTAAAAATTCATATTGAAAAATCTCAATTAACATCATTTATCCTCCATGGTTATGAGTTAAAACGTGGAGATGATGACCATAAAACGTAGATAATGCACCCTCATCAAGGCTTTCAAATTGCTCTGTTTTACCGTGAAAATGCAAGGTCTTATTTAAACAGGCAACATGTGACACTTTATCAGTAATTGTACCAATATCATGAGTGACTAATAATAAGCTAATCCCCAAGTTCTGATTTAAGTCTTCTAACATATTGTAAAAGCTTTGAACATTTGTAGCATCTACACCTACAGTTGGTTCATCTAAAATTAATAAGGATGGGTCACTAACTATTGCTCGTGCAATAAAAACTCTTTGTTGCTGACCCCCTGATAACTCTCCAATATTTCGATTAGTATACTGGCTCATTCCTACTGAAGCTATCGCTTTTGCTGCTGCTAATTTATGTTCCCTTGAAAAAAATCGAAGTAAACCTACCTTCGAAGTCAAGCCACTTAGAACAACTTCAAGCACTGTTGCAGGAAAACCACTATTAAAACTGTTTGCCTTTTGGGAAACAAACCCAATTTTATGCCAATTTTTAAATTTGTGAATTTCAGTTCCAAATAACCGTATCGAACCAAATTGCGGTTTAATAAGTCCTAAAATACATTTTAATAAAGTTGATTTACCAGACCCATTTGGCCCTACTAACCCTAAAAATGCGCCTTGAGGCATTACTAAATTAATGTCCTCTAAGACATTCTCCTGCTCATAACCAAAGGTTAGATCACCAATTTCTAATATGGGTACATTATTATTTGTCATGTTATCACCATTCTGTCTTATTAGGAATCATTCCGATTTAAACAACAAAATTATACATGAAGCAAGCTCTATTGTAAAGAAAAGGCTACTTTCGTCAACCTTGTTGATCATTTCCAACATAGAACAACTTAATAAAGCTCCATGCATCTTCCACTTTTTCATAGAATAAAAGATGCTATGGAAACTCGTTATATATGATCAGCAACGATCATGCGAAAACATCCTAAAGTTATACGTCATTAATGTATAGCTGACTTAAACTTAGCTCCCCTCGTTTCTTGTGTACTCATAATTGTCAAAAATGCATTAGCATCGATTTCATGTACGATCGATTTAAGTTTAGTTACTTCAATCCTTGTTACAACAACGTAAATTACTTCTTTTTCTGCATCTGTAAATCCACCTTTTCCCTTCAACTTAGTTGTACCGCGTCCAAGCCTATGTAATATAGCATCCGATACTTCTTCATAATAATCGGAAACGATAATGACGGCCTTCGTTTCATCTAGTCCTTGAATGACAGTGTCAATTGTTTTGAAAGCAATATAATATGTCATAACAGAATACATTGCTTCTTCAGTTCCAAAAACAAATGCTGCCCAAACAAAAATAAAAATATTAATAAACATAACAAACTCGCCTACGGAAAAAGGCAGCTTTTTTGTTAATAAAATACCAAGAATTTCAGTGCCATCTAAAGATCCGCCATGTCGGATAACTAACCCTACCCCAACGCCTAATATTAAGCCTCCAAATACAGTTGCCAATATAGGTTCTGGTGTAAATGGTTCAACATTGTGCAGAAGTTGTTCAATAATAGCCAGACAAATAATTCCGAACATAGAAGATATCATAAACGTCTTACCAATTTGTTTATACCCAGAATACATAAATGGGATATTTAGTAGAACGACTAACATTGCAAAACTTATATATGAAGGCGTTAAATAATCAATAATTAAAGAGACACCAATAATTCCACCATCAATTATATTATTTGGAACTAAAAATAACTCAATAGAAACAGCTACTAATCCTGCTCCAAATAAAATCATTATGAAGCGATAAAAAAAATGTAGTTTGCTTTCTTTTTTATGTTGTCTTGTTGCCATGAGTCTCCCTCCCCAGTGTTGTTAGATGTGCGTTAAATTTTCTTTGTATCATTATACTTGTTTCTCCTTGTAAATATGAAGCACCCTTGGTTTATGGAACACAATTTTATTCTATATCATACTATGTGTAAGGGGAGGAGAATACAATGAAGCTTTTTCAACACGTGATTAATCAAAAAATAAAACATATGACCGTTAAAGATTTACTTAATTATAGTAAACAATATGACATTAAAATATCGAAGGAACAGGCAAGGCAAATTACAGAGCTTATACAAAAGAGAGATGTAGATATTTTTGAAGATAAAGAGCGAAAAAAACTCATTAAGGAAGTTGCTAAAATTACAAACCCAACTGTAGCTAAGAAAATCAATTCTTTTTTCACTAAATTTATTCAATAAAAGGCTGTCTAATATAAGTTAAGACAGCCCTTTAAATGTTTTGACACAGATTTGTAGGGTACATAAATCCTTGTCATTATGATGACGTAGTGATTAAGCTAACCAGCCAAAATTTTTGTTAGTAAATTTGGATTATATTCTTTTTGATTTAACATTTCTATTTCAAATTTATAAGGCGGCTTTTTATTTTTCTTGTCTTCCCCAACATATGGAGTTTCTAAGATTTTAGGTATATCTGAAAGCTGCGGATGATGAACAATATAGCTAAGAGCATCATATCCAATATGTCCAAACCCAATGTTTTCATGTCTGTCTTTATGAGAATTAGTTGGATTTTTACTGTCATTAATATGTAATACTTTTAAACGGTCAAGTCCGATCACTTGATCGAAATGTTGAAGCACACCATCAAAATCATTCACAATATCATAGCCAGCATCATGAGTGTGACATGTGTCAAAGCATACAGTTAACTTCTCGTTAAGCGTGACACCTTCGATAATTTGAGCAAGCTCTTCAAAAGTTCTACCACACTCTGAACCTTTACCTGCCATCGTTTCCAAAGCAATTTGGACATTTTGCTCAGGCGTTAAAACTTCGTTTAAACCTTCAATAATTTTGTTAATTCCTGCCTCTACTCCTGCTCCCACATGTGCACCTGGATGAAGAACAATTTGTCTTGCACCTAAAGCTTCAGTTCTTTCAATTTCTGATCGTAAAAAATTGACGCCTAATTCAAACGTTTCAGGTTTTGTAGTATTACCGATATTAATAATATACGGGGCATGAACAACTATATCTTCAATACCATGTTCTCTCATATGAGCATGGCCAGCTTCAATATTTAATTCTTCAATTTTTTTTCTTCGCGTATTTTGTGGAGCACCAGTATAAATCATAAAAGTATTTGCACCGTATCCCACGGCTTCTTCACTAGCTCCAAGCAACATTTTCTTTCCACTCATAGAGACATGGGAACCTATTTTTAACATACCATTCATCTCCCTTAAAATAATATCGTCATAGGTTTGATCACTTAGTTCTCTTGTTTATACGTCGTTGACGCTTCTTGTATTGTTCCATATCGTTTTTCATTTTCTTTTTGTAACCAGGCTTTACTTTTGAAGGTTTACGGACAATTTTTTTAGCTTCAATATCAAGCCCATTCAATTGTTTTTTACGCTTATTACGTTTATCTCTAGCTCCTAGTTCAACCCATTCGTTATTACGTAGATCCTGTTGTTTAAATGTAATTCCCATCTTTTCTAATTTTACTATTGCATCCTCATCTGATGGGTCATACAATGTAGCTGCAATCCCAGAATAACCAGCTCGCGCAGTCCTCCCTACTCGGTGAACATAAAAATCTAGATCAGAAGGTATTTCAAAATTAATGACGTGACTAACCCCTTCAATATCAATACCTCTAGCTGCTAAGTCTGTTGCTACAACATATTGAAAGTCTAAGTCCTTAATTTGCTTCATCATTTTTTTCCGATCACGTGGTGATAAGTCCCCGTGAAGTCTACCGACTTTTAAACCCTTTTTAATTAATGAGTCTGCAACTTCATCTGCCTTCACTTTAGTATTGGTAAAGACAATTGCTAAATATGGATTATACTTCAACAAGATATCATGTAAAATTTGAACTTTGTCCCGATGACGTGATGGGATCAAAATTTGCTCAACACTCGTAACAGTTACTTGATTAGGAGCTACATGCGAATATTTTGGGTTGTCCATATATTTACGTAAAAACTGCTTTAATTTTTCTGGTATTGTAGCAGAAAAAACTAATATCTGTAATTTTTCTGCCATCCTAGCTGCAATTTGATCTACTTCATTAATGAACCCCATATCAAGCATTAAATCTGCTTCATCGACGACTAATGAATTAGAAGTATATACATGCAGCGCCTGTTCCTTTATTAAATCCAGTATTCTTCCTGGTGTTCCTACAACGATGTGTGGTTGTACCTTTAGCTTTTCAAGCGTACGTTGTTTATCTGTCCCACCCACATAACATCGTGCAGTTATTTGTTCGCTTCCATCATAAAATTGTGTGACCTTTAATACTTCCTGATAAATTTGATTAGCTAATTCACGCGTCGGTGCTGTAATAACCGCTTGTACTTCTTGTTTTGCAGGGTCTATATTGTTAATAACCGGCAACAAGTAAGCATGTGTTTTACCTGTTCCTGTTTGTGATTGACCTATTACACTTTCACCTTTTAAAATCGAGGGAATCAAACGCTCTTGTATGTCAGTAGGTTTATAAAATTGCAAGCTATTAATCGCTTTGATTATAAAAGGCTCTAATCCAAATCGTTCAAATTGTGAGTTCATCGTATCTATACTCCTTATGAAACTATCCCAAATGAATTGTAAATCCCTCTGGAATACTCAATATAATTTCTACTATCCAAAACATATCATCATTAGATTATAATGGATTTTATAAGAAAAGTGCAAGCTTGTCAGCAATTCACTTAAGCGATCGGGCTTTATTGAATACTGCTAATGCTTTTAGAAAGGCAAAGTTAAACCGCGTCACATTAGAATGTAGAGCACCATATTTATTAAGTATAGGCTGTTTTCATACTAAAAAATAAAGGGCATTTTCTCTTCTACGACGACTATTGAATAAAACAGCGTAGTTATTTTCAAAGTTTACGAATAGAGCCTACATTAAAATATAATTCCAGATGCTAAATGTAAACTATGTTAACAGTAATAGAAATACAAAAATCAACCTAAGACTCAATCAAGTACTTATTTTGTTGAAGTATAGAACGATTAGCTACACCTCAAAGACACTTGAAATAACAACAAAGTGTTATTCATGCAATCCTTTGAAAACCATATAAACATCTTCCTAATTAGTTTAACATTATTCCCTTTTTTGATAAAAGTTTTGTTTGGTTTAAGCACTACAATCTTATATCATCAAATTTCTATGCTATGTTTGCTTTTTACTATAGCTGTTTTCGCAGTTTATTGTTTAATAAATAAATAAACATAAATACAACTAGATCAGGGTATCTTTACTTCAGTAAAACAATTATTTTTGAGGTAAACGTTATTAGATACTATAGTAAGAAATTTATTCGAAAAGTACCTTTACTAACACTAAAGCTGCTAGGATGGGGTTATATTCATCAGTCATCACCGTTTAAGATGGAATTATCCACTTGTACAAAAAATAACCGTTAATAGGAAGAAAATGTCGATCTAAACTTAAGTTTTTCAGAAAACAGGCTACAACCCCACAACATAACAACTTGATCCCACATAAAATAATCTATAATTACTAGCACAATGGACAAATGAAAGGAGAATGAAATTGAATCACCAAAACTCTCTTAATCAAATGCTTTCTAACAGTCAATGGTTCCAAAATCCATTTACTTCAATCATGCATTCAAACAAAGGGTTAGATAATTATTTGTCAACGATGCTCCACTCACCAAATTCGTTTAAAGGCTTAATGAATCCAAAAGATTTCCAAAAATCATTAAGCAGTGTTCAACAATGGTTTAAAACTGCCGAATCGGTAGCCCCAACGTTAAAGGAATTGTCCCCTATCGCAAATAAAATTCCTTCTATGTTTAATATGTTTAACGAACCATCAAACCAGACAAAAAATTCAATCCGTCCGAGAGACCTACCAAGAATAGCGAAATCTCCACCTGTTGATCGGAGTCGAGAATCAAAACCAAAGCTCTATATTTAGCTCATAACTTTAATTCTTATCTCCACTTCGCTATAATAAAGAGAAATAAGAAAAGCATAACAACTTTTTACCACCCACAGCTAATGTGAGACATTTCATAGATGCTTGACAAGTCCATGAAGAAAACTTTTCTTATTTTTTGTAAGCTCTTTTCGTAAATTTTATTGCTTTTTACAAATTACTACATCATATGAGGGTTTTGTTCCATGTTTTATATAAGGGAATACGAAACCCTAGTTTTTTATGTGTTTGTTTCATCATACGAATAATATTAATCAATGCGAAAAAAGCTTATTTCATCCGATGAACAAATGATTGTTAGGCATTTACTAATATAGATAAAAAATTCTCATTTAGGGATAAATGGAGGAGATTCGAATGGAAGTAGTCAAAATTAATCCTAGAGGTTATTGTTATGGTGTTGTAGATGCCATGGTAATTGCTAGAAATGCAGCTCTAGATAAAACCTTACCAAGACCAATATACATTTTAGGAATGATTGTTCATAATAAACATGTAACTGATGCATTTGAAGAAGACGGGATCATCACTTTAGATGGAGAAAACAGACTTGATATTTTAAGCAAAGTAGATAATGGTACGGTTATCTTTACCGCTCATGGCGTTTCACCTGAAGTAGTAAAACTTGCAAAAGAAAAGGGGCTTGTGACAATTGATGCAACATGCCCAGACGTAACAATAACTCACGACTTAATAAGAGCTAAAGAAAGTGAAGGCTATGACATCATCTATATAGGGAAGAAAGGACATCCTGAACCCGAAGGAGCTATTGGTGTTGCTCCTCAAGCTGTTCACCTCGTAGCGAACGAAGAAGATGTGCAAAACCTTTCTTTAAATAACGAAAAAATTATTGTCACAAATCAAACGACGATGAGTCAATGGGATGTTGGCCATATTATGGAACAAGTAAAGGAAAAATACCCACAGGTAGAATTTCATAAAGAGATTTGTTTAGCTACACAGGTTCGACAAGAAGCAGTTGCAGATCAAGCAGGACAGGCAGATGTTACTATCGTTGTAGGTGATCCAAAGAGTAACAATTCTAATAGGTTAGCACAGGTTTCCATGGAAATAGCAGGAACAAAGGCTTACCGTGTCGCGGATGTGACTGACATAAATATCGATTGGATTAAAGATGCGAACAAAGTAGCAGTTACTGCAGGTGCATCGACACCAACACCTATAACGAAAGAAGTTATTGCATTTTTAGAAAACTTTAATAGCTCAGATGAATCAACATGGACGAGAGAAAGAAAAGTGCCATTGCACAAAATATTACCTAAAGTAAAAACTTCCAAAAATTAAGAACGTTCATTTTATATAACCGACAAAATACATTAATGGGACTAAATAAATTACTATTTAGCCCCATTTTATAGTTAGCCTTTTTATGTAAACTCTGTACAATTCTTCATCCCTATGTATCATTATTATTGGATACTATACTTTTTTACATAAATGTAAAAGGGTCTGTATTTATTTCAGAAGCAATAATATTCACTTTAAAGTTTTTAGAGGCAACTTGCTTACGCATCATTTCTACAACACCCTTTTTCATCACTTTTTCGACGTTATGACCTGGATCCACAATATTTAACCCAGCCTGCATTGCATCATGGGCAACATGATAATATATATCACCAGATACATATACATCTGCACCTCTCATCTTTGCTTGGCTAATATATTTATTACCGTCTCCTCCCAAGACAGCAACTTTCTTAACCTTGTCTTGTAAATTACCCACTACTCTTAAACCTTCCACATCTAATTTGCTCTTTACAAAAGCTGCAAAATCTCCAAGTGTGAGCTCACTTTGTAAGTAACCTATCCTACCTAACCCTTTCATTTCTCCCTTATTATCAAGGGGATAAATGTCAAAGGCTACTTCTTCATAAGGGTGTGCCTTAAACATTGCAGATAGTACTTTTTTTTCTAGGTTTTCTGGGAAAACCGTTTCTATCCGCTGTTCTTTTACTGTTTCCAGTTTTCCAGCTATTCCTATATAAGGGTTAGCATTTTCCTTAGGTAGAAATGTGCCTACACCTTCTGAACTGAAGGTACAGTGACTATAATTACCGATAAATCCAGCGCCGGCATTGCCGATTGCCTCTTTAATTTGATCAGCATGGGCCTCTGGGACGGTTACAACTAATTTTTTTAAATTCAACTCAAAAGTAGGAACTAACACTTCTACTTTTGTAAGCTCAAGTGCTTTAGCTAATAAATCATTTACCCCACCTTGTGCAACATCTAAATTTGTGTGCGCAGCATAGATGGTAATATTATTTTTTATACATTTTTCGATAATCCTTCCATCAGGTCGATCGGTAACGATATTTTTTAATGGTCTAAAAATGAGTGGGTGGTGAGCAATAATTAAATCAACACTATTTTCTATCGCTTCATCGATAACTGTTTCTAAAACATCTAATGCAACCATTACATGACGAATAGGCTTATTCAATGTCCCTATTTGAAGCCCAATTTTGTCACCCTCCATTGCAAGATGCTTAGGAGAAAACTGCTCAAATAATTGAATAACTTCAAATCCATTTGGTATTTTCATGTTAAAGCCTCCGTTACTAATGTAATTTTTTGTTCAAGTTCCTTTTTCTTACTTAGATTATCGTAGGAGTGAGAAGCATGATCTAATTTTGCTAAAATCATTCGCCAATGCTTTAATTCATTTGTCCATTTTCGCTTGAATGAATCATTATTCTCCTTTACTAAAAATGGACCTACGAGTAGACCCTTTTCAATGTCCTCTTCATAAGGCTCATACGGTGCTCCTCTTTCAGCTATTAAAATTTCATATATTTTCTCATCTTCCTCTAAAATGGTTTCAGCAATTAACTCCCACCCATTTAAAATAAACCATTGTCTTACATGCTTTGATCCCACATTAGGTTGTAGAATTAACCGCTTGACCCCAGAGAGCTTTTCTTTGCCTGTTTCTAGAATGTCACGGATAAGCAGTCCACCCATTCCTGCAATGGTTATACAATCGACTTCTCCTCGTTCGATTACGGACAAGCCATCACCTTTTCTTACATCTATCACATTATTTAAATGACAAGAGGTCACTTGGTCATTTGCAGATTGAAACGGTCCTTCAGTTATCTCTCCTGCAATTGCAAAAGTTATCTTTTTTTGTAAAAAAGCATAGCAAGGTAAATATGCGTGATCTGATCCAATATCAGCTAGCTTTGATCCCATTGGAATGTACTCTGCTACAGCTTCTAATCTTTTCGACAGCTTTAATTCGTTCATTTTTTCACCACTATCTTTATTTTATATTCGATTATGAATGATCTAAATGAAAAAGTCCATTACCGAAGTATGGACTTTGCATCATGTATAAGGTTTAGCCTATTTTAATGTTGTTAGCCATTCAGCCATTGCATCCAATTGATCAGCTGGAACTAATCCTCCTGGCATAGAGCCTTTCCCGTTTGCTAAAATATCTTTAATTTGATCCAAATCTAACTTGTCACCAACACCTAGAAGCGCTGGACCAGCTACGCCTTCATAATTTCCTCCATGACAGCCAATACAGCTCCCATTATAAATTTCTTCTGGAGATTGTACGACTTCTTCTTGTGGTTCCTCTTCACCTAGTGCAATCTTTTCAGCGTCTCCTAAACCTTTGAAAGAAAGGAATAACATAAGACCAATACCTAAAACCGCGATTAGTGCATAAGGCACTAGTGGATTTCTGTTCATTTCATTTACCCCCTTATGTAAAAAATGAAGTCAAGTAGTAATTATATTTTACAAACAACTTCTATTTTACTTTAAAATAAATAGAAGGAAAAGTCCTAATTCAAAGTTCTTATACATTTTGAAATTTTATTACGAAAATATACACATATTATTGATTAAAACATAAGGGGTTATACGAGTTAACAACCAATTTGTCTTGCAATGACTAATCTTTGAATTTCTGAAGTACCTTCACCAATTTCTAACAGCTTAGCATCTCTCATCAAACGTTCAACTTGATACTCTTTCATGTACCCGTAGCCACCATGAATTTGTACAGCTTGACTTGTAACTTCCATACATATTTCAGAAGCATATAGCTTACACATAGCAGCCTCTTTCGTAAATGATTTTTTATGGTCTTTCAGCCACGCGGCTTTGTATACCATATTTCTAGCAAGCTCAATCTTTAAGGCCATATCAGCAAGCTTAAATTGAATGGCCGACATTTTTGAGAGGGGTTTACCGAACTGAACTCTTTCATTTGCATATGCATGTGCCTTTTCAAATGCTGCTTGCGCAATTCCTACTGCCATAGCACCAATACCAATTCTTCCTCCATCTAGCGTGATTAAAAACTGTTTTAAGCCATTCCCTCTTGTTCCTAAAATGTTTTCTTTTGGAACCCTTACATTACTTAATACAAGTTCTGTAGTATTTGACGCATTTAACCCCATTTTTTCATAATTATCAATGATTGAAAAGCCTTCCACATTTGTTGGAACTATTATGGAGCTTATTTCTTTTTCATCCCCATTTCTACTTGTAATTGCAGTTAATGCTAAGAATTTAGCAAAGCTAGCATTAGTTATAAAACACTTATTACCGTTAATCACAAAATCTTCACCATCTTCTACCGCCTCAGTCATCGTTCCACCAGCATCAGATCCAGCATTTGGCTCAGTTAGCCCAAATGCCCCTAACGATTCACCATTACATATAGGAGCCAAGTACAGTTCCTTCTGTTCATCAGAACCAAATAAATTAATAGGTGCCCCACCTAAAGAAATATGTGCTGAATAGGTTATTCCTGTAGAGGCACATGCTTTACTTAATTCCTCAACTACGATTGCAAAACTAATTGTATCTGCACCTGCACCCCCATATTCTTCTGGAAATGGAAGACCCATTAATCCTAGCTTTGCCAATTTGTTAAATATCTCTCGAGGAAACATTTTATTTTTATCACGTTGAATTGCTCCTGGAGCAACTTCCCCCAGAGCGAATTCCTTTATGGTTTTTTGCAAAACTTGTTGTTCCATTGTTAAGTCAAAATTCATATATTTTCTCCTCTCAACAAAATGTATACGCTTACATTCCATTATAAGGTTAATTAATGAATTTTCTCAACATTTTAAAATATTTAAAAACTTATTTCTATAACCATTTGCAAAACACCTAACAATTCAGTACAATAAATTACAAGAAATGTTATAAAAAAAAATAGTTCACTCCAACTTTTTAGTTGAAGTAAACTATTGTGATGGAAAAATAATCGAAGACAAGATTATTCTAGAAAATCTTTTAGTCGCTTACTACGACTAGGATGTCTTAATTTACGCAGTGCTTTTGCTTCAATTTGTCGTATACGTTCACGTGTTACTCCAAAAACTTTGCCAACCTCTTCTAGAGTTCGCGTTCTACCGTCATCTAAACCAAATCGAAGGCGAAGTACATTTTCTTCACGGTCAGTTAACGTATCTAAGACATCTTCTAATTGTTCTTTCAATAATTCATACGCTGCATGTTCAGAAGGTGATGTAGCATCTTGGTCTTCAATAAAATCTCCTAGGTGCGAATCATCTTCTTCCCCAATCGGTGTTTCAAGTGATACGGGCTCTTGTGCAATTTTTTGAATTTCCCTAACTTTATCTGGTGTTAAGTCCATATCTTCAGCAATTTCTTCTGGAGTAGGTTCTCGACCTAAATCTTGTAATAATTGTCTTTGAACACGAATTAATTTATTTATCGTTTCGACCATATGAACAGGAATACGTATTGTTCTCGCTTGATCTGCAATAGCACGAGTAATTGCTTGACGAATCCACCAGGTTGCATACGTACTAAATTTATATCCTTTTTCATAGTCAAATTTTTCAACCGCTTTGATTAAACCCATGTTGCCTTCTTGAATCAAGTCAAGAAACAACATACCACGACCAACATAACGCTTTGCAATACTTACTACTAATCGTAGGTTTGCCTCAGCTAGACGACGTTTTGCTTCTTCATCACCTTGTTCAATGCGTTTTGCTAGTGATATTTCATCTTTAGCAGATAACAAATCAACACGGCCAATTTCTTTTAAATACATCCGAACTGGATCATTAATTTTTACTCCTGGAGGTACACTTAGGTCATTAAGGTCAAATTCTTCTTCTTTCGCTAGATCTTGGACGTTGGGGTCTTTATCTTCATCACCGTCACCAATTAATTCTACACCTTGTTCACCTAAAAATTCATAATATTCATCCATTTGGTCTGATTCAATTTCAAACCCTGACATACGTTCGGCGATCTCTTCATAAGTAAGTACCCCGCGTTTTTTCCCTACCTCTGTTAATTGTTCTTTTATTTGGTCAAGTGTTAATTCAGTATCAATATCTTTAGAACGAGCTGACTTTTCAGCCATCTGTCCCCCTCCTTCCAAGCTTTTCACGAGGAACTAGTTATACAATAAGTCCCTATTTAAGAGATCTTGATATTTGTATAATTTCGTTCGCAATGGTTGCAGCCTTCACAAAATCTTTTTGCTGTTCGGCATTTTGTTTTTCTAGCTCTTTTTCCTTTAGTTTCAAAAGTTTTGGATATGTTAATACATGGTTTATATAATCAGTAAGCTCTTGCTCTGATACATCATCATTAATAGCCAACATTGCAATTTCTGATACTGTTTTTTGAAGGTTTCCATCTTGGACATGTTGGATGAACGAGCTAACGTCAGCGTCATTTCCTTCCTCATAAAATGCATACAGATAAGTAATTATTGCCCTATGTTCCTCAATGTTAAAGTCGCCTTGTATTGTTTGTTGAACTTTAAATGCAATGTCCTTATTACGAAGCATATGTGCAATTAGGAAACGTTCTGCATTTTGATATGCAGGTAATAGTTTTGTCTGAGTATGGGGTCTAAATGATATTTTATTACTATTCCATGTATGATTATCCTTTTTACGATGTCCCTGTTTTTGAAGTTGGCTTAATTGTTGCTGCAATGCGTCTAATGATATAGAAAACTCACTAGATAGCTGCCTTATATAGTGGTCACGTTCAACCGCCTTATCTACAATGCTTATTTCCTTAAGTGCTTCATCTATATAACGCATGCGCTCCCCTTCATCTTGAAGGTTTTTGCCTCTTCTTAAATATTGCATTTTAAATGACATTAACGAAACACTTGCCCCTATTACATCGGTATTAAATTTTTCTGCACCATATTGTTGAATGTAGTCATCAGGGTCAAAGCCTTCAGGCATTTGCGCAATTTTCACAAAGCATCCTTCATCAGATAATAGCTTTGAAGCACGAAAGGATGCTTCGATTCCTGCATTATCAGAATCATAGCAAATGGTAATTGATTCAACATTTCTTCTTATTATCTTTGCTTGCTCATCAGTTAAAGATGTTCCCATCGTTGCAATTGAATGTTCAATGCCACACTTATTTGCAGCTATTACATCTCCAAACCCTTCAAAAAGAATAACATGCTGTTGCTTTCTTATGTGCAACCTTGATTGATGAAAGTTATACAATAGTTTTCTTTTGTTAAAGATAGAGCTTTCTGGACTATTTAAATACTTTGGTTTTTCATTTCCAAGCACCCTTCCAGAGAATGCTACTACACGTCCCTGATGATCATATATCGGAAACATAATACGGTTACGGAACCTGTCATAAAATGAACCATCCGCGTCCTTTTTAACAATTAATCCTGCTTTTTCTAATAGTATGGCGGAAAATCCTCTTTTCATCAGAAACTTTGAAATGAAATCCCAAGAATCCAGGGCATACCCAATCTCAAATTTTTCTATCATCTCTTTCGTAATGCCTCTATTAAGCAAATAATCCAAGGCGTCTTGGCCTTCTTTTGTATTGACAAGTAAATGATGATAGAATTTTTTCAATAAGTCATGCGCTTCAAGCATCTTAGAGCTCTCATTAGACTTTGCCACTTCAATAGGAGCAGTTGTGTATTTGCTTACATCAACATCTACCTTTGCTGCAAGGCGTTCTGCTGCCTCTACAAAAGAAAGGCCTTCAAGTTCCATTAAAAAAGAAAAAGCATTTCCTCCAGCTCCACATCCAAAACAATGGTAAATTTGCTTTTCTGGAGAGACCGAAAAAGAAGGCGATTTTTCTCCATGGAATGGGCAAAGTCCGAAATAGTTTCTCCCTTGCTTCTTCAATTGTACATATTCACTTATTAAATCAACGATGTCTGTTGAGTGATGTAATTGTTGGATAACTTCTTCGGGAATTCGATTTCCCATAACTAACATCTCCGTGTGATAAAGTTATTCTCTATTTATGATTTAATTCCTGCAAGTTTCGACAAAATTTTTTTAAAAGATTTGATAAAATAGTTACGATCATTTGATGAAAACGCTTTTGGACCTTTTGAATGGTGTCCAGCTCTCCGTTCTTTTGCTGAAATATACCGAAGCTGTAGCATTAAATCCATGTTGTTTTCATGATATATTTTTCCACGTGGAGATATGACAACGACACCTTTCGGTAGGAGAATACTCGCCAATCCATGATCTTGTGTAACGACAACATCATTTGCACATACTTTGTTCATGATATGTAAATCCACTGCCTCTTTAGCTGAATCAACAAAGATCCACTTAGCTCCAAGGTCAGTTTCTGAGACATGTGCATACGATGCGATAAAGGTTACATCTGCGACATAATCTTTTGCAACTTCAACAATTTCTGATTTTACTGGACAAGAATCAGCATCTACAAAGATCCTTACAACTTTTTTACTATATCTCTCTATTCTACATCACTCCGAGGATTCCTTCTTTTCATAGATACTCCTTATCATAAATACAAAAGTAACAAATTTGTTACTTTTCTTTGTCGAATTATTTTTAAGTTTACCCCTTGACAACTTACAATAAATAGTTTATTCGTAATAACCAAACTCTAAACCTTTTTTATCACAATTTTTTATTATAATATAAAGTTCAATGATTGGCTATACAAATAAAATAAATATAAATCAAGTTTAAGCATGAAAAAAATAACAACAAACTTTATTGCTACTTTAGTCTTGATTGTTGTTTTTATATTAAAAAGTAAGCTCATATTCAATAACATATAGTGATATCATTTGTAAAACAAACAGTTAGAACCTAAAACTACGTGTAGTTAGTCTATATCATCGCTGTTTTCGTATTTATTATTGTTTTTCGTCCTTAAGGTTTACACGATTATACAACTAGAGGTAGTGGCTTCTGTTCTATAACGATGACAAACATATAAAAACACATGTTGCGATTCCATAAAAGTTTGCGAAAAGATGATTTATATAAATTTACCAACCCATTGGGCTGAATGCTGAATATACTAAAGCACATATCACTGAAAAGTGTATGCGCTAAATTGTACGATTATTATAGATGTTTAAAATTGTATTTGCTGTTTCCTCTACCGCTTTATTCGTTACATCAATAACATCACAACCAATCTTGGTAATAATATTATCGAAATAACTTAACTCTTCATTTATTCTATCTATATTTGCGTATATCGCTTTATCATTCAGCCCTAGAGACTTCAAACGCTCTTTTCTTATATAGTTTAATTTTTCAGAGCTTATTTTTAACCCAAAGCATTTATTAGCAGGTACTTGAAATAGTTCGTCAGGAGGGTCAACTTCTGGTACGATTGGTACATTTGCCACCTTTAGACGTTTATGAGCTAAATATTGTGATAATGGTGTTTTGGAAGTGCGTGACACACCAACTAAGACAATGTCAGCTCTTAAAATCCCTCGAGGGTCCCTTCCATCATCATACTTTACAGCAAACTCAATAGCCTCAACTTTCTTAAAGTACTCGTCATCTAACTTTCTAACCATACCTGGCTCTTGGCGAGGTTTCGTATCATAAGCAATTTGCATTTTATCTATAAGTGGACCAATAATATCATAAATTACAACACCTTCACGCGCTGCTTCTTCAATCAAAAACGTACGCATTTCTGGAATGACTAACGTATAAGCAATAATTGCATTATTCATTTTTGCTAGTGAAACTACTTCGGTAAGTGTAGAAGTATCCTCTACATATGGCACTCGCTTAATTTCAATGTTCGTGTTGCTAAACTGACATATTGCCGCTTTTACAACAAGTTCTGCTGTTTCTCCTACAGAATCAGATACTACGTATATTTGTGGGTTATTCATCCTATTCCCCCATTTCAGTATATTAATAGACTTACAAATTGTTTATATTAATTCATCTTCCTCTATTGCTACAAGTACCTTTGTCATATTTGTTTTCGTAATTCTACCGATTACTTCATATCCTTTGTCTGTTTCTTTTATGACTGGTAATGCATCAATTTGTTTTTCAATTAATATTCTAGCAACATCAATCATTAAGTCATCTCTTTTACACATCGTTATATTCGGCATTCTTGTCATAATAATATTAACAGGAATTGTTGTCAACTCTTGTTTACCGATACTAGCTCTAAGTAAATCTTTCCTTGATAAAACCCCAACGAGTGAAGTGTTATCATCTACTACGAACAGTGTACCAACATCTTCTAAAAACATTGTACAAATAGCATCATATACCGACACACCTTCATTAACTACAACAGGAATTGATTGGTAATCTTTAACTAAGATTTTCTTTATTTTATCGCTCAACAGTTGTGAACCAGTCTTTCCTGTATAAAAATAGCCAACACGGGGTCTTGCTTCTAAGTAGCCTGCCATTGTTAATATAGCTAAGTCAGGCCGTAAAGTCGCTCTTGTTAAATTTAATTGGTCTGCAATATGTTCACCGGTGATAGGTCCATTGTCCTTAACAATTCGTAGTATTTGCTCCTGTCGTTTACTTAATTCGATTGTAATCACCACCTTTAATTTTAGCCATTGTGATATATACTCCTATGTAGTTTGTTACTACAAGATATTATATACTAAGTTGGTAGCTTTGAAAAAACCTACTGTATGTTTTAATACAATAGGCTGATGTTAAATACATTATAGTTTATTTTTCAAGTTGTCTAATTGATTTAAAAATCTTTTTGATTTTAACGCTAACCCTGAGTATTCATCATAATATGCAGCTATGATTGTCTTTAATTGTTGCTTTGTTTCAGTTTTAACAGAAATCCTGCCTAATCTACTTAGATCATAATAGTAAAAAAGTCGTAATAATCTTACTGTAGCCTGCGATATCTTCAAATGATGAGCATCTTTTCCATAACACCTATGACAGATTAAACCACCTTCTTTTATAGAAAAAGCAAACTGTCCTTCACTATTATGGCAAATGGCACAATGATCTAACACCGGATGTAACCCTAATACTTGTAAAATTTTCATTTCATAAATGAAGGTTAATATTTCTAAATCTTCTCCCTCATTCATATAGTTGAGTGTTTGATAAAGTAATTCGAATAAAAAAGGGTTTACTTTTAGGTCTTCCGTACTTTTATCGGTCAGCTCTACAATATATGACGCGTATGCAGTACGAAATATGTCTTCACGAATAGCTCGTAATGATGAGCTTGCTTCTCCTTGTTGAAGGTTGCCTAGTCCACTCCCTTTTTGTATTAAGAAATGGCCATAAGTAAATAGTTGAGTAATTGAGGCTAGACGACTATTAGGCTTCTTTGCTCCTCTAGCCATTACTCCAATTTTACCTGCTTCCCTAGTAAATAGAGTAACAATTTTGTTTGTTTCACCATATTCATTTGTTCGGATAACAATTCCTTCATACTTTTGTAACAAGTTTTGTCCACCACCAAAAAATCAGGCAGATCACGACATTGGAAAATCTAGTTTTGCTAGGTCATTCTCT
Organism: Cytobacillus sp. IB215316; assembly: GCF_033963865.1. Classification (NCBI taxonomy): domain Bacteria; kingdom Bacillati; phylum Bacillota; class Bacilli; order Caryophanales; family Bacillaceae; genus Cytobacillus; species Cytobacillus sp. IB215316. Next base: position 434,919 of record NZ_JAXBMC010000001.1, on the reverse strand, counting down.
TTGTCTTCGGGTCCTCCATCGTTTTCCTTCTCTAATTCCTTAAAAAGAAGGTACGTATCAATGTTACCTGTTCGACTAAATATATTCCAGGTAAAATCTAACATAAGAATCCCACCTTTCTGATGATACACGCTAGCATATAACTTCCAATCCCTATGTTTAGGGTGAGCACTCCTGCCAATATCATGTTACACAAATTTTGTTAAAAGGTGTTTCTTAAACGTCTACCCCTATATTTTATGGGAAAAAGTCCAGGATGACAACTTGTCCAAATCGATATCATTAATAATCTTCTTCATTAAAACCAAAGTCTCGAATATGTGTCAATTTGTTGCGCCAATCTTTTTGAACTTTAACCCAGAGTTCTAAAAACACTTTCGTTCCTAATAATGTTTCAATGTCATGTCGTGCCCTTTTTCCAATTTCTTTTAGCATCTTTCCTTGCTTTCCAATAACTATCCCTTTTTGAGAGCTTCTTTCCACTATTATCGTTGCACTAATATAAATGGCATTATTATTCTCTCTTCGTTGAATACCGTCTATTACCACTGCAATAGAATGTGGAATCTCTTCTCTTGTTAGATGTAGTGCCTTTTCTCTAATTAACTCAGCAATAATAAATCTTTCAGGATGATCAGTTACCTGATCTTCCGGATAATACTGAGGCCCTTCAGGTAAATATTTTTTTATTTGGTCTAACAGCGTTTCGACATTACTGCCTTGTAACGCAGAAATCGGAACAATTTCTTTAAACGCATATTTCGTTTCATATTGCTTAATTAACGGCAACAAGTCATCAGGATGGATTTCATCTATTTTGTTTACAACAAGGAAGACTGGCGTATTCACCGCTTGTAATCTTTCAATAATATATTCATCACCACGGCCAATTCCTTCAACAGCATTTACCATAAATAGGACGATATCAACTTCTCTTAAAGTATCCTGCGCTACCTTCATCATGAAATCGCCAAGCTTGTGTTTCGGTTTATGTATTCCTGGTGTATCAATAAAAATAATTTGACTGTGGTCTTCCGTATAAACCCCTTGGATTTTATTTCGTGTCGTCTGAGGTTTATCACTCATAATTGCTATCTTTTGACCAATTACATGATTTAAAAAAGTTGATTTTCCAACATTCGGCCTACCAATGATTGATACAAAGCCTGAATGATATTTTGTAGTATTCATCAAAATCCTCCAAGATGTCGTAAATTAGTAAGAAACATACAAAACGATAGCCCTTGAGTGCATCAAATGTGACTGAAGGGGAATGCACAAAGCGCCTTGTTTATCCCTGATAAGCACTGGAGTCATTTCATTTGAAGGCGCTTTTGGCCTTCTAGTGTAATGACGAAGTGACTCGAGGGGATAGGCGCTGGTGCTAGACAATCCGAAATGCAGAAGCGCCTTGTTCATCCCTGATAAGCACTGGAGTCATTTCATTTGAAGGCGTTTTTTGCCTTCTAGTGGAATGACGAAGTGACTCGAGGGGATAGGCGCTGGTGCTAGACAATTCGAAATGCAGAAGCGCCTCGATTATAAAAACAATATAAGTTTTGGCAGAAAAATAAGTATTCCAATCATAACGGAAATAATCGCAAAAAGCAAAACTGCTCCAGCTGAAATATCCTTGGCAAGTTTAGCTAATGGATGGTAATCAGTTGTAATTAAGTCAACTGTTCTTTCAATAGCTGTATTTATCATTTCCAGACTCAACATTATGCCTATTGTAATGATGATTGCCACCCATTCTATTGGAGAAAGTCCAACAAATAGTCCTAAAAATAACACAACAATGGCGATATTAATATGAATTTTAAAATTTCTTTCCCTACTAGCTACATGTTTAATTCCATTTATCGCAAACAACAAACTGTTTCTAAATTTATTGTTATTTCTATCTCGATAGCCCATATTGTTCAAGTAATTCCTTTTGTTTAGTAAACATAATTACTTCTTCTTCTTCGGTCTCGTGATCATAGCCAAGCAAATGCAATAATCCGTGAACTGATAAAAAAGCGAGCTCCCTCTCAAATGAATGTCCATATTCTTCTGCCTGTTCTTCTGCTTTGGTTGTAGAAATGATAATATCTCCTAGCACTACAGGAAGCTCTATACCTGTAATTTCGATTTCATCCTCCCCCATTTCTTCCATAGCAAATGAAATAACGTCAGTCGGTTGATCTTTATTTCTATACTCTCGATTAATTTCTTGTATGCGCTCATTGCTAACAAATGTAATTGATATTTCTGCTCCGTCATCAATATTTTCTCTTTTTGCTACAAATTGTAAGATGTCTTCCACCAAGTTTTGATGTCCATCTCTCACATTTTTTGTTTCGTCAATAAAATCGATAATTAAACTCATGCCTCTTTCACCTTCTGTCTCGTTGCTTCTGGATATTCAATTCTTGAGTGGAATATCCCTTTTAAAGTTTCACATAGGGATGATGAAACAACATCAAGCTCTTTCAAAGTTAAATCGCAATTGTTCAGCTGCCCATCTTGTAATCGATCTGCAATGATATTCTTAATGAGCTTTTGAATTTCTGCTGAACTAGGATTTGTTAGCGAGCGTACTGCTGCTTCTACACTATCTGCAATTCCTATTATGGCAGCTTCCTTCGTTTGTGGTTTTGGCCCTGGATAGCGAAACTCTTCTTCTGATATAGGAATTTCAGATTGCTGTTGAGCTTTATGATAAAAATACTTTATTAATGATGTTCCATGATGCTGTGCTGCTATATCCACAATTTCAGTTGGCAACTTGTGTTTCCTTAACATTTCTGCCCCTTCTGTTGCATGTGCAATGATTATATTTTTACTTAGCTGCGGGGCAATATTGTTATGAGGATTTTCGATATTCATTTGATTTTCAATAAAAAATTGAGGCCTCTTCGTCTTTCCTATGTCATGGTAATATGAACCGACTCTTGCTAATAAACCATTTGCACCAATGGCTTCACATGCAGCCTCAGATAGATTTGCAACCATAACGCTATGATGATATGTCCCTGGAGTCTCCACTAGTATTTTCCTTAACAAAGGATGGTTTGGATTTGACAGTTCTATAAGTTTTATCGTCGAAAGTATGCCAAAACCTGCTTCTAAAAATGGCATAATCCCGATTGTGAGAACAGCTGCTGAGAGACCTGAAAATATCGCCATTGCTACGTAAATTCCTATTTCCAATAAAGAATATTGTCCGTTTTTCAGTAACATGATTGATGTAATTACAATAATATTAATTACCGAAATAAATAGACCAGATTGAAGAATTTTTGCACGACGGTTAATTCGATCTAAGAAAAACACACCTACTAAGCCACTACATAAAAAGTAAACACCAATCGAAAAGTTAAAAGAACCAATAACTCCTTCGTTAAACATAATACTACCGCACACAGCAAATATCGTACTAGTTAATACCGCTAAGCGATCATTTATGAACACCTTGATTAACAAAGGGCCTACAGCAATTGGAGTTAAATAACCAATATCTGACCATCCAAACTGATGCAGTAAACTAGTTCCTTTCATCAGCAAAATCGTTATAGTGAATATGATTGTATATAACAATAAGTCCACATTCTTATTTGACCTTTTACTTTCATCTCTAGAGAAATGGTATGCAACTGCTGCTAACATCAAACCTATCATTAAGCCAAGTCCTATAAAAGGCTGAAAAGAACGTTTATTTTGTACTAAATCAATTACTTCAAGCTTTCTAATGATATCTTGAGTTATCAGCTCTCCTTCCTCTACAATAATTTGACCTTGAATAATCATCACGGGCTCCACAGCGTTCCTTGCCTGTTCCCGTTTTTCCTCGGTAGCTTCTACATCATAAATCATGTTAGGAATAATGACGAATTTCACTAACTTAGATATAGTATTCCTTAACGAAGATTTAACATTGAGGTACTGTAATTCATTCTCTGCTTGTCTTTTTGCACTTTCTATTTCATTAGTACGGAGTTCTTCACTCATAATATTTTGGACTACTGTAATAGCTTTCTCTTGAGCACTTGTTAATTGCTCAGGTGTAGCTTGAAATAGAACTTCGATCTCCTGATCTGTGAATAGATTAACTATATCTTCTGGCATCTTTGTTTTGAGTAACTCTATTTTTTCTTCATCAGTCGGTTCTAAGCGTTGTGCCTCTAATTCAGCTTCTTCATTTTCTATGCCTTCTTCGTTTTCAATAACCGCTCTTATATTTGCATATTTTTCGTTCAATTCTCCATTGACTTCATCAATCCAAGAAAAAAAGTCAGAAATTACATCTACGCTATTTTCTTCATATTCTTTCTTTTGTAAGAATACATCCTGTACCTCTCCAGCAGCTTCCTTTCTTTTTCGCTCAGTCATTTCTTTATCTTCTATCGTTTTTGGGGAGTATATCGTTTGTTCTGCATCATTGTGTAATTGGATATTGTACTTCTTTGGCTCTACGTTACTATATAAAGCAAAAAATATAACCGCTGCTATAACAACATAAAAACCGATATGAACAAACTTATATTCTTTTAGCAATGTTAAAAGTTTTTTCATATATTCGATTAGTTTCATGAATTTTGCTCCCCTCCTTTGTTAGAAAAGCTGCTTTTGCCGCAATGTTATTTTTCATACTAGGCTCTTTTCGTAAACTTTGTTGCTATCGTTCCTGAACTAGAATATAAAGAAGACGTTTTATTATACAGTCATCATTTTATAGACGAGATGATGACACGATATCCAGTTGTATCCGTGATTATGTTTCTGTACGAAAAACAAATAATCTATGCGAAAACAGCCTTATACTTAGGCTAAAACACGATACAACTAGCTTACCTTAGCTTCTTATCCTTCACTAAACGATGAAAACCTCTTAGAACCTCGTGCTGTTGTATGTCTTTAAAAGAGCAACAATGTTACCGAACAATAACCGTAACAAACATTAGCATAGAATATATATAGGAAATTGACCCATACAATCATTTGCAAGGGTCATAAGCTTTATAAATTAGCTTTGTCATATGCTGTAATAATTCTACTCACTAAAGGGTGTCGTACTACATCTGATTGTTCTAGAAAAACAAAAGAAACGCCTTTAATGTTCTCCAAAATTTCCTTTGCAATAGCCAACCCTGAAGTTACTCCTTTAGGTAAATCTACTTGAGAAATATCTCCAGTAATCACCATTTTTGAATCGAAGCCTAATCTAGTTAAGAACATTTTCATTTGAGCAGGTGTTGTATTTTGAGCTTCATCCAATATAATAAATGCATCGTCTAATGTTCTACCTCTCATATACGCTAATGGGGCGATTTCAATAATCCCTCGCTCAATTAATCTAACCGTATGTTCAACTCCTAAAACATCATGGAGGGCATCATACAATGGACGTAAATATGGATCTACCTTCTCTTGTAAATCTCCTGGTAAAAATCCAAGATTCTCCCCTGCTTCAACAGCAGGTCGAGTAAGAATGATTCTTTTGACATGTCCATTTTTTAATGCGTTCACTGCCATTATTACTGCTAAATACGTTTTCCCTGTCCCTGCTGGTCCAATACCAAACACCATATCATTATTCTTAATTGATGAGATATAGTGACGCTGTCCGAGAGTTTTCACGCGAATTGATTTGCCTTTTACTGTTACAGCAATTTCCTCTTTAAAAAGTTCATCAAAATATTCTAGCGTGCCTTTTTTACTTAGTTGAATGGCATATAAAACATCTCGTTCACCAATTTGAATACCCTTTCTAATTAGCTTCAATAACTGTGTTAGTATCTCATCAGCTTGCTGTACATTCTCATTGTCACCAGATACACTTACTGTTTCACCACGGGTTACAATCGTTACTTGTAGTTCTTCTTCAATACGCTTTAAGTTAGTATCATGAATACCAAATAATGAAATGGCTTCATTTGCGTTTTTTACCTGTTGTTTTATCGTTACTAACGCTTCTGACATTATTTAATCTCCTTGAATGATTGGCTTCTCAATTGCGATATTCTCTATTACTGTGTAAATAATTTCTACCTTTAATTTACCATTCTCATTCGTTTCGTGCAAAACTTTTTCTTCTTTTATAGTTGCATCTTCGTCAAGTTTAGTTTGCAATTCTGTTCGTGCAGATTCAATTGCCAGTTCTTTTGCTTGCTTCACTGAATAGACTCTTTCAACTGTCTCTGTTTCCCTTATCACATTTTTCATATATGATACTGGCAGCTTCCAATTTAATAAATGAAGATCTTTTGTTGTTTCGTATGCTTCATAATTCCTATAGTCATTTTTTGCAAATCCCCAAAATGGAAGAGTTACACCCCCAAATGATAATAGATGCTTTGACTTTGAATTACCAGTAAGTACATGTATTGTTTGGGATAGTGGTGTTTTCACTGTTGCCCGATACCATGTTTCACCATATACCTTTCCACGTGCAGCGACTATTTGAGTATTATCTTCTTTTCCGATCATTCCACTTACTAGTAATTCTCCTTTATTGACATGTTGATTGATTTCAACAATAGCCTGACCTTCTTCTACAAACATCTCAGTAATTACTGATTCTTTTTTTGCTACTAAGTGTTGAGGTCCAATTTGTTCTGGTTCTTCTGGTTCTTCCTTCTCAACTACTTGAAAATGATATGTAGTTCCCCTTAGTTCTACACCAATCCAAGTAATTGAATCAATATTGTTCGTTAACTGCTGTTGAATAACATCGACATCTTCAAGGAGAAATTGTAATTTCCCTTTTTTAACACCCATTTCATCTAAATGTTGATATATTTGATGCTCAGTTTGAGGTTGTGCTCCATCAATTTCAATCTGCCAGACTATATTCGATAACAGAATCATAATGACAAAAAAAAGTAATACCCCAAGTAAAAAACCACTATTCGTAAGTATTTTTTTCATTAGGAAAGGTAGTCCAACTTTTTGGATAAAAAAAAGCTTACAGTCAAATGTTCTTACAACTCTTCTTACCTTACTAACATCTTTCAGTAACATAAAAAAAGTAACTGATTCTGTTCCCTGTCTCTTAACATTCCATATATTTATATCATTTTGAATACATTGATTTATAAATCGTTCAATACCTTTACCTTTAGCATTTACCTGAATAACACCAGTCATAAAGTTCAACCACTGATTTTTCATTTCTTCCCCCTTAATTAGTCATTAATATATGTAACTTGTTCGATTTTCCCTTCCAATAAGAGCTCCTCTGGTTGAATCATTTTGATCACAAAGGACTCCCCTTTTATGAGCAGTTGACCTTGCTTTAACAATAATCGCAGTTCATCATCAGAAAATGAAAGCAATCCCCGGTGGTTTTCAATATATATGTGTAATTGCCCTATCATTGTTATGCGGGGAAGGTCCATCGTCACATCTGCGGGTAGTTCTAATTTATTTGTAAGCCAATTTCTCATTTGGTGCCGCAATTTCTTCATAATAAAAGAACCCCCTTTCAACTCATGTTTATGAGTTAAAAGGGGGTTCTATCACTATAATTTCTTATCTGGATTGACCCATTTTCGACTGTGAACGGTGTGAGATTGGCTGATATGGTTTTTTTCCTCGTGGAGCTCCAAGAATTTCGCTAAAAATAACTCCTTGGACAACACTCTTTTTCGTTATCGACAGCTTATTTTCCTTCTGCATCTGTTTAGAGCTTTTCTTCTGCATTGGTTCAGTTTTTTCTATAGATTGATTGTTCCGTTCCCTAACTACTTCTTTTAATTGATGATATAAATCTACTTTTGACTCAACAACTTCATTTTCGTGTTCCACAGTACTTGTTTGAGGAATATGCATGTCTTCCACTTCATTAAAAATAACAGGCTTTTCTTCATTTGTTGTTGAAGTTCTTCTTGAATTAGAAGCCCCTGATGAAAAACCTTTAAATATTCTAGAAAACACACCAAACAAAATCACTAATAAAACTATATTTGATATGAAGAAATCTATAATTTGCTCCATTAGGAGTCACCCCCATCATGAATGCTACGATTGTTCATCTTCATCTTGATCGTCAGTAAGCTTTCCTATAGAGTCTCTCATATTTGTATCAGCATCTATATTTTTCAGACTCATGTAATCCATGACTCCTAGCTTACCTGTCCGTAATGCATCTGCCATAGCGAGAGGAACCTCGGCTTCGGCTTCAACAACTTTAGCTTGCATCTCTTGAACACGAGCCGTCATCTCTTGCTCCTTGGCAACAGCCATAGCTCTTCGTTCTTCCGCCTTAGCTTGGGCAATATTTTTATCTGCTTCAGCTTGATCTATTTGCAACTCTGCCCCAATATTTTTACCGATATCAATATCGGCAATATCAATCGACAAGATTTCAAATGCCGTTCCTGAATCTAGACCTTTCGCTAACACTGTTTGAGAAATTAAATCTGGGTTCTCTAAAACTTTTTTATGATTACCTGAAGAACCAATTGTACTTACAATCCCTTCACCTACACGGGCTATAACTGTATCTTCTCCAGCACCACCGACTAAGCGATCAATGTTGGCACGCACTGTAATACGTGCTTTCGCTTTTACCTCTATTCCATCCATTGCAACACCCGCAATAAATGGTGTTTCAATTACTTTAGGGTTAACACTCATTTGAACTGCTTCTAATACGTCACGACCAGCTAAATCTATCGCAGCACAACGTTCAAATGACAGCTCTATATTCGCACGCTGTGCGGCAATAAGAGCGTTCACAACTCTATCTACGTTACCTCCTGCTAAATAGTGGCTCTCCAATTGATTTGTACTAACATTTAAGCCAGCTTTTACTGCTTTAATTAACGGATTGATGACCCTTGACGGAATAACTCGACGTAACCTCATTCCGATTAAAGTGAAAATACTTACTCTTACACCTGCAGCTAGAGCAGATATCCAGAGCATAATTGGAACAAACGTAAATAATACAGCTAAAACAATTATGACAAGTGCTACAGCTAACAATACTAAAATAGTTCCAGTGTCAAATTGCATAAACATATTCCTCCTTGATATATTATAGTTCTTATTACTTTCTACAACATTTTATAATTGCATTCTATACTATTTCTCTAACTACAATACGAGCTCCTTCTGTTTTAATCACTTTAATTTTTTTATTATTATCGATATAACCACCTTCAGTGACAACATCTAGGCGTTCATTATCGATCACAACAGTTCCAGATGGACGAAGTGCAGTAGTTGTATAACCTTCTTTTCCAATCAAATCATTTCTATTCCTATTCGTTATATAGCCTTCTTCACTATTTGTAGAATCCCTTAGAATTATTCTGTTAAAAATACGTATTTTTTTGCCAAACACTTTAAATAATAGAATTGAGGCTAATATTGTAACAAAAATAGCAATTAGTAACGATACCGCCATGTGACCGACATCGTCTGTCGCTAAAAATAAGCTAGTAAGAATTGACCCAAAGCCAATCATCCCTAATATTCCCCCCGGGACAAAAAATTCTAAAATAATGAGCACAACGCCAGCAAAAAAGAAGATAATAGCTTCCATTCCTGCAAGGCCTGCTACAAAATGGCCGTAGAAGAACAATAATAGACTCGACGCCCCCATTAAGCCTGGCACACCAAATCCTGGTGAGTATAACTCAACCAATAAGCCTATGCTGCCGATTGATAATAAAATGGGTACAACAACCGGGTTTGTAATAAATCTCGCGATATTTTCTGCCAAACTGACTTTCGTTTCCACAATCTCTGGATTGTCAAAACCGAGTAATTGCGTTAGCTCTGAGCGATTATTTACGATACCTTCAGCATACTTCACTTCATAGGCTTGATCAGCTGTTAAAGTTAACAGCTTTCCTTTCTCTGCATTATACTCTGGAAGATCGACCTCTTTATCAGCCATAGCGATCGCGTATATAGGGTCACGACCGTTCAAAGCCGCAGCTCCTTCCATCGATGTATTCCATGATGATTGAGCCTTTTCGTCTGCTGCATTACCATCACTTGTTATGACCGCTGCAGCCCCCATAGAGGCAGTTGGTCTCATATAAATTTCATCTGCATTTAATGCAATATATGCACCTGCTGATAGAGCATGAATATTAATATATGCCACAATCGGAACATCTGTAGAGCTAATTCGCTTTCCAATTTCTCCAGCAGCAGCCACCGCTCCACCAGGGGTATTTATTTCTAGTATGATTAAATCTGCCCCAGCTTCCTCTGCTTCAGAAATTGAACGATCAATGAACGCATATAAACCTTTCTCTACAGTGTCTTGCAAAGGAATGACATAGACCAATTCCCCACTAGTGGAGCCTTTCATAGGGATAAAAGATAGTATAACTGCTGTAAATAACATCATAACAAAGAATTGTAAACGTATTCTTCTCATTTTATAGACCCTCCTTTCTAATTTTAGAAATTGCCTATGTATCCTTATACGTTTACAATTTAAAAAAGTTTCAGTAACAGAAAAGAATTTAAAAAACAGCACCTATCATTGGGTGCTGTTTTATTAAGAAAGAAATTGTTGTACAACTTTATTCACGAGAGAACCATCGGCCTTACCTTTGACCTTTGGCATCAACGCTCCCATTACTTTACCCATGTCAGCTTTGGAAGAAGCATTCACTGCAGCAATGGTTTCTTTCACTATTTCTTTAATTTCATCTTCTGAAAGTTGCTTTGGCATATAAATTTCTAATAATGAAATTTCATCTTTCAGTTTATCTACCAGGTCTGAACGACCAGCTTTTTCAAATTCTTGGAGGGAGTCTTTACGTTGTTTTAATTCGCGAGAAAGTACAGTTAACTCCTCGTCTTCAGATAGTTGGCTACTACCTATTTTAATGGCTTCATTTTGAAGTGAAGACTTAACCATCCTAATGACGGAAAGTTTTTCTTTTTCTTTATTTTTCATCGCTTGCTTCATATCAGTATTTAAACGTTCAAGAAGACCCATAACTACACCCTCTTTTAGAATTTACGCTTTCTAGCGGCTTCAGACTTCTTCTTACGTTTTACGCTTGGCTTTTCATAGAATTCACGCTTTCTAGCTTCCTGTAACGTACCTGTTTTAGAAACCGAACGTTTGAAACGACGAAGAGCATCTTCAAGCGATTCGTTTTTACGAACGACAGTTTTTGACATTCTATTTCCCTCCCTCCGAAAACAACCACTCACAATCTAAACAACATGTAATTAAACATGTACTTTGCAATTATAGTATAATCGGTATTAAAGGTCAACCAAAATTGGTGTCATGTAATGTTACCCTTGTCCATACAATGTGATAGGAGAGGTGATTTACATGGCAATGGCAAAAATCATTTCATTATTTGCTGTTTATTTATCAATATTTCTATTTGGAATGACCGTGATGCGGATAGGTTTATTTAATATTTCACACGAAAAGATGAAACATGTTATCAAAAGACTTACAATAAATCCGTTTAGCGGTTTTCTAGTCGGGATTGTTGTTACTGCATTATTGCAAAGTAGTTCTGCAGTTATGATTATAACAATCGGCTTAGTAGCAACAGGCTACATAAATTTTAAACAGTCTATTGGAATAATCCTAGGAACAAATATCGGAACAACATTTACTACAGAATTCATAACCATTGATTTAGAAGCAGCAATTTTGCCACTCATTATCATAGGATTTTTGTTTTTATTTACAAACAATATTAAGCTTTTTAGTACAGGAGCCATCGCATTTGGATTAGGCTGCTTATTCGTCGCAATGAATGGCTTTGAGCAATTAGCAGAACCCCTATCGCTCATACCTTCTGTGCACTCTTTTTTAGAGATTACAAATAAGAGTGGTATTTTTGGCGTAGGTTTAGGAACGTTTTTGACAGCAATTATACAATCTAGTACTGCGACAACAGGAATTGTTATGGGCTTTATGAATGAAAATGTCTTAAGTTTACAGGCCGGAATCGCCATTATTTTAGGGTCAAATATCGGAACATGTATAACTGCATTCTTAGCTAGTATCGGTGCTAGTCATGAGGCAAAATTAACTGCGTATGCACATATTTGGTTAAATGTATTAGGTGTAGCCATTTTCTACCCTTTTATAAAAAGCCTAGGTACAATAGCTGAACTCCTCACCACTATTCCTGATGTTCAGTTAGCTCATGTTAGCGTTATTTTTAATGTAATTTGCTCTCTTATCGCCCTGCCACTTACTGGCCTAATTGCTTCATTTATTATTCGAATCCATAGCACAAAAAAAATAGCTTAACTAAAGTTTACTTTTATTGTAGTTTGTTACCATCATATGGCATAGATATAACTGAATACGCAATCAAGCTACATAATGAGCAAAATCGTGCACGCTTGAACAGCGTCATCAAAGGTTAAGTTAATGACCATAAAGTCATATTATGATGACGCTGTGTTAGCCCATTAAAAAAGCTCCATTCACATTGTTTGTTGTTTTTCGTAGGCTGCAACGATAGTTTCTTGACATCTATGCTGTTTTTAAAATGCTGATTAATTAATTCACAACATTAATGAGAGAATGGGCCTAAACAAAAAAAGTCCAGCGTAATCTGGACTTTTAAGACGAAAGCTTAATATTGTTAATAACATTGTCATCTTCAATTACTTTAACGAATTGGCCTTCATTATAAGGATAACCGGCTTTTGTAATTTTTACTTTGACTATTTTGCCAATCATTTCATCATTTGCAGGCAAAATGACTTTTAAATAATTATCTGTATAGCCCACATATAATTCACCACTAGGATCATCCTTTAACCGCTCTTCAGGAATAACCTCAAGTACTTCTCCTTCAAAATCAGAAGCATACTCTTTTGCCAATTGATCTGATAACGCTATTAATTGATGGACTCTGTCATTTTTTATTTGTTCGTTTACTTGGTCTTCCATACGAGCTGCTGGTGTTCCAGTTCGCTTAGAATATGGAAACACATGAAGTTCTGAGAAACGATGTTCTTTAACAAAATTATATGTCTCCATAAATTCTTCAGATGTTTCTCCTGGGAATCCTACAATCACATCTGATGTAATGGCAAGACCTGGAAGGGCTTCTTTAAGTTTTGTCAACCTTTCCCCAAAATGCTCCATCGTATATTTTCTACGCATACGTTTTAAGACAGTATCAGAACCTGATTGTAATGGAACGTGCAGGTGACGAACTATTTTATCTGATTTATTTAGAACATCTATCACTTCATCCGTAATTTGGCTTGCTTCAATCGACGATATACGAATACGCTTTAAGCCTATTACTTGTTCATCAAGCTCACGTAAAAGCATTGCCAAATTATAATCTTTCATATCTTCGCCATATCCACCCGTATGAATACCTGTTAATACAATCTCTTTATATCCAGCATCAACGAGCTGCTGTGCCTGTTTAATTACTTCCTGTGGATCTCGTGAACGCATGAGTCCACGTGCCCAAGGAATGATACAAAATGTACAAAAATTATTGCAACCTTCTTGTATTTTTAAAGATGCTCTAGTCCGATCTGTAAATGTTGGAACTTCGAGCTCTTCATAAGTACGGGCTTTCATAATGTTTCCAACACCATTAATCGGTTGACGTTCCGCTTGATATTGCTCAATATAATCCAGCATTTTTATACGATCCTGTGTCCCGACAACAATATCGACTCCAGGAATAGCCATTACTTCTGCTGGAGAGGTTTGCGCATAACAACCCGTTACACAAATGACCGCATCTGGATTTCTTCTAACAGCACGACGAATCACCTGTCTGCTTTTTTTATCACCTGTATTTGTTACAGTACAAGTATTTATTACATAAACATCAGCAGTTTGATCGTATTCAATACGTTCATAGCCTGCTTCTTTAAATAATTGCCAAATAGCTTCTGTTTCATAATGGTTAACTTTACAACCAAGAGTGTGAAACGCAACTGAAGGCATCTTCATCACCTCGATAGTTCAAAATGATAAGAAACAGCAGATAATAAATATATCGGAGCTGTTTCTGTCCGTAAGATTCTTGGACCTAGGCCACAAGATTTAAAACCGTGGGAACGTAATTCTTCTACTTCTTTTTCTGAAAGTCCACCTTCTGGACCAAATACTACTAACAGAGATTGATTAGCGACCATTTTGCTTAAGGTAGCAGCAAGTACCGATTGTTCTCCTATTTTTGCTTCTTCCTCATATGCAATCAGCTTGTAATCATAATTAGCACTATTTTCAAGTAACTTCTTAAAGGTCATTGGGTCGTATATATCTGGAATTTTATTTCGATGAGACTGCTCCGCCGCTTCTTTAGCAATTTTCTGCCAGCGTTTAATTTTTTTTAAGCCTTTTTGTTCATCCCATTTCACGATTGAACGAGCAGCATTAAAAGGGATAAACGAATTGGCACCTAATTCAGTTCCCTTTTGAATCACTAATTCAAGCTTATCCCCTTTAGGCAACCCACTCGCTATTGTTACTTTAATAGGTAGTTCATTTGAGCTCTCTACCCATTCTACAATATTTGTTAATACTTCTTCATTGGTAATTTCCACTATTTCACAACGCGCAGTCCTTTGTCCAACTATTACGTATATACTATCTCCTACGTTCATCCTCATCACACGGGTAATATGATGATGATCATCATTAGTAATTATTATTTGGTCATTTTGCTCGTATTTTTTGTCATCTATGAAATAGCGCTGCATATTGAACACCTTCTATCCACAAAAGGGTAGTAAATTACTATTACAGGGGCTTTTTGACAATCATAGCAACCCAGTCTTCCATCGTGATTGTTTCTTCAATAACAAATCCAGTATTTTGCAATGTCTCTTTCACCAAGGCTTTTTTTGTATTAATAATACCTGACGTAATGAACATGCCACCTGGTTTTAAAAGGCGATAGGCATCTTTAACAAACCTAAGTATAATTTCAGCTAATATATTTGCAACAATGATGTCTACTTTGGTTTCAATTCCATCTAATAAGTTGTTTTGCTCAACTATGACATTATCACTTACTTTATTCAATTTCGTGTTGATTCTTGCACTTGCAACTGCTACTTCATCTAAATCATAAGCGAATACTTTGTCAGCACCTAGTAAAGCTGCTGCTATACTTAGTACTCCAGAACCTGTACCAACATCAAGTATTTTGTCATCTTGCTTTACTGTTCGCTCAAGTGCTTGAATACACATGACAGTTGTTGGATGTGTCCCGGTCCCAAATGCCATGCCAGGATCAAGCTCAATAATTAGCTCATCACTGCTCACTGGCGTATACGTTTCCCAAGTTGGTACAATCGTGAACTTCTCAGAAATTTTAACAGGATTATAATACTTTTTCCAAGCAGTTGCCCACTCTTCTTCATTTACTTCACTAATTGTAATTCTGTTACTTCCTATATCAATATCATATATTAATAACGTATTAATAGCTTCTTTAATTTCCTCTACTGTTTCCCCCAAAAAGCTGTTAACAGGTAAATATGCTTTAATGACTACGCCCTCTTCAGGATAATCATTAGGGTTGAGTTGGTAGATTTCACCGTATGCAGTTTCTCTTTCCTTTGTTAAATCGTGTAGATCTTCTATAACTACACCACCTGCACCTGCTTCATGTAAAATGTTAGAAATAGGTTCGACAGCTTCCTGTGTCGTATGAATAGAAATTTCAGACCATTTCATATCTACCAACTCCATTAATAATTATTTAGACTCTTCGTAATCTTCGATGTTAATTGTTACTTTTTAGTTGAGTACTTACTCTTTATAGGAACGTTAATTAAGTAAGTTATATTATCATAACAAAAGATTCATTTACAATCATGAAATGAATCAATAATTCCATTGTTGAATACCTTTTGATGATATTTAGTTCTCTTAAATCATACCCTTGATAGATAATATAACAGTTATAATAAAAGTCTAGGTCATATTTACAGCTTGTAAACATATTAATCAGGTGAGGTAAAAACCCACCTGATTAATATGTTTAATTTGAATCGTGGGTTAATCCCCCTTAAAAGCTCTCTTAACTTTTGCAAAAAAGCTGTCATCATGTTCGTCAGGAGCTTCCTGATTCCCCAGCTCATTAAACTCTCTTAACAATTGTTTTTGTTTTTCAGTAAGCTTTGTTGGTGTAATAACTCTAACTTGAATATGCTGGTCACCTTGACCATACCCACGAACATTTGGTACACCTTTACCACGAAGACGGAACTTTGTTCCTGTTTGAGTACCTGCTGGTATTTTTAGCTTAACTTTTCCGTGAAGAGTAGGAACTTCAATTTCGTCACCCAGAGTACTCTGAGCAAATGTAAGCGGCATTTCACAATAAATATCGTCACCTTCACGCTCAAAAAATTCATGTGGTTTCACATGAAAGACAATATAGAGATCACCCGCTGGTCCACCGTTTATACCGGCTTCCCCTTGACCTGTTACACGTAGTTGCTGACCATCATCAATTCCAGATGGAATTTTCACGTGTATTTTTTTTCTTTTCTTTACTTTTCCAGCTCCATTACAAGTTGAGCATTTTTGGGTCACTTTTTTCCCTGTACCTTCACAATGATGACAAACACGTCTATTAACTATACGGCCAAACGGTGTATTTTGTTCAACACTTAGCTGACCACTACCATTACAATGTTTACACGTTTCAGGTTTCGTTCCTGGTTTTGCTCCCGAACCATGGCATGTTTTACATTCTTCTTCTCTTGGAATTTCAATGTCAGTTTCTTTACCAAAAACTGCTTCTTCGAATTTTAATGTCATTGTATATTGAAGGTCTGCCCCTTGTTGGGGAGCATTTGGATCACGACGGCGTCCTCCGCCACCAAAGAATGTACTAAAAATATCTTCAAAACCACCGAAACCACCAAAGTCACCACCACCACCACCAAATCCTTGATTTGGATCTGTATGACCAAACTGATCATAATGGGCACGCTTTTGATCATCACTCAAAGTTTCATATGCTTCTTTTACTTCTTTAAATTTATCTGCAGCGTCTGGTTCTTTATTAATGTCAGGGTGATATTTTTTGGAAAGTTTGCGGTAGGCTTTCTTAATTTCATCTTGTGAAGCACTTTTACTAATCCCTAGCACCTCATAGTAATCTCTTTTACTCATTTAAAAATCCACTCCCGGTTCATTCACATAAAGATAATTCTATCATCTATCATAAGAAAAGCGCAAGCGCTTGTTTATCACCGACAAGACTAATGTCATTTCAGTTGAAGGCGCTTTTTACCTTCTAGTGAAATGGCGAAGTGACCTCAAGGGGATAGGCGCTGGAGCTAGACAATTAGAAATGCATAAGCGCCTTGCTCACCCCCGATAAGCACAAGCGCCATTTTCCATTCAACTGATCATAATGGGAATTAAATATAGTTTCTGCTTCCTTATAAAAAAGTCAAAGTCATATTATGACTGACTTTGACTTTGTGAAGCTTATTTATCGTCTTTTACTTCTTCAAATTCCGCATCTACTACATCGTCACCTTTAGGACCTTCATTGTTACCAGCTTCAGCACCTTGTTGAGCTTGAGCTTGTTGAGCTGCTTCCTCGTAAAGTTTCATTGATAGCTGTTGAACAATTTCTTGAAGAGCATCTTTCTTAGCACGGATTTCTTCTAGCTCATTACTTTCTATAGCTGCTTTCAGAGCATCCTTCGCTTCGTTTACGTTGTTCACTTCAGCTTCATCAACTTTTCCTTCTAGGTCTTTCAAAGTCTTTTCAGCAGTAAATACTAGCTGATCCGCTTCATTACGAAGTTCAACTTCTTCTTTTCGTTGTTTATCTGATTCAGCATTGTCCTCCGCTTCTTTAACCATGCGTTCAATTTCATCATCAGATAGCCCTGTTGAAGATTTAATCGTAATCGTTTGTTCTTTATTAGTTCCTAAATCTTTTGCACGCACATTAACGATTCCATTTTTATCGATATCAAATGATACTTCAATTTGTGGTACACCACGTGGTGCTGGTGGAATATCTGTTAATTGGAAGCGACCTAATGTTTTGTTATCTGCTGCCATAGGTCTTTCTCCTTGTAGCACGTGAATATCAACTGCTGGTTGATTATCTGCTGCAGTTGAGAAAACTTGTGACTTACTAGTTGGAATTGTAGTATTACGATCGATTAATTTTGTAAATACTCCACCCATCGTTTCAATCCCTAAAGATAACGGTGTAACATCCAATAACACTACGTCTTTAACATCTCCTGTTAAAACACCGCCTTGAATAGCCGCACCAGAAGCAACTACTTCATCAGGGTTAACACCTTTATGAGGCTCTTGTCCTACAGCTTTTTTAAGAGCTTCTTGAACAGCAGGAATACGAGTAGATCCCCCAACTAAGATAACTTTATCTATTTCACTTGCAGATAGACCTGCATCAGACATCGCTTGACGAGTAGGTCCCATTGTACGTTCAACGAGATCTGCGGATAACTCATCAAATTTCGCACGCGTTAAGCTTACCTCTAAATGTAACGGTCCTGCTTCACCAGCAGTAATAAACGGTAATGAAATTTGAGTTTGTGTAACACCTGATAAATCTTTCTTAGCTTTTTCAGCTGCGTCTTTTAAACGCTGTAAAGCCATGTTGTCTTTTGAAAGGTCGATACCATTTTCTTTTTTAAATTCAGCAACTAAATGGTCAATAACTACTTGGTCGAAGTCATCTCCACCTAGACGGTTATCACCTGCTGTAGATCTAACTTCAAATACACCATCACCTAGCTCTAAAATAGATACGTCAAATGTACCCCCACCAAGGTCATAGACGAGGATAGTTTGGTCTTCCTCCATTTTATCTAATCCATAAGCAAGAGCTGCTGCTGTAGGCTCGTTAATAATACGTTCTACTTCTAAACCAGCAATTTTACCAGCATCTTTTGTTGCCTGACGTTCGGCATCGTTGAAATATGCAGGAACAGTAATAACAGCTTTAGTAACAGGCTCTCCTAAATACTCTTCTGCATAAGATTTTAAATGCTGTAAAATTATAGACGATACTTCTTGTGGTGTATACTTTTTACCCTCTACTTCTACCGTGTAATCTGTTCCCATATGACGTTTAATCGAAATGATTGTATTTGGGTTTGTAATTGCCTGACGCTTAGCAACTTCACCAACTTGTCTTTCACCATTTTTAAATGAAACAACTGACGGAGTCGTGCGATTACCTTCTGGATTAGGAATTACCTTTGCTTCTCCACCTTCCATCACAGCAACACATGAGTTAGTCGTCCCTAAATCAATTCCAATAATTTTACTCATTTTCTTCGTTACCTCCTAAAAATTATAAATATGTAATAAATCTTTATTTGCTACCCATTCACTTTTACCATCGATGGTCGAACAACTCGGTCTTTAAGTTTATAACCCTTTTGCAGCTCTTCTACAACAGTATTTGGGTCATGCTCAGCATCTTCTACTTGCATGACAGCTTGATGTAGATGCGGATCAAACGACTCCCCAGCAGCTTCAATTACTTCTACACCTTCTTTTTGTAGTGCATCGAATAGCTGACGGTAAACCATTTCCATACCTTGTAGTATAGATTTTGTTTTATCATCATCTGCTTCTACTTGGAGTGCTCTTTCAAAATTATCTAATACTGGTAAAATATCAGACACTAAATTAAAGGCTCTATATTTTTCAGCTGCTTCACGATCAAGACGTGTGCGGCGACGGAAATTATCAAAATCAGCTTGTATCCTAAACGTGCGATTTTCTGCTTCATCAAGTTTTTTCTCTAAATCATTAATTCTTGGGTTTACACTTGATTCCTCGCTCGTTTCTTCAGGATTCTCATCTGATTGATTGTCATTATTTTGAAGATCAACTTTATTTTCTTCAACTTGGTCAACATTTTCACTTTCATTTATACCCTTATCTTCAGTTACATTACTATCATTAACCAATGATTTCACCTCCCTTAAAATAAAACAAACCTCACCTAAAACTAATTAAAAGTTGGAATACAGGTTTTATTTTCTATGAAGTGGTCATACGAAATGGATGGGATCATACTCCCATCCTTATTCAATATTTCCACTGTTAATTATTTTGATACAGCTTAGTCAATACCTTTGATAAGTCAGTAGAAAGTAATGATAACAAGCTAATCACACGTGAATATTCCATCCTTGTTGGGCCTAAAATAGCTATAGATCCAAGCTGTTCGCTACCAATGGAATACGTTGCTGTTATCAAGCTACAATTTTCCATCGCAGAGAGCTTATTCTCTTTGCCAATTTTTATGCTTAATCCAACATTGTTAGGCCTAATCAAGTCATAAAATTCTTTTTCTTGATCAATCATCGTAAGTAGCGTACGAACTTTATGAATATCGTGAAACTCTGGTTGACTTAGCATATTTGTCTTACCGCTAAAGTAAACCTCATTTTCTTTCTTTAAAGATAGTGAATTCAAGATTTCATTTAATAATCTGTCATAGCTATCCACTTCAGTACGTAATAAGTTCGATACTTCCATGACGATTCTATCATGTAACTCAATTAATGGTACACCAACTAATCTCTCGTTTAACAAATTAACCATTTTTTCAATATCACTAGGGTCGATAGAACTTGTAAATGATATCGTGCGATTTTCTACATGACCTGTGTCTGTAATGATAATAGCGACAGCAGTCTCACTATTGATCGGAACGATTTGAATACGTTTTAATTTATGTTCAAAGACCTTTGGCCCTAAAGCAATCGCTGTATAATTTGTCATTTCTGACAAAATTTGAGATGATTTTTTAATAATTTTTTCCAATTCATAAATATGGTCTGTAAAAATCGATTTCACATTCCCTACGTCTTCCTTGGTTAACAATTGAGGTGACAGTAAATTATCTACATAATAACGGTAGCCCTTTTCAGATGGAACTCGTCCTGATGAACTGTGTGTTTTTTCAATAAAACCTAACTCTTCAAGATCAGCCATTTCATTTCTAATTGTCGCTGAACTATACATGATTTCATCTTTTTTCGACAACGTTCTAGAGCCAACTGGTTGGGCAGATTGAATAAAATCATCAACGATAACTTGCAAAATTAATAACTGACGGTCTGTTAGCATCTGTACTCACCTCTGTTAGCAACTGTCATCACCTCTGTTAGCACTCTGTCTATCCGAGTGCTAAATCTAATAATAAATTACCAAAACAAATGCGAGATGTCAATCATTTAGAATACTTATATAAATGCTTGAAACACTTCATTACCTAATAGCATGCCTCTATGAGTTAATCTAATATAATGTTCATCTTCTTCTAACAAGCCTTTTCGTTGTTGCTCAATAATTTGACTATGGAACCTATCATGAATATCTTCATTAAATTTATTGAAAAAGGCTCCTTTTGACACCCCTTTTATTTTACGCAACCCGAGAAACATTTCTTCTTCCATTTTTTCCTGTTGCGTTACTTCATGACTCTCTGTCGCTCCTTGTCCATGTCTAGCCACTTCTGTAATATATTTATTTAGTGGGCCTGCATTGGTTATTCTTTTCCCATCAATATAACTATGAGCACCAGCACCAAATCCATAATATTCCTCATTATTCCAATATGTTAGATTATGCACACTCTCCATACCAGGCTTAGCAAAATTACTAATTTCATATTGGTTATATCCATGTTTTTTCATTTGTTGTATGACATGCTCAAACATTGTAACTTCCTCTTCTTGAGATGGAAGGTGTAATTTCCCTTTTTTTTGCAAGTTAAAGAAAACAGTTTTTGGTTCAACAATTAAGGAATATGCCGAAAAGTGGTCTACATTTAGAGAGAATGCCTCTTGTAAAGTCTCTTCCACTTGAGAAATTGTTTGTCCTGGTAAACTATACATTAAATCAAGATTAACGTTGTTAAATCCTATCTCTTTAGCCCAATCTACTGACTTAAAGATATCTTCTTTGCGATGGGCTCGCCCGATCTGTTGTAAAATCTTATTATCAAATGACTGCACTCCAAAGCTGATTCTATTTACGCCAGCATCGTATAACAATTTTATCTTTTCCTTTGTTAATGTTTCACCAGGGTTCGCTTCAAACGTATATTCTAACTTATCATTCACTGGATTAATATATCGCTTAATACTTTCAAGTAACCTTTCAAGTTGTTTAATATTTATGGCTGTCGGTGTCCCTCCGCCAACAAATATCGAACGAATATCATTTGAAGGGTAGCGCTCTAGAGTTTGTTGTATCTCTTTTTCTAAAGAATTTAAATACTCATTTACTGGCTGCCCCTTTAAAAAAACTTTATTAAAATCGCAATAATGACATATATGCTCACAAAAGGGTATATGAATATAAACTCCAGATGCCACTTCATCACTACCTTTTCCTTTTTAAGTTCAGCTAAATAATTCGTAAGCTGTCATACCACTCTGTCTGTTAAATTTATCTATTCCTAACTTCAACTTGAGTATATAGAAAAGCCGCAGAATTTTCTGCGGCAAGTAACATTATAAAGTACATTTACCTATGTGTTCAAATGGGTTGTAGATTTGTTATTTTTCTTCATCCATCTTTAACACTGCCATAAATGCTTCTTGCGGAACTTCGACAGATCCAACTGACTTCATCCGTTTTTTTCCTTCTTTTTGCTTTTCAAGAAGCTTCCGCTTACGGGATATATCCCCACCGTAACATTTTGCCAATACGTTTTTCCGCATAGCTTTAATAGTGGAACGAGCAACTACTTTAGTACCAATTGTAGCTTGAACAGGTACTTCAAACTGTTGTCTTGGTATTAATTCCTTCAGTTTTTCAACGATAATCTTCCCACGTTCATATGCAGAATCACGGTGAACAATAAATGATAATGCGTCTACTTGCTCTCCGTTTAATAAAATGTCCATTTTTACAAGCTTTGAAGCTTTGTAACCTATGAGCTCATAATCAAACGAAGCATAGCCCTTCGTGTTTGATTTTAACTGATCGAAGAAATCGTACACAATTTCTGACAATGGAATTTCATAAATTATACTAACTCGATTTTCATCTAAATACTGCATATCGATGAAGATACCGCGCTTATTTTGGCATAGATCCATGACAGCACCTACAAAATCATTAGGAACCATGATCGTTGCCTTAACATATGGTTCTTCTACTCGTTCAATACTTTGTGGATCTGGCATATTGGATGGATTATCAACTCGCACCTCGATACCATCTGTTAAATAAACTTGATAAATTACACTCGGTGCTGTTGTAATTAAATCAATCCCAAATTCTCGTTCAATTCTCTCTTGGATGATTTCCATATGCAATAGACCGAGAAATCCACAACGGAATCCAAATCCAAGTGCTTGAGAAGTTTCTGGTTCAAATTGCAATGCCGAATCATTAAGCTCCAATTTCTCTAATGCCTCACGAAGATCATTATATCTGGCGGTATCTATTGGGTATAATCCACAAAACACCATTGGATTCAAGCGTCGATAACCTGGAAGCGGTTCTACTGCACTGTTTTTGGCATCAGTAATTGTATCACCTACACGGGTGTCACCAACATTTTTAATAGATGCTGTTAAAAAGCCTACGTCACCAACACTCAGTTCGTCCTGTAAAACGGCTTTAGGTGAGAATACTCCTACTTCGTTAACTTCAAACTCTTTTCCAGTTGCCATCATTCTTATTTTTTGACCAGGCTTTACTGTTCCTTCAACGACTCGAATATATGCAATAACTCCTCGATAGGAATCGTATAAAGAATCAAAAATGAGAGCCTTAAGCGGTGCTTCTGGATCTCCAGTTGGTGCTGGGACAGTTTGAACAACTTGTTCAAGTATATCTTCAATACCAATACCAGCTTTAGCAGAAGCTAAAACTGCATCAGAAGCATCCAAGCCGATAACATCTTCTATTTCTTGTCTTACTTTTTCAGGGTCGGCACTCGGTAGATCTATTTTATTTATTACAGGTAGTATCTCTAAGTCATTATCCAGTGCTAAATATACATTTGCCAATGTTTGAGCTTCAATACCTTGAGCTGCATCAACTACTAATACTGCACCTTCACATGCAGCTAAGCTTCTAGAGACTTCATAAGTAAAATCAACATGCCCTGGTGTATCAATCAAATGAAAAATATATTCTTCCCCGTCTTGGGCATTATATTTCAATTGAACGGCGTTTAATTTAATTGTAATTCCACGCTCTCGTTCAAGATCCATTGAATCTAACAATTGATCTTTCATCTCACGTTGGGCTAAAGCACCCGTCTTCTCCAATATACGATCTGCTAATGTTGATTTTCCATGATCAATATGCGCTATTATAGAAAAGTTCCGTATTTTTGATTGCCTATTTACTCTTTCTTTCTTGTTCATTTTAATTCACTCCTACCATTATCGGCACAACATACACTAGCATTGATTATATCAATTGCCAAACATACATTCAATAGGAAAAGCGGAAGCGCATCGTTCATTCCCGACAAGCACTGGAGTAAAATCACATGAAGGCGTTGTTTGCCTTCGGGTGATTTGGCGAAGTGACCTCGAGGGAATATGCGCTGGAGCTAGACTACAGGAAAAGCACAAGCACCTTGTTTATCCCCGACAAGCACTGGAACTATTGCATATGAAGGCGTACTTTGCCTTCAGATGAAATAGTGAAGTGACCTCGAGGGGATAGGTGCTGAAGCTAGACATCAGGAAAAGCGGAAGCGCATCGTTCATTCCCGACAAGCACTGGAGTAAAATCACATGAAGGCGGTGTTTGCCTTCGGGTGATTTGGCGAAGTGATCTCGAGGGAAAATGCGCTGGAGCTAGACATCAGGAAAAGCAGAAGCGCATCGTTCATTCCCGACAAGAACTGGAGTAAAATTACATGAAGGCGTTGTTTGCCTTCATGTGATTTAGCGAAGTGACCTCGAGGGGATAAGGAAAGAGCGGAAGGTACTTGTTAATCCGCAACAAAGAAAAAACCATTCTTAATGTGAGATGGTTTAGTAATTGTACTTGACATGAAAAGCACGGTTACCCTGATTTACCTTCCATAATTTTCGCAAAGAGAGTATCAATCATTTGTAATATTTTCTGAAATGTATTACTTACCGCTTCCGCAATTGTTTTCCCCATTGATGAAAATAGATTAAAGGCTTTAATTTCAGCTAATTGCTGTTGTTTTTGTTTCAAATCATGACTCGTTGCTTCCAAACCTAGAACACTTGCCTCAAATTCCCCATTAGAGGTTTCTACAATTTCTAATGCACCTCGAAATGAAGGATCATCATACCCTTTCATCTCAATAATCCCACTATTGGCCTTCTGCATTCCTATCAAAACACCAAAAAGAAGGACCGTACATAAAAGAAAGCACTTCATCATGAATTTCCACATGATACTCACCCTCACAGACTTATTACGGAAGCACCGCTAAGCTCATATATAATAAACTAACTTCACCAGGATTGAAGGTCTCACACTTAAGAACGTAAAACACTAATAAGGCTGTTTCCTCATCGATTTATCATGACATAAATACGTACATAACTAGAGTACGCGGCATCTTTTTTTCTTTACAACGCTAACTAACAATGTAAAACCACTTTTTTTATTACTAATTTGATGACAATAGCAATAAAGTTTACGAAAAGAGCCTAAAACAAAGAAATTTCTTTCATGAGAACGATGATTTAATGAACAATTAGATTGCATAAATTACTGTGCAGTTGTATCTGATTCGGTAGATACTTTCTCAGCTTGCCAATAATACTCACTGAAAACATCAGCAATAGCTGCTGCAGTACGGTTCAATTCCTCAAAGGTGTTGTCCACGCCACCAAATTCTATTAGCATAACATTGTCCGATAGGTCCTGATTATACATGCCATTTTGTCCTTCTCCACTCCATTCAAATACCCCTCTACTTAGACCAGGATATTTTTGCTGTAACAATTGATGTAGGTCATCAGCGAGCTTAAGGTTACGTTCATAACGAGCATTATTTCCTCCAATAACAAAAGCGGTCTTAGCATAAGATTTACCATTAATCACATGTGTTGTTTGTTCTTTCCTATTAGCATCACGATGTATATCTATAAAATACTGCAAATCACGGTTATTTGTCATTGCACTTTGCACTAAAGGTTTGGATTGGTCATATGCCTGAAAGAACTTCAACTGGTTAGCGATTAATTGCCCCATTATGTCTGTCTGATCTAGCTGAACGCCTATCCCTCTTTTTTCCAACTCAGATGCAAGACGCTCACCAACTAAGGTAACATTAACTTCGGAATGATAAGCTTTATCCGGGTCAGTTACCCCTTCAAGATGAGGCAAATACGATTCACGACTATGTGTATGATAAATATAGACAACGTCTTTGCCGTTTGTTGTTAATACTGGGGGAGTTACTTTTTCAGTTCCTTCAGTTTCACCTTCCATTTCTTCCATATTTTGAACAGAAGCATCTCTTTCTGCTAATAATACCTCTATTGGAGGCGCTGATTCATAAGGTAAATTTGTATAATTAGTTCCATCACCAGCGACAATTATTTTACTGTCATACAATGCATAACCAGGTAATTCACTGCCAAGCAAGCTCCGTGGGTCATCAAGGTTAATGCTCGTTGCCATTTCAAAAAGTAGAGAAGGGAAATTTGTTTCTGGTTTAGTAGATAAAATTTGAGAAAAATAATGATTTTCAAGTGATAATAAGTAAAGTAATGATTCACTAGTAAGGCTAGTTGTTAAATCGTTGATGGAAGATGACGAAATACGATATTTTGGCTTTAGCGATGTCAGTATTGCAGTAACCGAAAATATCATCATGCAGCCTAACATCATGATGATTATTGTTTTTTTTATATTAGATCCCTTTATTGTCATAACCATTCCTTGACCTCGCTCAAATCTCATGGGCATTTCCCTCCAAAGCTTGTCTACTTAATCAGTATGAACAAACCTTGAGAAATAGAACCTTCCCCACCTTGAAGTACATGTTAAAAGCTCAGTTTCTTTCGTTCCATAGAACTTCCTCAATGTGTATACGCTCCTGCATTATCCTGATCAACCTGATCATGTAAAGCAGCATTTAAGCCTGATGCAATAACATTTGCCATATCTTCAATAAATACATCTACTTCTTTCGGAGTGACCATTAAGTTATGCCCTAGTGGTGATAGCACCTCATGAATTAATTTTCGCTTCTCATCTTCTTCTAGAGTACCAACCATCCCCATAAACGTTTGTCGATGCGTATCTTCCGGTAAATCTTCTTCTGTCAGCTTTCGTCTTTCCCCAAACGTCATTCCCGCAGGTGCAAGTGAACGAGATGGACGGCTTCCCTCTTTCATTTCTCTACCAAAGTGTTTCAATATAAAGTCAACGGTGTCACTAGTAATTGAAACTGCATCAACAACTGTTGGGATACCAATTGCTATAACAGGAATGCCCAACGTTTCAATACTCAGTTCTTTACGCTTATTACCCACACCAGACCCAGGGTGAATGCCTGTATCAGAGATTTGAATTGTAGCATTTACACGTTCAATTGACCTTGCAGCTAATGCATCAATTGCAATAACAAAATCTGGTTGTGACTTTTCGATAACCCCATGAATAATATTACTCGTTTCTATCCCAGTTAAACCCATTACACCTGGCGCGATGGCACTTACTGATCTAAAGCCACCCTGGATACTTTCAGGTTGCAGCTTAAATAGATGTCTAGTTATTAACAAGTTTTCTACTGCTATAGGTCCTAACGCATCAGGAGTAACATTCCAGTTTCCTAAGCCAACGACTAAGCAACTAGCGTCTTTTTGAATGTTTAACTGCTGTAAAAAATTACTGAATTCATTAGCGAAAACTTCTTCAACATGCTGTTGTAACTCAGTATCCTGTTGTCTAATCCCTTCTGCTTGAAGAGTGACATAACATCCAGCTTTTTTTCCTACCGCCTTAGCACCGTCATTATTTATATCAACTTTCGTAACCTTTACACCGCCGATATCATTCTCTTTTACTACCACTCCATTGATTGATGATTGTTCCTTTGTCGCTTCTTCCCTCGCATTGCTTTCTAATGCCATTTCATGAGCTTCTATTGCTAAATCGGTTCGCACAGAATACTTACTTACGTCTAATTGAGACAAAAAGAATGCACCCCTTTTTTTTCAAATCGATTTATAATCTAGTTTTACCACCAGTCAATAGAAACATTCATTGTTGAATAAGTATTGCATTATTAGTCCTCGTTTGATAGAATATCATGTGTTCTAATGTAAGTGATATGTCGAGTTTACATCATCTCGATTGTTATTTTTGGGAGGTGAAATACATGCCAAATATTAAATCAGCTATTAAACGTGTAAAAACAGGCGATAAGCGTCGTGCTCATAATGCTACACTTAAATCTGCAATGCGCTCTGCTGTTAAAAACTTTGAAGTACTTGTTGACAACAAAGACGTTGAAAATGCGCAAGCTGCATTTGTATTAGCTTCTAAAAAGCTAGATAAAGCTGCAAGCAATGGGATTATCCATAAAAATGTTGCATCCCGTCAAAAGTCTCGCTTAGCAAAAAAATTAAACAGCATTACTGCTTAATAACATGCGATCCTTTTAAAGGGTCGTTTTCTTTTACAAAGGCTCTTTGCGTAAGGTTAATAAATAGCCATTTATAATACTTTGAATGCTAGTTTAAGCATAGGGGTGCAGTCCCCATAAAAAACAAGCTTGACCATCTTATACACGATGTTCAAGCTTGTTTTTCGTAAACTTTGTTGCTAGCTGCACTAAATATGATAGGGAAGTATGTTTTATAAGATTTTTTAGCCTTTAGAACAGAAAAGATGCCACCAGCAATAAGCTGTATTTGTGTTTATTTCCTAGAAAAACAGCCATCGTTAAAAATACTCTATGAATGTATGTTATGTTGAATCAGCTGTAAATGCGTTTAGTGTATTTGCTCTTGTAATGACATAATAAATAGTTCTAAAATCAATTGTTTATCTACATTACCAACTTTCATATCGTAGTCTGCTTCTGCTAGTTGACCGATAATTCCTTTTAATTCTTGGTCCCCAAAGAGCTTAGCCTGCCCAGCGGCTAGCTTTACGCGATACGGATGAACTTTTATAATAGATGAAATTTTTTGTTGGTTATAGCCCTGCCTAGCTAATTCTTTCACTTGATATATTAAGCGAAACTGGTTTGATACTAAAGACAATATTTTTATCGGTTCTTCCTTTTGCTCGATTAAATCAAATAAAATTTGCATTGCTTCAGCTGGTTTTCTCTGAACAATAAAATCTATTAGTGTAAATATATTTTGTTCAAGTGTTCTAGCTACAAGTAATGTTACTGTTTCATGTGATATATTTCCACCAGGTCCTACGTATAATGCTAATTTATCAATTTCAGTTGTTAGTAGCATAAGATTCGTACCTACTAAACGTAGCATTTCTTCCACGGCCTCATTTTGAATGAGCACTTGAAATGATTCTGCCCTTTCCACTATCCATTTTTGAAGCTCTTGTTCTGTCAACGTGTTAGCTACAAGTAATTCCGCTTTTTTCTTTAGTAATTTAGTAAGCTTTTTTCTCTCATCTAATTTTTCATATGGAGCATAAAATACTATAATTGAAAAATCTGCTGGCTGATTTATAAAAGTTTCCAGTTTTTTTAAATCATGTTCGATTTTACTCTTCTCACTAGTCAAGAATGTAGGATTGTTAAATATGACGATTTTTTTGTCACCAAAAAACGGATATGTTTCTGCATCTTCTATCCCAGCTTCTATAGGAGTTTCCTCTAAATTATATGTAGACAAGTTAAATTCTATTTCTTCATTCTTTAACCCGTGAGATATAAGTAATTTTTTTGTCTCATTGAGTAAATATGTCTCTTTTCCATATAATAAGTATAAGTTGTTAATATTCTCTTGTTTAATTTTCCTCCATATGTCAAGTGCCATTTTTTCTCTCCGATCTACTTTCGAAATGGTTCTCTTCATATGGTAAAAGTATTTTCCCACTTTTACAAGTGGCAATGGGAACCGATCTCCCAAAACGACCAATTCCCAGTTTATATGAACGTTACAGCATAAGCCCCGAGTCACTTATATTGTAACGATATTAATTTGTATGAATATCATTCCCGTATAAATTAAGAACTATTTGTGACAACTCTTGTCATTGTAGGAAAACAAACTAATGAATGTAGATTTTTTATGAACTTTCGCTTATACTATTATTGAATTAGGGGGGGTATTTTGTGAATCAATTTGAAGAAAATGTCCAAAGTAAGCGAAACGATGCTGTAGATTCAGGAGTTGGGTTTATCGTATCTTTCGGATTTTTTGCAACTATGTTTATCATTGCTACTGTAATTAAACTTGTAGGTTCTTAATAACCACCTCATCACACTTGAGACTGTCGTATGACAGTCTTTTTTTGAGGCTGTGTTCGCATTGATTTTTTTCGTACATAGAAATAAATAGCTTACTTTAAAATAACTGTTAAGACTGCTTAGAAGAGATAATATTGGAGAGGCCTACGTTTTCTTAATTTATGTTATGGTAATGTTGTGTAAAAGGTTCCAGTTTCATTAGTATATGTGTATATGATTGCTCCGTGTTTATCTGTTCTAAATATACGAATATTTCTTATAGCTAAACGATCTATTACCTTTTCATGCGGATGATTAAATTTATTATTTTTGCCAGCGGATATTAATGCAATTGATGGGTTGATGACTGAAAGGAATTGTTCTGTAGTTGAAGTATCGCTACCATGATGACCAACTTTCAATACGTTACTTGATAAATTCGGAAAGGATCTAATAAGTGACAACTCTCCTTGCGCCTCTAAATCTCCAGTAAAAAGCCAATTTAAACCACCGATAGAGGTGAAAATCACAATTGATTGATTGTTCTCATCTATTTCTGTTCCACTTGGTGATAATACATAAAATGTATACCCATGATCTAGCCATTGATCACCTTTTTTCACTAAATTTATATGTGCATTTGAAGATATTGCTTTTGCAACTAATTCCTTTTCAAAATTAGTGACAAGCTTTGTATTAGACAATACTACTTCGTCTATGTCGATGTTTTCAAACAACGTAAACGCTTCTCCTGCATGATCCATGTCACTGTGAGTTAAAATTAATTTATCAATTTTTCTAATACCCTTTGCTTTTAATAAAGGTAATATTACATCTTCACCTACTTGAAATGTGTTACTCTTCTGTTGCCATAATTCTTGAGTAAATGGAATAGAACCTCCTGTATCAATTAAATAAACCGACTTTCGATTTGGAAGTGTAATTAATATACTGTCGCCTTGACCAATATCAAGCATTATGACTTCCCCTTGGCTGCTAAAAAAATACCAGTTCCAGTTAAACAATACTACAATGAAAAATATACAAACCGGAACGGTTAACCTTCTCCAAGTCCCTTCTTTCTCTAAATATGTAAAGAACAGAATAATACTAAATGCATACCCAAACATAACGATTGTAGTTGGTCTTCCAAATGTAAGAGATGATATTGAAATACTGGATAACAAAGAAACAAACTCATTTGCATTATTTAGAGCAAAAGAAAGGCATAAATCAAGCAACTTACCTATTGATGGATAAATGAAAAAACTGGTTAATGTTATAAATGACAAAGGGAGAATAAACAAAGAAAAAAATGGTACGAATATAAGGTTTAGAAGGATACTAAGGGGAGATAATTCATAAAAATTATATACAATAATTGGTAATGCTGATAATTGAGCAATTACTGACACACATAATAATTGGGATATCCTATTCTTTCTGCGCCCTATAATTTTGCTGGCTGAAAAAATCAATGAATAAGTAACGATAAATGACAACTGAAACCCAACTTCAAGTAACTGATACGGATCGATGAGTAACATACATAAACAAATGATACTTAGAATATTGATGATGTGGACGTTTAATGACAATTTAAAGGCTAAGAATACACACCATGCCATTAAACCAGCCCTCATTACCGAAGGTGATCCTCCTGCTACAATAATGTATACAGGGATGATAATTAGTAGTATATTAGTCATTGTTTCACGTGTTATGCCAATCCTCAAGCCTATTAAATATATGAAACCTGTCACAAACCCAACGTGTAGTCCTGAAATGGCTAACAAATGAACGATACCTAATTTCTGATAAGAGGATAACACTTGTTCATCTATAGCATGTCGATATCCATATATTAATGCTGTAACGAACCCTGACGATGCGGTAGAAAGATTGTCCATCGTAAACTTGATACCTTTTTGTCTCATTGATAACATGTGATCATACACCGTCATACCATCTGTGGAGCATTGAGTTAATTGAATGCTTTTTGGTTTAAGAATCCAATGCACTCTGTGGCTTCGCAAATATGATTTATAATTAAATTCATAAGGATTTCTACCATTAGCTGGTTCTTCAAGTGTCCCTTCTAAATAGCACTTCATACCTATTTGTATAGAAGATAAAGCTTCCTTCTCCATGTTAGAGCTTATTTTATATCGTAATAACAGTTTTTCCTTATTAGGAAGTTTGACTGTTGTCGTTAACTGGTTACCATTAATTTGAATATCTGAAGTAAATTTAATAATAAATCCGGTAGCTGTTGAAGAGATGTTACTTTTATTTTGTTCATCTATATAAGTTGAATAAAGGAAGAAAAAAATGTACAGTGCGAAGAAAATAACGGCTGTAGTAAATTTCTCTCTAATAAATACGTAAACAACATAGAGGAGTAAACAAAACAATACGGTAGGATGTAATGTGTGATATGAGGTTAATATCCCTAATACAGCTGCTATTAAAGCATATATGTAACTTTTGTTCATAAATACCTCCTTAATACGAAGGTGTTATTAATAGCTCATAACATTCTAGCTCTTAGATACAAATACAGGTGGAGAGCGGTCTCCACCTACGTTCTCCATTTGTGTCTGACTGATTTTCAAGGCTTGTCTATTTACACATATGAGGTAAACAGCTTATTTGTCTCATCATGTAGCTTACTAATTTCTTTATTATCTAAACCTTCATCAGCCAACCTCTTAATTAACGAGGTGACGAATAACAGTTTTTCTTGATTTTTTAAATCAATAATCATTTCATCTACTTCAACTTGATCGACCAATATATTAGACTCTTTAAACATTTCTAGTGCATACGGATGGTTTTTATAATCGTTCGCATAATATACTGCCTTTATTCCACTTTGTATAAGCGCTTTACAGCACTGTAGACATGGAAAATGTGTAACATAAATTTCAGCACCTTCTGTAGGAACCCCAAATTTAGCACATTGTAAAATAGCATTCATTTCTGCATGAATCGTCCTCACACAGTGGTTATCAATTACATAACAACCCTCATCAATACAATGTGTGCCACCTGCTATAGATCCATTATATCCACCAGCAATTATCCTCTTATCCCTTACAATTGTGGCACCTACAGCAAGCCTTGTACAAGTACTTCGCAATGCTAGTAAATGACTTTGTGCCATAAAATATTGATCCCATGAAATGCGTTCCATAAAGACTCCCCCAATATGTTCAATATATCAATAGTGTAATGAAAGATGTGTAGATTCGTCAATTTTCGATATCATGCTTTTGAATACTAATAACAATCAATCGTAGAAAATATTTTTATAAACAGTAAGCTTCTCAACAGCTTTTTCTGTTGTTTTTTGTGGTTGTTTTTCTACTAAGAAATTCGAGCCAGTAATTCTACTTTAAAATGCTGATCATTGCATAACAACCTCGTATAATTATTTAATACAGCAATCATAAACTAATTTATGATAAGGTCATGTAAATTTCATCCATTTACCTTACTACTACGTATTCAAGCAACTTTTCTAATGATTTTTCACCAATTCCAGATATTTTTAACAAATCTTCAACCGTATGAAATGAGCCGTACTCCTCACGATACGATATAATCGCCTCAGCCTTTTTACCTCCAATTCCTGGCAAGGATTCTAATTCAGCCATCGTGGCACGATTTAGATCTACTTTATCTTTTTCTTTTTCCATTAATGAATATTGTAAATCATACCCCTCCTCCCCTTGCTTAGGTACATAAAGAACCATTTCATCATAAACCAATTGTGCTAAGTTTACTTTAGACATGTCTGCTAACTCTAATGCTCCTCCTGCCTGTTCAATAACATCCATTACCCGAGAGCCTTCTGCCATTTCATAGACGCCCTCCGATGTGACGGCTCCTTTTATATCGACATATATCACATGAGATACTTCCGTGCTACTTTCTGCAATCGGTTTGTCTTGTTGCTCCAAAAAAGATGGTAAACTACTGTCAACGATAGCTGTTTCATCAGGTCTCGTTATCATATTAACAACAATACCAGTCAAAATAATTAAAATTATTAAAGCAACAAACCAATACTGCTGATATTTTCGTAGAAATTCCATTATTAAGCTCCTTTCAATTCAGTCATAAAGTAAAAATAAAAATCATATTGTATATGAGAGATATTGTTACGTCAGGAGGGGATATTACAATGAATGTAGGGATTATCGGTACCGGAAATATGGGCAAGGTGTTAATTGAGGCATTTATTGAATCAAAAGCTCTATTACCATCAAAACTGTGTATATTCAATCGAACGATTGAAAAAGCAGAAAAAATTAAGATAAACTTCCCTGAAATAACAGTTACTTCTGATGCTGAAGATGTCATAAACCAGTCAGATATCATTTTTATTTGTGTTAAGCCACTACAAATTCACCCCCTTTTACAACAAATTTCACCTTGCTTAACACATAATAAATGTCTCGTTTCAATAACTAGTCCAATATCAGTACATCAAATTGAATCTATGGTAAACTGTCAAGTTGCAAGGGTTATTCCAAGTATTACAAATCGAGCGTTTTCTGGAATTTCATTAATATCCTTTGGCGAAAGTTGTAGCCAGCATTATATATCCTATATTAATTACTTATTTTCAAATATATCTGAACCCGTTCTCATTGAAGAACAAGTGACCAGAGTAGCATCTGATATAGTAAGCTGTGGCCCAGCATTTTTCAGTTATTTAATACAGAGATTTATCGATGCGGCTGCAAATGAGACGGAGATTACAAGAGAGCAAGCAACTACTTTGGCGACAGGAATGATAATTGGGATGGGTGAGCTTTTACAAAAAGATATTTTCACTTTACAAACGCTTCAGGAGAAGGTATGTGTAAAAGGCGGTGTTACTGGGGTAGGTATCGCAGTATTAGAAAAAGAACTAGGCGACATGTTTGAACATTTATTTCAAAGCACCCATGACAAGTTTTGTGAAGATATAGAGGATGTTCATAACCAATTCATTTAATTATTCTACATTTTAAGCAAAATCCCTTCAAAATTTTTTCATTTGGTTTCAAAGGGTCAGACTGTATTCAGTCTGACCCTTTGATTGTATGTAACAAGTTTTATTTTTTTGCCACAAAAAATATTCTTTCTGTCTGTTCATTCACTGGTTCAACGGTAAAATCACCACTGATAGACAGTACAGTAAACCCTGCTTGAACAAGCCACTGTTCATATTGATCTATTAAAAACGTACGTTGCGTATGAGTTTCATCATAGCGTGCATATAACTCTGTATCTTCTTCCCTCACAAAAAAGGCTAGGTCGTGCTCTACACTATTCGCAAGTTCACCATCAAAACACTGCCAAATATAACTAATGTCTTGTTCATGGTGTGCAAAAGTGTGTGTTGCTATATAGTTACTGATTTTACTTACAGAGTGAACATCAAACATTAACAAACCACCATCTTCTAGTTGATTATATACATGGTGAAAGGTTTGTTCAACGTCTTGTTGTTCTATTAAATAATTTAAAGAATCACAGAATATAAGAACGCAATCAAATAACGGGAACCCTGATAATTCCTTCATATCTTTTTGTATAAATGAGATCGAATGTTTATTGGACAATGATTTCTCCAAAGCTACAGCTAGCATATCCTCTGACATATCTACACCCGTAACATCGAATCCTTCATCTGCTAATCGGATGGATAATTCCCCCGTACCACAAGCCAAATCAAGTATTTTGGGACCAATTCTATACTTTGTTATATTTTCTCTCGCGAACTTCAGCCATAAATCATAGGGGGCATCTTTCATTAAGCGGTCATAGTAATATGCAAAATGATTGTATGTCATTGACTTAGCTCTTGTTGTAGGTCTACCCTCTGTGCATCTCCCCAAAGCTTTTCAAGATTATAATAGCTTCTTTCATCCTTGTGAAAAATGTGCACTACAACATCTCCAATATCTATTAAAACCCATCGAGCTTCATCATAGCCCTCGAGTCGTTTAACCGTATAGTCTTGTTCTTCAACAAGATCTTTAATTTCCTTTGCAATTGCTTGTATTTGTTTTTCAGAATTCCCTTGGCAAATTAAAAAATAATCAGCAATAAGTGAAATACCTTGCATATTTAAAGCTACAATTTGCTCTGCTCTTTTATCATCTGCACCTTTGGCAGCAAGTAATAACAAGTCATGATTTGTCATATTTTTGGTCCTCCGTTTTTTTCATAAGTAAATCGTTATACGTTAATAATGTATCCGGATAAATTAACTGTTTTTTGTTCATTAAAAACATCATCGTGTTATGCAAAGCCTGAATGACAGCATCATCTAAATTCTGAGAAGCTATAGCTCTTACTTCTTCTACACCAGGAAAATGCCTGCCAGGTTCAATATAGTCAGCCAAAAAGATAATTTTTTCAAGTAAAGTCATATTTTCTCTACCAGAAGTATGATATTTTATCGCATCAATGATAGCTAAATCTTCAATACCTACTTCTGTTTGTACTAGATAAGCCCCTACTGGTGCATGCCATAGTTCATTATGAAAGTGCAATAAATTTTGATTCATTTTTTGCTCAATGATGATTTTTTTCATTTCTTCTTTCGATCTAAATTTTGCATAGTCATGAAAGATAGCAGCTAATTCACACTGCTTTTGATCACAATCGTACCGCTTTGCTAATTTAAGTGCAGTTTCCATAACGCCAATCGTATGTAGATAACGATGCTCAGTTAATTGTTCTTTTACAATTTGTAAAGCTTCTTCACGTTTCATATAACCTATTCTCCGCAATATATTGTCTAACCTTACTCGGCATAAGATAGTGAGTCGTCTTGCCTTCTTTCAATCTCTGTTGCAGCAATGAAGAAGAAACATCAAACTGTGGAATTACTACTTGTAGTATAGGGTAATTCGTATTCAAATCATATTGCTCCCTTTTGACACCTACAAATGTTACTAACTCCAGTAGATCATTGATTTTATACCATTTAGGCAAATATTCAACCATATCAGCACCAATAATGAAATAAAACTTGTAATCACTATACTTTTCAATCAATGCCTTCATTGTATCATACGTATATGATACTCCTTGTCGGTCAATTTCAATCGTATTTAGCTTAAATAACGGGTTATCTTCAATTGCGAGTCGCAGCATCTTAAGTCTATCTTCACTACTTGATATATATTTATGTTGTTTATGTGGAGGTGTATACGTTGGCAAAAACCAGACCTCTGATAAATGTAGCTTATCTAGAACTTCATTTGCTATTAATAAATGTCCATTATGAGGAGGATCAAATGTCCCACCAATAATTCCTACTTTTTTCATACGTAACTAACCTTATGAAGGCAGTTTAATTTGCTTGTTATCTATTGATTCTTTATATAATACGATCGTGTTACCTATTATTTGAACTAATTCAGCCTTTGTACCATTCACTATATCTTCAGCAACTACGTTACGATCATCTTCACAATTTTGTAGTACACTTATTTTTAATAGTTCTCTTGCTTCTAGTGCTTCACCAATTTGTTTATTCATGTTTTCATTAACCCCACCTTTACCTACTTGAAAAATTGGAGTTAAATGATGAGCTTTTGAACGTAAAAATCTTTTTTGTTTTCCTGTTAGCATGTTGTTCCTCCTAGTTTATTTAACACAATATTTTTCATGCGATCTGTATTTGGAAACATACTGGTCCACGTTTCAAACGCTAGGGCGCCTTGGTAAACAAACATATCTACGCCGTTTTGGACCACTGCTCCATTGTTTTGTGCTTCTGTTAACAATTTTGTTTCAAGTGGATTATAGATAATGTCAGATACGAAATGGTTCTTATTAATGTTTTTTGTACTTATAGGTACAGCATTGGTTTGGGGGCTCATACCTACAGATGTAGTATTAATAATAATGTCATAATGATGTATGCGTGTTTCGGCTTCATGTAAAGTCAACGCCGATGATTGTACATCAAACTGACATTGTTTTACTAACTCTACTGCGGTAGTCATCGTTCGATTGCAAATGTCTATGGTCTGCACTCCATGTTTTGCGAGTGAAAAATAGATCCCTCTAGCAGCTCCACCTGAACCAATGATTAATATCTTTTTGCTATTTAATTGTGATGTAACCATATTAGCTAAAGCACGAACATAGCCTGGTCCATCGGTATTATATCCAATTAATCTTCCATTATTATTTACAACTGTATTAACAGCGCCTATTTGCTCAGCTAGTTGATCAATATCATCTAAGTACTTCATGATACTTACTTTATGTGGTATTGTAACATTAAAACCTGCAATTTGTAGAGCTTTACACCCTAATATTGCATTCTCTAAATTTTCTGGTTCAACATGAAACGCTTGATACTTTGCATCTATCTCTAAATTAGCAAAAGCATCATTATGCATTTGTGGTGACAATGAATGAGCAACTGGACAACCAATTAGTCCAAATAATTTTGTCACTTTTCCTCATCCCCTATTAAAATCTATTTTTAAAGCAGGCTGTATTTGCATTTGTTGTTTGTCGTCGTAAGAAATTGCCACATACATAACAAGCGTTCGTAGCATGCTTTTATGTAAAACAATGACATCAGCAACAAAGTTTACGAAAAAAGACCCTAAATTAAAGTTTAAACACAACATAGTCTATTAGCATCATTTTATCTTGGTTCAAAAACTGTTCTATTTCAGTAACGAATACAACAAAGTTTGTGAAATATACTTAATGTTTAAAGATTTATATTCATTTCGTATTAACTGTTTCATGTGCAACTTCACATAAATTAAAGCAATTGTCAATGATTATATTAGTGACTTTCTAATTGATACACCCACACCTTTCGGTACATGCGCACAAATTGTTAAGCCTGGCTCATCTATAGTTATCCAACCTAAACCAGAAAATACTATATCCATTTTTCTTTCTTTAATCGTAAATTCATGAGCGATTAGGGGTGGAAATTCATCAACATGTTCCTTTCGCGGGGGTTGTAAAAGGTCCCCAGCATGTTTTTTATATAAATCATCTGCATTTTCAAGCTTTGTTCTGTGTATTGCTAAATCATTGGAAACATAACAAACAAATGATGTTCTATTTCCTTTTATAAAGTCAAAGCGTGCTAGACCTCCAAAATATAAAGATTGGCCCTCATTAAGCTGATAAACCTTTGGTTTGATTTCTTTTTTAGGCGAAATAATCTTTAAATCTCGCTTATCAACAAAATGAGCCATTTGATGATGATTTATAATTCCAGGTGTATCGTATAGAGAAGAGCCATCATCTAATGGTACTTCTATCATATCTAATGTAGTTCCAGGAAATTGAGAAGTTGTTATGACATCCTCATCTCCACTAAACTCTTTAATTACTTGATTAATGAATGTAGATTTACCTACATTTGTGCAACCGACAATATATACATCTTTACCATTTCTATATTGTTCAATCATTTCTGCAACTTCACGCACACCGTGACCTTTTGTAGCGCTAATTAAAAACGTGTCAATCGGCTGCAAGCCTAATTCTTTAGCTGATTGCTTCATCCAATTGATCACCTTAGTATGTTTCACAGACTTTGGTAATAAATCAACTTTATTACCGACTAGTAGAATATTTTTATTGCCCACAAACCTGTGTAACCCAGGTAACCAGCTGCCGTTAAAATCAAAGATGTCAACAATTTTCACAACTAATCCATCTGTTTTACTAATTCCATTTAGAATATTTAGAAAATCATCATCTGTTAAGGATACATCTTGAATTTCATTATAGTGTTTTAACCGAAAACATCTTTTACAAATAATATTTCCTTTATTTAGTGCACCCTTTGGTGCATAACCGATTCCATCAGGGTCAATTGTTTGAATGGTTACGCCACAGCCGATACAGCTAATCCGTTCATTTTCCACTTATTTATTCCTCCCAATAAAGCATGCCTTTTCGCTTCATCCAAGCTAAAAGTTGTCTTTCAATTTTACGATTAATTCTAGTGAAAAAACCATCTGTTTGTGCAACAGGTACGACAAGAATCGTGTGATAGCCTCCTCTATTCCCACCTAATATATCTGTTAATAGTTGATCTCCAATAACAACAGTTTCTTCTTTTAAAATCTCCATACTTTTTTGCGCTTTTCCAAATGCACGTTTTAAAGGTTTCCTTGCTTCAAATATGAATGGAATATGCAAAGGATCTGAAAAAGATTTTACCCTTTTTTCATTATTATTTGAAACGATTGTAACTTTAATGCCGCTTTCCTCCATATCTTTAAACCATTCAATTAACCTCGGTGTTGCATTCGGACGGTCCCATTCCACTAATGTGTTATCTAGATCCGTTATCACACCTTTAATTCCTTTTTCCTGAAGGTGTTGCGCTTTAATATCTAATACACTTTTCACGTGTTCATTAGGTAGAAAATGTCTAAGCAATTCAGATACCACCTTAATCTTTTGATTGTCTCTATATAACCTTATTATCATACCTAATTTTGTGTTTAGTTTCAAAACAATCTTTTATTGACATTTTGTCAAACGTTGTTTTATTCAATAATTAGCAAAAAACTTTTCGACAAAATATTCCCTATAAAAAATGTGGATAATTTTATACACATTATACATACTGATTTAACGCCCCTAAAGAAACTTATAAACAACTTACCCACAGGTTGTCCACCTCAAACTGTGGATAACAGAACGGTTGTTCTCTACATTTATTCATGTTAAAGTGAAGATAATCTAATCAACTTACCATAATATGTTTACTCCACATCATTTAGAACTCCAAAAACTATTTTCCTTTAAGCGTTTGTAAAAACGATGACTACTATACCTACTTACATTTAATAAAGGCTGTTTTCACATTGATGACCGTTGTTCGACTTTAGAAAATCACACACCAACATCTTTTAGAGATGAAAGTCGCATTCGCATCACCTTGCTGTTTTACTAAGCTAAAAGTTTACAAAAGAGCCTAAAAAAAGATGACTTGTTTAGGAGGTGACATGCCAATTTGGCAGCTGATATGAAACGTTTATCAGATGAACTTTTAATTCAATCTTATTTTAAAGCGATGGACCTTAAACTTAGCAATGAATTTATCCATTTAATTAAACTCGAAATAAATCGTAGGTCATTGAACAACAAAATAAAAATTCCCTCATAAGAGCAAGCAAACTCCTAGGTCTTAGTTGAACCACAAAGATGCCATTCACTTTCTTGGAAAGTAGGAAATTTTGAAGCTGTGTAAACAGTAAGATTTCTTAATATAGGAATATTTGATTAATGGCTTATATATAATCTCGGACGTTGACATCCCTATAAAATCTAGCTAGAATAGCACTTCTTGCTAATCTCCTCTCTCTTTGCTTTTGATGCTAACTTTGGATTTTTCTTTTCGCAATAGGCTGTTTTCAAATTGATTGTTGTTTTTCGTATTAAGGAAAAAACACGTACACAACTAGAGATATCTTTTCTTCTCTATAGACTTTGAGTGTAACTTACAACACGTCAGTTACTTACTCAAATGTAAGTGTAAAAAAGCAACAATGTAATACGAAAAGAACCTTAAGTAATATCGCCCACCTAAATGAATTTAATCTTACACAGTAACCATCGATAATGTTAAAGACATAGAAGTAAAAACATTAGAATGGTTTGAAGAAAATCATGACAACAATAAGTAATACTTATCAAACATCATAAATAACAAATATTTTACTTATCGTATATAGATTTATAAAATAAAAGAGAATTTAGCAACTTCTAAGATTATAAAGTTGTAGAAAATATATAAATTTTTATTAATAATGGGAGTGGGTTTTATGATCCTTGGTTTACATCACGCTCAGATAACGATTCCAAAAGGGGCTGAAGAAGAGGGAAAAAACTTTTATTGCGGGATTCTTTGTTTACCTGAGAAAGAAAAGCCTGAATCGTTAAAAGGACGTGGAGGGTTTTGGGTAACAGTAGGAGATAGAGATGTACATATAGGTACAGAAGATGGTTTTGACCGCTTATCAACAAAGGCTCATTTAGCTTATCAGGTAGAGAATATATCTTATTGGCGAAACGTGTTAGAACAATATAACATTCAGATCATTGAAGGAGTACCTATTCCAAATTTTGAGCGTTTTGAATTTAGAGATCCGTTCGGAAACAGAGTAGAGATGATTCAAGAAATTTAGGTTCCTTTTTAATTCATATTAGTATTTAGATGAAGAAAACAAAGAGCTTAGGGGTTTCCCCTAAGCTCTTTGTTGATAAGAATTCGCTTGGTGATTAATTGCGATTACGATGAGAAATGATTGTGTTTTCTCGTTCTGCACCTCAATTTCAACACGCTGAACTTCAACAAAACCCCTATGTTATTCAGTTAATTCCATAAATTGCTTGACATCTTCAATAGAGAGTTTTACTGCTTGCTCCCAAAAATCTCTTTGTGTCAAATCAATTCCTAAGTGTTTATGTGCCAACTCTTCAACAGTCATCCTTGCTGTATCTTGTAAAAGAGCGATATACTTTTCTTCAAATTGTTTACCTTCTTCTTGAGACTTTTTATAAATTCCAAGTGAGAATAAATAACCAAATGTATATGGAAAGTTATAAAATGGCACTCCTGTAATATAAAAATGTAGCTTAGAAGCCCAAAAATGCGGATGATATTGCTCTAATGAGTCACAATAAGCTTCTTTTTGTGCTTGAAGCATTAGTTCATTTAGTCGTTTTGTACTAACCATACCTTTTTTACGCTCTTCGTAAAACGCAGTTTCAAACATAAATCTAGCATGTATATTCATATAAAAGGCTACACTTCGCTGAATTTTATCCTCAAGTAAAGCAATCTTTTCTTCCTTTGAATTTGCCTGCTGCACTGCTGCATCTGCCACAATCATTTCAGCAAATGTTGATGCTGTCTCAGCAACATTCATTGCATAACTTTGATTTAGTGGATGTACATCACCCATCGCATGTTGATGGAAAGCATGTCCTAGCTCGTGTGCCAAAGTTGATACATTTGATGGTGTACCAGAGAAAGTCATAAAAATACGAGATTCATCACTATCAGGAAAACTTGTGCAAAAGCCACCTGGTCGTTTTCCTGATCGATCTTCTGCTTCAATCCATCTATTATTAAATGCTTTTTGTGTAAAATCAGTAATTTGTTCCCCAAATAAGCCAAATTGTTTTAAGATGAACTCTGCACCTTCTTGATAAGTAACTGTTGAGTCAGTTTTACCAACAGGTGCGTCCAAATCACTCCAGCTTAGTTTTTCTACATTTAACAGTTTTGCTTTTCTATTTAAATAGTCGACAAATGGTTGCTTAAGATCTGTAATAACTGACCACATCGTATCCAATGTTTGTTTGCTCATACGATTAATGTCAAGCGGTTCTTTTAAGACATCATCCCAACCTCTTTTGTTGTATACTTGTAAGCGAAAACCTCCTAAATGGTTTAATATTTCGCTATAAAAATCAGCTTGCTCTCCCCAAGCTTGCTCCCATTTTTCAAACATGCTCTCCCTTGTATCTTTATCCTTACTTGAAAATTGATTGGCAGCTTGACCTATTGATAAATTTTGGAGTTTTCCATCTACTTCAAATGGGATTTTCATCTTACCAACAGCTAAATTATACATTTGTCCCCAAGAGTGATAACCATCAACAGATAAAGAATTTATAAGCTCTTCTTGTTCAATGGGTAGCTTTTCACTTGCACGTTTCCTGCGTTCAGTTAATACATATGAC
This sequence comes from Cytobacillus sp. IB215316, assembly GCF_033963865.1. Classification (NCBI taxonomy): domain Bacteria; kingdom Bacillati; phylum Bacillota; class Bacilli; order Caryophanales; family Bacillaceae; genus Cytobacillus; species Cytobacillus sp. IB215316. Next base: position 390,805 of record NZ_JAXBMC010000001.1, on the reverse strand, counting down.
AGTTCTGCTAATAATGGATCTAATAGTAATTGATCCCACACTTCATCACTTATTGACACAAGATGTTCATCAAAGTGTGTAGTAATCGTTGCAAAAGCTGCATTCAATTGGGTAATTTCACCACGTAATATGTTAGCTTTCACATCAGAAGTATCTTGTGCCTGAAGACAGCTTACAAATGCACCCGTCTGTCTAATTTTCTTTGCAACTGATTGAAAGAGATCAATAAGATTATGTAAACCTTCTACATCATTCCCACTGCTAGGTGATTCAAATGTCTGTACAGCATTTTGAAACTCCTTCATATTCATTTCAATTTGTTCAATATAATTTTGTAAGTCCTCAGAATCACTTCCACCTTTAAAAATAGACTCTAAGTCCCATGTATCTAAATAAGCATTATTCATTCTGACATACCTCTCCTCTATAAAATTATTATATCTTCATATTATTTTATTCTATAAAAAAATTCAAATAACTTAATTCGCTACTAATAGCATTTATAATTGTTTAAATTGCCTTTTTTGCTGGGACAGACACAAAATCCACATCACGCTCATAAGAATTATTAATAGGCTTTTGCCTAGAGAATGAATGTGGAGGTGATTGGGTGACAGAAATTTTATCCGCATTAGGTTATTTCATAAAGGAGTTAGTTTTTTTAGTATCACATGTAAAAAACAATGCCTTTCCACAACCGTTGTCTCCCTCTGAAGAAAAAAAATATTTACAGCTCATGGCGAATGGTGACGAACATGCAAGAAACATATTAATTGAACATAACTTACGTTTAGTTGCACATATTGTGAAAAAATTTGAAAACACTGGTGAAGATGCAGAAGATTTAATTTCCATCGGTACGATAGGTTTAATTAAAGCAATCGAGAGTTACTCTTCAGGAAAAGGAACAAAACTTGCGACATATGCAGCTAGATGTATTGAAAACGAGATACTTATGCATTTAAGAGCTTTGAAAAAAACTAAAAAAGATGTCTCACTTCATGATCCAATTGGGCAAGATAAAGAAGGAAATGAGATTAGCTTGATTGATGTATTAAAATCAGAAGCTGAAGACGTGATTGAAACGATTCAATTAAATATGGAGTTAGAAAAGATTAAAGAATATATTGATATACTTGATGAACGAGAAAGGGAAGTCATTATTGGACGGTTTGGTCTAGATCTAAAAAAAGAAAAAACTCAACGGGAAATTGCAAAAGAATTAGGTATATCTCGAAGCTACGTTTCTCGCATTGAAAAAAGAGCATTAATGAAAATGTTCCATGAATTTTATCGAGCTGAAAAAGAAAGAGGGAGAAAATAAAACAACGAAATTTATTACACCTACGATAAGCCTACAACTATAGAGTAATATTTTCGTTGTCCTTGCAACTGTGATTATTTTTGTTTATCTTTTTGCAGTTTTCTATTTTTGAATATCTTCCCTATATAAAAAACACCAATTAATATAGTAATGATCAAGAGCCATATTGGAGAGTAGCCAATAATAAGCACAAGCATTGTAGAGGCAAAACTGATCAGTCCATTAATACTTTCTACAAATTCTTTTTTTACTTTATCCCAAGTGTTTAACTCGTCGTTATCAATATTAGCTATAACGACTTTGTTTTCAATCATTGACACAGTCACTGTCGATAGACTAGTTTGGTTATCTAAATATTTAATCCTACCAACAAGATGCTCGATTTCCTCTTGAACTCTCTCTAAGTCTTGTGAGATGGCAAGTACATCTTTTGTCTCCTTGGCATCTTTTAAAAATTGTAATAATCTATCCTCTACAATCCTTTTTGACTTTAATCTTGATTGTAAATCGACATATTCTTCTGTCACATCTTCGCCAGAGATATTTTTTGAATAAACTTTCACGCTTAATTGTTCAAGTTTATCTAGAAATGAGTAAAAGTTATTTTGAGGAATCCGTAATACTACTGCACCTTCAAGCTGTTCTTTATGTTCGTTATACACATTTGATTGAACGATATAACCCCCGATAGCTTCAGCATCAATTTGAATTTGCTTAAACGTTCGTTCATAATCCTCCACTTCCATCCTTATATTAGCTTGATAAATAACCATTCTGTCTTGGTTTGGATTATTTGTTATCTCTGTTTCGTTTGGTGCAGATTCTTCTGATGTGGTTAAGTCCATTGCTATTTCAGCTGTATTTTCATTTGATAAACTTGCTTTACCTTCATTGTACGAGCTACAACCAAATAATAGTAAATTGATAAAAACAACCATACAAAGCTTTTTAAATATATGCTTCAAGACTACCACCCTCACCTTTTATTGATAGACTATCTTGTAAACTCTGTTGTTAGCTAATAAAAAATTCTATGATGAAGTAGTGGTGTTAGGTTTACATCGTTTTAAAGAAAGTAAACCAAAATCTAGTTGTTGGTGTTTTTTTACTATTTAAGAAAGGGCTATTTTCATATACTTTGTAGCTTTTTTCACATTTATTTGAGTAAATGGTGTATTTGATATGATTTATAGATTTTTGAGAAGTAAGGAGACCACGCACGCAATAAGTATACGTGTCTATATCTAAGAACCAAAAACAACAGTCAATGCGAAAACAGCCTAAAAAACAACGAGCTATTAGAAAACAGTCTATTAAAAGCATAGACGAATTTTGGAACCATTTTGTTACATTTATATCTAAAAAGGTTGTTGTGGCGTTGAACACTATGATATAAGCAAGCATTCAGAATATATTTCATCTTTAATAACGATAATAGCTGTATCATCCCTCGAGCCGTTCTAAATTAGCACAATTAGCAAAAAAATTTCGAAAAAAGCACCTACAATCATGGTTTGATATACTAAGCTACATTTCTAAAGCAAGCTTTAATTACTGATTGAGTAGTTCACCGAAGTTATTTTCTGAGACGACTTTGAACCCATGGCTCTCCAACAATGCAGCTGTAACTCCGTTACCAGCTATTTTCATCCCATTAAAATCCCCATTGTAAATGTGTGTGGAACCACAAGAAGGGCTATTTTCCTTCAAGACTACAGTAGATGCTTTATATTGTTTAGCGATTTTTAACGTATCGTAAGCACCCTTTATGAATTGTTCAGTAACATCCTGTCCTGAAATTGATAGTACTTTTGCATCTCCACTAAGAACATCTTTGCCACAGCCACCGACAATTTCAGCTGGTTCCCTAGGAGTAGCTAAGCCTCCTAACACTTCTGGACATACCGCTACAGCCTTTTTCTTATCAACTAAATCTTTTATTAAATGATGTAAACTATGATTTCCATCATAACGACACTCATTTCCTGCTAAACAAGCGCTTACTAATATCATTTATATGCGGCCTCCCTATGAAAATGTTCATCCTTACTATTTATTTTATCACATGAACTTGTCATGATTTTAAAAGTGATAACACATATCAATATTTATACTGTAGAGGTTGTAATTTATAAATATATGAAAAAGTGTTATAGTTAACTGAAACTTTACGTAAATATGCTCGTATTTATAAAGTGATAACAATAAGGGGGAACCTACTAGTGAAGCGAACAGGAGAAATAGTTTTAAGTATAATCGGAGCCGTACTTAGTGGCTTTTTAGCAATTATAGGAGGGGCATTTACTTATTTAATGACCAATGAAGCATTTTTACAGGAGTTAGAGGCACAATTTGCTACTGACCCTCAGCTTGCTACATTCAATATCGCAGACTTGATGGAAATTATAGGTAATACCGGGTGGATTGTTGTAGCTGCCGGTATGATTGGTTTAGTATTAAGTATCATTGCAGCCTTTTGTTTAAAAGGAAATAATAAGCCAAAGCTTGCTGGGACTTTGTTAATTATTGCTGCATTATTAGTCGCCTTAATGACTGTGTTATTTGCATGGCCAATCGCTCTACTGTTCTTAATTGCAGGGATTATGAGTTTAGTACGTAAGCCGAAGCAAAACATATACGATTAAGAAATGATGAAATCGATTTTTAGCCTTATGACCGATTTCCATTATAAAAAAGAATTAGGTGTGAACACCTAATTCTTTTTTATAATTAAATTTCTTCACTAATTTCAGTACCAATTACTATGCCGATAACAACGGTAATCGTTATGCCCATCACGATTGCAAACATACGCTCACTCCCCTTTGTAAAAGAATGACCCAATATCTCTCTATATTCAATTTACCACATATTTAACTTTAATAAATTTAGTAACTGTGAAAGTTCTGTTACTAATTTTTTTCAGCATTCTTGTTGAATACAATAATACTAATACAGCTAGTAGAAAGGGGGAGCATGAAACCTATAGCTTTGTGCTCACTCTTCCTGATCGCGTATATACCCGCCAATAATCTGTTAGTTTCGAAAGGCTCATGTCGAACACTCTTCTGCTATATAATTCATAGGCTTTTCTCGTAGACTTATGAAATTCTAACAAAAGGGAATTAAAGCTATTCTCATCTTTGTATAGAAAAAAAGATGCCACAAATGATAGTTGTATACGGAGTGCATTTCCTAGTACGAAAAACAACAATCGATGTGAAAACAATCAATCTATATGTTATTATCGACTGTCGAGCCGCGAACTCAAGTTGTAAACTGCATAACCATAAAATGCAAAACAGTCAATTTTTTAACTTAATATTTTAATTACGGAGTAATAGTTCTACAATCATTACATTTCCTCTGGAGCTTCAATTCCCAACAATCTTAAGCCTTCTTGTAAAACGATCATTACTGAAGTTACTAGTCCAAGTCGAGATATCAGCTCGCTATCTTTGACTAACACCTTCACATTACCGTAATATTTATTAAATTCTTGTGCTAGGTCAATTAGGTATTTTGCAATTTGGGATGGTTCAAATTTTTCATAGCTTCTCTTAATTACATTTGGAAAGTCTATTAACAATTTAATGACTGACCAACTAAGTTCATCAGCTAAACCTTCTATATTGTGTAACTGTTCTTGTCCCGATTTTCTTATCAAAGAGTTAGCTCTTGCATGAGTGTATTGGACGTAAGGTCCTGTCTCCCCTTCAAACTTTAACATCTCTTCCATTGAGAATTCTACATTATTTAATCTTTCATTTTTTAAATCGTGAAAAATAAGTGAACCGATAGCAACCATTTTAGCTACTTTGTCTTTATTTATTAGTTTTGGGTTTTTCATTTCTATACTGTGTTTAGCTAGACTGATTGTTTCGTTTATAACCTCCTCAAGTAGAACAACTTTTCCTTTTCTCGTCGACATCTTCTTACCGTCTTTTAAAATAAAGCCAAATGGAATGTGAACGAGATTGTTCGACCATGTAAAACCTAGCTTTTTTAAAACAGCAAAGACTTGATTAAAATGAAGACTTTGTTCATGGCCAACAACATACAATGCCTTGCTAAACTGATACGTTTCTTTTCTATATATAGCAGCTGTTAAATCTCTCGTTGCATATAGAGTTGCACCGTCAGATTTTTTGATTAAACACGGTGGATAATTATACTCACTTAGATCAACAACATCTGCACCTTCTGATTCGGAAAGTAACCCAGACTTCACAAGTAAGTTCAGCGTTTCTTCCATTTTATCATTGTAAAAAGCTTCGCCATGATAAGAATCAAACTTGATACCTAGTAAATTATAAATACTCGAAAATTCTTTAAGTGATTCATCACGAAACCAATTCCATAGTTCGATTGCATGTTCATCTCCATCTTCAAGTTTCTTGAACCACAATCTTGCTTCATCTTCCAAGTGTTTATCTTTTTCAGCCTCATCATGAAATTTGACGTACAATTCCAATAACTGTTTAATTGGATTCTCTTTTACTTTCTCTTCATTTCCCCAGTGTTTATAAGCAACTATTAATTTACCAAATTGTGTACCCCAATCCCCTAAATGATTAACTTTAATGGATTGAAATCCACATTTTTCTGCTATAAGTGCCAGTGAATTTCCTATAACTGTTGATCTTAAATGTCCCATAGAAAATGGCTTAGCGATATTTGGGGATGAAAAATCAATAACTACATTTTCACCATTTCCAATATTTAAAGTTCCAAAATGATTACCTTGTTTTAGGATTATAGCCATTACTTCTTTACTAACTTCCTTTTTATTCAAAAAAACATTTACATATGGACCATCAGCTACAACTTTATCAAATAATGTGTGGCTAACCTGTTCAGCTATTTCTTTAGCAATATGATTTGGAGATTTTCGAAACTTTTTGGCTAAGGAAAAGCACGGAAAAGCAATATCACCCTGAGTATGAAACTTTGGTCTTTCAATTATCTGTAACGTCTCTTCATAAGTTATAACATCCTTTAAAACTTGTGAAATTTCCTTAGCATATATTTCTGAATAATTCATTTGCTTCATCTCCTACCTGTTATTTTCATCAGTACGTTTACTGTCCAAGTCTCTACGTCTACTGTCCATACTCGGGAATGTGAAATCTTGTTTCAAAAGGGTATACCTACAGTAATGTGTGGTTAACTATGTAACTAGAGCAGATCATATTCTTTCCGGAACTCTTGTAGCTTGATTTTTAATAGCAGGAAAAATATGAATTACCTTTTTTATTTAGTACACCCCTTCTGATAAAACTAAAAAATCCCGCCTCTTAAAAGAGACGAGATTTTCCCCGCGGTACCACTCTAATTGTTCAAATTGAACCATCTTAATGTCATTGATAACGGTTGATTAACCGGCATACCCTACTTGTACAAGGTTATTTAAATAAAAATAACGCTAATACTTTTTCGGACTGCTTCTCCGAAGTACGTTTCATTATGAATAATCGATTAGGCTTTCACCATCCCTAACTCGCTACACGTATATTCAAAATTACTGTCTTCTTCAACGAATGAATTATTTTTACAAATTATAAATAAAGTTTAGAAATATTTCAAGGTTATTTATTCCATAATTTTTTTTATTCTCATTTATTTTTCTACATCATGTTGTAAATTGTTTTGTATTTTATCTAAAAATGCTAGTTGTAATTCGTTCTGAGAATAAATACTTTCAAATGTGGCTTTAGTAATCGGAGATAGTTCACCCATTGCTTTCTCCTTATGTTCTTCTCCTTCTCTTAAAGCTGTACGTTTTACACTATTGGATAGCTAGTCATTTTGATTTGGCAATAAAATGTGTAAGTCCCACAGTTAACAAAGGCTGCAAAATAGTTTAACGAATGAATAGCAAGATCTTTTCGTAAACTTTATTGCTAAATTTTACAAAATTAAAAATTGATTCCTATTTGTTAATAGAAAAGTTGTAAGGAACAACCAGTTGAATACGTGTTGATGCCCTACAATAGATGAGCCACAGCAATTTGGCTGTGGCTTAGTTTCCATTTAATTTTAACAAACTAATTTTCCCTGCTAAAGTTTCTGCTGTCGTTGGACCAACTATTTTTTCTCGGATAATGCCGCTTGGGTCAATGATAAAAGTTTCAGGCTGGCCAACTACTAAATAATTTTTTGAGACATTATCATCTGTATCAAATAAATACAGTGTTGTTGAATTATGTTTTTTTATAAATTTTTCAACACGACTTTTAGGTTCTCCACGGTCGATAATAAGAAGCTTATACTTATCTCCATATTGTTGATGAAAGGCTTCGAGTTCAGGTTCTTCATCTACACACGGCTTACACCATGTAGCGAAAAAATTTAATACAACGAATTGCCCCTGATAGTCAGATAAAGTATGAGTATCTCCATCTAAATCCTCTAGTGTGAAATCATAAGCTGAGTCACCAACCTTAACTCCTTTGACTCCTTGTATTCCTGAAGCTAAAAAGAAAAATACGGCTGCCACCAAGCATAGTACTATGATTTGAATCATTCTTCTTTTGTTCATACAAATCATCCTCTAAACTGGATTTATCATCATTAAGAGTTACGTTCTACCAGTTGATGAATACAGTTAACAGCACAATCAAAAAGGACGTGTACTGTTAATTCAATACTAATATTGAAGTTTACTAGAACGAGCTTATTGCTTCTCTAACTCTTGTATATAATCTAATTCTTTTTCTAGTTTTCTTTGCCGTTTCCCAAGCATAACTACATATCCAGCAATTAAGACCCATGCAATTGTGTATGCACTAAATAAATACCCCATTTTCAGTTCCTCCTCTTTATTGTTTATTTACTATTCCATCGTACGCATAGCACCTTTAGCTATGAAAGTACTTTCCTTAGTCGCCTATCCTATACCAGACAGAAAATAATCTCCCCTGCAAATAGTTAATTAAGGTCTAGTGAATTTGGATTCTGTAAACCTACATATGCTACGGTATTTTTCGTTACTACCTTTTACGAAATTTTATTCATTAACTTCTCTTGAATAGCTTTCTTATTTTGAGCGATCGCAATTTTTGCTTTTTCTATATAAATACCTTTTTGGAGTAAAACAATATACAACAAAGTAATAAAACCTAGCGTAAATAACAATGTGAATAACATTTCAGGCTCAATTCCGCCTCCTTGTTGTGTCGGACCATCACCAAACACGATTGGATGAAGCTTTGAGTTCCACCAACGTATTGCCATAAATACGATTGGAACATCAATAAAACCAATAATTCCAAATACTGAGGCTAATCTTGCTTTCTTTTCCCATGCTCCGTCCATACGACGAACCATAATATAAGATACATAAATAAACCATAAAATCAATGTCGTTGTTAATCTAGGCTCCCAAGTCCACCATGTATTCCATGCACTTCGTCCCCAAATAGGTCCAGTTGTTAAGACGATAGTTGTAAAAACAACACCAATTTCAGCCGAAATTCCTGCAATGATATCATAAATTCTCTTCCTTTTTATAAGGTATAAAATACTATAAACAAACACGACTCCAAAAGCCAAAAACGCAACCCAAGCTGAACCTACGTGAAAATAAAATATTTTTTGTACTACGCCCATCGTAACTTCGACTGGAGACCATATAAATATTAAAAACATTGTTACTACACCTATTGGAATTGTTAACCAAAGAAGTATCTTATGAAGTTTTGATTCTGATTGCCAAACCACATTATTCTTTGTCATTTTTCACACCTCCATCACATATTCAAATAATAAGAAACAAATAACAAAAAACACAAGATCATACCCAATCATCAATTGCATCCACGATATAGCACTTGATAAATTCTCAAGATTAACTAGCAATATTTTTGTTGCCTGCACAGCTGCAATAATAATCGGACTAACTATAGGAAATAAGACAATTGGTAATAGCATTTCACTACTCCTTGAATTAGCAGTTAATGCAGCTAAAAATGTACCAATGCTTATAAAACCAAAAGTTCCTAAAAAGATAACTGCTAAAAATAAGGGAACGTTTCCTAGTAAGCGAAAATCAAATAAGATAAATAATAATGGTATAGAAATCAATTGAACTAATAGTACAAAAATGAAATTAGCGAGCATTTTGCCAAAATAAATACTTGAAGGATCAATAGGTGCGACAATCATTCCATGTAAGCTATCTTGATTTTTTTCAGCTAAAAATGAGCGGTTCAACCCTAATATTCCAGCAAAGATAGTAATGACCCATACCATTCCAGGTACCACTGCTTTGACAGCATTACTCGTAGGGTCAAATGCAAAGCTAAAAGTCACAATAACAAGCCCTGAAAAGATTAACATAGTACTTAATAGTTGTTTTGTTTTCCACTCAGAATATAGATCTTTCCAAGCGATAATCCATGCAGATTTAAGTAGTTTAATCATGTTAACTCACCAGTCCTGCATACATTTCTTTGATATCTTTCACGTTTTTTGCACCTGAAATAGCAAAATCATCAATTAACAATCCTTGTTTCATAACGATTGCTTTATCACATGTTTCAATGAGTTGATGGAAATCATGTGTAACCATAATTATAGTTGTACCTTCCTGCTTCAATTGCAAAATAACATTATTTAAAATTGAAACTGCCCGTTGATCTAACCCAGTATGTGGTTCATCTAGAAGTAGAATACTAGGTGAATGAATAATCGCTCTAGCAATCGCAATTCTTTGTAGCATTCCTCTTGAAAATGAGCGAACAGGCTCATGCATAAATAAGCTTAAACCTACCATAGAAATGAGTTCTTTTGCTCTTACCTCAATATCTTCTACATCATAGAGTTTTCCGTAATAAACTAGATTCTCAATCGGTGAAAAGTGATCATATAAGTAACTGCTATGTGATAAGAATCCAATTGTTTTCTTAATAACCTCTTCGTTCGCTTTTAGCTTCATATTATTTATCAAAACATCACCAGATGTCGCCTCCAGCAATCCACTAATTATTTTTAATACTGTACTTTTCCCTGCTCCGTTGGGACCTAGTAAAGCGGTCGTTTCCCCTTCTTTTACTGTTAGATTGACTCCACGTAGAATCTCTTTCTCCCCTATCTTTTTCGTTAGCAAAGATGTTTTTATCACGCAGATCCCTCCAATCTATTCAGTCATTTGTTTTATATTAAATTTCACTTTAATTAACATATCTTTATAAGCATTAAACTGTTCATTGAACTTATCTTCAGATATTTTTCCTGCTTTCAGTTCATCTTCTAAATCGATCATTTTCGTCATAATTGCATCGCGCTTTCCAAGCAATTGTTGAAAAATCTTCTCCTCTTTATCCTCAGTCAAAGAAATTTGCCTATTCTGGTCTTTTTGACGAAAGTAAATGAAAAACAGCCCTCCTCCAATTATGATTACACCAAGAATAATTAATAATATATGTGGGTTAAATTGTCTTAATGGTGAATCAAACCACATTCGTAAATGTCCTGGATTATGAAAGCTTGGAGAAGTTTGTGTGACTGCAGCACTCATCATAAAAATGCTTTTCACCTTACTTCCCTCCCCGCTGTTTTCTCGTTTGATCAAGTTCATTAGCTATTTCATTTTCTATATCCTTTTTAACTTGTTCAGGCATATTTTTTATTGTATTAGCAACATGAACATCGTCTACTAACGTTTCCTCCTCCATAATAGGAAGAAGCATTTTTTCGTAGTTATTTTTTAATTTCTCATAATCTTCTGTCGATAATTTTTTCATGTTATAATCCATTTCGAGTTCATTTAGTGTCGCAAATATTTCTTCTTTTTTTATGATATCTACTTCATCTATCATGCTTTCATGAAAAGTTACATTCTTTTTTGACAGCAGTGGAGATATTACTAAATAACTACAAACTACTACTAATAATGTGGCTGTTATAATTGAGACTAGATCCATATCAATCACATCCTAGAAAAGCTTTTTTCTTTCTTTATCAATCATTTCTCTTAAAACAGAATCGGTGTTCTCGTCACGTAAAGCTTCATCAGTTGTTATTGAATGAGCACTGTTATTTTTTTTGATCCAACTACGAATAACTGTAAATACAATCACTCCAGCTACAATCAATACGATAAATGGTGTGATCCATGCAGAAAGGCTAAATCCTTGCTTAAGTGGGGCTGACAATGCCTCTTCGCCAATTTCCTCAACGTAGAAATTTAAGATCTCTTCCTTGTTCATCCCCTCTTGCATCATTTGAGCAACTTCTTCGTAATATTCTTGCTTAACAGGGCAAGTAGCCAGATCATCCCCCGCATGTCCTTCCATGGCAAGCATTGCAACAATGCTCTGAAATTGTGCCGAACTATAATCAACATCTTCTACTGCATAGGTACCCGAAGAAAATAAAAGTATAAGAAGCCCAGTTAAAATGAATAAGCGCTTCATCATTTCCCCATCCTTTCTACGCAAACCCTTAAGATACATGTCTCTGTACCCCTTTATATCTCGGTGTAATATTGCCATATTTTCCGCTCCAAACAGCAAATATTGCGCCTATTAAAACAACCATGCCACCCGTCCAAATCCATTTTACAAGTGGATTAATCCGAATAACAAATGTAGCTCTTAAATCTTGCTCCCAACCACTTAACACAATATAAAGATCTTCGTCCCAATTACTAATAAGAGCTACCTCAGTAGACGGTTGTTCGAATGAACCATAAAAGATTTTCTCAGCTTCAGCATATCCTAAATGTTGACCGTTTTTGTTAATTTTTAGAGTGGCAAACACTACATCATTGATACCTTCACGCTTTTGTTGTAAGTTCTCATAGGTAATTGTGTACTCTGCAAGTTCAATACTTTCTCCCATCGCTAGCGTCTTCATTGTTTCAACATTGAAGTTATTTGAACCAATTATACCTACTGCCATTAGAGCTATCCCAATATGAACGATATAGCCACCGTACCGTCTGCGATTACGTGACATTAAACGGCCAAGTGCAACAATGACATTTTCTCCAGTAACTGACTTTCTAGCCTTTACCCCGCGACTAATTTCAAGAATATGAGTAAAAATCATGAATGCAACAACAGCAAAGCCGATAATCGGATAAGCTTTTTTAATACCTAGAAGTATTAGTAACATAGCAACTAGTAAGCTCAAAATTGCTGGAATTAAAAAGTTTTTTCGTAGATTTCTTACAGTTGAGCGTTGCCAAGCGATTAAAGGACAAATAGCCATAACAAACATTAATGCAAGCATGATAGGTGACATAACTGTATTAAAGAAAGGGACACCAACCGTAACCTTCGTTCCTTTAACCGCCTCAGAAATGAGTGGGAAAATTGTTCCCCAAAATACTGCAAATGTCGCACCAACAAGTATTAAATTATTGATTAAAAAACTACTTTCTTTTGATAAAAATGACTCAAACTGTCCGCTGTTTTGTCTTAATAAATGAAAACGACTCATCATTACATATAGTGCAAATAAGACTGCAAGTGCCATAAAAATTAAAAAGTAAGTACCTAAATTACTATCTCCAAAAGCATGAACTGAAGTTAAGACGCCACTTCTTACAAGAAAAGTTCCAAATAATGTTAATGCGTATGAAAGAATAATCAAACTAATATTCCAAATCTTCAACATCTGCTTGCGTTCTTGAATCATTACCGAGTGTAAAAAAGCAGTAACAGTTAACCAAGGCATGAAGGATGCATTTTCAACAGGGTCCCATGCCCAATAGCCACCCCATCCGAGCTCAAGATAAGCCCAATAACCTCCGATTATATTGCCAAGAGTTAAAAATAACCACGCTACTATTGTCCAACGTCTCGTCATACGAATCCAAAAAGCGTCTACATTCTTTAGTATTAAAGCAGCGATAGCAAATGCAAAAGGTACAGAAAGTCCTACATAACCTAAGTACAATGTTACTGGATGTAAAATCATCCCTGGGTCTTGTAACATTGGATTTAAACCTTTCCCAACCTCTGGAATAATATCATTCAGTTCAAAAGGTTTCGTAGTCGTTGCTAACAAGAAGTAAAAGAAAATAATATTTCCAAGCATGATTGTTCCAATATAAGGAACCATTGGATTGCCTTTCATTTTTCTTGAAAACACAACCATCGTTGCGTACATTGTTAAGAAAAATGTCCATAATAATAAAGAACCTGCATTACCTGCCCATAATGCTGAAAGCTTATATATAAGTGGTAAATCGCTACTTGTATACGTAGAAACATACTTAAATTGAAATTGACTTGTACCTAAAGCGTAGAATAAGACAAACATTGAAACACTTGTTAATAAAAAGATCGATAACACACCATTCTTCCCACTATTTATTAACTTTTGGTTTTGCTTTCTTATTCCTAATATGAGAATAATAAATGAATAGATTGAAATGACTAATGCTAAATAAACAGCTGTACTACCAATTAAATACATGGCTAATCACCTTTCTTTACTCCTCATTTTCTATCTTTTTATGAAGCTCTGGGTCATAGTCACTTTTATCTTGGTCTTCATATTTGGATGGACACTTAGTTTGAAGTTTCTCAGCAAAAAACACACCATCCTCTTGTATATACCCCTCTACAATTGCAGTTACATCTTCACTAAAATTGTCTGGTCGCACCCCTTGATAAAATATAGGAAGCTCATTACCATCTTCGTCTCGTACTGTAAAGCGAAGTTCTATATTATCTGCATTCCAATCAATTGAATCTTCAATTAATAATCCTTGGGTCATGACGAATTTATCGCTGTACTTCTCTTCATTTGCTAAAAGTTGTGTAAGTGTCAACTCTGTACCGCTTGAACCTGGTGTAGCAGCTATGAGCAATGTGAGAATAGCTATGATGATCAAACTTCCACCAAACAATACTTTTTTATTTTTGTTCATTCCATTCACCCCTCAACTTAGTTCACTCATTTTTTTGCGATACGTTTGTTCATCAATTTCACCATTAGCCAACATGTTTCTTAACTTCTTTTTATCTTGTTGTCGGTTTGTAGCTTTAATTTCGCTTTCACGTTCTTTGTGTTTCTTTTTCTGAAAAATTAACAGCATGATTGTGAATAAAAATATTAATGAAATGACAACGATTGCAATAATTGTATTTGTTGATAACCCTCCATTATTTGATGAGTTAGTTTGTATTAGGACACTATTGTTGTTATTTGGTGCTATTTCAGCAATTTTACTAGTTGTCGTTTCGTTGTCTTTCTTCTCATAAGACACATCAAATACTTTCTTCTCCCCAGCTGTTAATTGAATAACCTCATACAAATACATGTTAATCCCCATTGTATCTTGTGAATGCTGATCAGTTGTTGGTTGTATGGCAAAATCACTTGCCCCTAATGGTTCAAAGAAAATAATGTTTATAGCGTCCATATTATTGTCAGCTACGTATTCATATGTAAAATTTTTCTTATTCCCGGTATGGTTTATATCATGATAGTAATATTCAATAACAAATTTATAACCTTGCCCTGGATCAATAGGTTCGTCTGGCATAATCGTTACTTTGTTAGAATTCTTCTTCATTTGTACTCCAATTTCTTGAAGTGATTCTTTTGTTCCATCGAGGGTATGTGCTGCTAGCCCTATAAAAAAATTTTTCTTATTCACAGGTAATGTTAGTTCGATACCTTGGCTAATTGACTCAGAAGATTGATTTACAATAGTGCCATGATAACCAACAAGAACAGTTGGTTCATCATTATTAGCATGAGGATGATTCGTGTATTCCGGCATAACGATTATTGTAATGTCTTCTATAGATATGTTGTCGTAAGATGCTAGTATAGATGGAGGAAAGAGAATACTCATTAGTACCAAAATGAATATTGGAAAACATTTTTCTTTAACATAAGGAGTCTTCATTTTTTTCACCTTATTTCCCATTTCTTTCATTTCTAATATGATTGTATTAAAAATTGCTTGGTTACAACATATTGGTAAACCTATTGTCAAAAATCATCCATATTTTAGTTCACAAAAACTTCATACCAAATTGTGACTTATGTTACAGACATTACCGAAAGATAGAATCGCACTAAGGATCATCACCCGACGAATGACAGATTCCTATAATATAGAGATGACCTTCACCCTTCAATGATTGGAGTGGTGACTTGCGGGATAGGCGCTAATCCTTGACAATACCGTAATCCCACTAGGCCCAAAAGTCGTGTCTTGTGAAGGTTACTTTCATACCATTTTGGCTCCTTAGCTAGTGTATTCGAGCCACTTGGTTTTACTGAAAAGCTGTATTGAAAGATGGAACCAGCTATCTGAAATCCATTTAAAAAATAAACCATTCAGCTTGATTCAATTTAAAATTTACAGTATATTAATAATAAACACGATTCTTGTGATTTATTTCACATATATATTAAGACCATTGTCTTATGAAGGCTCTTATCAAAACATTTTTCTACTATTGATAAAACATCTAGATCAAATTAGTGTGATATTTGTACAATGTCAAACATATCCTTGCACGTACCACCTTATAAACAATGGAAATATAGTTTTTAAATGAACAAAAATGCACCGTACAATATAGCCGTATTGTACGGTGAAAATTAGTTTGTTAATCATCGTTCTGTAAGTGCTTAATTTTTAGGTGGTTGTTGATTTGGAAAGTAATCATTTATGACATGGTCTTTCTTTTTAAAGACATCTGGTTCATCATAAACAGCTTTTTTCACTTTTGCTATTTCTTCTTTTAGTTCGTCAATATTTACATCAAGTTTCACTAACTCTTCAGTTGCAATAATAATAGCTTCATTTAATGCTTCAGTAGATTTTTTCATACTATCCATTGCACCTTGAGGGTCATGGAATCCAGCAGAATTTTCTGCAGCTACAATATCAAATAACCACTGTCCTTTACGAACAAGTTGTTGTGCTTCTTCAATTTTAGACTCAGGAGCACCAGTAGTTATCATCTTATTAATATAGTAATGTGCATCAATGGATATTTCTTCGGCTTTGTGTAAGTTTTCCATATGAGCATCTTGAATGCCTTCAACCCGATCTATAAGCTCTTGCTCAGTCTTGTCTGCATGACATGTACGACATGATTGCTCAACCGTTTTTAAAGGTGAAGTCCATTGGTGACTAGTAATCTTTTTCTTACCGTCTGAACGTTCGTATGGCATATGGCAATCCGAACAGGAAACTTCAGCAATTCCATGAGGGCCTTCAGACCAAATTTCGAATTCTGGATGCTGAGCTTTTAGCATTGGTGCACCTGAAACAGTATGAATCCAGTCTTGTGCAAACCCAGAATCTTTTGCTATCGTATCGTAGTATTCATACATTTCTTCTGGCTTTAATCCATTTGTCCATGGGAATGTTACTGCCTTCTTTTCTGGTTCAAAATAGTACTCTACGTGACATTGTGCACATACATACGTACGCATTTCATTTTTTGTAGGGTTTGAAATGTCTACTCCCCTTGCTTCCATAGCTGTTGCAAACATTGGACGAGTGACACGTAATTCCATCGTTTCGGGATCATGACAATCTGAACAACCAATAGGAGAATGTCCTAATTCTTCAGCACGAGGTACAATCTCGTTTCGAAAGTTTGCCGACCAGTATCCGTCTCCAAACTCGTCTTCCTCTAACAAAATAGGGACTGCAGTACTTTTACAAGTTAAACAAGAACCAATTGACTTATCCGTAATTCTAGCAATATTTACATTATCTTCAATGGCGTAAATGTGTCCACGATCTTCATTATATTCCTTTGCAAATCCGTAACCATTAAAAATTATTGGTAAATAAGGCTCTTTAGTATGATCAAATTTTGACGTTGGTACTGATCCACCGTATTTCGTATCAGACATTTCTTCATTACGCTTATAGCTTTCATACTGTAACGGAAAAATATCAGCAAATGCTTCATTATTTATTTCGTCAGCTGATAGTCCCGTATTGTATAACTTTTTAGCAGTTGTACTTTCTTTCGCTTCATCTGAACCACAGGCAGCAATAATAGAGATTAAAAAAATTACTAAAGCAGTGGGAACTATAATTCTTTTGATGTTTCTATGCATTTTCCTCACCCTTTCTCAAAAGATTCGTTTCGATTATTAATGTCATAATCCGCAGGTTTAAACCATTCATCTGTCTTAAAGTTGCCATTACCATGAGGGATTTGCCTATGACAATCCGTGCAATTTTCTTTTGCATCATGTGATAAATTATTTAGTGTTCCTTCGTGACAGCTTTTACAGTTTTCTTGAATAACGTCAATGGTGGCTGTTTTCGCATGAATAACATCAGGAATCTTATCTGCCCCAAATGTATTCATGTAAATATCATGCGTTCCAGCTTTCGCTTTAAATAGTATTTTCCTTCCAAGGCTATCAGTTGGAGCATGACACTTATTACAGGCGATATTTGCATGTGTAGAGTCTGCAAAGCTACTATAGGCTGAATCCATAGGGTGACAAGTCGAACAAAATTCTGCACTATCTGTATAATGCATTGTCTCAGCACTTGCTACTGCCACAACAACTCCTAAAAATAGCCCAATTAAAATAACGACTTTTTTATCCAGCGCTTTAAGCTTTTTCACCATACCTTCCCCCTCCTCTTCTGTCATTTTTATATCTTCTTCATACAAATTAAAAGGCTAATTAGTATGTCAGCCACTTAATAAATTGACACATGTGAAAAAATGAGCAATTTGATAAATATTGATTTACCGCTTGGTGATGATAGAAAAGTATAACCATATTTCATTCACGAATAATAACAATTGTGAAAAAAAGCCTACCTATAGGTTTATTGTACCTTTCCAACTAAACATTACCATATTTTATTGAATGTTTGATAAGCCATAATTGACAAACTATTGTCTATAAAAGGGCCAAATTGTGTACATTTGGAAAAATAATTGATTCAAGTATATTTAACAAAAACGGAACAAACTGTTTCCTCTCAACAAGCATTGGAACGTTTTTGAAGAAAAAATATTTTGTTTTCTCTCAGTCAGTTATAACGTCTTGACAGGCTAGGTGAGAAAGCTAGCAAATAAAAAAAGTAGGCTTTACTAATAAAAAGTAAAACCTACCTGAATGAATATATATGTTCGTTTTTACCTAATGGCTGTTTTCAATGTAAGATGCTACGAAAGCTCGGTTTATACGTGCTTATCTATTAGAACGAAAAGCAACAACCAATGCGAAAACAGCCTAATGTAAAGAGTCATCCTACTTAGCTGTAATGATGAAAAGATAATACACTTATAATTTGTAATGATCGTTCTTTGTTTAGTAACTACGTAAAATTTTCCTTATCAATTAACTTAACGATCAACAAATTTTTCATTATCATTTTTATCACCCTCCTGTAATTATTTGAAATGATTATTATATGATTGGGTAAGCTCTAAACGACTTTTCTCTTTCTTCATCAATCATTTTTTTTACTTGCTCTTCTCGATAAGCTTTTTCAATTGAATACGTTCGTTTATTAATTGTAATTGTGATAGACAAAATATTGAATTTCATATGGCTTCACCTCCTTTAAGTTCATTGCATACACTATGTTCAATTTGACGATAAAAAACCACAGGTAAATTTTCTATACCTGTGGTTAAAATAATCAAAATTATTTTATAAATAAGCATTAAAAGGAAAGATGCTATTTATATAAAAAGCCACAGGTATACTATTCAACCTGTGGCGTGTATGCTTAGTTAGTTATTGAAACACCCGCATTCCGACATCGGTCGAGTAGTAAGAAATACTATTTAATTTAATAAGTTTAAATAATTTGCCTAACATTAAATTCGACCTCCTTATCAGAATTTGTTTATTTCATAGGAAAGTATAACCAATTTATGATGTTTTGTAAAGGGCTTTTTTGTAAAAAATAAAATAATTTTCTTATTCTAGATCACTTACTATTTTTTTATACTTAATTACCATGTTAAATAAGAGATACGCTACAAATAAAAAAATATATGTCATTGCCATTAATAAGTTGACATTAGTCGCTTCCTGAACATGTTGATTAATAACAACACCTAAATATAAAAAGACACTAATTGCAATTAAAACAAATGCAATTCTTGTAAAGTCGACAATTTTAAATTTCAAATCACGTAATTGCTTCTCATCCATTTTAAGTTTGTCACCTACTTTTCTAAGTATCTATAAATCTACTTTAACATATCTTAGTAGGTCAAAATGAATGTAACTTTAACCAATTATAAGGTAGGAACCAATCACAAAAATAAATTAACTTCACTATGGCTGTTGTGAATGGGCTCATAATCTATAGAGAATAGGTGTCTAACTGGAACAAAAAAAAGGCGAAAATACTTTCGCCTTTTTTTATTTATCCTTTAAGTGCATTAGCTAAGTCTGCGATTAAATCTTCCACATCTTCAAGTCCTACTGAAATGCGGACAAGACCATCTGTTATACCTAGCTCTTCACGACGTTCTTTTGGTATCGAAGCATGTGTCATTTTTGCAGGAACTGAAATTAAACTTTCAACTGCGCCAAGGCTTTCCGCCAATGTAAAATACTTAACTTGCTTAAGTAGTTGTTCTGCTTTTTCTTCACTACCAACATCAAATGAAATCATACCACCATAGCCTCTAACTTGTTTTTTTGCTATATTATGATTCGGATGACTACTTAATCCAGGGTAATATATCTTTTCTACACCTGGATGATTTTGTAAAAATTCAATAATTTGTTTAGTATTTCCTTCGTGCTCTTCCATTCGTATTCCTAACGTTTTGATTCCTCTTATTAATAACCATGAATCCTGAGGGCCTAATATGCCACCTGTAGAATTTTGAACAAAATGTAGGTCTTCCGCTAATTGATTGGAATTGACTACAACGAGACCAGCAACGACATCGCTGTGACCGCCAATATATTTTGTTGCACTGTGCAATACGATATCTGCTCCAAGATTTAAAGGTGTTTGCCAATATGGTGTACTGAACGTGTTATCTACGATTGTTAACAAGTTATGTTCCTTTGCGACTTTAGAAGCTCCTCTAATATCAGTAATTTTTAGCAACGGATTTGTAGGTGTTTCAATATATATTGCTTTCGTATTTGAACGGATTGCTGTTTCGATATTTGACAAATTACTCGTATCAATAAAAGTCGATTCTATTCCTAGCTTGTTTAAAACTTTCGTCATTACACGGTAAGTTCCACCATATACATCATCAGTTAAAATGACATGATCGCCGCTGTTAAATAACATCATCACTGCTGTAATTGCTGCCATTCCAGAGCTAAATGCAAACCCTGCTGTTCCTTCTTCAAGGTCTTTAATGAGCTCCTCTAAAGCATGTCTTGTTGGATTACCTGTTCGTGAGTATTCAAATCCTTTATGCTCACCTATCCCATCTTGCTTATATGTGCTTACTTGATAAATGGGAATAGAGACAGCACCTGTTTGTTGATCATTCGGAATGCCACCATGGATTAATTTTGTCTTTGGTTTCATTTTATATCGAACCTCCATAAATCTGTTTACTTAAATAACGTTCGCTACTGTCTGGAAAAATAGTTACGATGTTCATTTTTTTCTTAGCCCGACTTGCTTCAATAAGAGCTGCATGGAGTGCTGCCCCTGAAGAACTACCAACTAAAAGCCCTTCTTTTCTTGCTAGTTCTTCTACTCTCATAAAGGCATTATTATCAGATATTGTATGAATTTGATCAAAATATTTTGTATCCATATAATCTGGAAGAAATTCCATACCGATTCCTTCTGTCTTGTGGGGTCCTATATCACCACCATTTAAAATAGATCCTTCGGGTTCAACGATGACTGTTTGTAACAAATTATTTTGTTCTTTTAAATATTTCGCAGTTCCCATAAATGTTCCACCCGTTCCTGCTCCTGCAATAAACATATCAATATCACCATCTAGTTGGCTCCACATTTCAGGTCCTAAGGTTTTATAATAGGTCATTGGATTTGCCGGGTTGTTAAATTGCTGAGGACAGTACGAGTTTGGAATCTCATTAAGTAGTTGTTGAGCTTTTGAAATTGCTCCCCTCATACCTTCACTCGTTGGTGTGTGTATAATTTCAGCACCTAGCGCTTTCATTAGCAATTGTTTTTCTATACTAAATTTTTCAGGCATACATACAATTACTTTCAGCTTATGTCTTAGTGCTGCTAATGCTAATCCGATGCCTGTATTTCCTGCAGTAGGTTCAATGATCGTACCGCCAGGTTTAATTGCACCAGACTGGAGAGCTTCTTCAATGAGCTCTTTACCTAACCGATCTTTAATACTGCCACCAGGATTGTAATATTCAAGTTTTGCATAAAGCTTTACTTGTTTTGGTAAAGGAAATTGCGTTAGCTCAATCATTGGGGTATTACCAATTAAGTCATGTACGCTGTGAACAACACGCATAATTATTTTGTCACCTCAAAAATTTTTTCTGAATGATATTTTCGCATTAATAGTTGCTTTAGAATAATAGGCTGTTTTTGTATAGAATGTTGTTTTTCGTGCTAAAAGAATAAACACGGATATGATTAGTTTGCGTAGTATCTATTTTAGGCACTATAAAAAAATTCACGAAAAGAGCCTTGTAATAAAAGCTATACACTACGACACCTTTTCTTCTCTAAAGACTATAAAAAATCATACTATACGCATCAGTTACTCAAATTTACGTAACAAAAAGCAACAAAGTTTGCGAAAAGAGTCTTTTGTAATAAGTGCGAAGTTCTGTGAGTTTATTTAAGCCCTTCTACCATATTCATAACTAAATTGGCTGAATGTAAAGCAGCTGTTGGTAAAAATTGTTCGAAAGAGATATCTGATTCTTTACCAGCTATGTCTGAGAGAGAACGTATTACTACAAAAGGAACCTCAAATTGGTAACAAACTTGAGCAATCGCTGCCGCTTCCATCTCAACTGCATACAAATCGGAAAATTTATCTCGTACCATTGCTACTCGGCTAGGGTCACTCATAAAAGAATCACCAGTAGCAATAAGTCCTTTCACTGTTTGAATATTTTCAATGTTCTCTGCTGCTTTTTCCGCTACGTTCAGAAGATTATTATCTGCTAGAAAAGCTGGTGGTAATTGTGGAACTTGTCCATATTCATAACCAAAAGCTGTTACATCTACATCGTGATGGCGTACTTCTGTTGAGATCACCACATCCCCAACGTTTAATGACTCCAATAGTCCTCCAGCTGAGCCAGTATTTATGACATAGTCAACGTCAAAGCGATCAAGTAGAATTGACGTACTCATTGCTGCATTTACTTTGCCAATACCTGACTTCAGTAATACAACTTCAACTCCATGTAAAGAACCTTCAGTGAATTCACATCCAGCAATAACACTTACTTGTTCGTTGTTAATGTTATCTCTTAAGATGATGACCTCTTCTTCCATGGCACCTATAATTCCTATTCTCATCTTGGTTTCCCTCATTTCTATATTCCTTTATTCCTTATACCATTTCTCCGTGTCACGAGGATATACTAAAACTCCACTCAATATTGTAACATATTCAACAGCTAAACCATTTACTGCAATAATCTATCTCCACTGCTAGTGAAAGACTTGAGTATCAGTGAAATCAGGTGGAAACTCTACTCGACCTGATTGAAATATCCCATCTATAGAAGTGGGGTTAAATTCCTTAATATAAACTTAGATCAATTCAGGTCAAAAAGCCTATTATACACATTTCTATACCCCGAATTCATTTAAGTGCTTCTAATTTATCATAGAAATTATTTCTTAGCAATTTGCAAGTATATCATCGTTAATATTATCGTAAAAGAGCAAAATATAATATTTTCGTTCACTCTCACATTTGATAAAATGGACGATACATACAATTGTGGAAGGGTGTCAGTCAAATGGATTTTTCTTTAGATATACTCAAAGATAAGGTTGAATTTTTTGAAGCGCAAGATTTAACAACATTAGAAAAAAAAGTTAATGAACAAATCGAAGTTAATAAAGCTATATTATTAGAGGTTCATCATATTTCTCATCAAATGCAGTTTGATCAAGACGGTAGAAGATATTTTAGTGCTGTTGTTCACTTTAAACGCAGCAATTAGATACATTTTTTGTTCTTACCCACCTTCACCTCTGAAAGCTTAGTAAACTTATACATTGATGAATTAAGTATATACTATTTAGATTTAAGCTCTTTTCATAAACTTTATTGTTTGTTTACTAAAATGGACAACCTGATGAGCTTTATGAGAGCTCAGTAATTGAAGTAGAAAAGGTGCTACCAACACTAGATGTATACGTGCTTTTATACATTAGAACGAAAATGGGAAAATCAGCCTTGATTTAAAATAAACCGCCTTTGCAAGTAGCAAATGGCGGTTTATACTTAATCTTCTGAGGATTCCTCGCTCGATTCTTCCTCTGTGTTTTTGTAATATGGACTATCATTCTCTTTTAATTGCTCTACTTTAGTAGGCTTCCAGCCTTCATTGTCTACCCATTCCATATATACTTTGTAAATTAAGCTAGCGTCTACATTTGAAGCAATTGTAGCAAGAGATTTATTGGGACCGTCATTCCCTAAAAACCACAAAGTATAATCTTCTTTAGCAATTCCTGTTGCATAACTTATCGTTTTTTCCATCTCAACTCGGTCTGTTGTGCCTTCGTCAAAAACGGTCACCACATGATCTGCTTGCTCTGTACCGACTGGTTGCCACGAATCACTAGTTATTGTTTTAATAATGTTAGAATCTTCGCTAGCAGTTGTTTCATCTAAATCTGTAACTGGTTCAGGTGAACTATCCTCGGCTATTTGTTCGTTAGTGTTAGAAGTATTGTTGTCATCTTCGTTAGAAACGGCTTCGTTGCTTTCTTCTATACTACCTTCATTGCTCTCTTCTAGATTATTCTCGTTATTCTCTATGTTATTATTATCATCAGTTTCATCAATTGTTGAGTTAGTTTCTTGAGATTCGTCATCTTCCGTTATTCCAACAGTTGCATTACCATTATCTTGTTGCTCAATACTATCTGATGCAACTGGATCACTACCTTTGGAAAATAGTAGCTTTCCTCCAAAGAAAACAATTAACAAAATGACTATTCCAATTAAAATATTTAATAATAAATTCCCTCTCTTACGCTTTTTATTCCTTTCGTAGCGAGGTCCCTCATATAAATCTTCAATATTTCCCCTCACAAAAAGTCCTCCTCACTCTTATATGTATATGTCTCATTGTATCATTAGATAGGTAGCTATTATATAAGTTTTGCCATTTTATGAGCTACCTTGTTCAATTTCATATATTGTTTCAATTATTTCATAGAAGACATCATTTGTCACAGCATTGTTTTCTTGTTGTTTTAAATCAACTACAACAAGTGCATATTTAGGATTTTGCACAGGAAAATATCCCGCAAACCATTTATTATGTAATTCCTCACCATCATCATTCTTAATACCTAGTTGAGCTGTTCCTGATTTACCAGCAACCTCATATGAATTCCCTTGAAATGCTCTTCCTGTTCCCTCCAAGACAACTGTACGAAGAAGTTGCTGTAATTTTAAAATTGTATAGGGTGAAAGGGGTTGATTGTCTTTACTTGTTTGTATAGGAAATGAATATAGTGTTGTTTCATTTTTATATAGTATATCACTGACTACTCTTACTTGCAGCTCTTTACCACCTCTTGCGATTGTAGCCATCATATTGGCAATAGCCAATGGTGTAACTTTAACATTTTTTTGTCCATTTGCAGTTTGTGCAATAGCTTTCGGAGATGTCTTATCAGATTCTTCAACCCAAATCGTTCCAGTCCCTACGTATGGCAGTTGGTTAAATTCTTCAAAATGAAATACATCGCCATTCCAAATTACAGGATTTATTAAGCCCAGTTTAGTAGCATATTCTTCAATACTTTGCGAGTTTAATTCCATAAGCTCTTGTGCTAATACTGAAAATGTATAATTACAACTATTAGCAAAGCTTTCTTCAAAGTTTAACATACCAGAAAGATACTGTGATTTCCCCTCTCCATACATATCCAAGTCACAATCAAATATGCGATTCGATTGCAATAAATTGTGTTCAATCGCTGCAGCAGCAATAACTGGTTTAAACACAGAACCTGGGGTTTGCACTGTTAACATTCTATTTTCTAGTGCATCATCCACGTACGGGTCTGAATGGTTAATTGATGGTACGCTTACCATTGCAACCACATCATTTGTAGCTATGTCAATTAACACGAGGCCACCATCATTAAGTTGGTGTTTGTTCACAATTTTTTCGGCTGCAATTTGAATTTCTTTGTCAATCGTCGTTTTGATAGTTACAGGGTAAAAAGGATTTGCTGGCTCAGTATATTTTACTTCTAAGCCAAACAACGGTCCATTTTTTCCATCTACATGATACAGAAGCTTAGATTCTGCTTCAGGCAAGACAAATTCATTAAACTGTTGTTGTAGACCAGAAATACCTCCTTTTAGATTAATCGATTTTGCTCCGTTGACTTCTTCACTATTTACTGGTGCTTGCTCATATTCACGTACTAAGCCAATTAAATGTTCTGCAATTTTGTCTGGCATTTCATTCTGCCGGTTCACAGCAAAAACACCTGGAATCTTCAAATCATTTATCTCTGTCATTTGAATATCTGTTAAGGTAAAAGCCTTCCCCTCTTCAAATACAATAGGTTCGTTTGCAGTTTTTACTGCCACATTTAGCTTTTCTGGAGACACATTTATTAAACGGGCAACTTGTTCGATTGGCCAGTCCATATTCTTAAGAAATGGAAATAAAATTAAACTAGGTTGATTAACATATGTTAGTGGTTCATTATTTTTATCAACAAACTTCCCACGTCCTTGGTCAATTACAACCTGCTGAGTGCGTTGTGAAACACTTGCTTCTAATAAATTGATATTGTGCTTTGAAAACTCTTCTGTTTGAATAAGCTGGATTTGTATAAGTCTAATGATCAGGACTATGATAAAAATAATTACACCAACGGATAAATTTATTGTTCTTTTTCTAACATCCATAAAAAAAACACCTCATCAGCAGTTTTGACAAGGTGTTTCGGATTAAAACCTATTGGACGGATACTATCTTCACTAACATTTCTCCACCAGGCGTTTGAACTTGTACTTCTTCACCTATTTGCTTACCAATTAGACTTTTTGCAATAGGTGAGTCATTTGAGATTTTCCCTTCAAATGGATCAGCTTCAGCACTACCTACGATCGTATATGTTTCTTCTTCACCATCAGGTAGTTCAACAAATGTAACAGATTTTCCTATAGAAACCATATTTGAATTACTGGAGTCTTCTTCAATAATTTTGGCATTTCTAATCATATTTTCAATTGTTGTAATTCTACCTTCAACAAATGCTTGTTCTTCCTTTGCAGAATCATACTCTGAATTCTCAGAAAGGTCACCAAAACTACGAGCAATTTTTATACGTTCAACTACCTCTTTACGACGTACTGATTTTAAATATTCTAATTCCTGCTCTAATTTTTCCTTACCTGCTGCTGTCATTGGAAATATTTTTTCAGCTGCCATTCCCTTCACTCCTCTTGTTATTAACGATCAAAGTTTGAATTATTCTTACATATGTACAATTACCATTTACGAATATCTTAAAGACGACAATTTTAATGATAATTAATCACGTATCATTAAAATTGTCATGCCAAAGATATGAATATTATACAATGATTGCATTTACATTTATCTATGCTATCGTATTACAAAATAGACTTTTGTTCAAGAATTGTTTGAATTTTTGTTACCATTAGGTCAATCGCAACATGATTGCGTCCCCCTTCAGGGATGATAATGTCAGCATAACGTTTCGATGGTTCAATAAATTGATTGTGCATAGGGCGTACTACAGACACATATTGATCAATGACTGAATCTACAGTTCGTCCTCTCTCCTTAATATCCCTCAATATTCGACGGGTAATCCTTATATCTGCATCAGTATCTACATATAGCTTAATATCCATATAATTCCTTAAGCGTTCATCTTCTAAAACTAACATGCCTTCAAGAATAATGACATCTTTTGGTTCAACAGGGATAACCTCTTCTGATCTTGTATCAATCGTAAAATCATATACTGGCTTCTTAATGCTTTCAAATGCAAGCAGGGATTCTATATGATCAATTAATAAATCATTGTCAAATGCTAACGGATGATCATAATTTGTTTTACGTCGTTCTTCTATAGATAAATGACTTTGGTCTTTGTAATAGTAGTCTTGCTCAAGGATTAAAATCGAATGCTCTTTCAAATGCTCGTAAATTGCTTTAGTAACACTTGTTTTACCAGAGCCAGAACCTCCTGCTACACCTATTACTACCGGTTTCTTCCCCATCTTAGTTCTCCTTTCGCATCATGTTGTTCGGGAAGACATCCTTGTCCACTTTAAATTTAATGATTTGTAATGGATGTCTTGCTGCATCCAGAACGTTCCCATCCTCATCCCAAATTTCTTCGATTTTTTGAGTGAAATTTTCAATTTCTGGTCCAAAAAATTCGACTTCTTCTCCTGGCTTAAAATGATTACGTTGCTGTAAAGTAACTATTTTGGATTCTGTATTGTAGTCCAATACTAATCCAGCAAAATCAAATGCTGTTTTCTTGCTATGATTTCCATACATTTGTTCTTTATACCCCGGAACACCCTCAAAAAATGCTGGAGCCGTTTCACGATTTGCACATTTATCAAGTTCCTCTAGCCATTCTTGTTTAATAGTAAAATGATCTGGATCAGCACAATAAGCGTCAATAATTTTTCGATACACGCTTACTACAGTAGCTACATAATGAATGGACTTCATACGACCTTCAATCTTTAAACTGTCAATACCTAAGTCAATCATTTTTGGAATCGATTCAACTAACTTTAAATCTTTCGGACTCATTGCAAATGGTGCATCAGTTTCCTCAAACAATGCCACTTCATCATCGTTTGAGTTAAGGCTATACAAGTCATAATCCCATCTACAAGATTGGCAACAACCTCCACGGTTAGAATCACGTGCAGTCATATGATTACTTAACGTACAGCGCCCTGAATAGGAAATACACATTGCCCCATGGATAAATGTCTCAATTTCAATATCAGTCTTTTCCTTAATTTCTCTTATCTCTTCCGCACTCGTTTCACGACCTAATACAACACGCTCCAGTCCTTCTTCTTTCCAAAATTGAACTGCCTTCCAGTTTGAAAGTGATTGCTGTGTACTTAAATGGACCTCTAACTTAGGAGCAACTAGTCGACATGTTTCGATAATCAACGGATCTGCAACAATAATTCCTGTTACACCAGCACTTTGAAGCCCTTGTAAATAATCTTCTAAACCATCAATATTTTCATTGTGAGCATAAATATTTGTAGTTACATATATTTTAGCACCATAATTATTGGCGAACTTAACCCCTTCTGCCATTTCTTCATGGGAGAAATTATCAGCATTGGAACGTAAGCCATATTCTTGACCTCCAATATACACTGCATCTGCTCCGTACTGGACAGCTATTTTTAACTTTTCTAAATTACCTGCTGGGGCTAGTAATTCAGGCTTTTTAGTAATAACTCTTTGGCCATTAATCATAGCAGAAATTCCATCTTTTAATGCAACCATAATTACTACCTCCTTTTATGTCTAGCTTTTCTTTTGTTCTCCCTCTAACACCTATCTCCTGGAAGTCATAAGCTAAGCCGCCAAGAAGGTTAAAAAACAACCTTCCTGCGACTTTTCTTATGCTTGTCGGAAATGTACGAGGTGAACGAGGCGCTTGCGCTTTTCTTATTGTCTAGCTTCAGCGCCTATTCCCTCGAGGTCACTTCGGCTAATCACCCGAAGGCAAACTACGCCTTCTTGTGATTTGACTCCAGTGCTTGTCGGGAATGTACGAGGCGCTTGCGCTTTTCTTATTGTCTAGCTCCAGCGCCTATTCCCTCGAGGTCACTTCGGCTAATCACCCGAAGGCAAACTACGCCTTCTTGTGATTTGACTCCAGTGCTTGTCGGGAATGTACGAGGCGCTTGCGCTTTTCTTATTGTCTAGCTCCAGCGCCTATTCCCTCGAGGTCACTTCGGCTAATCACCCGAAGGCAAACTACGCCTTCTTGTGATTTGACTCCAGTGCTTGTCGGGAATGTACGAGGCGCTTGCGCTTTTCTTTAATAAACTGTTTCTTTGAAGAAAAATCCACTATCTAACGGACGATTTTGGGGTTGTATCTTTTCAATTTCTTCAATAAGCTGGTCTTTTTGTTCTTCGTATTGCTCTCGATCTTTAGCACATAAATCCATCGCATATCGATATTTTTTTGTAACCTCAAGTAAATATTGAGGTGATTTTAATACCCCATCTATTTTAAAGCTATCTATTTCAGCATCCATCATTTCTTCTAACTCATCTATTATACAAATATCATTTGGACTCATAATATGTGTTCCATTTGCGTCTTCGAAGATTGGATATTTGTTGTTTCTTTCATTATCGTGTAGAAATAAATTTTTGTTATTGCTATCGTTCTTTACTTCCATTGACTTACCTTGGAATTCAAAGTAGTTACCAATCAATGAACGTTTTGAATGGAACATACATGTCATACCATGGACTTGTACTTCTAGCTTCACTTTAGCATGTTCCTTCATTTCAAGGATCGCATCCATATTTAACTCTCTAGCTAGAACAGCACGTTCAGCACCTTTTCTTCCCCAATAGTTGCATGTATACCAGTTAGTAGCTGTTGTTTCCGTATTCCAATGCAACCTCATATTTGGTGCGATCTCTTTCACAGTCATTAACACAGAAGGATCACCGAAGACAATTGCATCTATCCCAACTTCATTTAAATAAGAAATGTAGTCTGGTAGTTCACCAATTTTGTCGTTATGAAATATGCCATTCATAGCTACATATACTTTTCTATTTTTCGCATGGGCGATTTGTACTACTTCTTTTATATCATTTCTACTAAATTCCCCAGCTAATCTTAAACCATACCTTTGTTCACCTATAATAAAAGCATCAGCCCCTGCTTGAATAAGTGGCTCAATATCTTCCACACAAGTAGGGGTAACTAATAATTCTGGTATCCTCATTTTTTAGTCACCTCTTCGCTTACTAATTGCCATGCCATCTCCTACTGGTAAAATAGTTGTATCATATAAAGGGTTCTTCATTAACCACTCGTTATAATTTCTTATTTTGCTAATAAGTTGATTAGTACGCTTATTTTCTGTATCTATTTTGGAAGCTACAAAACCTTTATATAAAACATTATCAGTAATGATTATTGCATTTTGTGAGAGCATAGGGCTATACAATTCAAAAAATCGTTTATATTGCCCTTTTGCTGCATCTATAAATAAAAAATCAAATGGACCTCTATGCTTCACTTGTTCTTCAAGTTCAAGGGCATTGCCAAATAAAATATCTATTTGCTTTGAACATCCACTCTTTTTTACGAAATCACGTGCAGTATCATATCGTTGTTTGTGACGTTCAACTGTTACAATTTCTGCATGTGGCAAAGTTAATGCCATCCTTATAGCAGAATAGCCAATCGCCGTTCCAATTTCCAAAATTTTTTTAGGTTGCGCAATACGTAATATTTGTAGTATTGCTTCTATTCCAACGAGCTCCATTATCGGTACATGATGCTCGATTGCATACTGCTCCATTTCGTGTATTAGAGGCTGTCTCTCTCTTACGAGACTCTCTAAATAGGTATTCACTAGCTCGACATCCACGCTATGCTACCTCATTCCTGTAGATTATCATTGTTCTATTAGACTGTTTTCGCATTGATGGTTGTTTACGTACTAAGAATATAAACCCGTTACATCTAACGTTCTGGTGATCTTTGCATGTATAAAACGATACAAACTTATAAAACCACTTCTTACGATTCTAATTGAGTAACAAAAACAACAAATTGATCGAAAAGAGCCTTAAAAAAAGAAGAGTTCGACAAAAGAACTCCCAACAACTCGATATATTTTACCATAACAACAAGGGGATTGCGAATTATTCTCCGCCCCCCCTTTAATTACCACTTTTTATACATATAATTTGTTCGATCTCTTAGTCATTCGTAATATATTGTGCTTTTAGCGCATTATGTTCTTCAAGTGTTTTTGCATAAAAGACATCTCCCGATGGAGCTGCTAAGAAATATAGGTAGTCTGTACTTGCTGGATTTAATGCAGCAATGATGGACATTTCTCCTGCATTAGCAATCGGACCTGGAGGTAAACCAGCATGCATATAAGTGTTATATGGAGAATTCACTTCTAAATCTTCGTATAGTACGCGATCCTTATGCTTTCCTAATGCGTATAACACTGTAGGATCGGTTTGTAGCGGCATACCAATATCCATTCGATTGTAAAATACACTAGATATCTGTTCTCTGTCGGTTTTTGCTGTAGCTTCTTCTTCAATTAATGAAGCCATCGTTAAGACTGTGTGTGCAGACATTCCTAACCCAGCAATTTCTGCATCATAATTTAATAATACTTCTTGCGTTTTAGCTAACATTTTTTCTACAATATCCTCAATTGAAGGATCTTCTTTGTAAAAATCGTAAGTTGCCGGAAAGAGATATCCTTCAAGGGGATATTTAATATTTTCACCTAGAATTTCTTCCGTCAAGAGATCAGGATAGTGAGATTGAAGTGTAGCTATATACTCTTTGTCTGTAAGTTTTGCCATCACTTCATCTTCAGAATAATTCGTTTTCTCTGCAATTATTTTACCGATTTGTGTTAGTTGTTTACCTTCAGGAATCGTTATTTTAAAAACAACATCTTGTATAATCACACCGGTTTTAATACTATCGATCAACTCTTGAAAAGTCATCGACGGACTCAATTCATAGTCTCCAGCTTGAAAACCTGATTCATTTTTAAACTTAATATAATAGCGAAATATTTTAGCATCTTTTATAAGACCGTTTTCCTCTAAAATATTTGCAATAGCAGTTGATGAAGAACCAATCGGTATCGTAATATTAACAGTTTCCTCATTTTCCGGTTCTACTGGTTGTAGAGCTGATTTTATATATACATAGCCGCCTCCAATAACTCCAGCTATTACAATTAATAAAACTAAGGTGATAACAAGTACAATTCTTCTAATAACTCTAGCTTCTTTATGTTGTTCTATAATTTTTTCCTGCTTTTCATTCTGTGCTTCTTTCTCAGACATATCGAGTCCTCCTTTCACTCGAACTATTATACTACATTTTTTTTATCATTCGCCATTTGCTTACAAAATTATTCTAATCTTAATAGGTAAAATGAGTTAAGTGGTACCGTAGAATAATCATGTAATCGCAATTTTCATAAAGCATAAGTGTTTCACTCATCCTCGACAAGCCTTGAGGTCATTCATTTGAAGGCGTTTTACCTTCAGGGAAAATGATAAAGTGGCTTTGATGGGTAAGGCAATGCGAATAAAAAAGACTGTTTTCACATAGATTGTTGCTTTTCATACTAAGATTTATACGCACGTATACATCTAGCTTTCTTGGCATCTTCAACGACGCACTAATTTAAAAACAATAGCTACAGATTTTACGAAAAGAAACATAAATAATGATAAACATCATGCAGTAAATATAGTTCAGAGAAATCTCACTTTTTTATCTGTTAAAATAGATAAGGCCGACTCTATTTTGTAGCTAAAAAGCTACCATTAGAGTCAGCCTGGTCCTTATCTGTAATAATAACTACATTTACACTTCTTCGTTTTCATCAAGGAAAGTATTAAGCATTTCTTCAACCATATCCCACTCTTCATCAGTTTCAATAGGCTGTAATTCACCATCTTTATTGTCATCACTCGGAACAAAGCTTGATGCATGAATTTCTATATCTTCATCTTCATCATGGTCTGCTCCAACTGGATAATAAAGTACATATGATTTACCGAATTCAGCATTTTCAAATGTAAAAAGCACTTTACATAGCTGTTCATTCCCGTTTTCATCTACTACCGTTATTTGATCTTCGTTATGTGTCATACTTTCACCTCATTAGTTTTTACTGTCCAAATATCCTTGTAAAATCATCACTGCTGCCATTTTGTCAATGACTTTCTTTCTTTTCTTACGACTAACATCTGCACTTAATAATACACGTTCAGCTGCCATCGTAGATAAACGCTCGTCCCATAATTGGGTTTCAAGCTGAAATGTTTCTTCCATCAATTTAGCAAATGCTATACAAGCTTCTCCCCTTGGACCAACTGTACCATTCATATTTTTAGGAAAGCCGACAACAATTTTCTGAACTTCATATTGTTGAATGAGTTCTTTTAGACGGTCCAACCTAAATTCATTTCTCTCTTCGTCGATTTTTATTGTTTCGATACCTTGGGCAGTCCAACCCATTTCGTCACTTACAGCTACCCCTATCGTTTTAGTACCGACGTCTAATCCAAGGATTCGCATATACTTACTCCTTACGGTGATGCTCTAAATAAGATTTAACTAACTCCTCAATCAATTCATCACGTTCAATTTGTCTTATAATGTTCCTAGCGTCTTTATGACGAGGAATATAGGCAGGATCGCCAGATAATAAATATCCTACAACTTGGTTAATTGGATTGTAACCTTTGTCTTGCAAAGCATCATAAACTGTAAAAAGTACATCTTTTACATTTGTTTCGACAGGTTCTTCTGAAAAATTAAATTGCATTGTTTTATCGAACGAGCTCATTATATGCACCTCACCCTCAAGATCCGACTGTTGAATCTGTCAAGTTTTTCATACTTACATTGTACACTAAATATATAAATTATAAAACGGATTTAACCCATTCTTCAACATAGTTTAATGCACTTTCAAGTTTATTAGGGTCTTTTCCACCTGCTTGTGCCATATCAGGTCGACCACCACCGCCACCGCCACAGCGTGTAGCTACTTCTTTGACTAATTTGCCGGCATGGTAGCCCTTTTGAATTAAATCCTTAGTAACACCCGCTACTATATTCACTTTATCATCATTAATAGCACCTAAGACAACAACGGCTGAGCCTAGATTTTGTTTTAATTCATCAACCATTGAGCGTAAATTATTCATATCTGCTGCATCTACTATACTCGTTAGAATCGAAACTCCATTCACATCTTTAACTGCATTGACTAAATTACTTGCTTCGATATTTCCTAACTTTGCCGATAAGGATTCATTTTCACGCTGAACCATACGTAATTCGGATGTCAAAGATTCAATTCTGCTCGTAACATCCTTCGGATTTACTTTTAATTTGTTTGCAGCTTCATGTAATAACTGAACTTGCTCATTAATTACTTGATATGCCCCTTGACCAGTAACGGCTTCTATACGCCTTGTTCCAGCACCAATACCTGATTCTGAAATAACCTTGAATAAACCGATGACTGAGGTATTCGGTACATGGCAACCACCACATAGCTCTAAACTGTAGTCACCTACTTGAACAACACGTACAACCTCTCCATATTTTTCACCGAAAAGTGCCATTGCACCCATTTCTTTTGCTTCGTCAAGTGATTTATAGTCAATTTGAACTGCAATGCTTTTCCAAATTTGTTCATTAACGATAGACTCTATTTGATCCAATTCTTCCTGTGTCACTTGACCAAAATGTGAAAAGTCAAATCGCAGACGATCAGCATTTACCAATGAACCAGCTTGATTAACATGTTTTCCTAATACATCTTTCAACGCTTGGTGGAGAAGGTGAGTAGCCGTATGATTCTTAATAATATTTAACCGTTTTTCTTCATTTATTTTCGCTTCAAATGCTTGACCTTTTTGTAGTGTACCTTTTTCAACGATAACATGATGAATATTTTGTCCATTTGGAGCTTTTTGCACATCTTTTACTTTTAATACAGTATCTTTATTTTCAAATAATCCCTGGTCAGCAATCTGCCCACCGCTTTCAGCATAAAAAGGTGTTTTATCAACGATAATTTGTGCCTCTTGCCCTTGTTCTATACGTTCAACAAAGTCACCATCTTTAACGATTATTTCAATTTTACTTCCAGCCTTTGTTTGTTCATAACCAACAAAGTTACTTTCAACCTTAACGTCACCTAACACTCCGCCTTGCACTTGCATTGAATCAACATCTTGACGAGCAGCACGAGCTCGTTCTCTTTGGAGCTCCATCTCTTTTTCAAATCCTGCATGATCAACCTTCATATGTTCATCTTCTGCATATTCCTCAGTAAGCTCAACTGGAAAACCGTATGTATCATATAAACGAAACACATCTGTTCCAGAGATTGTATCACTGCCATTTTCTTTCTCTTTTTTAATTACACTAGCTAAAATCGTTAAGCCTTCATTAAGCGTTTCATGGAAACGTTCTTCTTCATTTTTCACAACTTTTTGAATAAATTCAGTTTTCGCCTTTACTTCTGGATAAAAATCAACCATGATTTCTGCTACGGTTGGTACAAGCTCAAACATAAACGGTCGTTGGATATTAATTTTCTTTGCGTAACGCACAGCTCGACGTAATAAACGACGCAATACATAACCTCTTCCTTCATTTGATGGAAGTGCACCATCACTTACAGCAAAAGTAACTGTGCGAATATGGTCAGCAATTACTTTAAATGCAACATCTTTTGAACTGTCTTGACGGTATTTTTCATTTGAGATATGCTCTGTCGCTTCTATAATTGGCATAAAAAGATCCGTATCAAAGTTGGTTGGGACATCTTGGATAATTGAGCACATGCGTTCAAGTCCCATACCTGTATCAATATTTTTCTTTGGTAGAGGAGTATAAGATCCATCAGGATTATGATTAAACTGTGAAAATACTAAATTCCATACTTCTAAATAGCGCTCATTTTCTCCACCTGGAAATAATTCAGGGTCATTGGGATCATTCCCAAATTGCTCACCACGATCATAAAAAATTTCTGTATTTGGTCCACTTGGCCCTTCACCAATATCCCAAAAATTCTCCTCTAATCGAATTATACGTTCTTTCGGAACACCAACTTCCTTATTCCATATTTCAAACGCTTCATCATCTTCTGGGTGGATCGTGACAGAGAGCTTTTCTGGATCAAACCCTATCCACTTATCACTTGTTAAGAATTCCCATGCCCAATGAATTGCTTCATTTTTAAAATAATCTCCTATAGAAAAATTCCCCAACATTTCAAAGAAAGTATGATGACGAGCTGTTTGCCCAACGTTTTCGATATCATTTGTTCGAATCGATTTTTGGGCATTACAAATTCTAGGGTTATCTGGAATAACTCTGCCATCAAAATATTTCTTTAATGTAGCAACACCACTATTTATCCATAACAGCGTTGGGTCTTCATGTGGCACTAATGAAGCACTTGGTTCTATTGCATGGTCTTTTTCCTGAAAAAAATCTAAAAACATTTGGCGTACTTCTGCAGAGTTTAGTTTCTTCATGTTAATATCTCCTTTTAGAAATTGTTCAATAAAGCACTGAAAAAAATATTTCACTAATTGAACACACTTTAATAATGGCTCTTTCCGAAAGCTATGTTGTTAATGTCACCGAATTAGAAAATAAAAAGAGTTTAATACGTTTCACATCTTTTTAAGAAGAAAAGATGCCACCAACGAAAGTGGTGTACGTGTTTATTACTAATTCGAAAAACAACAAACATTGCGAAAACAGCCTTAAAAATATAAAAAACCCCCATCCCAAAAGCAGGGACGAGAGTTATACTCGCGGTACCACCCTGATTATGAACAATTTCGAAAAGCGTAAATTCCACACCATTTCTGGTAAATGACAAGCGCCTTACAGAAAAATATGTTTGTTCATCACTCATGATAAGCCGTAACGTGGCAAAACGGCAGGGTTTATCTGCACTCAAGATTAGCTTTCTGTTATCCTTCACCTAGAATTTCTTTCAGCCTAAAGGGAAATTCCTCTCTGATTTTATCATTACATAAGGTGGACTATAACATACTCGATCCGTCATCGTTTTCCGTATTATAATGCGAATTATAGACAAGCAAAACTTATTTGTCAATGATTCATTAAATATGTTTTGGCATGAAGTATCGTAACTTTTAGTATCGCTAAAAAAGGAACAGCAACTATTAAACCTAATACACCAGCAATCTCTCCCCCAACTAACAGTGCAAACATTATAACAATAGGGTGCATATGCAGGCTTTTTCCTACAATTAGTGGTGATAATACATTACCTTCAATAAATTGTAAAACAAGGACTAAACCGGATACGAATAGAACCATCTTCATTGAGATAGTCGCTGCGATAATAACGGTTGGAATTAAACCAATAATTGGTCCAAAATAAGGAATAATATTCGTAACCCCTATGATGCTTCCTAGTAGCAAAGGGTATTTCATTTTGATTAACCAAAAACCAATTGTTGCAATAATTCCGATCGCAAAGCACACAAATAGTTGCCCTCTAATGTAATTACCAAGTGATTCATCAACCCCTTTTAAAAATTCTTTCCCGGGGGTACGAAATTTTTTTGGTGTTATGTACCATATTGCCTTATTTATATCTGGGTAATCTTTAAGCATATAGAAAACTAAAAACGGAATGATAGCAATTAAAATAATATAGTTCAGCAATCGTTTCATACTGTTTAATAACTTTGTAACTAGTAATGCACTCTCTTTCTCAATTGATTGTAGCCCTTCCTCAATTCTATCGTGAAATCCATTTGGCCAATGGGATGTTTGATCACGAATTTCCTCAATCCAATCTCGGTACGTCTCGATAAATATTGGTACATTTTCACTTAAATCCTTTAGCTGTTCAATAATAATTGGTACTCCTTTATATAAGCCGAAACCAACTCCTCCAAAGAACAAAGTATATATAAGTAAAATAGCAATAGACCTCGGAACTCCGTGATGATGGATTTTCTCGATAATGGGATGAAGTAAGTAAGTAATAAATGCGGCAATAACAAAAGGGGTAATTACAATTGCAATCATCTTTAGCGTTGGTTTCCAAATCGGCGCAAGCTTCATAAAAACGTATAACAATACAAACATTAATAAAAAGAGAAGTAAGCGATAAATCCATACTAAACGAATGTCCTTCACCTATACCCCACCTCTAATTAAATTCTGATCGTTACAAAATATCAACTTTTAAAAAGGGCAGAACCCGTAATTGGGTCAGCCCCTTTTAGTCAGTAAAGCATCTTAGCAACTTTCTTTCTCATTCTCTTTATATTTTTTGGAGACATGATGTCACTTCTTTGGTTCATTTGGTATGCAGCAACCCCCATACCTAAAGCAACCAATGACGCAGTAATTGTTCTGTTCATTTTGTCCTCCTTAATGAAAGAGTCAATTACAAATTTATCGTACGATCTTCTTCTCCAAAGAGATCATCCAATGAACTAAGCGTTCCATCTTCTTCAACTTGATGGGTATTAATGATACCTTGGTTTACTGACATTTCTATAAAACAGTTCCAACAATAATATTGGTTAACACCAATTTTACCAAGATCTTTATTTTTACAATTTGGACACATTAACATCAAACGACACCTCTTTATTTCCGCTTAGCTTTAAAAATGATGGTATCTTTGTTAACGGTAAAGTCATTGCTTTTAATTACTTTTTTTCCATCACTTATATCAGAAAAGAAACCATCTGTTATTTTATACCCTTCTATTGTGCCCAATTCTTCTTGGAAAAATACGTCTTCTAATATTCCAAGAACTTCCCCATTTTCAGATTTCACGAATTTTTTTGCTAAGCTATGGTGGGTGTTTAAGTAATGTGTATTTTTCTCTTGGCGTGTAGAATATTTTGTTGTAGAACTGCTAATCGTAATTCCATCATTATCAAAAGATAAAACTGATTCTATTGGGATAAAAGTATCTCTCTGAAAAAGCCTTTTACCTTCAACAACGATTGATGCGACCTTTCCATCTTCTTGAACTAAAAGATCAACGACGTTGCCAAGCTGTTTGCCATCATGTGAATAAACTGGTAACCCCTTTAATAAGGAAAATGTCCGCAAAGATATCCCACCTTCCCGAACATTATTAGGTTACTCAATCATCCATGAAATCATAAGGTGTAACGTTTTCCATTAATTTTTCTTCTTGTACAATAAAAGGAATGTCATCTTCGTTGTCAATTTCACCTTCATGAGCCAGTCTTAATTTTTCACATAATGTTGTTTGTCTTATACCATCATCATTACGGCTAACTCCATGTCGAAAAGCTTGCTCTTCACCACATAATATTAAAAACTTTTTACTTCTTGTAATACCTGTATATAGTAAATTTCTTCTTAGCATGCGGTAATAGCTTTTTACAACTGGCATAATAACGATTGGAAATTCACTACCCTGAGACTTATGTATGGAACAACAATACGCGTGGGTGATTTGGTTCAAATCTTGTTTTGTATAAGTAACTTCATTTCCCTCAAAAGTTACAATAACCATGTCTTGTTTTTCAGTATTTTCCTTGGAGTAGAATATTGAGACAACTTCTCCCATATCTCCATTAAAAACATTACTTTCTGGTTGATTGACGAGTTGCAACACCTTGTCGCCAATTCTATATACTACATCGCCAAATGACATTTCACGTTTTTGATCTGACGGAGGGTTAAACATACTTTGTAGCATTTTATTTAATTGATCGATACCTGCAGGCCCACGATACATGGGTGCTAGAACTTGGATGTCTCTTGCACTATATCCTTTTTCTTTTGCACTTTGTGCAACCTTTGATACAACATCAAGTACTTGATTAGGTCTACATGGTAAAAAAGATCGGTCAGTTTTTTGCGAAACAATATCTCGTGGCAATTGACCTTTTTTAATGTCATGAGCAAGCGCTATGATTGAGGATCCTTCTGATTGTCGA
This sequence comes from Cytobacillus sp. IB215316, assembly GCF_033963865.1. Taxonomy (NCBI): domain Bacteria; kingdom Bacillati; phylum Bacillota; class Bacilli; order Caryophanales; family Bacillaceae; genus Cytobacillus; species Cytobacillus sp. IB215316. The sequence goes on along the minus strand of NZ_JAXBMC010000001.1, from coordinate 350,563 downwards.
TAAATTTCAGTTAGACGAACTGTTGGAATAATATTAGCATCTAATAAGTCCTTCAATACTTGTCCTGGCCCAACAGATGGCAATTGATCCTCATCTCCAACAATAATCATTTGGATAGATTCAGGTAGTGATTTAAATAGTTGATTTGCCAACCAAACATCAACCATTGACATTTCATCTACAATTAACAATTTTCCTTCAATTGGGTTATCTTCATCATGTTCAAATCCATCGACTCCATTCCAACCTAATAAGCGATGTATTGTCACAGCCTTTAAACCTGTGGCTTCACTCATGCGCTTTGCAGCTCTACCTGTAGGGGCAACGAGTAGTATTGGAAACGGGTTTTCTTTATTATAATCACTAGGGTTTAATGAACAGCCATGTAAATCTGCATATACATTTACAATTCCATTAATAACTGTCGTCTTCCCAGTCCCAGGTCCTCCGGTTAGTAAAAGCATTGGTGATAATAAGGCTTTTTGAATTGCCTCTTTTTGTGAAGGTGCATACTGAACATTGAGATATTCTTCTATATTACCTAGCGACAATAAGAATTCTGAATCTGGAAATTGATCCTCATATTCAGTTTGACTCAATATTCGACCAATATTTGTTACAAGTCCTTTTTCTGAAAAGAATAATGAAGGACTGTAAACTTTATCCTCTTCAACAATAATTTTATCTTCTTCCGACAGATGAGTAATAATCCTAGAGATATCTTCTTCATCCATGGAATCACGCTTATTTTCTTCTAGTAACTCTTTTACATCCCTAATTAATTGATGTAAATATTGATATGTATGCCCTTCTTGAATTGATTGCTGATCAAGCATATAAAGACAACCTGCCTTTATACGATGCGGATTATTGCCCGAGATGCCTAACATATACCCAAGCTCATCCGCTCTACTAAAGCCAACTCCTTCAACATCTTCTACTAGCTGGTAAGGGTTGTTTTGGATAATTTGTAATGTTTCATCTTTGTATACTTGATAAATCTTCATTGATAATTGCGGACCGAATCCATATTGAGATAACGCAATCATTATTTGTTCAAGACCTTGATGTTCTTTTAACGTATCAACTATTTGCTGAGCTTTATCTTTTGAAAGTTTAGGTACCTTTTCAAGAGCTGAAGGATTTTGTAAAATTGTTGAGATTGCAGCTTCACCTAATGCATCGACAATGTTGCTTGCTGTTTTTTTACCCACTCCTTGAAATAGATCACTTGATAAGTACTGTATAATCCCTTGCTTCGTTTGAGGAAGATCTTTCCTGAAACTATCGACGTGAAATTGCATGCCAAACTTAGGGTGTTCCTTCAGTTTACCAAAAAAGATATATGTTTCATCTTCATGGATACGAGGGAAATAACCTGTGACAACTGCTTCTTTTTCTGTATATTGTTCGTTCGTTTCCTGCAATCGGATGCGAACGACTGAATATAGATTGGCTTCATTGTGAAAGATGGTGACTAGATGTGTACCCTTCATATACTTCTGCTCTTCATTATACAAATCCAGCACTCCCTGTTGCTCCATCAGCATCATTTCCCTCCTTTCATTACGAATCGTAAATATGTATGTTACGAGTTGCCGTTTGATCTAAAAACACTATATAAAAGCACGTCCTAGTACAATGTAACAGCGACTAATCAAGGCGTTGTTACAGTACTGCATCTAATTGACAGATACCAAGTTACAATTCGTGGCATCTTTCCTTTATATAGTGATGATAAAAGTACCAAAATACTTCTCGTTGTATCACTATAGAAACATTACCGAAGAATAATATCTATTATGAAAACATTAAGTTTGCTCTATTATTTTTTTTCCATGAGCAGCTAATACATGATCTGGTTGAATCTCACATGCCTTATTAAACATCGCTAAAGCTTGCTCACCATTTTCTTTGAATGCATACGCAACACCTAAATTATAAAATGCATCCGCATGTTTAGGGTCTAAATGAATGACCTGTTGAAACTGTTCCATGGCTTGATCAATTAGATTTTCATTCGCAAGACATAAGCCGTATTGAAACCTTGCTTCGGCATCATCGACATTTAGTTCAACTGCTCTTTGAAAATAAGGTAAAGCAAGTTTGGGTTGATCTAATTGTAACAACGACATACCTAGCATAAAATACGTATCAGAGTTTGTTAAACCTTTTTTCATAGCTATTTCGAACATATTCTTTGCATCTACATATTTTTCATTATTGTAGTGTAAGTTACCAGTGCTGTAATAAGCCGCACCATTATCTTCATCAAGCTCAATTGCTTTATTAAAAAAAGCTATCGCCTTTTCGTTTTCACCTAAGGCAGAAAGCAAGTTCCCAAAATTGATATATGCGATTGGATCCTTTGGTGAATCTTCAATAGCTTGATTAAACACCTTTGCAGCTTCTTCATATTTTCCTTCTTGCATATATTGAATTCCTAGCTTATTATTATCAACCATTTTTAAAACCTCCAATTAGCTATTAGTATAGCATAGGAATGATACTAGTGCCTCAATACACTTTGATGGCACTGTTACGTTCATCAAAGTTGTAAATCCAACCATAACAGAATTTTATTGTTACTAAAACGTATAATTACAAGAGGTTGTATTGCACCTAAAAAGCTTCACCTTCGCATAAGCGAGGTGAAGCTTTTTCTAAAATATTTTACTACACGTAATCTAGTTCTTCTCCATTTTTGTACACAATATCAATTGTCCCACCACCTAGGCATTCGTCTCCATCATAAAAAACAACTGCCTGTCCAGGTGTTATTGCTCTAATTGGTTCATCAAAAATAATTTTGACATTATTATCATCTATTCTATGGACGGTAATAGCATTGTCCTGTTGACGATAACGAAATTTCGCAGTACATTTTAGTGTATCTGTTATTTCACGATCGGATACCCAACTTACATTTGTAGCTAAAATTGCGTCCGAATACAACAAATCATTATGAAAACCTTGGTCAACGTATAAAATATTTTTTTCTAGATCCTTTCCTACTACAAACCAAGGCTCACCACTTCCTCCAATACCTAAACCATGACGTTGGCCAATCGTATAATACATTAAACCGTCATGCTTTCCTTTTATTTCACCTGATAATGTTTGCATTTCTCCAGGCTGAGCAGGTAAATAATTACTTAAAAATTCTTTAAAGTTTCGTTCACCGATAAAGCAAATTCCCGTACTATCTTTTTTCGTTGCTGTTGCTAACCCAGCTTGTTGGGCTATTTCACGAACCTTACTTTTATTAATTTCACCAAGAGGAAAGAGTACTTTAGAAAGTTGCTCTTGACCTAGTTGATTTAAAAAATAAGTTTGGTCTTTATTTTCATCTATCCCACGGAGCATTTTGTATTCTCCGTTACGATATGCAACTCTAGCATAATGACCCGTCGCCACATAATCGGCTCCTAAAGCTAGTGCATGATCTAAAAAGGCTTTAAATTTAATTTCTTTATTACACATTACATCTGGGTTAGGTGTTCTACCAGCTTTGTATTCATCTAAAAAGTAAGTAAATACCTTATCCCAATATTGTTTTTCAAAATTAACTGCATAGTAGGGAATACCAATCTGATTACATACTTGAATGACATCGTTATAATCTTCAGTTGCTGTACAAACGCCATTTTCATCAGTATCATCCCAATTTTTCATAAAAATACCAATTACATCATAACCTTGTTCTTTTAACAGCAATGCAGCAACCGAAGAATCAACCCCACCCGACATACCTACAACAACACGTGTATCGTTAGGAGCTTTGCTCATTACTTTCACCTCATTTATATATAATATTATTTAATGTTTTGTTAACCGTTTCACAATTTTGGTTATTTCATATGCTGCTTTTCGGATTTCTTCCTCATTATTTCCATAACCAAAACTAAACCTGATCGAAGATTGTATTCTCTCAGAGCCGTTCCCAAACATCGCTACTAAAACATGTGATGGATCAACAGAACCGGCAGTACAAGCCGAGCCACTAGAAGCCGCAATACCTATAAGATCTAAGTTAACAAGTAAAGCCTCGACACTTACTCCTGCAAAACTAACATTTAATATATTTGGTACAGTCAATTCAAGATCTCCATTGATGCTGAAATCAATTTCTTCTTGTTTGAATATATCTATCATTTGTTTTTTATAGTTGCTATATAGCTCAAAGCGTTCATTCCTGCCTTTGTTGCTTAATTGAACAGCATGCTTAAGACCGACAATACTCGCCACGTTTTCTGTGCCTGCACGTCTCTTTCTTTCTTGTTCACCACCATGTAAACTTGGAGTGATTTTCACTCCAGAACGAACGTATAAATACCCAACACCTTTTGGGCCGTTAATTTTATGCCCTGAAACCGATAATAAATCAATACCAAGGTCATCAACATTAATAGGGAATAAATTATACCCCTGTACAATATCTGAATGAACATACGCACCATTTGCTCTTACAATTTCACTTAACTCTTTAATAGGTTGTATTGCACCAACTTCGTTATTAGCTAACATAATTGACACAAGAATCGTTTGATCTGTCAATGATGCCTTTACATCTTCAATAGAAACAATTCCATTCTCCTTCACTGGTAAATACGTAACCTTAAAGCCTTGGGTTTCTAAATATTCACAAGTATGCAAAATAGCGTGATGCTCAACCTTAGTTGTAATTATATGGTTACCTCGGTGTTTATTTGCTAATGCAACTCCAATCAGAGCTAAATTATCTGCTTCCGTACCACCACTCGTAAAAATAATTTCTGTTGACTTGGCACCAATATTAGCAGAGATTGTTTGTCTAGCATCATCTATGGCTTGGCGACTTTCCCTGCCAAAGGAGTGAATACTAGAAGGGTTACCGAAAATTCCACTCATATATGGGCTCATCTCTTTAACAACGTCTGGATGAGTTGGAGAAGTTGACGCATGGTCAAGATATATTCTTTCCATTGTATTCCTCCTTAAATGAAATGCGCAAGCGACATGCTCATCCCCGAACCTCGAGGGGATAGGCGCTGAAGCTAGACTACCATGAAATGCGTAAGCGGCTTGCTCATCCCCGACCCTCGAGGGGGATAGTCGCTGAAGCTAGACTACCATGAAATGCGTAAGCGGCTTGCTCATCCCCGACAAGCACTGGAGTCATTTCACATGAAGACGCTTTTTGCTTCAGGTGAAATGGCGAAGTGACCTCGAGGGGATAGTCGCTGAAGCTAGACTACCATGAAATGCGCAAACAACTTATATATAAAACATGTAAGATTCTTGATCTCCACCACTGTAACTTGCTAAATCCTCTAGTGTAGTATTATCTAGGACATCTTTCACAGCATCACGAATTCGTATCCATAACTGCCTTTTGGCAGGCTCTTCATCATCTAAAACCTCAACTGGACTAATTGGTCCCTCTAAAACTCTAATAATATCTCCAGCAGTTATCTTTGATGGATCATCTGCTAACACATATCCACCGTACGCTCCTCGAATGCTCTTTACTAACCTAGCATTGCGTAAAGGAGCAATCAATTGCTCTAAATAATGTTCAGATAGATCATGAGTTTTAGCGATAGATTTTAACGAAATCGGCCCATCACCATATTTCTTGGCCAATTCAATCATTATTGTAAGTCCATACCTACCTTTAGTCGAAATCTTCATCCTTTATATCCCTCCACAAATAAGAAATGCTTAGACACTAGATTTCCCCACGACTGTGGGCAATGGTGAAATTGTCATCTTGATCCTGGTGATAAGCATAAGACGAACCTACGAGAGTGCTTTTAAGATCATCTTCTTGTCGCATTGGCTTATACCGGAAGCCGATGGTGCCTGGGGCTAGACATTATCGAAGTCATTAAGTCCCGTTCACAATCAAAATTTATATTATAAAATGGCTGATAGCTAACCATTGTATAGTTACAGACGGCTGTTCTCGCATGCATTGTTGTTGTACGAACAATTTGTTTAATCACCATTCCTGGCTTCTTTTCTTCATTAAAATATGCCAATAGAATAAATCACTTCAATACTAAAAACAACAATGCTTACTTAAAGAGTCTACATATATAACATTAAGCATTTGCCATTATACCATAATAGTGTATTGTAATACATATTAACATCCTAGAACAAGAACAAAGATTCCAAAAAGTAGGAGAGATGATTACTTTGTTATTCGAGTCATTGGTTGAATCCCCGTTATCATTTCGAATGAGACCTAGGAAATTAGACGAAATTGTTGGCCAACAACATATAATTGGACCAAAAACGGCGTTATATAAAATGATAGTTAATGGCCATGTGCCATCAATATTGTTATATGGAGAACCTGGTATTGGAAAAACTTCGATTGCCAAAGCTATTGCCGGGACGGTAAATATGCCCTTTGTTTCTATTAATGCAACTACAGCAGGCAAAAAGGATATAGAAAATGCTGTTAGACAAGCGGAAGTTGAAGGAAGTTTAATCTTATTTGTCGATGAAGTGCATCGGTTCAATAAAGCACAACAAGACTATCTTTTACCTCATGTTGAAAAAGGTTTAATCACATTAATAGGTGCAACTACTGAGAACCCCTTTCATGATGTAAATCCAGCGATTAGAAGCAGGTGCGGTCAAATAAAAGAATTACAACGTATTTCTAGAGAAGATATGATGACATTACTATTGAGAGCATTGACTGATTCGACAAGAGGCTTAGGTAGCTTAGACATTGAAATTGCTGATGAAGCTCTTGAAATAATTACTCAGTCGACTAACGGTGATGCGCGATCAGCATTAAATATTCTAGAGGATGTAGTAATAGCATCAAAAGAGGTTGATGTGGAAAAAATCATCGTTCCTATTAAAACAGTAGAAGAATGTGTTGAAAATAAAGGTTTTTCTCACGACAAAAAGGGCGATATATACTATTCTCTATTATCTTGCTTGCAAAAGAGTATTAGGGGTAGCGATGTAAATGCAGCACTTCATTATTTAGCTCGGTTAATAGAGGGTGGAGATTTAACATCAATTATTAGAAGACTAATTGTCATTGCCTATGAAGACATATCTCTCGCTGCTCCAGAAGTAGCAGTAAGAACGGTTACTGCATGCGAAGCAGTTGAAAGACTTGGCTTGCCAGAGGCAAGAATTCCATTAGCAAACGTCGTTGTAGATCAATGTTTGTCTCCTAAAACAAACAGTGCATATAAAGCTCTTGATATGGCACTAGAAGATGTTAGAAAAGGTTATACAGGTGAAATCCCCTTACATTTACGGGATGCTCATTATAAAGGAGCTAAAACGATGGGGCATGGAATTGGTTATAAGTATCCTCACGATTATCCTAATGGCTGGGTACATCAGCAATATCTTCCTGATGAGCTAAAGGGTAAGGAGTACTTTCAACCTAAGCAAAGTGGACAAGAAAAACAATATGCTAAAGTATATGAGCGGCTAAAAGACTTATTTGATGGAAAGTAAACTTTAACACCTGAATGAATACTAGCAAAATGTCATCGAACTGTCTAAAACAAAAAAATAAGTACGTAAGGGGAGAATTAAATTATATCATTTTAATTCTCCCTTTTTTCACTTACATACTTTCATGGAATGTTCTATTTATAACCTCAATTTGTTGGTCGCGTGTCAATTTAATAAAATTCACGGCATAACCTGAAACACGTATTGTTAATTGTGGATATTTTTCCGGATGCTCCATTGCATCAAGTAACTGTTCACGTTCAAACACGTTAACATTTATATGATGACCATGTTGTGCCATATATCCATCTAAGATAGAGACAAGATTATTGATTCTCGTTTGCTCTTCTTTACCTAGAGAATTAGGAACCATTGAAAAAGTACAAGAGATTCCATCTAGACAATCTTCATAAGGAAGCTTTGCTACAGAATTTAGTGATGCTAACGCTCCATTTTTATCACGTCCATGTAACGGGTTGGCACCCGGTGCAAACGCCTCACCTGCTTTTCTTCCATCAGGTGTTGTACCTGTTTTTTTCCCGTACACAACGTTTGAAGTTATAGTTAATATAGATTGTGTCGGTACAGAAGAACGATACGTCGGATACAGACGAAGCTTATTCATAAATGTCTCAACTAACTCTGTTGCAATCATGTCAACACGATCATCATCGTTACCGAACTGTGGATAATCTCCGTCAATTTGAAAATCAACCGCGATTCCATACTCATTTCGAATAGGTCTTACTTTTGCGTATTTTATTGCACTTAAAGAATCTGCTACAACCGATAAGCCAGCGATACCGCAAGCCATAGTACGTAATATTTCCTCATCATGTAGTGCCATTTCAATACGCTCATAAGAATACTTATCATGCATGTAATGTATAATATTTAATGTATTCATATATAGCTTCGCTAGCCAATTTAGCATTTCATCATAGTTTTTCATTACTTCTTCATAATTCAAGATATTTGAAGTAATTGGATCAAGGCTTGGTCCAACTTGCACACCTGACTTTTCATCTATCCCACCGTTAATTGCATATAGTAATGCCTTCGCCAAGTTAGCACGCGCTCCAAAAAACTGCATTTGTTTACCTATCTTCATGGCAGAAACACAACATGCAATACCGTAATCATCACCGTATTCTTTACGCATTAAATCATCATTTTCATATTGAATGGAACTTGTTTTTATTGACATTTTTGAACAATATCTTGTGAAATGATCTGGAAGCTCAGTCGACCAAAGTACTGTTAAGTTAGGTTCAGGAGCTGGTCCAAGATTGTCAAGCGTGTGTAGGAAGCGGAATGATGTTTTGGAAACAAGTGGACGTCCGTCAAGACTCATACCACCAATTGATTCAGTTACCCACGTCGGGTCACCACTAAACAACTCGTTATAATCAGGAGTACGCAAAAATTTCACAAGACGTAGCTTCATTACAAAATGATCAACTAATTCTTGGACTTCTGATTCAGTTAGAACCCCATTGTGTATATCTCTTTCAAAATATATATCTAAAAATGTGGATACACGACCGAGACTCATCGCAGCGCCATTTTGTTCTTTTATCGCTGCAAGGTATGCAAAATATAGCCATTGAATTGCTTCTCTAGCGTTTACAGCGGGTTTTGATATATCATACCCGTATGATGCAGCCATATCTTTTAACTCTTGTAATGCTCTAAATTGTTCAGAAATCTCTTCACGATCACGGATAACTGTGTCACTCATTAAATCATTCTCTAATCGAGCATGAGCCTTTCTTTTTTCTTCCATCAAACGGTCTACACCATATAATGCTACTCTGCGATAATCACCGATAATTCTTCCTCGTCCGTATGCATCTGGTAACCCAGTAATGATACCAGCTTTACGTGCCTTCCTCATTTCTGGAGTATAAGCATCGAAGACCCCTTGATTATGTGTTTTTCGATACTCAGTAAACGTTTTCTCGACTTCTGTATCGAGATCATATCCATAAGCCTCGCAAGCATCTTTTACCATACGGATACCACCAAAAGGTTGGATGGAACGTTTTAATGGCTCATCCGTTTGTAGCCCTACAACGCTTTCAAGATTTTTATCAATATATCCTGGCTCATGTGAAGTAATGGTTGATACTGTTTGTGTATCAATATCAAGTACACCACCATTGTCCCGTTCCTGTTTCATCAACTCTAATACTTTATCCCAAAGTTGAGTGGTTTTTAGAGTTGGGGGGGCAAGGAAATCTTCCTTGCCCGTATAGGGTGTAACATTTGTTTGAATAAAATCTCGTACATCTATAGAATCTAGCCATTTTCCTTCTTTGAAGTTCTTCCAAGCAACTTCCGTTGGAATCGTACTCAATCTGTTCATCCTAATCCCCCCAAATTATACTCCTTTGAATGTTTGACGATAAATTTCTTCTAACTCGGTAACTAATGGTAACTTTGGATTTGCTGGTGTACATTGATCTTCAAATGCTCTGTCTGCCAAAATTGCCACTTTTTCTTCAAATTCTTTTTTATCTACACCATTCTCAGGTAAACTCATAGGAATATTTAGTTCTTTCGCTAATTTAATTACCGCTTGGATTAAGCTCTCTACACCTTCTTCAGTTGTACGTGCTGGTAAACCTAATGCTTTAGCAATTTCAGCATAACGTTGATCAGCAATGAAATGTTTATATTTAGGGAATGCTGTAAACTTTTTCGGTTTTGTTGCATTGAAACGAATAACATGTGGCATTAATAATGTATTTGCTCTACCGTGTGCAATATGGAACTCTGCACCCATTTTATGTGCCAAGCTATGATTAATACCTAAAAATGCATTTGCAAATGCCATACCTGCAATTGTAGATGCATTGTGCATTTTCTCTCTTGCAAGTTCATCTGCACCGTTATGATAAGCTTTTGGTAAATATTCAAATACTAGTTGAATAGCTTTAATCGCTAAACCATCCGTATAATCATTTGCCATATTAGAAACGTAAGCTTCAATCGCATGTGTTAGAACATCCATACCAGTATCTGCAGTTACGTGCTTCGGAACTGTCATAACAAACTGTGGATCTACGATTGCAACATCTGGTGTTAATTCATAATCTGCTAATGGATACTTGACATTGTTTTTCTTGTCTGTAATAACAGAGAATGGTGTTACCTCAGATCCAGTTCCTGAAGTTGTTGGTATTGCAACAAATTTAGCTTTGTTTCCTAGTTTAGGATATTTGAACGTACGTTTACGAATGTCTAAAAACTTCTGTTTTAAGCCATGGAACGTTGTTTCTGGGTGTTCGTAAAATAACCACATTCCTTTTGCAGCATCCATCGCTGATCCACCGCCAAGTGCAATGATGACATCAGGTTGGAATTCTTTCATCATTTCTGCACCCTTCATCACAGTTTCAATAGATGGATCTGGCTCAACATTTGAGAAAATTTCACAATGGACGTAATCTTGACGTTTACGTAAATAATAAAGAACTTTATCAACATAGCCAAGCTTCACCATACCTGGGTCCGTTACAATCAAAGCTTTTGAGATTTCAGGCATTTTTGCTAAATATTGAGTAGAATGCTTTTCAAAGTAAACTTTTGGTGGAAGCTTAAACCATTGCATATTGACATTCCTTTTCGCAATTTTTTTGATATTTAATAAGTTCGCTGTTCCAACATTTGAAGATACAGAGTTCTTACCGTAAGATCCACAACCTAATGTTAATGAAGGAATATATGCATTATAAATATCTCCGATTGCCCCTTGTGAAGATGGAGCATTCACAATGACACGACATGCTTTCATACGTTTTCCATAAGCTTCTATGGTTTTTTGGTCTTCAGAATGGATGACAGCAGAGTGACCTAGACCTCCAAACTCTAGCATTTCTTCTGCACGAGTAATCCCTTCCTCTGTATTATTAACTTTATAACAAGCTAGTACTGGACTAAGCTTTTCTCTTGAAAGTGGGTGAGCTTCACCTACACCTTTTAATTCAGCGATTAGTATTTTAGTATCTTTGGGTACGTCTACACCAGCCATTTTTGCGATTTCATAAGCTGGTTTACCAACGATGTTTGGATTAACAGCACATTTGTTTTCATCAATAACAAGTTTTTCTACTTTTTTCTTTTCGTTTTCTGATAAGAAGTGACAAGAATGATATATCATTTCTTTTTTCACTTCATCATAAATTTCTTTATCGATAATAACAGCTTGTTCAGAAGCACAAATCATACCATTATCAAATGTTTTTGATAAAATTAAATCATTTACAGAACGTTTCACCTCAGCAGATTTTTCAATATAACAAGGTACGTTACCAGCACCTACACCTAACGCAGGTTTACCAGTACTATAAGCTGATTTAACCATTCCTGGGCCACCTGTCGCTAAGACGATCGCAACCCCATCATGATTCATTAATTGTTTTGTTGCTTCGATAGATGGCGTTTCTATCCATTGAATACAACCTTCAGGCGCTCCTGCTTTTACTGCTGCGTCACGAAGAATTCTTGCTGCTTCACTACTACATTTTTGTGCAGATGGATGGAAAGCAAAAATAATTGGGTTTCTAGTTTTAATTGCAATAATTGCTTTAAACATCGTTGTTGATGTTGGATTTGTCACTGGTGTTACACCAGCAACAACACCTACTGGCTCTGCAACTTCGATTACACCTTCGTGTTCATTATCATTAATAATGCCGACAGTTTTATCATATTTAACGTTATGATAAATATATTCAGTAGCAAAAATATTTTTAATAATTTTATCCTCATAAACACCACGTTTTGTTTCATCAACTGCTAGCTTAGCTAAGTGCATATGTTGATCTAATCCTGCTAAAGCCATTTCTTTTACTATGTCATTGATCATTTCTTGATCATAATTGCGAAATTCCTTTAAAGCTTTAGAACCACGATCAACTAAAGAATTAATCATTTTTGAAACATCTTGTTGTTGTTTTAATACTTTTTCTTCAACAGCCATTTGAAACTCCTCCTAATTTCTCGCTTAAAGTTTGTGAATGTTTTCACATGTGAATGTTAAAAAAAAGCAACTTACTTGATACTTTACGTTTTTTACTAAATTTATTAACTAACTATCTTACACGTTTATTATACTATCGATATGTTGCGAATAGTTACATTAAATTTGACGACATTGTGAATAATTTCACATATATTATTAAACTGATATCCTCGACTTTTACTCCTTTTAATCCTTAAAAAAACTAGTAAATGTATAAAAATTATAATAGCCGTCCATTCTATTAATAGAAAATCTACTATATAGTAAATTAAATTTTTCAGAAGATAGGAGTGTTTATGTGAAAGTTCGTCAAGATGCATGGTCTCATGAAGAAGACCTATTACTCGCAGAAACAGTACTTCGCTATATTCGTGAAGGTGGAACTCAGTTATCAGCTTTCGAAGAAGTTGGTGATAAGCTTAACCGAACTTCTGCTGCTTGTGGATTTCGGTGGAACGCGGAAGTAAGAGGAAAGTATGATCAAGCTATCGCCATTGCGAAAAAGCAAAGAAAAGAAAGAAAGAGAGCGTTAGACAGATTAAAGAAGCAAGATGAGCTTCCTAGTACAATTTCACTACCACAGATTACTACAGTTGATGATAACCATCCAGTAGAGAGCTATAATCTAAATAATGAGTTCACGACAGAGTTGTTGACTACGCCAGTGACGACATCAGTTCCACCTATAGAGCCATCAGCTGGATCAAATTCAATATCTCTAGAAGATTGCATTTCTTATTTAAAAGAACTTAAAGTACAAGATCAACATTCAATGAGATTGCAGCAGGAAAATGTACAATTACAACAAGAAAACCAAACTCTTTCAAAGCAAAATAAAGAACTAGTTATAAAGCTTGAAAAAATGTCCGAAAAGCAATCTATGATACAAGAAGACTATCAAGCATTAGTACAAATTATGGATCGAGCACGGAAAATGGTTTTATTTGATGATAATGAAGAAAGACCTTCTCCAGCTTTTAGAATGGATAAAAACGGAAACTTAGAACAATTAGCTAAGTAAAAAACGTGGTCTATCTTTAGACCACGTTTTTGTCATTGTCGGAACGAGAAGAACCAAGTCGACCTCAGATAAATGTAGAGTATTTTTAGCCCTGATTTACTCGTTTAATTGGTATATCTGTTAACAATTCAGTAACCACATGACTTGCCATTATTAGCCCTGCTACTGATGGAACAAAAGCATTGGATGATGGTGGCATTTTAGCTTTTCTAATAGGTGTATTTTCATCAGGTACAATTTTCTTGCGAATATCTTCCCGAATCACAATAGGACTCTCGTCAGAAAATACTACTTTAATTCCCTTACGGATACCCTCTTTTCTTAACTTCGTTCGAATAACTTTTGCAATGGGATCAGTGTGAGTTTTGGAAATATCAGCTATTTTAAAACGTGTAGGGTCCATTTTATTTGCTGCACCCATACTTGAAATAATTGGAATCTTCCTCTGCAAGCATTCCTTCATTAAATGGATTTTATAACAAATCGTATCAGACGCATCTATAACAAAATCTATTCCATAACTAAAAAATTCCTCATACGTCTCCTCTGTATAAAACATTTTCAACGCAATCACTTGACATTCTGGATTAATATCTTTTATACGGTCCTTCATGAGGTCAGCTTTTGGCTTACCGACTGTTGAGAGTAAAGCGTGAATTTGTCGATTTACATTTGTAATATCGACATCATCCTTATCAACTAATACAAGCCTTCCTACACCAGATCGAGCTAGTGCTTCAGCTGCAAATGAACCTACACCACCAATTCCAAGTACTGCCACTGTGCTATTTTTTAAAATGTTTAATCCTTCTATCCCAATCGCTAATTCATTTCTAGAAAATTGATGTAACATATTCTCAACTCCGTTTGTCACAAACTTATTCAATGTTTTCCGATAAAAATAATATCATAAATTATAAGAAATACAAGATTTGAAGATCATTTTTTCGACAAAATACAAAATGTAACAGTCTTGGAAAAGTTTTTTTGTAACGTTGCCGTCGTTATCTAGAACAAAAGCTACCACGAACTTTAACTGGGGGCACGTTTATTTCTTAGCAAAACAGCCCATTGTAAGATCCTCAAGCTACGTCTGTTACAAATGTATGGCATTTATGTACTCTAAATAGCTACAAAAACCCTATACATCATGTATAGGGTATACCTTTTTTATTTTATTATAACGGAACGGAAGTCCCAATTGTGCCGTCGATGCCTTCGTTTTGATCCCGCACTCCGCAGGTGGGTGCCCTGTTCCAAATGTTAGTACGTCCTTATAATCCAGAAGGCATGTACGCCGTTTGAAAACTCAAGCTCCCGTATAACTTATTGTTCGGTCAAAACAATAGGTTATAAGACGAACACATCAGGACTTTCAAGTTCTGTTATTATAATATCACACCAATTTACAGTTATCAAGTTGAGGAAATATTGGACATATTAGCTTTTTTTCACAGTTAACGCTAAGTTAAGTTCAGCTAATTGTTCGATGCTTACTTCTCCAGGTGCGTCTGTTAGTAAATCGCTAGCACTAGCAGTTTTCGGAAAAGCAATCGTATCACGTAGATTAGAACGACCTGCTAAGATCATGACAATTCGATCTAAGCCTAAAGCTATACCTCCGTGAGGTGGTGTCCCATATTCAAATGCTTCCATCAAAAAGCCAAATTGTTCGTTAGCTTCTTCCTCTGTAAAGCCTAAAGCTTTAAACATTTTTTCTTGTAACTCTCTTTCATATATACGCAGTGACCCTCCACCTAATTCATAGCCGTTTAACACTAAATCATATGCAACAGCTTTTACGCGAGAAGGGTCTGTATCTAACAATTCAATATCTTCTCGAGCAGGCATTGTAAAAGGATGGTGTGCTGCGTAATAACGCCCTTCTTCATCATCATGCTCTAATAAAGGCCAGTCTGTTACCCACAGGAAATTAAATTTATTTTCATCAATTAAGTTTAGTTCTTTTCCTAGCTTTATGCGCAATGCACCAAGAGCATCTGCCACAACTGCTTTTTTATCAGCGACGAATAATAATAAGTCTCCTGCAACAGCTTCTAAAGAAGATATAAAGCCATTTTG
This sequence comes from Cytobacillus sp. IB215316, assembly GCF_033963865.1. Lineage (NCBI taxonomy): Bacteria > Bacillati > Bacillota > Bacilli > Caryophanales > Bacillaceae > Cytobacillus > Cytobacillus sp. IB215316. The sequence continues at coordinate 334,952 of NZ_JAXBMC010000001.1, read as the reverse complement.
TTCTTCTTCACTGAAAAACTTTGCAATTGGACCTTTAAGCCCTTCTTCCTCAACTTTTAGCCAAGCTAACCCTTTTGCGCCATAAACACTAACAAAATCAGCTAAAGCATCAATATCTTTTCGAGAAAAGGAGGTCGCAGCACCTTTCACATTAAGTGCCTTGACTTGGCCACCTGAATTAACAGCCCCTGAAAACACTTTAAATCCACAGTCCTGAACTTGTTCCGATAAGTCTATTAACTCCATCTCAAAGCGCGTATCAGGTTTATCAGAACCGAATCTATCCATAGCTTCGTCATAGGTCATGCGTGGAAACGGAAGCGATACTTCAAGACCTTTAACATCACTCATGACTTTTGACATCATTTGCTCTGTCATCGAAATAATATCCTCTTGATCCATAAAGGAAGTTTCGATATCAATTTGGGTAAATTCAGGTTGGCGATCTGCTCGTAAATCTTCATCTCTGAAACAACGTGCAATTTGATAATATTTTTCGATGCCACCTACCATTAACAATTGTTTGAATAATTGAGGTGATTGTGGTAAAGCATAAAACTCACCCTCATGAACACGACTAGGTACTAAATAATCACGCGCTCCTTCTGGTGTACTCTTTGTTAGAATTGGCGTCTCAATATCTAAAAACCCTTCATCATCTAAATATGATCTAATTGATTTCGTAATATTATGGCGCATTTTTAACGTATCAAATATGACTGGTCTTCGAAAATCTAGGTAGCGATACTTTAAGCGGGTATCTTCAGAAACCTCTGATTGATCAGCAATTACAAAAGGAGGTGTTTTTGCTGAATTAATGATTGTAATTTGTTCTGCGTGTACTTCAATTTTTCCAGTACTAAGGTTTTCGTTAATCGTGCCCTCTTCACGAGCAACTACATTACCCTCTATATGAAGAACAAATTCATTTCTTACTTTCTCTGCTATACTTAAAGCTTCAGGAGACATTTCTGGATTAAATACTACTTGAACGATCCCCGTACGGTCACGTAAATCAACAAATATTAAGCCACCTAGGTCACGTCTTTTTTGTACCCACCCTTTTAATTTTACTTTTTCTCCAATTGCCTGCTCTGTTACTTGCCCACAAAAATATGATCTTCCAAACATAAGAATCCCCCTATTGTATGTTTTCCATTACATATGACGTAAAATCATTCAGATTTATTTCACTTTGTTCACCAGTACTCATATTTTTTACATTAATTACGTTTCTCTCTATCTCTTCGTCACCTAATACAGCGACAAATTTTGCTTGTAACCTGTCAGCCGCTTTGAATTGAGCTTTTAATTTCTTATCTTGATAATCTTTCTCCGCAATTAATCCAGCATTCCGTAATTGATGTACTAGGGAGACGGACATATCCTTCGCTTTTTCTCCTAGCGTAACAACGTAACAATCGATGTGACTCGTTATTGGAAGCTGTATCTTCTCGGCATCGATTGCTGCTAACAGTCGTTCTATACTTAGCGCAAACCCTACACCAGGAGTTTCTGGCCCACCAATACTCTGTACTAAACCGTTATATCTACCCCCACCACATAAAGTTGTAATGGAGCCAAAGCCTTCTGCATTACTCATTATTTCAAATGCGGTATGATTATAATAATCAAGTCCTCGTACTAGGCGAGCGTCTACTTCAAAGGGAATGTGTAGGCTTGTTAAATACGTCTGAACCTTATCAAAATATATTTTTGATTCATCATTTAAATATTCCAATATGGAAGGTGCTGAATTCATCAATTCATGACCTTGATCCTTTTTACAATCTAAAATTCTTAACGGATTTTTCTCTAATCTGGTTTGACAATCGGTGCAAAACTCATCAATTTTAGGTTCAAAGTGCTTAATAAGGGCATCACGATGAGCCACTCTACTTTCTTGATCACCTAAGCTGTTGATAACAAGTTTTAAATTTGTAAGCCCTAAGCTTTTGTATAAGTCCATTGCTATTGCAATTACTTCAGCATCAATTGCTGGGTCATTACTTCCGAGCGCTTCTATGCCAAATTGAACAAATTGACGAAACCTTCCTGATTGCGGTCTTTCGTAACGAAACATTGGGCCAATATAAAATAGTTTTGTAGGCTGATTAGGACTCCCGTACATCTTTTTTTCTACAAAAGCTCGAACAACCGATGCTGTGCCCTCAGGCCTTAATGTTAAACTCCTTTGTCCTCTGTCCTCAAATGTATACATCTCTTTTTGGACGATATCTGTTGTTTCTCCTACCCCTCTAGCAAATAGCTCTGTATGTTCAAAAACTGGCGTCCGGAGTTCCTTGTAATTATATTTCCCACACAACTCTCTAGCTTTTTCTTCAACATATTGCCAGCGCTCAACTTCATCCGGGAGAATATCTTGTGTTCCCCTTGGTATTTGATAAGACATACATTTTCCTCCTAAATTAACCAAAATAAAAAACTCCCATCCCTACTATTCGTAGGGACGAGAGTTATCATTTACCCGTGGTGCCACCCTAGTTGAAGCATTATTCATCTGCTTCCACTTAGTCAGTTAACGCCTGATTACGTCCTTCTCCTAGTCAAACCTTGTTACTTGTAAACGTTCAAAAAACTCTTGACCATTTTCAGTTAACAATTAATAATTTTTCAGAGAGAAACCTCCAGAGTGTTCATTCGTTAAGTCAGCATGACGAAATGCTTTCAGCCTAATGGCACTTCTTCTCTTTTCATGTGAACCCTTAACTACTATTCTCTTTCACTGGTTGCTTCAATATTATTTTCAGAAAGAATTTTATATTATCATACGTATGAACAGAAAACTTGTCAAGAGAATTCGATAATTATTATGATCTATGCAAGTGTTTTTTTAGTTTTTTTATATCTTTCACTGCTAATCCATACTCCGACGCCAATTCTATTAATGTAGAATCATTCTCTCTTTGAATAAAGTCATGGAAGTCCACACCGAATAATTGATTGCCTTCTTTTCCACTAATCGCACTTTTCTCACTATATCTCACAATAAAACTTCCTTTCCACACCATTTTCTACTGCATTTATATTTCTCTACGTAATAATTGTAGTTTTCCCTTCTGGCTGAAAATATTTCATTAAATATACAAGGAAATATAAAAAAATTAGCGAAAGAGTAAAGATGGCAAAAAGCTAATAGAGGAGGTACATTGTTTGTTCAAGAAGATATGTTTATTTGTCCTAATTCTTGTTATTCTTATACCTAATAATAAAATTACTTATGCTGAAACAGAAACAATAGCAGTGAATGTTCCATCATTAAATGTGCGTACAGGACCTGGTTTATCATATGAGGTCATTACAAATGTTAAACAGGATGAACACTTTACATTAATAGCTACAAAAGACGATTGGATTCAAATACAATTACCAAATCAACAAACTGGTTGGGTGGCCTCATGGCTGGTCACCCAAAATCTCACTACAGAAAAATATAGCTCGACATCAACAGTTACTGCAATTGTAGATGAGCTACGTATACGACAAGGTCCAGGAAGTAATTTTGAAATTATTGGTTCGATGAATCAGGGTGATCATGCTAATGTAATTGAGCAACAAGTGGATTGGACAAAAGTTTCATTTGCCAGTCAAGTTGGATGGGTCTCTTCACAATACTTGTCACTATCTGATTCTGATTTATCCACTCCTATGGAACAAGCACAAATCATTGCTCAAATATCTGTGGATAGCTTAAATGTTAGAAGTGAACCTTCTCTAGAGTCAGAAATTATCGGCCAGCTTCATAACGGAGAAGAAAATGCAATATTAAGTGAGCAAGAGAATTGGCTTGAAATTTCATACATGAATACTTCTGGCTGGATTCATCGATCATTTGTCAATATTATTAATAAACAACAACAGGAAATTGACACATTAAACCGCAACGAGCACACCGATGGTTCTGATTCAGAACATGAGGAGCAGCAACACACAGATATAAAAGGTGTAGTAACAGCAACGACACTTAACGTAAGGAGCAATTATTCATTAGATGGAGACATTGTAGGTAATATACCTCAAGGAGAAGAGGTACTCATATTAGAAGAAAATAACAAGTGGTATAAAATCAATTGGCTCGGAGGTGAAGGCTGGGTTGCTAGCTGGTACGTCAAGCTTTTAGAAGAACAAAATAACCCTAACACGGTAAACGAACCTAAAGAGAAAGAAAATACTGTTCGTATTTTACATAATGGTACAAATTTACGAGATAAGCCATCAACGACTGCAAAAACAGTCGTACGTGCAAATGAAGGTGATACTTATCCAATCCTTGATATTGATGGAGATTGGTATAAAATTCAACTACCTAATGAAAGTACTGCCTATGTTGCAGGCTGGATTGTCAAAGCATCTACTAACGTACCCATTATAGAAAAAAGTGGCATTGAACAATATTTAAAGGATAAAATTATCGTCATCGACCCTGGACATGGTGGACGTGACGGCGGAACAACTGGTTTGAAAGGTTCGCTCGAAAAGAACATTACTGTTAGGACTGCAAACATCTTAGAAGACAAGCTAACTGCTGCAGGAGCTACAGTCTTTTTAACTAGAGAAGAAGATATTTACGTATCGTTAAGAAACAGAGTAAGTATTTCACATTACTATAATGCTGATGTCTTTATTAGTTTACATTACGACAGTACTACTGATAGAGGGGTAAGTGGCATTACTTCATTTTACTATGACGAAACAAAGGATAAACAATTAGCAGTATCTTTACATGAACAACTTATTAATTATACTAATTTAAATGACCGAAGTGCCCGATTTGGCAATTATCATGTATTAAGAGAAAACAAGCAGCCATCAGCCCTTCTCGAATTAGGGTTTTTAAGCAATAATGAAGAAGAATTAATGATCAATTCAACACACTTTCAAGAAGCGATAGGCAATGCACTCTATTATGGGCTCGCACAATATTTTAATAACAATTAGAGGTTGTCCAGAAAGTCATTCAATGACTTTCTGGACAACCTCTTCATTTACGCTCTCTCACTATCAATGATTAATGTCACTGGACCATCATTGATAAAGTCAACATCCATCATTTTTCCGAATTGACCTGTCTCAACAATAGCACCATTGTTCATTAATTGTTTATTAAAAAAATCATAAATGGCTTTCGCCTGCTCAGGTTTAGCTGCTTCCATGAAATTAGGTCTCCGTCCTTTACGGCAATCACCATATAATGTGAATTGTGATACAGATAGTACTTGCCCACCGACATCTAATAATGAAAGATTCATTTTTCCATTGTCATCTTCAAATATTCGAAGATTAACAATTTTTTCAGCTAAATATTTGGCATCTTCTTCTGTATCTGTATGCGTTACACCTACTAGCAATAAAAGCCCATGAGAAACTTGGCCAACTGTTTGTTCATTTACGATGACCTTTCCGTTTTTAGCGCGTTGGACGACTACTCTCATATCGTTAATCCTCTCTAATTCATGATCCTTCTAACAGAATAAACATCAGGAATCTGCTTAATTCTCTCTACTACTTTTTGTAAATGACTAATGTTTTTTATAAAAATGGCCATATTTATCATTGCCATTTTATTACGGTCTGTTTTCCCTGTGACAGATGAAATGTTCGTTTTTGATTCATTAACCGCCTGCAGAACTTCATTAAGCAGACCTCTACGATCAAATCCTGTTATCTCAATCTCAACATTGTATTCGCGACTTTCTTTAGCATGACCTTCCCACTCGACAGGAATAAGTCTTTTCTCAGCATCTTCAGTATTAATGTTGGGACAATCAGCACGGTGTATGGAAACGCCTCGTCCTTTTGTTATAAAGCCAACAATTTCATCACCTGGAACAGGATTACAACATTTTGATAATCTAATGAGCAAGTTGTCAATTCCTTGCACACGAACTCCTGCATCACGTTTTTTTGCTTGAGGAATAGGAATTTGTCTTACTTCCGATGCAGCTTCTGTAATATTCTTCTCTAGTTCATCGTCTTTCTTTTTGCGCCATTTATCGGTAAGACGCGTAACAACTTGAGCAGCTGTAATTCCATTAAATCCAACAGCTGCATACATATCTTCTTCATTATTGAAGTTGAACTTTTCAGCAACAACCTTTAAATTTTCTGGTGATAATACTTCTTTCACGTCAAACTCAAGATTCTTAATTTCTTTCTCAATAAGTTCCTGCCCTTTTTCAATATGCTCTTCACGTCGCTGCTTCTTGAAAAATTGTCGAATCTTATTTTTCGCTTGAGAAGTTTGAGCAAGCTTTAACCAGTCTTGACTTGGACCATAAGAATGCTTCGATGTTAATATTTCAATGATGTCACCTGTTCTTAATTTATAATCAAGTGTTACCATTTTTCCGTTAACTTTTGCACCAATTGTCTTATTACCAATTTCTGAATGAATACGATAAGCAAAATCAATAGGAACCGAACCAGATGGTAATTCGATTACATCGCCCTTTGGTGTAAAGATATATACCATATCCGAGAACAAATCAATCTTTAAAGATTCCATAAATTCTTCAGCATTTGTTGCATCATTTTGCCACTCTAAAATTTCCCGGAACCAAGTCATTTTCGTTTCAAATGAGGATTTATCACTAACAGCTTTACCTTCTTTATATGACCAATGGGCCGCTATCCCGAATTCTGCGATTTGATGCATTTCAGTCGTTCGTATTTGTACTTCCATAGGCTCACCTTTAGGGCCTATAACAGTCGTATGAAGAGACTGGTACATATTAGGCTTTGGCATTGCTATATAATCCTTAAACCTGCCAGGCATAGGCTTCCAACACGTATGAATAATGCCTAAGACCGCATAGCAATCCTTGATGCTATTTACAATAATCCTCAAAGCCAACAAATCATAGATTTCATTAAATTGTTTATTTTGTAGAATCATTTTTCGATAAATACTGTAAATATGTTTAGGGCGTCCATATATTTCTGACTTAATCGATACATCATTTATCTTTGTTTTTAAGTCCTGTATCGTTTCAGCTAAGTATTGCTCTCTTTCAGCCCGTTTTTTCTTCATCAAGTTCACAATGCGATAGTATTGCTGAGGGTTTAAATATCGTAAAGCAGTATCTTCTAGCTCCCATTTTATTTTTGATATTCCAAGGCGATGAGCCAATGGGGCGAAAATTTCAAGAGTTTCATTTGATATACGCATTTGCTTCTCATGTGGTAAATGCTTTAATGTACGCATGTTATGCAAGCGATCTGCTAGTTTTATTAAAATTACGCGAATATCCTTTGCCATAGCAACAAACATTTTTCGGTGATTCTCAGCCTGTTGTTGTTCATGAGATTTATATTTAATTTTACCGAGCTTTGTTACACCATCTACAAGCATAGCAACTTCTTTGCCAAACTCAGTTGTCATTTTTTCAATTGAAGTATCAGTGTCCTCTATAACATCGTGAAGAAAACCTGCTGCAATCGTTGCAGGATCTAACTCTAAATCTACGAGTATTCCTGCTACTTGAATAGGATGAATAATATATGGCTCACCAGATTTTCTAAATTGATCATGATGAGCTTGCTCCGCAAACTGATATGCATTTGCGATAAATTCAATATCGTCTTGTGACAAGTAAGCTCTCGCCTTGTCAATTACCTGTTCAGCTGTTAACACATGTTCATTAGCCATGATATCACCTTTACAATAAGTATTGTATTTATTATCATGAAATTTCGAGTAGATGTAAAGTATTGATTAAACGGAAAATCTAGCCGACACATGATAATGGCGGAATGTCGTCATCCATGACTCTCCCCGAAAAGCATGCACTCCACTTTTTAGCCGGGGCTAGGTCCGATCGCTAGACATCTGAAAAACAATTTCAAGCATCTCCATTACCCCCAAAGACAAGCATTAGCATTATATCGCCATGAAGGTGTTTTACCTTTTTACGATTTGGGGGGATTTGTGAAAGATATAGACATAGGTTGATCTTATATAATGGTTTTTTTCGCATTAATTATTGCTTTTCGTACTAAGAGCCAAACACGTACACAACTAGAGTTCGAGGCATCTTTCCTTCTATGCAACAATGACCATGTAAAACCAATATTTTTTGTAATAATTAGCTTATAATAGCAACAAAGTTTACGAAAAGAACCTATTTAATTGATAAAGCTTGAAAAAAGAGCCCTCTTCAAAATGAGCGCTCTCTTAAATTCTATGTTAAGCGTGTGGAAAAACTTAAAATTCCATTAATGAAAGAACATCGTAATTATCAATCTTGTTTCGCCCATCTAAATACGAAAGTTCGATTAAAAAGGCAATTCCTGCCACGACTCCACCTAACTCTTCTACAAGCTTGATTGTTGCTTCAATTGTACCACCAGTTGCTAATAAGTCGTCAGTTATTAATACTCTTTGTCCTGGCTTTATCGCGTCTTTATGAATCGTAAGCACATCTTTTCCATACTCTAATCCATAATCTACCTTTATCACATCACGAGGTAATTTACCTTCTTTTCTTACAGGTGCAAACCCTACTTCTAAAGCATATGCTACTGGACATCCAATAATAAATCCTCTTGCTTCTGGTCCAACTACTAAATCAATTTTTCTTTCACTTGCATATTTCACAATTTGATCTGTTGCATATTTATAGACTTCACCTTTATCCATAATCGTGGTGATATCTTTAAATTGTATTCCTTCTTTAGGAAAATCTGGTACTACGGTAACATACTTTTTTAAATCCATTCGTTCACTGCCTCCTGCGAACCTTTATTATTATTGTTATCAAACCAATGCTTCAATTGTTGATATGATGAATACGAAAATGTACGTTCAAGCTCAAGCTGTGCTTGTTTTGAGCGATACGTTATTGACTCAGTCAAATCCCTTTTTTCTGTATGATTTGATATAGAAATGAATCCATTGTCTATTTTAACAAATTCTAATTCAAAAAACACCTTTGACATAAATTCTATCGTTTCTTTTGTCCATCCTTTATGAATAGCTAACTTTTCAGCGTAGCGGTTCAAATCGAAAGAACCTTTTTGTACTAAAAAGCGATAATACCAAGAAAAGTGTTTTCGAGTTGGTATTGTAGTAAAAAAATGATCTTGTTCATGGTGGAACAATGCGTATATTCGTTCAGGTAAACCAGCATGTTGTAGCAAACTTATCTGCTCAATCGATGATGGTAGGTCTACCATTATAACGTGTTTTGAACTTATGTCGATAACATCATCGTGCGCTTCAACTTTATAAATAACATTCTCGTATTCGCTAAGTTGTAATTTACTTATCGTTTGCTCGTTAAAGATGATTAGCTGTAGTTTATGTGATGGAATAAGTTCAATCAATTTTTCTACATCTTTTGTACCCCTATAATCAAAAAGCTGCCACTCATTCACGCTAATATCTTGCAGCATTAACTGAGCCTTTCGATTATTGTTCCACTCATTAATAGCTAAATCTCCTACGACAGATACTCGAGAAAGTGGAGATATATCATCATACAAATAACCAAATCTAAAAGCAATTGTATCTAATTGACTTCCAGCTTCTTCAAGCACTACTTTCAAGTGTGCTTGATCAGTCCCAATCTTGCGCATATCACTAATATTGACATTATCTATCAAAAACTTAGGCTTTGGATTGTTCATTCCATATGGTGCCAATTTTCCTATTTGTTCAATTGTTGAAATTGTCACTTCGTCTATTGAACATGTGGTATCTATATTGGTAATTGGTACATATTCCTCTTCGATTAAAACATCTTGAGCTATAGCATTTAATCGGTATCGTAAATCTTCAATATCTTCAAGTTGTAGTGTCATTCCTGCAGCCATAGGATGGCCTCCAAAATGAGGTAAAATATCACGACATTTTGATAAATTTGCGAATAAATCAAAGCCTTCAATACTTCGAGCAGATCCTTTAGCCAGTCCACTTTCCTGATCAACACTTAAAACAATTGTTGGACGGTAAAATTTATCCACAAGACGAGAGGCAACAATACCGATAATCCCTGAATTCCAATCTTCGTCTGCAACAATTAGAACAGCATTGTCGTCTAGAGGGTATTGTTCTTCAACTTGTTTTATCGCTTCTTCTGTTGTTTTATTTACTAGCTGCTGACGTTGCTTATTTAACAAATCTATTTCATTAGCAAGGTGGGAGGCTTCCTCTACATTATCAGTCATAAGTAAATGTACTGCTGGATCAGCCGAATCTAACCTACCAACTGCGTTAAGTCTCGGTGCAATAGCAAAGCCAATTGTATCTTCATTAATTTCATTTGCATCAACACGACAAACTTTCAATAATTCTTTTATACCTTTTCTAGATGTCACTTGAAGCTTTTTTATTCCTTTATATGCAATTAGACGGTTTTCTCCTGATAGAGGTACTAAATCAGCAATTGTTCCAATGGCGACAATATCTAAGAGTGATGTCGGTACCTCGCCAAGTAATGCATGGGCTACTTTAAATGCAACACCAACCCCTGCCAAGTCTTTGCACGGATATACACTATTTGGTTTTTTAGGGTGGATAATTGCTAACGCATCAGGAAGCTCAGGACCTGGCTCATGGTGATCAGTTATAATTAAATCTAACCCTAATTCCCCAGCAACCGTCGCTTCATTTAAAGCAGCAATTCCAGTATCTACAGTTATGATTAGCGAAAACCCTTCTTCTTTTGCCCATTTAAAAGCTTCTTCGTTCGGACCATATCCTTCTGTGAACCGATTTGGTATATAGAAGTCTACCTTAGCTCCCATTTCATTAAGAGTTGATAATAGGACTGCTGTACTACTAACACCATCTGCATCATAGTCACCAAAAATGAGAATCTGTTCTTCAAGTTCAATTGCTTTCTTTATTCTTGCAATTGCAACATCCATATCTTCTAGTAAAAACGGGTCATGAAAATCTTGATTTTCTATATTTAGAAAGGCATGAGCATCTTCAACAGTATCTATGCCACGATTGATGAGTAATTTTGCAACAAGAGGGGTAATACTTAGTGCATCGGCAAGCTGCTGTACTTGTTCTTCATTACATTCATTTATTTTCCATCGAGTTTTAGACTGTAGCATACTATCTCCCCTTTATTAAAACAAGCCCTATTATACTAGAGAGCTAGTTGTGTTTCAAATTCAATCTATTGCCAGCTCAGACTTTATTAATTTATTGTCTCTAACCTTACCCCTTTTTTAATACATAAGACTGTTTTCATATAGAATGTTGTTTTTAATATAAAAAATAAATTTTTAGTCGCATCTTTTCTTCTATTTTATGAAGAAAAAAGTTTACGAAAAGTGCCTACATAAAAAAAGCCGCAGTACATGTACTACGGCTATTGCAAAGGGTTATTTCGCAGCTGTTTAATTTGGTAACAACAGCAACAAAGTATTCGAAAAGAGTCTTTGCAAAAAACGTTTTTTTTAGCTCAAATTGTTCTCTTACTGTTGTTTTGAAGGATTTCTAAGACCTAGCTTCTTGCTTTTCCAAACTAACCAAAGCTGAGATGCGATAAACATGGATGAATATGTTCCTGCAACTAAACCGATCAGTAGAGCAAATGAGAAGTTTGTAATTGATTCACTTCCGAATATTAACAATGCACCTACAGCAATAACTACAGTAAGCACCGTATTAATAGACCTTGCTAACGTTTGCTGTAGACTTTTATTTACAACAGCTGCTAGATCTTCAAATGTTTTAATTTTCTTTTTCTTCTTATAGTTTTCACGTATACGATCAAATGTAACAATCGTATCATTAATCGAATAACCTACGATCGTTAAGACCGCAGCGATAAATGTTAAATCGACTTCGAGTCTAGTTAAACTAAAGAATGCAATAATGAAAAATGAGTCGTGTAACAATGCCACAATGGCTGCTAACGCCATCGTCATTTCAAACCGAATGGTAACATAAATGATGATACCTATAGATGCAATCAATACAGATATGAATGCATTACGAGCTAGTTCCTTACCGATAGTTGGAGAAACCGTACTTACATTAGGCTCTTGACCATATTTGTCAATAAAATGAGACTTTAGTTCATTAATTTTAGCTTGCTCAAGTACTCCTAAAAAGCGTGCAACTGCAATTTCATTATTTGTTCCTGAAAGTACGATCTCATCATCTGGTACTAAACCTATCTGACCAAGCTCTTCAGTTACTTCTTTTGCTGTGAGCGATTGACTAGCACCGATTTCTACCCTCGTTCCACTTTCAAAGTCTATGCCGAGATTAAGCTTCATTGTTAATAGGAGAATCACTCCAACTACAATCATAGCCCCTGAGAATAGGAAAAATTTCTTACGATGCTTTACAAAATCAACCTTATCAAATTTTGTCGATAACTCTGTTTCATCTGTTACGTCTGCAATATCTAATATATCCGCTTGCTTAACTCCAAAATAACTAGGCTTTTTATTTAGGAAGCGGCTATTCACCCACAAGCCAAGCAAAATTCTTGAGCCATATACAGCAGTAATAAAGCTGACGATAATACTTACGATTAACATCGTTGCAAACCCTTTAACTGAGCTTGTCCCATAAACAAACAATACTGTTGCTGCTAACAGTGTAGTAATGTTAGCGTCTAGAATGGTTGATAGCGACCTGCGGTTTCCAGCCCGGAAAGCAGACATCGTCGATTTACCTAGCTTAATTTCTTCCTTAATTCGCTCATATGTAATGATATTTGCATCAACAGCCATACCTACACCTAGGATTAACGCAGCGATACCTGGTAAAGTTAAAACACCATTCATTAAATCAAAAACGAGTAAAATGAGGAAAATATAAATGCTTAAAGTAATTGTTGCGATTAATCCCGGAAAACGATAATAACCGATCATAAATATAAAGATGATTGCAATTCCGACAATCCCCGCAAATACCGTTTTTTCCATTGCTTGTTCACCGAATTTTGCACCTACCGATGTAGAATAAATCTCTTTTAGATCTACTGGTAGCGCTCCGGCATTCAACAAATCAGAAAGCTCTTTCGTTTCAGCTACAGTAAAGTTACCTGATATCATTGGTGTTTTAATATTCAATACTTCATTTACATTTGCAACTGATAAAATTTTATTACTATTGGTGTTCTTTAACTCTTCAAATGAGTCTACACCTTCTTCGAAATCAAGCCACATAACTAATTGATTATTTGGAGCCATATTTAAAATTTGTTCTGTAACTTGACCAAATTTATCTGCATCTTTTATTGTAAGGGATACAATCGGCGCTCCATTTTCATCGAAAGATGGACTCGCGCCCCCCTCTTCCAAGTCTGTACCATCTAACATAATATTGTCATTAACATCTCTAATCGTTAACTTTGCACCTGTTGATAGGATTTCTCTTGCTTTATTTTGATCCTCAACACCTGCTAATTGCACACGAATTCGATCTGTACCTTCAATCTGAATACTCGGTTCACTCACACCTAAAACATTCACACGTCGGTCCAGAGCTGCAGCTGTACTTTCTAAAATAGAGTTGGTTATTTCTTCATCCTCATGTACGGGTATAGCCTCATATAAAACTTCAAAGCCCCCCTGTAGGTCAAGACCTAACTTAATGTCGTTGGTTATTCCTTTTAGCGTATAGCCCATCGTGCTGCCAATCACTAGCACGAGCAAAAAAAACGCTACGATGCGACCTCTTTTTACCATAACTAAAAATCCTCCTTAAAATTAACAAAAAAGCACAAGCACCTTAGAAATATTCTTTGCGTTAATAATGTATATCTTATATGTCTGTAACCTTGTCTAACAAAACAATTATGAAACATATTTAACTACCTGTCAATTTCACACTAAATATGCATTGTTCAATAAAAGATATACCCGCCTACAATAGTTGATTCAAGACGTCTTTTCCTTCTTCACTAAATAAACTTGGTGCTTTATATGCTTCAATTGTTATATAGCTCATATATTCGCTTATCGTAAGGCTCAAAATATCATTTACCATTTCGTAAAGTTTCTTTCCTTCTTTTACACGCTTCCACTTTTTTTTCTTTAAGCACTCCCATAGCTGCTCCTCAGTTACATCTTCATAACCAAACATGCAGAACTCTTCTAATTTACTCGTTAGAGCAGGTTGACAAATTGCTTTAAATTGTTCAAGAACATCCAATTTATTATTCAATATTATCCACTCCTACGTTAGAAATAGAAAACGTTTAAATGTTATGAAACAACCTCGTATTTCTTTTCCCATACTTGTCATGCTTGGCCAACCCACATGCATATAGTTAATTGTATATGATATCACCCTTTTTGAGAAGGTAGGGACCAAGATGACAAAACAAACATTTTTGAAAGGTACGCTTATACTCGTTATAGCTGGTTTAATAACAAGAATTCTAGGATTTATTAACAGAGTAGTAATTGCTAGAATGATTGGTGAAGAAGGCGTTGGCTTATATATGATGGCCGTGCCAACATTAATTCTAACAATTAATTTAACCCAGCTTGGACTTCCTGTTGCAATATCAAAGCTCGTAGCAGAAGCAGAAGCAGTTGGTGACAGAAGAAAAATCAAAAAAATATTAGTTATCTCGTTATCAATTACTCTTATTACGAGCGTTATTTTTACAAGTGGAATGATTGGATTTGCCCCATTACTCTCCAATACGCTATTAACCGATTCAAGAACACTTTATCCTTTGTTAGCGATTTCCCCAATTGTTCCTATTGTTGCATTGTCATCGGTTATGAGAGGATATTTCCAAGGGAAGCAGAATATGAAACCACCAGCTATTTCACAGGTGATAGAACAAATCGTCAGAATTACGCTCGTAGCAGTCTTTACAAAAGCTTTTTTACCTTATGGGATTGAATTTGCTGCTGCAGGTGCAATGATTTCTGTAGTGATAGGCGAATTTGCTTCGCTTATTTATATGATAACGATGTTTAAGCTGAATAAGAGAATAAAAGTTAGACGACATTTTTTTAAATCAATGAAAGATGGAAAAGAAACGTTTAATGGGCTGATGAGAATAGCATTGCCTACTACTGGAAGCAGATTAATTGGTTCAATTTCATGGTTTTTTGAACCCATTGTCGTTGCCCAAAGCCTCGCTATAGCAGGACTCTCAATATCTCTTGCTACAAGACAATACGGGGAATTAACAGGATATGCCCTTCCATTAATGTTCTTACCCTCTTTTATTACTCATTCATTACAAGTTGCACTAGTACCTGCCATTAGTGAGGCTGCTGCAAATAACAAAATGCAGATCGTGGAATATAGGCTACAGCAAGCATTACGTCTATCTTTTGTTACTGGAGGTTTAGCTGTAGTAGTTCTTTATATTTTTGCCACACCTCTTATGGAGATTATGTACGGGACTAGTAATGCAGCAATATATGTAAAATTAATGGCTCCTTTTTTTATTTTACATTATTTTCAAGGTCCATTACAAGCAACACTTCAAGCTCTTGATTTGGCAAAAGCCGCTATGATTAATAGTTTAATAGGGGCAATCGTTAAATTAGCTGCAATATTTGCCTTAGCAACTCAGCCAGAAATAGGAATAATGGGGGCTGCACTCGCTATTGTCGTATCAATGATGCTAGTTACTCTACTTCATTTTTCTACAGTATTAAAAGTCATTTCCTATACTTTTTACGTAAAGGATTATATAAAAACGGGATTAACAATTGTCATTTCAGGTATTGTTGGGCACTATGTATTTTCTTATTTATTAGCTATAGATTCATTAATATTTAGAACGTTATTTGCGATTATTAGTACATCTCTCACATATTTTCTATTATTAATTATCTTTAACTTAATCAAACCTGATGAGCTCGCTCGGGTACCTATTTTAAGAAAATTATTTACAACTAGCGGCAAATAATTTAAAAGGTAAAAAAATGTACATCTAGCAATCGTTATCCAGGGTATTTAAAGCGAGTCTACTTATAGAGGAAAAAAGGTATCCTTAAAGCAAAGTATATATGAATTCGCAAAAGAAACACTTATTGATTCACATTGCAATTCACACAAAAAGACCGACTTCTGTTAAGTCGGTCTTTTCTATCCTAAATAATAAAATATTCGATTACCCAAATTTGTAGTTGAAGAGCTTATAAAACAAATACCATTAAATCTTCATCAAAGTATTGACCATTAAACTTTAATGATTTAAGCTCTGTTCCATAAATTTTAAATCCAACAGATTCATATAACTTTTTAGCATTGTTGTTATTATGTTCTACGGTTAAATTGATTTGTTCTAATCCTTCACACCCTTTTGCCTTTTTTATAAGTTCCAAAATAAGTGCTTTTCCGATACCTTGCCCTCTAACCTCGGGAGCTACACACATGCCAAAAACATTTCCTTTATGAGCAGTTTTAACATTAATTTCACGAATAAAAGTAACAGTTCCAAATAATGAACCATCATTATCAAAAGAGCCTAAAACAAACTTGTCTTTAGATGGTTTTATTCGCTCTACAACGGTATCGGTTGAAAATTGGACTTCTCTTTCATATGTTGAACCAAACGCTTCAGGATTAGTTTGTAAGGCTTTTAATCTAAATTCTTGATAGATAGGAGCATCAGACTCAGCCAAAATACGAATATTCATTATCTCTCCCTCATTTCCTACTATATTCATTTCCATCATATAAAATATTTTTATTTTAACATAAAATCCCATTAAATCTTTAAAAAATCATCCTTTTGCAGAGGATGATTTCCATAAACTTATTTGCAATGGCTGTTTTCGCATTAATTGTTGTTTTTCGTACTTAGAACCAAACACGTACACAACTAAAGTTCGTGCAAATTTTCTTCTGTACTACGACGTACTAATTTGATAACATGAGGAACAATATTTACGAAAAGAGCCCTACTAAACTTCGTTCGTATTCCAGCTTTATAAAAATTCTATTAGATAGCGATAATAAACATAAATAGATGAAATAAATAGTGACACTACAACAACTGGAAACCCTATTTTTAAAAATTCTAGAAAATTCACTTGTTGCTTCGCTTTTGCAGCTAAACCAGCAACGACTAAATTTGAGGATGCCCCCAATAGCGTACCATTTCCTCCTAAACAAGCTCCTAACGCTAACGACCACCATAATGGATCAACATTAGTCATTCCATAATCCTGAAACTCCACAATAACTGGAATCATTGCTGCTACAAATGGGATATTATCTACAAATCCTGAAAAAATTCCTGTTAGCCATAAAATTAACATGGCTGTTTTAGGTAAATCTCCTTCTGTATAATACATAATTCCTCTAGCCATTTCATTAATTATACCTACCTCTTCTAACCCTCCTACTAATAGAAATAACCCAATGAAAAAAAATAAAGTTCCCCATTCTACCTGTTTAAAAACATCTTCTGGTTTGTGTTCTTTATGGGTCAATAATAATAATAACAGGGCACCTGCCAATGCCACGCTAGTTAAGTCAATATGTAAAAACGGATGCAAAATGAATCCAGTAAACGTCATACATAAAACAGTTAACGCCTTTACTAACGTAGCATTTTTTTGTAAATATTCAACAGGATCAATTTCCATTAATCGCTGCCTATATTCTTCTTTAACATGTAATTGTTTTCCATAAATTAAAGCTAAACCACCGATAATTAATGTAAAAATGACTAAGACGATTGGAGAGAGATGGATAATAAAAGAATTAAACGTTAAATGTTTGACTGCTTGACCAATCATAATATTCGGTGGATCTCCAATTAATGTAGCTGTCCCACCTATATTCGATGATATGATAATTACAATCAAATAAGGCACAGCAGGGATATGTAGTAATTTAGTTAACGTTAAGACGACTGGAACTAGTAGTAATACCGTCGTAACATTAGCTAATAATGCAGACCCAACCGCAGTTATCAAAGAGATAACGATTAATAATGGAATCGCCTTCCCACCTACTAATTTTGCAACGACAATCGCAACATACTCAAATACCCCTGTTTGACCCGTAATTGAGATGAGAATCATCATGGAAAACAATAACGCAATTGTATTCCAATCTATATACTCTAAAAATGCAGCGTCAATATCAAAAATCCCCACTATTAGCATTGTTACTCCCCCAAGTCCTGCAACAAGGGTCCGATCTAGCTTTTCAGTCATAATGACGATATAGGAAATAATAAAAATAATGAGAGCAAGCATAGAACTCATTCCATTTCTCCTTCCTTGTCCCCTTTAAATATCTTGTTCAAAAAGAAATTCTTACGAAGAGCTGTAATGTTTCATAGCGAATATAGATGGGTACATAAAGCTCCAGTACAGTTATGTTATTTATCTTTCTCCTACTTTTTGAACACCTTCTTTATAATCATATGATGCTTATCCAAAAAAATATTTATATTCTATTTTTTTATTTACTGAATATGCTCGTACTATAAGAAAAGCGGAGACGCCTTTGACTATCCCCGACAAACACTGGAAGAATTTTTTTTGAAGGCATTTCTCGCCTTGGAATCAAATAGTGAAGTGAGCTCGAGGGGTTAGGCGTTGGAGCTGGACATTAAGAAAAGCGTAGTCGAATGTTCAATATATACGGAAGGGGAATGGTGAAAATGGAAACAAAAAAAATGAGTGGAGCAGTACTCTATGGAGTATTAACAATTTTAATTATTGTCTTGGGAATGAGCATGTTATTTTCCTTACTTCTTAGGTTTACTAACTTAAATGAATTGTCTCTTTCTTGGGTTATTACAATCGTTGGGTTCATCGCTGTCTTTATTGGAGGATTTGTTTCAGGAGGTAAAGGAAAAGAAAAAGGATGGCTAGTCGGTGCCATGACTAGTATTGTGTATACTTTCATTGTTTTCCTCGTACAATATTTAGGATACGATTCTCCCTTTACATTACAGCAGTTGTTGTTCCACACTGGCTTTTTAGTTACTTCTATTTTTGGAGGGATCATAGGAGTGAATATTTCCTCCTCACCAACAAGAGAAACTTAAATGTGTAAAAGAAGATCATTAAATCGGATATGATCAACTATGCTAAATGAAAGGTCTTTTAGTAAGGCTGTGCAAATGAAAAGAGGTTGACTAAATAATATAGTCAACCTCTACATACGTTATTCAGATACTAATTCTCTGACAGCTTGACGATCGTATGTAAGACGAGCCCCATCTCCTGCTTTGAGGATTATCTTGTTCTCATCAATTGAATCAACGATTGCGTGTAAACCACCTATTGTGATGATTTTATCACCTTTTTTTAGTTCATTTTGCATTTGCTGAACAGCTTTTTGCCTCTTTTGTTGTGGTCGAATAAGAATGAAGTAAAAGATTACAAACATTAACAGCAAGGGCAAGAAACTTAAAATCCCTTCCATTTTTTCACCCCCTTTTATGTAAATGCTCAAAAGTCAATGCCTTATGAACAAAACCTCTTAAGCTAAAATTGTTTGGCATTTGGTTTATTGAAACCGTAGCGATCAAAAAACTCCTCTCGGAAGTCTCCAAGACGATCCTCACGTATCGCTTGTCTGACCTGCTCCATCAATTTTAACAGAAAATAAAGGTTATGATAAGACGTTAATCTAATTCCGAACGTTTCATTACATTTTAACAAATGTCGAATATAAGCTCGCGAATAATTTTTACACGTATAGCAATCACAATTCTCATCTAAAGGATTAAAGTCTCGAGCATATTTTGCATTTTTCACAACGAGACGCCCTTTACTAGTCATCAAGGTCCCATTCCGAGCTATGCGTGTAGGTAACACACAATCAAACATATCAATACCCCTAATAGCACCATCTATTAAAGCGTCTGGAGACCCTACCCCCATTAAATATCGCGGTTTATTAGAAGGCAATAATGGTGTTGTAAATTCCAACACTCGATTCATAACATCTTTTGGTTCACCAACCGATAAACCACCGACAGCATAACCAGGAAAGTCTAATGAGACAAGGTCTGCCGCACTTTGTTTACGAAGTTCCTCATACTCTCCACCTTGAACAATACCAAACAGCCCTTGATCATGAGGTCTATTGTGAGCTGTTAAACAACGCTCTGCCCAACGGCTCGTACGCTCTACTGATTTTTTCATATAATCAAATTCAGCAGGGTATGGAGGACATTCATCAAAAGCCATCATGATATCTGAACCGAGTGCATTTTGAATTTCCATTGCTTTTTCTGGTGACAAGAACAGCTTATCGCCATTCAAATGATGACGAAAATGGACACCTTCTTCTTCAATGCGCCTGAAGTCACTTAAGCTAAATACTTGAAAGCCTCCTGAATCTGTTAGTATCGCTCTATCCCAATTCATAAATTGGTGTAAGCCACCTGCTTCCTTAACAATATCATGTCCTGGACGTAACCAAAGATGATAAGTATTACTAAGAATGATACCAGCACCCATTTCCTTCAAATCCTCAGGGGACATCGTTTTTACTGTTGCTAACGTTCCGACTGGCATAAATACAGGTGTTTCAAATGAGCCATGAGGAGTATGTACTCTACCTAAACGAGCACCTGTTTGTTTGCAAGTTTTAATATGTTCGTAAGTAATTGCTGTCATAAATTAATCCTTTCCTATAAGGTATTTCTGTATTTCTTATATACACAAGCGTAGTTGTATTTACAGTGTTACTTAATTAGCATTGCATCGCCAAAACTAAAAAAGCGATAACTATTTTTCACTGCCAAGTTGTAGGCTCTTAATATATTTTCTCTTCCTGCTAAAGCACTAACAAGCATAATGAGTGTAGATTTTGGTAAATGAAAATTTGTTAACATTGCATCTATTGCCTTGAATTTGTACCCAGGGAATATAAATATATCAGTCCAACCACTACAAGAGGTAAATTTTCCATGATTGTCTCTTGCAATTGTTTCTAACGTCCGAGTTGTAGTTGTCCCAACTGCTACGATCTTTCCTCCACTGTTTCGCACATCATTTAACAATTTTGCTGTACCCTCTGTCATTTGATAATATTCAGCATGCATATCATGCTCTTCAATTGTTTCAACACTTACAGGTCGAAAAGTACCTAATCCAACATGAAGTGTAATAAAAGCAATGTGCACACCTTTATTACGAAGTTTTGTTAATATTTGCTCAGTAAAATGGAGCCCTGCAGTTGGAGCAGCAGCTGATCCTATTTCACGTGCAAATACTGTTTGATAGCGCTCACGATCTTCAAGCTGTTCTTTTATATATGGAGGTAATGGCATTTCCCCTAGAGAGTCTAGCACCTCTACAAATATACCGTCATACGTAAACTTTAAAGTTCTCCCTCCTTGTTCACTAGTATGCGTGCATTCCGCTTTTAATCGCCCATCGCCGAATAAAATGATGGTTCCTTCTTTTACTCTTTTTGCAGGTTTAACTAATGTTTCCCATTCATCGTTATTTTGTTGCTTCAATAGCAACACTTCTATTTTCGCACCAGTATCTTCTTTTTCACCAAATAAACGGGCGGGTAGTACTTTCGTGTCATTTAAGACGAGACAATCACCTTCATTGAGGAAGGATATAATATTTTCAAATTGTTGATTGTTGATCTCACCAGTTTGTTTATCTAACACCATTAATCTTGATGCTTCACGATTCTCAAGCGGTGTTTGAGCAATTAATTGTTCAGGTAAATCAAAATCAAATAAGTCTACTTTCAATGCTGTCACCTCATAAGTGTTGTTCTCTTTTTCAGGTTTGATACATTATTAATACATCTTCAATCAATTTTATAAACTTGATAAGAATCGAATTATTTCAGACGGTTTATGACAAATAGTATGAGAGTTAATAATACGCTAAGAATAATTGATGTTACAATCGGAAAATAAATCGTCGAGTTACCTTTTTTAATAACCACATCACCAGGCAATTTACCAAAAGAAATAAATTGCATCAAAAATCCAATGATAAAAATTACCGCACCCACTATCATCACAACTTTCGGTATTCCTGTCAAATGTTTGGCACCTCCATACCGAAATGATCGTAAACGAGGTTCGTTACCATTCTTCCCCTAGGAGTACGTTGTATAAAACCCATTTGCAATAAATATGGTTCATATACATCTTCAATAGTTTGTGCTTCTTCCCCTATCGTAGCCGCAATGGTTTCAAGGCCCACAGGTCCTCCACGAAATTTTTCTATTATTCCTTTTAATAGTTTGTGATCAATATGATCTAATCCTAATCGATCAACTTGTAATAATTCTAGCGACTTAATAGCATTGTCATTTGTAATATCTCCATCACCACGTACTTGAGCAAAATCTCTCACACGTCTAAGTAAGCGGTTTGCTATTCTTGGTGTTCCCCGTGATCTCCTTGCTATTTCTACTGCAGCCTGAAGGTCAATATTTACGGAGACAATATCAGCAGTCCTTTCAACAATTGTCGTGAGCTGCTTTTCATTATAATATTCCAATCTACTCAAAACACCGAACCGATCACGAAGAGGAGCTGATAATGAACCTGCTCTCGTCGTTGCACCAACCAAAGTAAATGGGGGGAGATCTAATCTAACAGATCGTGAACTTTCTCCTTTTCCTATTACTATATCAATGCAAAAATCTTCCATAGCTGGGTATAAAACTTCCTCTATTGTTCTTGGTAGACGATGAATTTCATCAATAAAAAGAACATCACCAGGCTCTAAAGATGTTAATATCGCTGCTAAATCACCGGGACGTTCAATTGCAGGACCTGAAGTTGTTCTAATGTTCACATTCATTTCATTAGCAATAATCGTTGCTAACGTTGTTTTCCCAAGTCCTGGTGGACCATATAGTAATACATGATCTAATGTTTCTTGACGCTGCTTTGCTGCTTCAATAAATATTTCTAAGTTCTCCTTAACCTTTTCTTGACCTATATACTGCTTTAAAGTTTGTGGACGTAAACTCTGCTCTAATGATACATCATCAATATCTGCTTCACTACAAACAAGGCGCTCCTCCATCGCTTCAAGCCTCCTACGTTAATAGCCTTTGTAATGCTTTTTTAATATACTGATCAGTCGTAAGCTGTTCTTCAAGTAAATGTTTTTTCACCTTATTAATTTCTCTTTCTGCATAACCGAGAACTTTTAGCGCTTCTATCGCTTCAAGTAGCGCCTGTGGTCCATTCTCTTGTTCTTCTATACTATCATCTGAAGAAAATAAATTTGGCACTGCTACTAAGTCCTCAAGTTTACCTTTTAAATCAAGAATCATTTGTCTAGCAGTTTTTTTCCCTACTCCTGGAAATTTCACTAAAAACTTTTCATCTTCTTGTTCAATTGCTTGGACAACCTGTACTGGCTGTCCAGCAGCTAAGATTGCAAGTGCTCCTTTTGGACCAATTCCAGAGACTTGTAAAAGTTTGCGAAATAGTGCTTTTTCTTCTCTAGTTTGAAATCCGTATAAAGCTAGAACATCTTCACGAACGTACTGATATGTATAGATAGTTTCCTCACTTTGTACGTGAAAAACATAAGGGTTTGGTGTTTGAATCTCATAACCAATCCCATTATTTTCAATAACAATATATTCTGGGTTTATATATTGAATACTCCCTTTGACAAATTCAATCAACTTTCTCTCTCCTCATCTTTGCTGTACATCATTTTACCATACTTTATTCACAATGAAGCAAAATCTTGTACAAGAAAGAATATGTTAATTGAAGTCACTGTTAAAAAACATTTTTTAGGGAAGAAGTGACAAGGTTCTCTAATCGACTTACAAATATATCCATTTGTTACAGGCAATTATGGTATACTAGCTTGAAAGTGCTTAAACGCTTCAATGACTTGATTATATTTATCCTTTGATTCAACAGGAATACCTCGTTTTAATAACTCATGTTGGTGACTTTCAAGTTTACCTATATCAATTTGATAAAAAGATTGAATGACTCGACTCCCACCTGCTGGTTTTCCTTCAAAAATCATCAATACACCATTATCATTAATACCGAAGTAACCATTTGCCTTCAATAAAGGCGAAATATCTTCAATATGGCGCATAAAAACAATTTGCTCGTCATTTTGTTCAACTAGTTGCCAGTCAGCGTATAGCGCCCAAAAGTCTTCCATTGACCAAATCGTTTCATTTACAATTTCTTCACTTACTTCACCATCTAAATAGATTCTTTCAAGAATGACCTTTTTATATAACGGACCAGAAACTTCGTAAACGTCCGAATCAGCATTTCTTTTGTCATTCGTAGAATGTAATCTCATATCATTTCCTGTAGCTATAACTGAAGCTAGCAAACTAAAAATGGAAAAAATCATACTTGATATCAAAATTTTACTAAACAGTCTCATTATCATCACCTCTAAAATCAAGTGCTACAATATTATTCTGACCATTTAATAACATTTTTAATCTACATTGAAAATATGCCGCATAGCATCCAAAACAAAAGGGTCAGAAACCCAATACATATACATAGTATATGTATTGTGAGTTCAGACCCTCTTGTACTTTTTTATCTCATACGTGTGTTTATTGAACCTTCAAACAAATCGTTAATTGATTTATTAATTGTTTCTCGAGGTCCACCGTTTCGGATATCGTTATCTATTTGACGAATTAATGAAAGTGTTCCCGTATCTGTTACAACCTTCACATTTTTTCCATTAGCAAGTGTACCGATTGATCGCTGGACATCATTAATAACTTCTCTTTGATTTCCTGTAGTATCACAGGCAACAATAACATCATTTCCACGAACTAACGTACGTGCTGCCCTTACATTTGGGACAGTTTCTGCTTTTCGTGAAATATCTTCAGCAAGTCTTCCTTCATAGTTGGTGTAATATGATGACCTTGCCGGTGTTGTTAAGTTATTTAAGTGTCCATGGTAATTATACCCTGATTGATCTGCAAGTGGCTCGCGGTTAACTGTTGCTGGAAAACGCATTGGAGCATTGTTATAATTTGTACTTTTTTTATAAGCAATATTCCTTTTGTTATTTGTAACGTTTCTATCCATAAATTCTGTTATCGCACCATCATTATCATTCATCATATAAGCATTACCAGTATTTTGGTTATACCGATTATGGTTTATATTTTCATTTGAATAATATCCAATTGGCCTTGTCCGTTCGTTATATTCAAGTGCTTCTTCTTTAGCAGTTGTATTACAAGCTGCTAGCACTCCAACAAGTAATAGCGATCCTGATATCGAAAATACAGATTTCCGCAACGTTTATCCCCCCATACCATTCTGTGCGTCATCATGTGTGAACATCATCTAAAAAAGATTGATGTTCATCATTATGTTGGCATTTAAGCATGAAGGTTATACTAAAACTCCGACGGTAACTGCTTACAGTTTTGGAGAGGCAGCCGCAAGCTCTCATTTTTAATAAGAGCGATGAATTTGACGATCTTTTTTCAGAAATTGCTTCGCATTATATATATTTATCGGTTATCTCATTTTCATCAGTTTACCAATAAGCCTGCATTTGGTGCATAGCAACTCGCTCATTTCACACTAAAAAGTTGTAATTATTTACTACTGCATATCACGTAGTCATTCGAAGACGAGCACGGGTATTGTGCTCATTAGTTGTAACTGCTCTATTCTAAAAAGTAACAACTTTGCATATACAGTGTCATAGTCTTTAACAGCAAGTTGCTACGATCAATAAATGTATAACAAATATATGGTTTACGGTAAGTAACAGTCAATCGTATGCTAACTAAAAAAAGAAGGCTTTATGCCCCCTCATTGATAAATGTACAATTTGTTGTTTTCATCATTTATCCGCATAATTATGCTCCCTCATACAAAACAAAAAGCATAGGTTCCGATGCTTTTCTCAAATGTTCAAGACTTTTGAATTACATCATAAGCCAAGCCAACAACAAGTTTATATATTACTCATCTTGCTGTTGTCTTATAATTGACACCAAAGAAAGTAAGTATGACATTTGCTTTAATTGTCTTCATTATCGTAATGTGGCCTTGGATAAACAGGTTGATACGGTGGAGCTGATGGATGATAATACTGATATGGTGCCACCCTATGGTGTGATTGATGATTATTATATGCCTGTGGTTGCATCATTGGGTTAACACCATAAGGTTGTTGATTAGCGTATGGCATTACCCCTGCTTGCTCTGGAATGGTAGGCGCATTTTCATAAGACATCACACTTTCCTTATTATCTATTTCTTCATCTGGGCTTAGCGCTTCAGGAGATACTCCCTCCGGTGCAGGTTGCATTGAATAAGGTTCATAGCCAAATCCGTACCCTGGCTGAATAGGTGTAATCGGTACACAATATGGTGCAGGTTGCATCATATATGGTGCTTGTGGTGCGTTTGCTGGTGAGACCCCCATTGGAGGTTTCTCAACACTAGGCATTACATTTGATATAGGTGCGATATTTTGGTTGTGCTTCATTACCATTTCTTCTTCCATAGGCATAACATTAGCTTTCATTGTTTCTTCTTCCATTTCTGGCATCATCATCGGGCTTACTGCTTGTGGATAAAAGTTAGGAGGTGGTGTTGGCTGATATCCGTATGCTGGAGCGACATATTGTGGTGTAGGTGGGTAATATTGTGGCATTGGTGGCATCTTTGGCATTTCTATTTTCTCCTCCATCACATCTTCAGCTTCTACCTCTTCCGGTTTCATCATACCAGGTAAAACATTACTAGGCTTTTCTGGATATTCAGGTGCAGGTGCAACTGCAGGTTGTTGGTTTACAATCGGCATATTCATTGTATAATAGTTATTCACATCTATTTCAGGATAGTAGGGTGTATGCTTTTGCTTCATTGGAGGAACATATGGTACTTTGTTTTCTTCCGCCATTAATGCTTTGTTCTGAGTTTTTTCTACCGGTTTAACTTCTTCCTTTTTCTCTTCTGCCATGACAGGCAAAGGTTTTTGTGGCTGATTAATAATTGGCTCTTCCACTTCAGCTTCGACATTCGATACTACGTTTACTTTTGCTTCTTTTTTTACATTATTGTTAATAGCCGCTTCTTTTTTTACATGAACATTCCCAGTAGGTACTTTAATTTTCATCCCAGGCAAAATCATATCCGGGTTACTTAATTGTGTATTCATATTTTTTAATTCTGTAAAATCAACTCCATATTTTTGAGCAATTTTCCATAATGTATCACCTTTTTGGACAATGTGGATTTTCACTATTAGGCTCCCTCCTCACAAATCAGTCTTTACAGTGTATGTGAACTTAGGCATTTTGCCACTATTCTTCACCAAAACATATGCTGTATGAACTTAAATTATGTATAACAGCTACAAAAAAACTCCTGAGAACATACCAGGAGTCTTCTTATTAATTCATATTTAATAAAGGCTTTTTGCGCATTGAATATAAGCCTCCATTCAAAGAAATAATTCTACATACAATGCTAAAGTCATTGACATGTTTTCCTAATTAACAAAGGAAATTAATAACAATATCTATATTAACTATTTCTTGAGTTGCGACATAGTTTATATAGCGTGATTTAACTTATATCATGCCCTTGCAAGCATTCTTTCTAACGCCTTCAATGAATCTTCTGCAACTTGTTCTGGGACAATAATTTGATTATGAACATTGCCCTTTTCAAGCTCTTCTAATGCCCAAAGTAGATGCGGTAAATCGATACGATTCATAGTTAAACAAGGACACATTGCCGGATTTAACGATATAATTTCTTTATCAGGATGATCGTTAATTATGCGATTAACTAAGTTCATCTCTGTGCCGATTGCCCACTTACTTCCAGCTTCCGCTTTAGAAATTGTTTCTATAATATATTTAGTTGAGCCTGCATCATCTGATAATTCAACGACTTCACGACTACATTCAGGGTGAACAATAATATTCATATCAGGTTTAGTGGCGCGTATTTCTTTAATATTCTCAACAGTGAAATTTTCATGGACAGAACAATGCCCTTTCCATAAAATCACCTTTACATCTTCTAAGTCACCTTCGTATTCGAAGCTATCAGAGATTGGATTCCAAACAGCCATTTGTTCTAAAGGAATTCCTAAATCGTAGGCAGTATTTCTTCCTAAGTGCTGGTCAGGCAAAAATAAAATTCTTTCTTTTTGTGTAAATGCCCATTCAAGCATTTTTTTCGCATTTGAAGATGTGACCGTAGCACCACCGTTTCTTCCAACAAATGCCTTAATTTCAGCTGTTGAATTGACATATGTTAAAGGTAAAATTGTATCCCCAAATTCGGCTTTCATCTTGCTAAAACCGCGCTCAGTTTGTTCAAGGTTTGCCATATCTGCCATCGAGCATCCTGCGCGCATATCTGGCAAGATTACTTTTTGATTGTGGTCGGTCAATATATCTGCTGTTTCAGCCATAAAATGCACTCCACAAAACACAATATATTCAGCTTCTTTATTTGCAGCTGAAACTTGTGCTAGTTGGAGTGAATCACCTGTCGTGTCTGCGAATTGAATAACTTCATCTTTCTGATAATGGTGGCCTGGAATATACAACTTATTACCGAAATTCTCCTTTATTTCCGACACACGTCTGACCATTTCTTCTGTTGATAATTCTCGATATCGCTCAGGCAATCCTTGATGTTTTTCACTTTGAATTAAATCTAGTACGTTCAATTTCAGTTCTCCCCTTCCTGTTATTTAACTCTCATGCTAATATCTAAAGCCTTGACAGAATGTGTAAGCATTCCTAAGGATATATAATCTACACCAGTATCTCTGTATAACGGTAAGCTTTCAAGATTGATTCCTCCTGATGCTTCTGTAATTATACTTGTGGGCACTAAAGAAACATATTTTTTAATTGCTTCCGGCGTACAATTATCAAACATAATAACATCAGCCTTTGCTTGCACTGCTTCTATTACTTGTTCTTCAGTCTCCGTTTCTACCTCAATTTTTACCATATGACCTACTTGCTGTCTAACGGCTGTTACAGCCTTTGTAATTGATCCACAAAAGGCTATATGATTATCTTTAATCATTACACCATCATAAAGACCTATGCGATGATTATATCCACCTCCACAAGAAACAGCATATTTTTCAAACATACGTAATCCTGGTGTCGTTTTTCTTGTATCGCATATCCTCGTATGATCACTGTTTAATTGCTTAACTACTTCATTAGTGAGTGTTGCAATGCCGCTCATCCGTTGTATTAAGTTTAATATCACACGCTCACCAATGAGAATATTTTGTATCGAGCCTTCAATGGTTGCAATAACATCACCAGCAGCTACTATATCACCATCGGTCTTATGTGTCTCTACAGTAATATTGGAATCAAGTATTTGATAGCCCTCTTTAATAATGTCTTCTCCGCAAAAAAGCCCATCACCTTTAGCTATCATTTTTGCTATGCCTTGTTGATGAGTAGGAAAGATTGTTTCAGATGTTACATCTCTCTCACCAATGTCTTCTAAAAAAAATTGCTCAATGTCTTTCCGTAACTTAATTTTGTTCATACTGTCATCTCCTGTTACTTACTGCATAAGTAGATGCTTCATATTTATGTCTAATTATTTCTTCTCCTAACCATCCTAGATCATCTTCACTCGGATAATCAGTACGATAATGTCCTCCTCGACTTTCTGTTCTTAACAGTGCTGATGATGAAATTAACCAACCTACCGTCACCATATTAATGATGGTAACTTGTTCATTAGTCAATTGAGATAAATCAACATATTTTTTATCATTCATTAGATATTGTTCAAACCATGTTTTTGCATCAAACAAGCTGTTTTCATCTCGAACAATACCTACATTTTGCATCATCACAGCTTGTATTTGTTGCTTAGTAGGAAGATCCGTTGAATACTGTCCAATTTGGTCTCGTTTTTTTAGATGGTTAATATTTTTAAAATTTAAGTTTGATTTTAAAATATAGTCCGATAAGAGCTGTGAAAATACAATTCCTTCTAACAATGAATTACTTGCTAATCGATTAGCACCATGTACTCCTGTACAAGCTGTTTCACCTACAGCATATAAGCCTTTAATAGACGTTTTACCTTGATGGTCTGTCCTTATGCCCCCCATAAGGAAATGAGCTCCTGGTACGACTGGAATAAATTTATCGTTAAGATCTATTTGCTGTTCTTGACAGAGTTTGGTTATTGTTGGAAATCTCTTATTAAAATTATCAATTGTGGATATATCTAAAAATATTTCTTCACCTTTATTCATTTCCGAGTAGATGACTCGTGAAACAACATCGCGAGGTGCAAGATCGCCTAACTCATGTACACCTTCCATTATTTTTCTGCCTTCTTTTGTGACCAATTTAGCCCCTTCACCACGTACAGCTTCAGATACTAGACCACCTACAATCCCATCCGCATATAACATCGTTGGATGAAACTGAATAAATTCTAAATCAACGAGCTGTGCACCTGCACGAAATGCCATCGCTAAGCCGTCGCCAGTAACAGAATCATTATTCGAAGTTCTACTGTACATCCCACCGCAGCCACCTGTTGCTAGCACCGTGTGTACAGCATAATATTTCGTTGTTTGGCCTTTGCTATCTCTAGTGATAACTCCAGTGCACACATCATTGGTCACGAGTAAATCTATAGCCATCTCATCCTCAATGATAGTAACTTTATCTTTAATCCGATTGTGTAAATAGGTCATCAGTCGTCTTCCTGTAGCATCTCCCCCAGCGTGAAGGATTCGCGATGCTCGATGAGCCCCTTCTTTACCAAGTTGCAGATGATTACTAGCGCTTCTATCAAACTGCATACCATTTTCAATCAATTGTTGTATATAAAAAGGTCCTTGTTGAACAAGAAGCTTAACAGAATGCTCATTATTATGATTACGTCCGGCTATAACTGTATCATAATAATGTGCCATCCAATGATCATTTTCATCAACTACACAAGCAACCCCGCCTTGTGCTAAAGATGAATTATTATCATGTTTCGTGGACTTTGTGATAACTATCACATTTTTATGCTTACATAAACGTTCTGCAGCAACTAATGCCGATATGCCACTACCAATAATAATTACATCTACTTTAGGCATATTTCCGCCCCCTAGATTACAACTGTCTTGACACCTATATTGACATATATTTAAACTAAAGACAAGAGATATTTACTTTTTTTCATAAAGAGGTGCAAATGATGATTTATCTAGACTATGCTGCTACAACACCTATATGTAGTGAAGCAATGCAGGTTTATGAGCATACATCTACAAACATTTTTGGAAATGCTAATAGTTTACATGATTATGGTAGTAGGTCAAATGAAGTCTTAGAGGCTTGTAGAGCTGAATTAGGAAAATTGTTTAATGGTAAGAAGAATGGTATTTTTTTTACTAGTGGAGGTACAGAGAGTAACTTTCTTGCCATCAAATCACTTATAGAAGCTCATCGCCATAAAGGCAATCATCTTATTACTACTGAAGTTGAGCATTCATCTGTATTAAACGTATTCCGACAATTGGAGTTAGAAGGGTTTAACGTAACATACTTAACAGTTAATCAACACGGTCAAATAGATTTAGAACAATTGAAAAGTGAAATAACATCAAATACAATTTTAGCCTCTATTCAACATGCTAATTCAGAAATTGGAACGGTTCAACCCTTAGCAAAAATAGGGGCACTACTAAAAGAACATCATGTTCTTTTTCATAGTGACTGCATTCAAACATTTGGAAAGATTCCAATTGATGTACAGAAATTTAGCCTTGATAGTATTTCTATCTCAAGTCACAAAATATATGGACCAAAAGGTGTTGGGGCAGTATATATTCACCCTGGAGTAGAATGGAGAGCACAATATCCTCATTCAACTCACGAGAATGGCTTTAGGCCTGGCACTATAAACGTACCAGGAATTGCTTCATTTGTTGCTGCTGCACAAATATCCTGTCGTAATATAGATAATGATATCGATCATTTTGCTACATTAAGACAAAGCCTGATTTCTGAATTACATGGACTTAACAGAACTGTCGAAGTTATTGGTCATCCTCAAGATCAGCTACAGCATATCGTTGCTATCATTATTGAAGGTATTGAAGGTCAATATACTATGCTTGAATGTAACCGTTTCGGCATCGCTATATCTACTGGAAGTGCATGTAAAGTTGGTATGCAAGAGCCTTCAAAAACTATGCTTGCCATAGGAAAATCCAAAGAGGAAGCCAAACAATACGTACGGTTATCTTTCGGTAAATACACAACAATTTCTGATATTAATAAATTCATCTCAGTTTTAGACAAACTTGATCAACAGTTTCAAAAAAACAGTTAATAAGGAGGTATAGAATGGGTAACGAACAGAAAATATTTGGTGAAACGAGAAGGAATCTTATATTAAAGTGGCTAAAAGAAAGTCATGGTCCAGTTACTGGAGGAGAACTCTCAAGGCGGACAAAAGTAAGTAGGCAAGTCATTGTACAAGATATTTCTTTATTAAAAGCACGACATGAACCAATTTTGGCAACTAGTCAAGGATATTTATATGTACAGCAACAACAAAAACAACTATATTCCCGAATTGTTGTTTGTCGTCACACCCCTGAACAAACAGAAAGAGAACTAACGTTACTTGTTGATCTTGGTGTTACAGTAAAAGATGTGACAATTGAACACCCGGTATATGGTGATTTAACTGCATCTGTCATGGTTAGTAATCGTAATGAGGTCAAACAATTTCTCAAAAAATTAACTACGACGAATGCTCCATTGCTCTCTGAACTAACTGATGGTATTCATATGCATACATTAGAGGCCAATGAAATAACTAAACTTGACGCAGCCTGTGAAGCGTTAAAAAAAGCTGAATTCTTAGCCTAGTAACAAAGAAAAGCGGAAGGTGCTTGCTCATCGGCGACAAGCATAAGACGATCGAACTAGAAGGTTGTTTTTTAACCTTCTTGTTCGATTGACTTATGACCTCGAGCCGTTAGCACCTATAGCTAGACAGCTTGAAAAGCGGAAGTGCCTCGGTCATCACCGACAAGCACTGGAAGCAAAAAAATGTAAAGGTGTCTTTTGCCTTTACTTTTTTGCTGAAGTGACCTCGAGGGGATAGGCGCTATAGCTAGACAGTTTGAAAAGCGGAAGGTGCTTGCTCATCGGCGACAGCTAGAAGCAAAAAAATGTAAAGGCGTTCTCTGCCTTTACATTTTTTAGTGAAGTGACCGAGCCGAAAACGTCTGAAGCTAGACAGCTTCAAATGTGGAAAGTGCTTAAGTCTATGATAAGCTGGGACATGGTAGATTATGGCGCCATTTTTTCACTTCGATTGGTGTTTTTATACTCACACATACTTACATTTTTATAGCATATTTTTCACATCTTGTAACTTTTTGAAAAACTATGTCTAAAAAATAATGCATCTTAACTGCTTAAATATGAAAGTATGGATAGCTTCCTAATATGTTTACAGAGCAACCTAGAGCTTCCAGTTCAGCAATTGCACCTGGTATTAGCACATCATCCATTTCTTTTTCTATATCAATAAGAAAAAAATAATTGCCTAGACCGGTCTTCATTGGTCTAGATTCTATTTTTGATAAGTTCAATTTCCTCCATGCAAAAGCTGAGAGGACTTGGTGTAGTGCACCAGATTGATCATCTAATGGCAGAGAGATCATTAAGGTGGTTTTATAACCTGAAACTTTTTTACTAGTATGAAGTTGTTTATTACCTTTATGCAACACGACAAACCTTGTGTGATTATTTTGGTAATCATGAATGTTTTCACGGACGATCGATAATCCATATTCCAATGCAGCTAATTCATTAGCAATCGCAGCTACCTTTTCACCTTTGTGCTCCCTAACATACTTTGCAGCTGCACTAGTAGAAGTAGTGTAGTCATGTGTAACACCTTTTAAATGCTTATGCAAGAATTTATGGCACTGTGCAATAGCGTGAGAGTGTGAAAATACTCGTTCAACAGCTTGCCATTCTTTTTGATGATCTGGATGTACCATTAAATGCTGCTTTATGGGAGCTACTATTTCACCTACTATTGGAACAGTTTGTTCATGAATTAGATAATCAACGGTTAAATTGACAGATCCCTCTAATGCATTTTCTAGAGGTACTACACTTAATTCTACGTCACCATGACTTACTGCGTCGATACACTCTGGTATCGTGTGGAACGGTATTCTTTCTACAGGTGAAAAAAGCTTAGAAACTGCTAGGTCTGTAAATGACGCTTTTGGTCCTAAATAGCCAATTGACAGTACCACAAGTATCCCCTCTCCTATTATATATATAAATTTATATTAAGTAGTCTTTAATGTGTTGTACATATGAAATACGTGTCTATAAGCCCAACTGGTTTTATGCACCTGAACTCAATACTTCAACATTCAAAACAAACTCTAAACGGTTTAGCTTCGAAAGTAATGTATTAATTTCTTCAGTCATTCCAGCTGTATCGAGGGATAAAGTAACATTTGCTTTTCCATGAACAGGTATTGTTTGGTGGATCGTTAATATGTTACATTTTGCTGCCGAAACAAGCTTCAGCAATTGAGATAAAGTACCAGATCTATCCTCTAGATGAAAGAACAGAGTTATAATTTTCTCCTTTACAATTGTATTAAAGGGGAAAACAGCATCACGATATTTATAAAACACACTTCGGCTAACATCAACCTTTTGAACAGCATCTGCAACAGATTTTGCCTTTTTTCGTTCAATTAGTTCTTTCGCCTCGAGTACTTTTTTCATTGACTCTGGCAGTGCATCTTCTCGAACTAAATAAAACTTATCTCCCACTTTGCCCCAAGCCCCCCTCAATTTATATTTTTCTAAAGTCCTCAAAGGTTTCAAAGCGGTTAGATTTATAAATTGATCATATCATTTATTTAGATTTAATCTATAAATTCAAACTCGAATTCAAGTATCTTAACAAGGTCTCCATCCTTTGCTCCCTGTTGGCGTAGTGCATCGTCAATCCCCATACCTCGTAGCTGACGAGAAAAACGTCGTACAGATTCATCTCTAGAGAAATCAGTCATTTTAAATAATTTTTCTACATTATTACCATATACTACAAACGAACCATCACTTTCACGCGATATTTGGAAGTTAGGTGTTTCTTTAATATGTTTATACAGAACGCTTTGACTTTCTTCTTGATCATCACTTTCATCATATAAAAGAAACTCTGGTGTTTTTTCAACCAAATCAGCAATTTCAAACAATAGGTCACGCAAGCCTTGTCTTGTTACTGCAGATACAGGAAAAATTTTCACATCGTCACTCATAAGCTTGTCTTTAAACTGCTGTAAGTTTTCTTCTGCATCAGGCATATCCATTTTATTTGCAACGATGATTTGTGGTCGTTCTGTTAAACGTAAGTTATATTCACGTAATTCTTCATTAATGACCTGATAATCATCAAATGGATCTCGGCCTTCCATACCAGACATATCTATAACATGAACAATTACTTTTGTTCTTTCAATGTGACGTAAAAATTGATGACCTAGTCCAACACCTTGATGTGCACCTTCAATAAGCCCTGGTAAATCTGCCATCACAAAGCTACGACTATCTTCAGTCTCTACCACACCTAAATTTGGAACAATCGTTGTGAAATGGTATTCAGCTATTTTTGGCTTCGCTGCAGAAACTGTTGAAAGCAATGTTGACTTACCAACGCTTGGAAAACCTACTAATCCTACATCAGCTAGTACTTTCAACTCCATCGTAACATAGCGTTCTTGACCTGGTTCACCATTTTCAGCAATTTCTGGTGCAGGATTGGCAGGTGTTGCAAAACGTATATTCCCTCTTCCGCCACGTCCACCTTTCGCAATGACAGCGCTTTGCTCATGGATTGTTAAATCAGCTAATACCTCTTTGGTATCATCGTCGAGTACAACAGTTCCTGGAGGCACTTTAACAACTAGTGAATCAGCGTTTTTACCGTGCATACTCTTTGACATTCCGTGTTCTCCACGGGATGCTTTAAAATGTCTTTTGTAGCGGAAATCCATCAAAGTTCTTAGACCCTCATCTACCTGAAATATTACGTCAGCACCTTTGCCTCCATCACCACCTGCAGGACCGCCTTTTGGTACATATTTTTCACGTCGAAAGGCGACCATTCCATTTCCACCATCGCCACCTTTAACATATATTTTGACTTGATCGACAAACATATCTCTTCCTCCGATCTTAGTAATTAAGAAAAGCGCAAGGCGCTGGCCTATCGGCAACATGTATAACCGTTCAGTCGAAAGGTTGTCATTTACCTTCTGGGCACACCCCGATCTCGGGCAGAAGCACCTGGAGCTAGCATTTAGAAAAGCGGATGCGCCTTATCATCCTCAACATCCACTAAAGTCAATGAAGACGTTTTTTGCCTTCAAGATCGTATGACGAATAGAAGCGAGGAGATTGACGCTAAAGCTATATATTCAAAAAATCTTAGGTCACATCAAAGTAAAGATACTTCTAGCGACATTTCAGTGGTATGTAAATCGTAATCAGTAATAGATATTTGTTCTTCACTATTGTTATTTTTTACCCACAAAGTTATTTTATCTGTTTCTGATATTATGCCACGAAAGTCAAAAAAGAAACGGACATCGTTGTTACGTATATCGATTGAAATATTTAAATGGTGATTTCCATTTGGGTGAACTGAATTTTCTAAAAGCTCTATCAAACTTTTTGTCCAATTTATCATACTTCGATCGTATTTTGATAAATCTTGGACTTCCCCAAGCACCTCATATTCAATGAATACTTTATGGCTTTCCCAATTATAAGTCATTAAATATGCTGCTAAGGAAGGTAATTTTAAGTTAGAAAGCTTGGCTTCATACTCAGCTTCAAACACCATTTCTTCAATAATTTCTTTTACTCTATCAAGGTTATCTAGTTCTATATTTCCTTTTATTAATTGTAGCTTATTCAGCCAATCATGACGCGAGTGTCGCAATAACTCAACGATATCCAACTGTTTTTTCATATTTCCACTCCTAATGACACAAAATAGTGGTTAATATATAAAAATGAAGAAAACTCTAACCATAATGGTTAGAGTTTGTTTAAATGTTACGCTTCTTGAGCAACAGGGTACACACTAACTTGTTTGCGGTCACGACCTAACCGTTCAAAACGTACCACGCCGTCAACTTTTGCGTATAATGTATCATCCCCGCCACGGCCAACGTTGACACCTGGATAAATTTTTGTACCGCGTTGACGATATAAAATTGATCCACCTGTAACTGTTTGACCATCAGCACGTTTAGCACCTAAACGTTTCGAGATTGAATCACGTCCGTTTTTTGTACTACCTACACCTTTTTTAGATGCAAAAAATTGAAGGTCTAATCTTAACATGATATTCACCTCCTATTTGATTTTAATTATTATTGTTTAGTAATTTTGATGTAATCCCCATACTCTTGTTCAATGGATTTCAAAGACACGAGCATTCCTTCAAGCAACAACTGAATTTTATCAGCTAC
This sequence comes from Cytobacillus sp. IB215316, assembly GCF_033963865.1. Taxonomy (NCBI): domain Bacteria; kingdom Bacillati; phylum Bacillota; class Bacilli; order Caryophanales; family Bacillaceae; genus Cytobacillus; species Cytobacillus sp. IB215316. Next base: position 297,482 of record NZ_JAXBMC010000001.1, on the reverse strand, counting down.
AACTTTGTCAATGTTAGATGGTACTTCACAGTAAAGGTAGCCATCTTGTTGTTGAATGATTGGCTCGGTATTTGTTAATGCATAAATAGCATTAATAGTACCAATTGAAACAGCTGAGGCACCAGCACAAACAATATCTTTACCATGCGCAGCTTGATACGCATGACCACTCATCGTAAATGATTGTATCGTCCCATCATTTGCGCGGTCAATCTTAACATTTATCATAGTACACCTAGATTATGCGTTGATTTTTTCAATAACAATTTTTGTATAAGGTTGACGATGACCTTGCTTTTTACGCACGTTTTTCTTAGGTTTATATTTGAAAATGACAATTTTCTTTTGACGGCCATGTTTTTCAACTTTTGCTGTTACAGTTGCACCAGCTACAGTAGGACTTCCAACTTTAACATTGTCTCCACCTACGAATAAAACCTTATCAAAAGTAACAGTTTCACCATCAGCCACGTTTAGCTTTTCAATATAAAGCTCTTGACCTTCTTCAACTTTAAGTTGTTTTCCACCAGTTTCAATAATTGCGTACATACTTGCACCTCCTTAATAAACTAAGACTCGCCAGTATTCAGGCGTTTCGAAAGCATCGAACACTTATTTATGTACCTGATCTGAGCGGTTGTAGCACGGTGCTACAAACAAACACAAATAAAATGATAGCATAGAAAAATGTTTACTGTCAATAAGTGTTTTCTACTTTCGACTTATTTACTTTTTCAAGAATATCTGCATATGTACCCATTTGCTTTATTTCATAAAATGCGTCTGTTTTCTTAGATGTTGTTGTTAAAAAGATAGATAGCCGTAACATCGTTTCTAACCTAGTAAGATGCTCATCATTATGACCGCAAAATATCTTTTTAATGCTTTCTGTTGTCTCTATCCATATTGCTTCAACATCTGTTTGACGATATTCCATCATTTCACGATCAAGTTTATATGCAATTTCTTCATTTGAAAGCACCCTACCTATACCATCACATTTCTCACAAGATGCTGTTAATTGTATTGGTATACTATCTCGTACTTTTTTACGTGACATTTCTAGAATACCTAAACGTGTATATCCAAAGATGTTAGTTCTTGTCCTATCTTTAGCCATTTCTTTTGTAAGTACATGACTAACTTGTCTTTTATCTTCTTCGGTTTTCATATCAATAAAATCAATTAAAATAATTCCTCCGATATCACGTAATCGAAGTTGTCTTGCTATTTCTATTGCAGCTAACTTATTTATACGTACAATAGTATCACGAATCGCAGATTTCCCTAAATATTTACCAGAATTCACATCAATTACTGTTAATGCTTCTGTTTGCTCAATAATGATATACCCTCCATTATCTAACCAAACAATTTTTTTTAGCAATTTGTCTATTTCATGGTCTATATGGAAAGCAGAAAAAATATTTATTTTATTCGTATACAATGAAACGCTTGGTGTAGCTTCTTTTTTACTACCGTTAAATCTTGTTTTTATTTCCTTATAATAGTTCTGTTCATCTACGATGACTTCTTTAATTGTTGATTGAGGAATTTCTCTAAATATCTTATCAACAAAATGATTACCATGATGTAAAAGATAAGGTGCCTTAGCCATTTGCTGTCTACGTTGAAGTTGCTGAAAACGTTCCTTTAAAAACATTAACTCTTGAATGATAACCTCTTCATCAATCTCTATAGAAGCTGTTCTAAAAATAACTCCTTCATTTTCTTCGCACCAATCTTCACCTAAGCTTTGTAAATAAGTTCGCTTTATATTATCATCAATTTTTTTCGAAACTGCAACATAATTACCAAATGGTAAATATATAACGTAACGACCAGGTACCTCAATGATACCGCTTAACTTCGCACCTTTATTACCGATTTCTTCTTTAATTCCTTGGACGAGTATTGTTTCACCTTGATGGATAAAACTTGATATCGATTTTTGTTGTTTTTCCTTTACTGATAAAGGCGACAAATGATAGCTTAAAAGTTGATCTCGGTGTATAAACCCTTTCTTCTCAGCTCCATAATCTACAAAAGCTGCTTGTATACCAGGATGAACATCAGTAACTCGACCTAGGTAGATATTCCCTACAACCTCATGATTATTAGGTTGCTCAATATGATATTCAACGAGCTTATTATCTTCAACTATCGCCATTCTTTTTTGTAAGCTCGTTGCGTTAATAATCAGTTTTTTTTCCAATATTCAATGCCTCATTTCGTGAACGATCGATATTTTTATATTTTACCGCCACACACAAGATAAGTGCAAGCTCCGACCAATCCAGAGGGTGAATGAAGACTTTTTATCTTGGCTGCTCTACCATTGATTATTGCTTTTCATACTAAGAAATAAATAAGCATAAACTTAAGGACTCGTGGCATCTTTTCTCATTTAAAATGAGGTCAATTGCATAAAATTTATTTATTGCTGTTCTAAATTAATCTCATTAGCAACAAAGTTTCAATGATCATCTTTGCTTTTTTTGCTATTAAAAATAGGCTATAGTACTATAGGTTCAAACGATGATCTTTTCTTCTTTATTCCATGACAAACATTTAAAACATGATTAGGGCAAAAAAAAAAGAATGTTACGAGAACATCGTTAGAAGATTTTAGATGCTAAAAGGCCTTGCGTGCAAAAAAATTCCCATAGATTATAATTAGTACTCATATAGCAAATCACCAATTGGTTGTGTCACTAGCTTTTCAGAAAAATACGCATGTAATAATTCGTTCTCATCTAGAGAAGCATTTTCCTTCTCTCCACGTTGAACAATAATGGAATGTTTATAACCTCTTTGAAACTTTAGTAAAACATGATGAATTTGTTCTACATCATCAACAATTATAGACTTTAACTGCTGAACAGAATCTTGTTTGCCATAATATCTCTCTAGCAAAAATCTCATAAACACATAATGACGTTGGCGCCATTCAATAATGAGAGAGTAAGCTAAGAAGCCAATGATCATCCAAAGATTTAATTGAAACGGATAGATAATTAGAAATAATACGACCATTACAAGAATTAGTATGAACGAGCAGGAGAGTGTCCTCTTATGTGCATTGCTAAAAGGTTGTTTTAAAGATAATATTACAAATAATAATTTCCCCCCATCTAGCGGCCAAATAGGAAGTAAATTTAAAGACAAGATCACTAAATTTTGATTTACAAATAATTGAAAGCTGTCTTCTGACAACAACGACGTAGTGTATAGGAGATAGCCAACTCCCAATAGCCATATATGTTGAAGTGGTCCTGCTAAAATCACAATTAACTCTTGCTTTATTGGTCGGTTCCCATGTTCATCTACCTCAGCTACTCCACCAAAAGGCAACAAAGCAATGCGTTTAATACGCCATGAAAAAAAATGAGCCGCAAGCACATGACCCATTTCGTGAACAAAAACGATAAGAAAGAGCATGATAAGTTCCCTTACATGTCCGGTTATAATGCCGATCCCTATCAAAAACCAAAGCAATGGGTGAATGTATACTTTTGATATCAATACAATGATGTTATTCAAATGAGATCACCTGTATCGGATCAATAAATTCGGTACCTTTTTTAATTGCAAAATAATATGTTCCCTTTGTTTGATCACTATCTTCCATCACATCACCAATCACTTCACCTTTTTCAATAAATTTAAACATTTCAGTTGAGATTGACTGCAAATTTCCATACCACGTTTCTGTTTTATTAGCATGTTGTACGATCACTGTTTTACCAAGACCTTCCTTCTTTCCAGCGAAGGATACCCACCCATCGTCCATCGACTCAACTTCTGTTTTGCTTACTGTCTCAATAACAATACCCTGTCCATCCGTCTCAAAACCTTGTAATACTTTTCCTGATGCAGGGACTGCATACTCAAAATCGGAAAATTCAGTTTTATCCTCTCCTGCAATATTGCGTTCAGGAAGGAGAGCAATCGGTTTTCCGAATATATCTTCATACCATGCTGAGACAGAAGCAAATTGAAATTCTTGCTGAAATGTTCCGGTAACAAAATCCCTACCCGATTTAAATGTATCTGATTCGTTTTTAAACATAATTGCTACAATTAACACTAGACATATAGAAAATAATACTTTAAACATAAATTTTTCTTTTTGAAATAGTGGATGAATATCATTAGATTCATTTTGAAATGAAGAGTTGGGCATTGGTACTTTATGATGTTCATCACGAAACATTTCCGTTGAGGGTTGATCGCGAGGTGGGCGTATCCCTCTATCTTTTTTTCTTTTTGCAATACGTTTTCTAATTTCATCAGCACGATGATGTCCCATTTATCTCACACCATTCCCCTTTAAGAGCATGTTCAAAAAGAGCGAAGAATAACAAGACGGCTTAGCTACGAGCACCGGAATGAAACTACTGCACTGAGAAAAAATTCTGCTGCTTCGTATCAAGGAATTAACTTCTCTGAAACAAATCTCGGAAGAATCGAGGCATCCGTAATGCCATTTACACTACAGCAAATGTATTGGATCCCCACATAAACCCGTAATTTTCTATGGCGCATACGGATTAAGAACACCCTGTTCAAGTTAATTCTACAGTCCTTCTTCCCAAACTTTTTGAACGATCTCTTTAATCAATTGTTTGTACCATTTTATGACTTGTCCGGATTGATTAGAACAAAAAATCCATTAGGAGATGGTGAAAAAAGTCGTTGTAACTATATTTATTTATTTGGATCGTGTGTCTTCTATTCAACCTCATTTAAAATTACTACACAGATAGAAGTGGTCGGCTACAATGTTAGAAACTAAAGGATTTTTTTATTAATTGTTATTTTTCAAACTAGGAGCTAAACACGAATGACACAACCGTTACTGCATGTTCTCTTTTCTAATGATTATCAAGTTCATATAAAACAGCCTAATCACTTCAAATTTTGAAATACAGTTACAATTTTTTGAAAAGAGCCTAAATATATATAATCACTATACAACAAATCATATAATCGAGAGATTGCTAAACTTCCATAATAAGACTGGTGTTTTTGGATCGATTGTTTATTCAAAGTTAGTAGCAAATAAATTTATGAAAAGACCCATAAGAAAAAGACCTCTGATTAAAAGGAAACTAATCAGAAGCCATTATATATACTTGATAGAGGAATGATATAAACCTGCTCTATCCTATTTATACTTTCACGCCAAAGAATTTTTTAATTTTTGAAAACATACCCTTCTCCCCAATGTCTAAAGATTGGAGAGGAACAGATTCGCCTAACACCCTTCGTGCAATATTTCTATAAGCAACACCAGCTATATTCTTTGGATTCATAGCTATCGGCTCACCTTCGTTGGATGCTTTAATTACCTCATCATCGTCTGCTACAATACCGATCAAATCAATTGAAAGATGAGCTACAACATCATCCACGTCTAGCATATCCCCGTCTTTTACCATTTTATTACGTATTCTATTAATTATTAGTTTTGGTGGTTCTATGTCCTCTTCTTTTTCAAGTAAACCTATAATACGATCCGCATCTCGAACAGCTGATTTCTCTGGTGTTGTTACGACAATTGCCTTATTCGCTCCCGCGACAGCATTTCTGTATCCTTGTTCGATCCCTGCGGGGCAATCGATAAGAACATAATCAAAATCCTGTCTAATTTCGGAAACTAGTTTTTTCATTTGATCAGGGGTTACAGCTGTTTTATCACTTGTTTGTGCTGCAGGAAGTAAGTATAAATTATCATCAAACCGCTTATCTTTTACTAAGGCTTGATTAATCTTTGTACAACGACCTTCTACTACATCTACTAAATCAAATATAATTCGATTTTCTAGACCCATTACGACATCTAAATTTCGAAGGCCAATATCTGTATCTACTAAACACACACGTTTTCCTGCTAGCGCTAAAGCGGTTCCTAGATTAGCAGATGTTGTTGTTTTGCCTACTCCACCTTTTCCTGATGTTATGACTATAGCATCTCCCACTGTCACATTCCCCTTTCCAACCGCGTTAATATAGGTCTAATATGAGTTAGCAGTTGTAAACGATCTACTATTATTTTGTTATCATCATTTATATAAGCACATTCCATACCATGTGAACTATCATCATCATATTCCGGTGCTCGGCTAATAATATTACAGATTTTCAATTGTGAAGGTTTCATTACTGATGCAGCAATTACGGATTGTTTATCGTTATTCGCACCCGCATGGGCAACTCCACGCAGAGCACCTAAAACAAAAATATTACCGCCAGCTACAACCTTCCCACCAGGATTCACGTCACCAATAAGTAGTAAATCACCTTGTACATGCAATACTTGTCCTGAACGTATTATTTTACATACAGGAACAACCTCTGTTTCTCGTTTCCACGTTAATGCTTCCTCTTTGGAAATTACATTCCCCTCTATTGAATCTACAACAAGTTGCTTCTTTGAACGAATGAGCACACGAATTTGTTCTTCTTGTTCATTTGTTAGAAAACGATTACCAATCTGCAAATGAACAGCTATGAAAGGACCTTCCTCATCCCCTTGAAATGTTAGCGATAGCTTTTCTTCTAGCTCTTGTAACAAGCTTTGGAATGAGCATGTATCATCGAGATGTAACGTCAATCCTTCTTTCGTTCCTTTTATCGTAACCAATTGTTGTTTATGCTTATTCACGTCGTTCACCTCAATGAATATATATTTCGACAAAGGTTGAATATTTCCTCTAAGATGATTGTCAAAAAATCAGTTAATTAACTTGTTATGTATTTAGCTATGCTAGCCTTTTCTATCATCTTCTGACACTTTTGTTAAGTATCTTTTTAAAGGATAAGAGAAAATAACTAGAAATATACTATTTAACACGATAGTCGGATATAATCGATTCATACTAAAATCATTTATTGACATTTGTGTACTTGTAATTAGGGCATATAGTCCATATACATAATATTCTATGAAAGAAATCATAAAAAGACATATAACTGATACAATAACTAAATTAGATTGGAGAAACTTCATAAGCTTAAAAACTAAGTATGCAGCAACAGGATACGAAAACATATATATTCCAATAACTTCTGTATATACTACATCATATAATAATCCAAATATTGCTGCATATATAATACCGATTAATTTATCACGATAAACTGTAATAAAGATAAACATAATTAACGAAAACCTTGGAACATAAATGAAATCTTTAAAAAACCGTTCAGGTGGAAATATGTCTATGATCGTACTTTCAGCAATAAATAAGAAAGTAGCGAAAAGAGGAAGGTAAAAACGTCGCACTATTCTTCCCCCTCGATATCTACTGGTGTCATAGTCCGTTCTAGTACGATGACGTGATCGATTGCTGAAAAATTCGCTTCTGGTTTAACATACGCTAATTGTAATAACCCAGATTCATCTGGCACTACATCTATTACTTTACCGATTGGCAACCCACTAGGAAAAACGCCACCTAACCCAGATGTAATGACGTCTTGGTCCACCTTCACTTCGACATTCGATGCTTTCTTAAGTTTTAATAATAGTGCCTCACGTTCATCATCATAGCCTTCAATAACACCATCTACATTGCTTTCTTCATCCTCACCTAGAACAACTGCAGCAACCCGATTTATTCGATTTTGATTCGTATCACTTAACAGTTGAATGGTTGATTTAAATTGTGAAGTCTGCTTCACTTTTCCTATTAAGCCTTTTGAGGTAATGACTGCCATATCGACTTTCACACCGTGTTTTTCACCTTTATTTATATATATATTCTGATACCATTGATCAGGATTTCTACCAATAACCGTCGCTTGAATCGGAGTATAATCTGTAAGACTTGTTGTTTTTTCTAATATAGCACTAAGCTCTTCATAATCTTGTTCAAGAATTTGATACTTGTCTTTTAACGCAACGTATTCTTCCAACCTGGCCTTTAACATTTTGTTCTCTTCGTATGTATTCTTTAAGTCATTCACATTTTCAAAGAAGCCCGCAACATATTGTGCGGGCTGATGAACGATGGATTGTACCCAACCAACGGTGTCTTTGATAAACTGTTCTGGCCATGTTACCTGCTCACGGTCTCTTAATGAAAACCCAATCAATGCCACTAAAATAATTACACATATTAATAATATTATTAATCGTTTATTTAAGAAGAATTGTGGCATGATTTGCACCCTCTTAAGTTAATCATATTAATCATTAACTTGGTTTTTGAATAAATGAATGTGATCTAATGCTTTTCCAGTACCTATCGCAACACAATCAAGTGGATTTTCTGCAATAAGAACTGGCATTTTCGTTTCTTCACTAATAACCTTATCTAGATTTCTTAACAACGCGCCTCCACCAGTCAAAACAATTCCTCTATCCATAATATCTGCGGCTAATTCAGGAGGCGTATTTTCTAACGTATTCTTTACTGATTCTACAATAGAAAATACTGTATCACGCATTGCTTGAGTGATTTCGTCTGCAGAAATTTCTATCGTTTTTGGCAACCCTGTAACTAAGTCACGACCTCTTATTTCCATGCCTTCGACATCATCTGATATACTTGCTGATCCAATCTCTACTTTTATTAATTCTGCGGTACGCTCACCAATTAATAAGTTAAACGATTTACGAATATATTGAATGATCGCTTCATCCATCTCATCACCAGCAACACGTATGGATTGCTTAGTAACAATCCCTCCTAAAGAAATTATCGCAACCTCCGTCGTACCTCCACCAATATCGACAACCATGCTACCAGTAGGCTCCCACACCGGTAAATTTGCACCGATAGCTGCTGCAAATGGCTCTTCAATCGTGTATGCTTCACGGGCACCAGCCTGCTTTGTAGCATCCTTAACAGCCCGCTTTTCAACTGCAGTTACACCAGAAGGTATACATACCATAACATTCGGTTTACGCGCAAAAACACTTTTATTTTTCAATGCTTGCTTAATATAATATTTCATCATCGTTGCTGTTGTTTCATAATCTGCAATAACCCCATCCTTCATCGGGCGTCTTGCCACAACATTTCCAGGTGTACGTCCAATCATATTTTTAGCTTCATTACCAACAGCCACTATTTGCTTAGAGTCTTTTTGAAAAGCCACTACTGAAGGTTCCCTCACGAGTATACCTTTTCCTTTTACATACACAACTGTATTTGCTGTTCCTAAATCTATTCCAAGGTCTCTAGTACCAATGCCAAACATTAATTGTATCTTCCTTTCTGCTACGAAATACATATAATTATTGTAGTAAACTTTTGCTTGTCCATTTAAAAGTGATTTGTATAGCCACTTTCAGCAAAAAACTTGCTGTTTTCATATTAATAAATATACAACTAGAGTATGTGCCATCTTCTCTTATTTCATGAGATGACTATCAAGTAGAATAGTCACTAGTTGATCTAATTTGATAACATTATTTACAAAGTTTACGAAAAAGAGTTAGTAAAAAACTCATAAATAATATTATATCGTACCACCGATTAAAATAACAGTGCTACAAATATCCTTTTTCCTTTAAGCTTACGAATTTATTATCACCTATTATAATATGGTCTAATAAGTCGATTCCTATAATCTTACTACACTCTGATAGTCGCTTAGTTACTTCAATATCCTCACGGCTAGGTGCCGGGTCTCCGGACGGATGATTATGTGAACATATGATTGAAGCTGCTGAACGGCGAAAAGCTTCTTTAAACACTTCTCTAGGATGGACAATTGATGCATTTAAGCTACCAATGAAAACTGTTTGCCTATGCATCACTTGATTTTTAGTGTTTAAATACAAAACGACAAAATGTTCTTGTGTAAGAAAACGCATGTCATCCATGACGTAACTTGCAGCGTCTCTAGGTGATTTAATGACATATCTTTCTTCAAATTGCAGTCTTCCAATACGCATGCCTAATTCCACAGAAGCCATAATTTGCACAGCCTTTGCGACACCGATTCCTTTAATTTCTGTAATTTCTTCTATAGAAGCGTCCTTTAATAAACGAAGTCCTTCAAAGTGTGTTAATAGCCGGTTCGATAATTGAAGAACAGATTCATTTTTCGTTCCAGTTCTTAAAATGATTGCTAGAAGTTCATGATTAGAGAGACAATTTGGTCCTTCAGTGATAAGTCGTTCTCTAGGGCGCTCGTCTTTTGGGAAGTCACGTATCATCACTTCGCTTACATTCATATTTCCCCCCCTTAGTATAGAATACGCATTATTATTTAGTTATCTTTGGGTAATAGCCGATTTTTTTCAGCTCGCGAACAGTTCTAGCTACCGGTAAACCTACAACTGAAAAATAATCACCTTTAAGCTCTTTTACTAATAGTGCACCTAATCCCTGTATACCGTAGGATCCCGCTTTATCAAATGGTTCACCACTATCAATATACTCAGTAATTTCTTGTTCAGTTAATTCCCAAAAGGTTACCTCTGTGGATTCAAAAAACGTCTTTTCCAATTGAGGAGAAATGAGTGCTACTCCTGTTAGGACTTGATGCTTGGAACCAGATAGTTTTGTTAGTGTATTAAACGCATCATCTCTATTTTGTGGTTTACCTAGTAATTCACCGTTACTTATAACAATTGTGTCAGCCCCAATTACATATGAATTTGGATTGTAGTTTGAGATATTCTTTGCTTTTTGGTATGCAAGTGACATGACGACATCTTCAGGAGGTAAATGAGCATCAATAATTTCTTCAATATTACTTACAGAGACAGTAAATGGTATGCGAAGGTTTTCTAAAAGTTCTTTTCTACGAGGAGATCCAGAGGCTAAAATGAGGTTATTCATACTATCACCCTTTATTTTATTTCGTACAGTTTGGAAGATACAACAGTATCGTAACAAATTATTGGCTCATAAACAATTCATATTAGTATATTTTAGATCATATTTATTTTTTACCCTTATTTATTACACTAAATTGCTCTAAAACAGTAAAAAATCACTTAATTAGAATCATTATTAAAGGAAAAACGACTGCAGCTGCTCTTAATTACTACGTGCTTTATTCAAGTTTAGATTATGTAAATGAGCATACTTTAAACACTGAAATACAAAGTTAATCTTAAGTAGAATAAATAATGCCCGTGGCTTCAAAAGCTGTTGACAATTAAATTAGGATTTCCTTAATTAGTATAGAAATTAATCTCCACAGTTTTTTAGGTAGGAAATAGATAATAGAAAGGGTCGCAAGATGGTCATATACAACTATATAAAGTATATGCAGCTATACAAAGGATTGTGTGGTTTGTCCTTTCAGAGAGCAATGTTGTCCAAAAAAGGGTATATATTCAACAATCAGTAGACTCATTGCCTATGAATCATTGGAAGTGAACGATCAACGTTCCATATAAATATAAAGATTTAACACTTAAGGAGAAATGCAATGAAGGCTCATACCGGACCATGAAGTCAAAGTACACTTACTTTATACATATAAACGGACCTTGTAAAAATAAAAATATGCCTCTTATCAGCTAGAGTGAAAAATAATAAAACAATTGTAAGTAATAAACTGAAGCATAAAACCTAAAATTCAAAAGTGAGAAAACAAAGCACATAGGATGGAAATCTGAAAAGGGTAATTGACCTTTGCTCAATTCCCTTTTAGCTAACTGCCATATGAACTTTATTTTTTATGATGACTGCTTTCGCATTAATTGCTGCTTTTCACAATCATCTCATCGTATAATACGAGAATATTCAGTAAAGCTTGCTGACTATTCATTATGGATGTACGGTCACCGTTTTGCCTATAGGTTTTCAGTTGTTGAACTGCTGTGGTTAGTTCCTTAGCATGCTGCTGTATTAAGGTTGACAATGTATTCAAATCTAGCTGAGAAATCATCAAATAGTTTTGCTCTAAACTATTCCACACTTCTTCATTTAATGACTTTCCAGAAAGTAATATAGCTGATGACTCAATAAGACTTTCATAAAACTGTCTGCTTAGTCCAATATAATTCTTTTCTTCATCATTACTAGTAGTAATTGTTCCACCCTCAATGACAAATTGCTTGTTATACGTCTCTAATCCTCTATCAGTAAAAAGTTGACTAAGAGAGTCAATAGATGCCTGTGTATTGCTAAGCCCAATAAACAAAGAATAATTGTCCGCGCTTTTTATTAGGATCGATGGGATTCCATTACTTGATAATTGCTGTTGATATTCCTGTCCAGAAGATTCTTGAGAAAAAGCTCCTCCTTGAACAACTTGTACAACGAGAGGTTCAAAAATATCTATTTGAGTAGTACTAGAAGCCTGGTTCGAATTGGTAGCATCTGATAAATCAACTGAGTCTTCCAATGGCATATTTTCTTCTAGTGCCTGTTTTGGCTGCTCGTCAGAAATTAATTGTAACATTAATAAGCCTAACCCAATTCCAATGACAATTGCCAATAGTATGGACATCAAAAAGTTTTTTGATGAATACGGAAATTTATGGTTTATTTTAGGGAATCTTAATTTACGCCTCGATGTATCGCTATTTCCTTTATGACGCAAGTCTTCGATTGACACTATATCTTTATGCTCAATATTGTTTTGTTGTTTATCAGGTAATACCCACAAAAATTCCTCTTCACCTTGATCTTTTGTTGTAGCTACTTGTTTCTTCCCGACAGACAGGTTCTTTTTTTTTCTTTGAACCCCATTTTGCTCTTTTCCGTTAATTTTAATTGATATCTGTTCTTTTTGCTCGTCCACACTTTCACCACCTAGTGTCACATTTCTTAGCTTGCTCCAATGGTAGCATAGGGCTTCAAAAAAAACACAAGACTTTTGTCGTCTTAATATTAAAGGTTTTCGTCAAATTTCTTAGTTGCTTTTTTGGCTCTAATTTAATATTGCCCGTTTTCACATTGATTGTTGTTTTTCGTATTAAGGAATTAACACGTACACAACTAGAATTCGGGGCATCCTTTCTTATTTATAATGATGACTTACATTCTAAAACCATGATAACCATAGCAACAAAGATCACGAAAGGAGCATAAATATTAAATAACAATCATCTTGTTAACATACCACGATATTATTATTTCACTAAAATAATAACTAATGATTGTTCCAAGCAAAATAAACGGGACAAATGGAATGGGAATTTTCCGATTTAGCCTGCTTAACAACATCCCCAATAACCCATACAAAGCACCAAATAATGTTGAACAAAAAAATGCTAACAACACCCCTTTAGAGCCAAGGACGACCCCTAGAAGACTAAACAGTTTAATATCTCCACCACCTATTCCTCCTCTGCTTATTATTGAAATAAGGCTTAGTAAACAAAACGAAATAAGCGCGCCTATGATGGCATCCCACCACGGTGTTAACGGAAGGAAAATGCGTTCAATCACAAACACAACTGTGAAAAATAACAAAACTTTGTTTGGTATTAGCATGAAAGTAATATCTGAAACAAAGAGGATCATCAACATCGAAATCATTGTCCAACAAACTAATAATTCCATCGACCAACCTAATATCAATGGGGAAATTGTTATAAGAATTGCAGTCATTAATTCAACAAAAGGGTAAAGAGGGGAAATAGGTGATTTACATTTACGACATTTCCCTCCTTGAATGATAAATGAGAAGACAGGGATAAGCTCAAGTGATGTAAGCTGTCTCTTGCAGTTAAGACAAGCAGAGCGAGGAGCAACAATCGACTCCCCCTTTGGAACACGTAGGCCAATAACATTGAAAAAAGAGCCGAGAATTAGTGAAAATAAAAAAATATATAGATACACATATACCATATGATTAGCTCCATCTACATATATTTTGACCAGTTTCTTCTGAACTCATATGCTAAGCTACAACTCATTAATTACAGTGGCTGGAGGGTTCTCTATGTTTACTTTGTTGTTATTTTCCGATAAACCTGAGTACAACAACTAGTTTTTTTATTACTATCTTCATTTGATAGATGAAATGATATCAGGATTACTATTTTTAAAATAAACACCAATCAACAAAGTAATCGATTATGGAATTTTCCTTGATAATGAAAATTATTGTGCAAGCACGGCTACTTTATTTCTTCCTGCTTGCTTCGCTCCTGTATACATCGCTCTATCAGCTGTACGAATGAGCTCTATTGGATTTTCTCCATCGTAAGGAGAGGTAGCAATTCCTATACTGGCAGTAATTTTAACTTGTTGGACTTTCTTATCAGATAAATTCCCAGTAATATAAAATGGTCTTGATGCGATCTTTTTCCGAATGTCCTCCGCCAAAGAAAACGCTGATTGACGGTCGTAGAGAGGTAATAGAATAATGAATTCTTCTCCTCCATAGCGTGCAACAGTTCCTTCATTCCCTACAATCTCTGTTAACAGCATAGCAGTATCACGAAGAATGTCATTTCCGCTTTGATGACCATAAGTATCGTTCACCGCTTTAAAATGGTCTATATCAATTAAGATGATGGATAGCGACTTGTACCAATCTTTTTTTGATAATACATCCATTTCTTGACTTAATAAGACTTCAAAATATTGATAGTTATATATTTTTGTTAAACCATCATGTTCACTTTTATGCTTAGCTTCTTCGTAATGACGCGCATTTTCAATCGCTACAGCCAAATAAGATCCTAATAAATCTACTAGCATTAACTGATATTTTTTATATGCCCGCTTCTTATGGGAGGCTAAAACAATGACAGAAACAACAGTTTGGTTTCGCACAACAGGGACAGCCATAACACTTTCTACCGTTGGTGGTAAACAGCCATTCATAACCGATTTCCAGCTGTTACGAGAATGATAGATAACTGGTTTCTTAGAAGCCCAAACCTCTCCAGCAATCCCTTCATATTTTTGTAATGGAGGGATTGTGAGCTTTTTTTCCTCAGAACATTCAAAATACCTAATTAAATTGAGAGTATCATCATTTACCACATCTAAAATATATGCTAAATCTACAGGAAACATCATGGTGAGCTTCTCTAAAAATAAATCTATTACTTGTTTTACTTTTAGCTGTTCTGCCAGTTGATGACCTATTTCACTAGCACGTTGTAAATAATCATTGACTTTTCGACTTGAATTATAGAGTTGAATCATAGTTACGATACATATAAATGGTAAGCCTGTATAAATTAATGCATGGATACCTAGTTGTTCATATAATAAAAATAAAATAAGTCCAAAAGGGATAAGAATACAAGTGGTTATAACTTCCCATAGCATGTCTCGACTTAACAGTGACTTTTTCATTTTTCTTTTGAATTTTACATAATCAATTATTGCTAAAAACAGTTGGTTTGAAATAAAAATAGTTACCAAATAACCTATTATTGGTATGGCTGACTGAGTTAAATTGACTATTTCAGCACCATGAGCGCCTCCTAGGCTATAATATACTAGGCCTCCTATGATAGAAATTGATACGAACATGATTGAATTTAATGGGTAACGATATAATTCGCTCTTGCTAATACGTAACCTTAATAGAAGTACGACGATAGAAAGCTGCATTAATACCATCTCTACAAATAACCCAAACGATAAAAACACAGCTAATAACACAGCTTGGCCAAAAAATATCGGCGTTTCATTAACAATAATAGGAAAAAAGCAAACAATAATCATTAATATTAAAAATAAAAGAATATCCTGAGCATTCTCATATAATAAAGGACTCGTATTTGAAAATACTAAGTATAAAACTAAAGGTGTATATATAGCCCAATATACCCATAATATGTTTTTAGATTTCAAATATCGTCCTCCTCTACTACATATTTCATATTTAATCATTTATCGTCTATATTTTACCAAATTTTCAGACAAAAGTCATATGTAATATGAAAATACTACGACAAACATCCTAATATATGTAATCGTACTTCTGATATAAAATATAGTGAACCTGTGATAATAAGAACGTCATCTTTAGGGATGGAGTTAAGCTTTTCATTTATAACTACTTTCCAATCTTCCTCGTAATCCTTATTACTTCTACTACATTGATCATACAATTCTCTTGCTGATAAAGACCTAGGAAAATCGAACGAAGTACATGTAAGTCGTTCAGCAATATCAGCTAAAGGGTTAAGCATATCTCCAATGTGTTTATCTGCTAATGCAGAAAATATGATATGTATCTTCTTATCGTTAAAGTGATCGTTAAGCGTTTTACATAAGGCTTGAACTCCCTCTGGGTTATGTGCACCATCAATGATAACCATCGGTTCTGCCATTAGCGATTCAAAACGACCAGCCCAAAATGCGTTCTTTATTCCATCGCGAATATGGACTTCTTCTATGGTCATTGAAAAATGTGTTTTCAAATATACGGCTGCCATAATTGCTAGAGCCGCATTTTTCACTTGATGAGCACCTTTCATCTTAGAGTTGAGATCATTTATTGTTAAAAAAGGAGTCTTAATTGAGAATGATTCACCGCTTTTTGTTGATTGATAATTAGCAATAGTAAAATCGAGGTTATATTGATATACTTGAGAATTTGTAGACTGTGCTTTTGCTAAAATGACTTGTAAGGCTTCTTCCTGTTCAACCGAAGTAATCACTGGTGAGTCTGGCTTTATAATTCCACTTTTTTCATATGCAATTTCTTCAACTGTCTCGCCAAGAATAGCAGTATGATCAAACCCGATATTCGTAATAATGGAAAACAATGGGTCAATAACATTCGTAGAATCTAACCTACCTCCTAGACCTGTTTCAAAGATTACGAGGTCAACTTGCTTTGTTTTTGCAAAATAAACTAATGCCATCGCAGTGATTACTTCAAATTCGGTAGGCGAACCTAACTCAGTATGTTCTAACTGTTCTGCTAAGGGTTTAATCTCATTAACTAAACTTACGATTTCCTCATCATGAATTGGAACACCATTGATGCTAATACGTTCATTAAATTGTTCAATGTAAGGTGATGTAAAAGTACCTATGTTGTAGCCTGCCTCTTGTAAAATTGTTCGCAAATAACATACCGTCGAACCTTTACCATTTGTCCCAGCAACATGAATTGTTTTAATATGTTGTTCAGGATGAGCCAAACGCTCCATCATCCACTCCATTCTTTTTAGTCCTGGCTTCATACCTAAACGAAGTCGTGAATGAATCCAATCTATAGCTTCCTTATATGTAACTACCATAAAAACTCCTCCTTAGTAACAATTAACGTGAAGCTCTTGCCCCTCTAATATTCCCTGCCAATCTAAAGCTCTGTGTGATCTATTAAAAGCTTATTTTAATGCCTAAATCATATCTAGGACTTAAAGGATCTAGATTATAGAAAAGTGCAGCTCTTTGACTATCCGTCGCAAACACTGCAGCTTTGTTATATTCAAAAAACACGAACCCTCTCGGGTTCGTGTTATATTTTAGTCTATCCATCATTCATTTGTCTACAAATGAATTTTGAATAATCTTTAGAAAATGCTCCTCATTCATCATGCCTTTCACATGAATCCGCTCTTTATTAATGTATTATCCTTTCAGTTCCGCGATACGAGCACGAACTGTTTCACGTTTTTCAACATAATCCTGTTCCTTTGCACGTTCTTCAGCAATTACTTTTTCTGGAGCTTTGTTGACGAAACCTTCATTACTTAATTTCTTTTGTACACGGTCTACTTCTTTATTCAGCTTTTCCAATTCTTTTTGCAGACGTTGTACTTCTTCTTCAATATTAATTAAGCCTTCAAGTGGTAGAATTAATTCTGCACCCGTTACTACCGCTGTCATAGACTTAGCAGGTGGTTGTAATCCTACACCGATCATTAATTCACTTGGATTACAGAATCTATCGATATATGAACGATTGTCTTCTAGACGAGTAGCTACATTCTCATCTTTTGCATTAATGTGGAGCTTAATCTTCTTACTCATTGGTGTATTCACTTCAGCTCGAACATTGCGGACTGATCGAATAATATCAACGAGTAAGTGCATATCATTTGCAGCTTGTTCGTTTGAAAGTTCTGAACGAACCTGCGGCCACTTAGCAACTGTTATGGAGTCACCTTCATGAGGTAGATTTTGCCAAATTTCCTCGGTAATAAAAGGCATAAACGGATGTAATAAGCGTAGAGTATTATCTAACACATATGCCAATACACTTCGTGTCGATTTCTTTGCCTTGACATCATCCCCATATAATGGGAGCTTAGCCATTTCTATATACCAATCACAGAAATCATCCCAAATGAAGTTGTATAACACACGACCAACTTCACCAAATTCATATTTATCTGCTAAAGTAGTAACCTTTTCAATTGTCTCATTAAGTCTTGTTAATATCCATTGATCTGCTACTGACTTCTCTCCTGTTAAGTCTATTTCTTCATACTTAAGGCCATCTAAATTCATTATTACGAATCGCGATGCATTCCATATTTTATTAGCAAAGTTCCAAGTAGCTTCAACCTTCTCCGTGCTATAACGTAAATCTTGACCTGGAGAGCTACCTGTTGCCAGGAAGTAACGTAAGGAATCAGCACCATATTGGTCGATGACATCCATTGGATCTACACCATTTCCTAAAGATTTACTCATTTTTCTTCCATCCGAAGCACGTACAAGTCCATGTATTAATACATCATCAAAAGGACGTTTCTCAGTAAACTCGAGAGCTTGGAATATCATTCTTGACACCCAGAAGAAAATAATATCATAACCAGTAACGAGAACATTCGATGGGTAATAACGATTGTAATCCAATGAAGATTCATCAGGCCATCCCATCGTTGAAAATGGCCAAAGCGCTGAACTGAACCAAGTATCTAATACATCAGTATCTTGTTCCCAATTTTCAACGTCAGCTGGTGGTTCATGATCTACATACACTTCACCTGTCTCCTTATGGTACCAAGCAGGAATACGGTGTCCCCACCACAATTGACGAGAAATACACCAATCACGAATATTTTCCATCCAACGTAAATACGTTTTTTCAAAGCGATCAGGAACAAAATTCACCTTATCACCTGTTTGCTGTAACTTGATCGCTTCATCAGCTAATGGCTGCATTTTTACAAACCATTGTGTTGACAAATATGGCTCAACTACAGCTCCACTTCGTTCACTATGACCTACTGAATGCATATGCTCCTCAATCTTAAAGAGTACTCCTTGCTCTTCTAAATCTTTCACAATTTGCTTACGACATTCAAAGCGATCCATCCCTTGGTATTTACCAGCATTGTTATTCATCGTTCCGTCTTCATTCATAACAAGAACTCTTTCAAGATTATGACGGTTACCAATTTCGAAGTCATTTGGATCATGGGCTGGAGTAATTTTTACTGCTCCAGATCCGAACTCCATATCAACATAGTCGTCACCTACGATCTTTAGCTCTCTTCCTATTATTGGTAGTTTAGCTGTTTTTCCAATCAAATGCTTATAGCGCTCATCCTTTGGATGAACTGCAATAGCAGTATCTCCAAGCATCGTCTCAGGTCGTGTTGTAGCAATTTCGATATGCCCTGAACCGTCCGTTAGTGGATAACGCATATGATAAAATGCACCTTGCACATCTTTATGAATCACTTCAATGTCTGACAGGGCTGTCTTCGTTTGTGGGTCCCAGTTAATGATATACTCTCCACGGTAAATAAGACCTTTTTTGTACAATGTTACGAAAACTTCACGAACAGCTTTAGAAAGCCCTTCATCAAGTGTAAAACGCTCGCGTGAATAATCTAGACCCAAGCCAAGCTTTGACCACTGCTGACGAATATGACTAGCGTACTCCTCTTTCCACTTCCACGTTTCCTCAACAAATTTTTCTCTTCCTAAATCATATCTAGATGTTCCTTGTTCACGTAGCTTTGCTTCGACCTTTGCTTGAGTAGCAATACCAGCGTGATCCATTCCAGGTAACCAAAGAACATCCAACCCTTGCATGCGTTTCATACGCGTCAATATATCTTGTAATGTTGTATCCCAAGCATGACCTAAATGTAGCTTGCCTGTTACATTTGGTGGGGGTATTACAATTGTATAAGGTTCTTTTTCACTATCTCCAGTTGCCTCAAAATATTTTCCTTCAAGCCAAAACTTATATCGATTTTTTTCAACTTTATTTGGATCGTATTTTGTCGATAGCATTTGTTCATTTGTTTCCATGTTAGTTCCTCCTGACTAATAACTTAAGAAAATTAAAATAGCAACGCAACGTTCGAAAAACGCCAATCAATTGCGAAAAGCAAAACCTAACTAAAAAATAAAAACTCCTCCATCCAAAAAAGGACGAAAGGAGTTTATTTTCCGCGGTTCCACCTTAATTCTTAAACTACATTATTACACAATGAAGTTTAAGCGCTTAAACAAATAACGGTTGCATCCGGCTTCTTCTAATTGACACATCGATCTTTCAAAGAAGCAGCTTAAGGGTGACTTTCGAATAATAGCGATCCTAAGAAATTTCTCAGCTATAAATTTCTCTCTCTGAAGGAGCTACCTATTGTACTCTTCCCTGTCTACGCATTTAGATATTGTTCAATGAACATGAACGCATCTCTTATATGTTTGTCAATAGTATCATATTTATATTCTATATACTACCGAAAAATTGTTTTTGTCGTCAATCATCTTAACCAATTTTTTTAAAAGTTATTCATTAGTTAGCAAATTAGATGGGTGAATGCACTATTTCATTGATGATGGCATACTTTAATATATGTTTATTTACGAGTATTTATTGTAAAGGCTGTTTTCAGTTGAGGTGATCATGGACTTAAAATATACTACTGATTGCTCCAAGTGTTTTCTCCTCTTTAAACCGCTACAATTCCCTAAAACCTCATCTATATGAAAGGCTCTTTTCATAAACTTTGTTGAAATTTCCGAAATACTCTTGTGATTTACAATACTAATATGTCCATTAAATCCTAGTTGTTTGCATAGTTATATGTTAGCACGAAAAACAACTAAAAATTCGAAAACAGCCATAAGAAAAGTGTAGCTGTGAAAATCACTAGCTTAAATGTAAGGAGGCTAACGATGAGACGGAAATACACACCTTTTTCACTTCCACCATGGGCGCGTCAGCTTCGCGATATTTGTGGACAAATGATCATTCCTATTGCGGTCTTTCAATTACTTCGTACCATCTTTTTTCCAACTACGTTTGATGTGTTTATACTTGCTTTGTTAGTCGTTATTGCAGTAGCATTTGAATTCAATTGGATATAAAAAATCCCATATACAACATATGATATGTTATATATGGGATTCTTTTTATTCGTTACTAGTCATTTTTTCTCCGTCAATTAACTGCATTATAACAAACTCAATGTTTTTCATTTGCCAATATGCCCGTAGTAATTGTTCAGTACTCTGAAGCTCATTGTTATTTGTTGAACTTGCTAAATGTTTTCGAACAATATTATATAATTGTTCAGGATATGAACCGTAACTGTATAGCAAAAAACGTTCTTCTTCCTTTAATGAGTTAAATTGTTGATAATGCTGAATCCACTCTACACATTCATGGTTATTCACTGGGTACGTTTTTAATGTCCGGTGTATTAATGTAACTAGATCATATACAGGAGAAGCGATAGATGACCTTTCAAAGTTAATAAAATAACCTTTCCCTTTATCGTTGCTTACGACGTGTTCAGGTGAAACATTCCCGTGTACGATTGAAACTCGAGAATGCTTTTTTTGTTCGGTCATTTCAAACCATTGATCTAGATTTCGTTCAGCAAAATGAATAGCTTGCATGATTTCGTGAAAATACGTAACAAACTGCAATTCAAATGGTGACATATACCATTTACTTTCACACACTTCCATATACCTTTCCAAAAAGACCCTTTGAGTTCTCCATGATGCTTTTATATCATTATATGATTTTGCTATTTGATTATTCGTATACACTATGTCCTTCGATGTCATATAATGAAGTCTCGCTAATTCTCGCATCATTTGCTGAAAGAAACCTTGACGATTTTCATGTTGAAACCATGGCATTAAATAAAAACAATTATTGTCGAAGTGTACAAGAAAGTTTCCATTGTTAGTTCGATAAATAGGAATAATATTCGTAAATCCACGTTCGAATAAAGATTGCATTGTCTTAATAAATGAACCGTCTTGATATTTACCATCCAATCTCTTCAATGCGAACGTTCCTGACTTGGAATGTACTTTGACAAGCTTCTTTCCAATCTGCTCAACCTGATCGGGTATTATTCCATATTTAGCTAGGATAGGACTATGATAATTTAATACTGTTGCTGTTTTATCATGACCCTCATTTTTCGTAGTCATGTTAATTACTAAACTTTGCTATCGATGTAGATAGGTATATATAATATTTGACCTTCATAAATGTCATGTTCTTGTTCGAGATGATTTACTCGTAAAAGCTGTTGAACAGATACATCATATCTTTCTGATATGGTTTGCACGGAATCACCTTGTTGAACAAAACACATTTTCACTTGTGAAAAATCGCTTTCATGCTCCTCTTTGCCAAATATCTTGGTTAAATATAGTGCATTCTCATCACGTTTTGCTTCAGATTCGTCCCCTATCATCGCTTCTTCTCTGACCTTTATTTCCTTTGTTTGAACCTCATTACGTTCTTCACTGTGCCTTTCAAAGTTTAATACTAAATCAGTTTCTTCTCTACCTTTTAATTCAACCTGAGGGCTATATACATCTACATTTGGTACATTACTTTCAGCACTTTCTGCTGAATCTAAAACATCTTCTTCTACTTGTTTTCTGACTTCAACTTCGAATGGATCATACAAGTCTTCTTCAATTCCAACATGCACCACATCTTCTCCATCTTTTACATTTCCCATTGAATCGACATCATTTACTTCTACTCGTTCGGTCCCTTCCTGTCCCTCTTCATGCTCAATGATTTCCTCATAATACTCACCTTCTCTTATAACCTCAGATTGGTGATGATCATATATTCCACTTATAGAAAGATCTGCAAACACTTCTAAACACCTTGTTTGAGGAATTTCATAGTCAAATGAATTGATTGAAATATACACGTCATCCATACGATCAATTCGAGTCTTCGGAATTGTTATATCAACAGGAAAAACATGCTTTAGCTCACTTACACCATCTTCTCGTGTAATAATAGTATTAACAACCCTTCCAGGAAACTCTCTGACGTCTTCATGTACAGCATTTTCATCTATTCTGTATTCACCTGATAGCTGAAGCGAACCACGAATTGTAATATATTGATCATGCTCTTCAATCATAATATCAGGATCTAAAGAAATTGATAAAAGTTCTGAGACTTCCTGTCCCTTTTGAAACCATACCGACTCTTCAATTGAAAATCGCAGCGACGATTGCTCTTCTTGTGTCACCTTACTCCTCCTTTCAAACAAGTACCATTTTTACTATGACATTACAGATTTATGAATGAAATTGATCATTTATGTATAAAACGTTGATAAAACATGAAAAAGGTGTAGATAAAGTTGATGGTACACTTTATCTACACCTTCTTTTTCTATGTTCATTTACTTAAGATTTAAGCTTTGAAAAAGCTTTTTCCGCACTGTGAATTGTATGTTGAATATCTTCATGTGAATGAGCTGTTGATAAAAATAGTCCTTCAAACTGAGATGGTGGCAAAAAGACACCTTGTTCAGACATAGCTTGATAAAATGTTGCAAAATAAGCTAAATTAGATTTTTTTGCCATTTCATAATTTGTTACTTCTTCATCTGTAAAGAAGAAGCCGATCATTGAACCAGCACGATTGATTGTATGTGGAATTTCATATTTACGTGCTGCTGCTGAAAGACCTTCCTCTAAAAGATCTGCTTTTTGTTCAAATTGTGCATATGATTCTGGTGTTAATTGGATCAATGTTTCATAACCAGCTGTCATTGCAAGTGGGTTACCGGACAGTGTACCAGC
Organism: Cytobacillus sp. IB215316; assembly: GCF_033963865.1. Classification (NCBI taxonomy): domain Bacteria; kingdom Bacillati; phylum Bacillota; class Bacilli; order Caryophanales; family Bacillaceae; genus Cytobacillus; species Cytobacillus sp. IB215316. The sequence continues at coordinate 273,579 of NZ_JAXBMC010000001.1, read as the reverse complement.
TTGATAAATCGGTCCACTCGGAGCGATCTGGTTCATTATTTCCGCTTTTCCACCGTATGCACCTACTGGAAGGCCACCCCCAATAACTTTTCCTAGGCATGTAATATCTGGGATAACACCAAAATACCCTTGTGCACAATGATACGCAACTCTAAATCCTGACATAACTTCATCAAAGATTAATAATGAACCATACTCTTCAGTAATTTCCCTTAACCCTTCTAGAAAGCCCTCCTGAGGTGGTACAACCCCCATATTACCAGCAACAGGTTCAACGATAACGCCAGCAATATCATCACCAAATTGCTCAAAAGCATATTTGACACTATTAAGATCGTTATAAGGAACTGTAATAGTATTTTTTGCAATACCCTCTGGCACACCAGGACTGTCAGGTAAGCCGAGTGTTGCAACTCCTGATCCAGCCTTAATTAATAATGAATCTCCGTGTCCATGATAACAACCTTCAAACTTCATTATTTTATTGCGAGAAGTATAACCTCGGGCTAAACGAAGAGCACTCATTGTTGCCTCTGTACCTGAGCTAACCATTCTAATTACTTCAATGGATGGTACGCGATCAATAACAAGCTGGGCAAGATCATTTTCAATTAATGAAGGTGCTCCAAAGCTTGTGCCATCTTCAGTTACTTTTTTAATTGCTTCTACGACTCTTTCATTTGCATGTCCATGAATAAGTGGTCCCCATGACAAAACATAATCTATATATTCATTTCCGTCGATATCGTATATTTTTGACCCTTTCCCCTTTTTCATAAAGATCGGGTTCATATCAACAGATTTAAATGCACGAACAGGACTATTCACTCCACCTGGCATAAGTTGTTGTGCTTTTTCAAACGCTTCAATTGACTTTTGATAGCTTCGCATAATTAGACACCTTCCTATAAATAATCAAGGGTGTTACTCAGGGGTAATAAAGTATCTACATTCCCTGACGTATAAGTGTTTCTCAACATGTTTACTTCTCAGTTAACCAACGGGCTGCATCTTTAGCAAAGTAGGTTATGATTAGATCAACTCCAGCTCGCTTCATACTAGTCAGTTTTTCTAAAACGACTTCTTGTTCATTCAACCAACCATTTTGTGCTGCTGCTTTAATCATCGAATACTCGCCGCTAACGTTATAAGCTACAATTGGGATGTTAATATTGTTTTGCATATCTCTGATAATGTCTAAATATGAAAGAGCTGGTTTGACTATGAGAAAGTCTGCTCCTTCTTCTACGTCAGATTGAGCTTCACGAAGTGCTTCCAAACGGTTTGCTGGGTCCATTTGATATGTTTTACGATCCCCAAACTGTGGCGCACCATGAGCTGCATCTCTAAAAGGGCCATAGAAAGCAGATGCATACTTTACACCATAAGACATCATTGGAATATACTCATAGCCCGCTTCATCTAAGCCTTGACGAATTGCTGCTACAAAACCATCCATCATATTTGAAGGAGCAATAATATCAGCCCCAGCTTTTGCCTGGCTTATCGCTGTTTTCACGAGTAAATTTAATGACGGGTCATTCAAAACTTGTCCACCTTGAATAATTCCACAATGCCCATGATCTGTATATTGACAGAGACATGTATCAGCAATAACGACAAGCTCAGGAAAAGATGCTTTAAGTTGTCGTATAGCATCTTGAACAATTCCATGGTCATGATATGCTTGAGAGCCAACATCATCTTTCTCATTAGGTACCCCGAAGACAATGACAGATGGTATCCCAAGTTCAACAACTTCTGCCACTTCTTCATTAAGACGATCAAGTGAATATTGATAAACTCCAGGCATCGATGAAACAGGGTTTTTTTGGTTTTCCCCTTCTACCACAAATAGAGGATAAATGAAATCTTCAACGTGTAAATGTGTTTCACGTACCATTCTTCGGACATTAGCTGTTTGACGTAGCCTACGATAACGGGAAAAATTAATATCTTTCATGTAACAAATCCTTCCTTTCATATACTCACATGATTTTCACAAAAGTCCGAGTTAAATAAATTTGCTTATCACTTATAGATGTTATTCAAAGGCTCTTTTCGTAAACTATGTTGCTATTGTCATCCAATTAATACCAAAAAGTGGTTTAACATGGTTAGTCATTGTTGTACAGAAGAAAAGATGCCACTAACTCTAGTTGTGTACGTGTTTGGCTCTTAGTACGAAAAGCAACAATTAATGCGAAAACAGCCTATTAATTTGACACTCGGTTATAATACAGAACAAGCTCTTGCAGCATACTATCAAGCGTATACTCTTTTGGACATATATGCACGGTTATACCAAGATTAGTTGCTGTTTCTTTCGTTATAGGGCCGATACAAGCGACTATACAGCCTCGGATGTAGTGGGCTATTGAATGCCCACTTAATAATGATACAAAGTTTTTAACAGCTGAGGAACTCGCAAATGTGATGACATCTATGTCACCATTTGTGAGCATTCTATATAATTTATGTTTACTCTCGCTGTTCTCAATTGTTTGATAAACGACCAAATCCGTTACATCATATCCGCTATTAATTAACTGAGACTTTATCGTATCACGTGAAAGATTCCCTCTAACGTTTAAAATTCGATTTCTCGAATTCAAATATGGATATAATGCCTCTAATAAACTTTCTTGTACAAACTGTTTTGGTACAACTGACGCTTCGTGTCCATACTGTTGTAATGCTTCTAAAGTTCTTTTTCCTACTACAGCAATCTTCGGAAATAATACGTTACAATCCAGCTGCTCCTGAAATTGTTGAAAAAAGAAATGTACGCCATTTGCGCTTGAGAAAATAAGCCATTGATATTCATGTAGCTTATTCACAACCATCTTGTTTTCATGTGTATAATTTGCAGGGATGATAGAAATTAGCGGAATTTCTACCGGGATACCTCCAAGTTCTACAATTTTCTCAGCAAAGCCTTTTGCCTGCTGTTTACCTCTTGTCACAACTATTCTTTTGTTATGTAGAGGTAACATATTATCCATTATTGATTAAGCTCCTCTTTCACTTGATCAATGAGGTTTTTGGCACCCATTTTTGTAAGCTTCATAGCAGCTAATATACCTACTTCCTCTGGGTTTGTTCCGGTAATCGTTTCTTTAAAAATTGTTTCGCCATCAGGTGATGCTACGAGTGCATGTAATACAATTTCATCATGTTGGTTAATTTGAGCATACCCCGCAATTGGAACTTGACAGCCACCTTCCATCTTATCAAGAAATGTACGTTCTGCTTCAGTAGTTCGGGAAGTTTCTTTATCATTTAATTTTGCCAGTTCATTCAAAAGGTCCGTATCATCAATGCGACACTCAATTCCAAGTGAGCCCTGACCGACAGCAGGTAAACAACTTATTGGCTCAAGATATTCAGTTACTACATCATCTTTCCACCCCATACGTGCTAACCCAGCTGCTGCTAAGACAATTGCATCATATTCGTTATTTTCTAATTTCCTTAAGCGAGTATCAATATTACCTCGAATCCATTTAATCTCTATATCGGAGCGAAGTGCTAGCAGCTGTGCTGCCCTTCGTAAACTACTTGTTCCAATTATTGCTCCACTCGGAAGCTCTTCAAAAGGAATGTGACCTTTTGAAATTATGACATCTCTAGGGTCCTCACGTTTTGGAATACAGCCAATCGTTAAATGTTCTGGTAAAACAGCTGGCATATCCTTCATACTATGAACGGCCATATCAATTTCTTTATTAAGCATAGCTTGTTCGATTTCTTTAACAAACAACCCTTTTCCGCCAACCTTTGATAAGGTCACATCAAGAATTTTATCACCTTTAGTAACAATTTCTTTCACTTCAAACTCAAATGGAACGCCTAATTGCTTTAACGTATCTATTACCCAATTAGTTTGAGTTAACGCTAATTTACTTTTACGAGAACCTACAATTATTTTTCGCATGATTTCCTCCTAAATCATTAGCAAAGTGGAGGTGGTTATTTATATTTCCAGCAACCACTATCGTTTTATTTAAAATGCAGTACTATTAATGAAATCTAGATAGACTTCCAAATAGAAAAAAATTAATAAGAAGTACTAAAAATGAAGCCACATTCCATGTCGCAAGTGTTTTCCCTTGTAAATTCCTACCCACACGCATATATAGATAAACCCCGTATACAATTAAAACCGTAAAAGAGCCAAGGACTTTCACATCATACCAATGAAAATTAGGAATTTGGATATAAGCCCATATCAAGCCTAAAATTAACCCTAGTAGTAGCATTGGTACTCCAATTACATTTAACACATAAGACATATGATCCAATTTAGTGAGGTCTTCTATACGAAGCAAGCGTTTTCCCCATCTCTTTTGTTTTAGCAAATTATATTGAATCAAATACAGTGTTGTAAAGATAAAAGATAATGTAAATGCTCCATATGACAATATGGTCATTGTAATATGAATCACTAATAATTCTGACATGAGTTGCTCGGCGCCTGCGACAGATTGTTCATGATTAGGTGCGAATGTATGTAAGGCCATTACAAAAAAGCCTAGAACGTTCGTAAAAAAAACAATAAAGTCCACTCGTAACAGACGATTAATTACAAGTGATAACGTAATCAATACCCATGCATAAAAATAGAGTCCTTCAAAAAGCGTCAAAATAGGAAAGCGCCCTGTTTCCATCATTCTCAGAAACAAAAAAATTGTTTGTAAACACCAAACAATAGAAAGTAACCAGAAGGCAACTCTATTAGCCTTCCGGTTATTATGAAGAAAGTCAACAAAATATAGCAGTACACTTACTGCATATATACATACGGTAAACTCGTATAGCCTTGTCATATATATATCTATCATATTCGTCTCCTCACTTATGAACTATGAAGAGATAGCTGTTTTGCAGTCGCAAGTTGTTGAACCTGCTGCTTGTCTAGCTCAACCTTTACCGCTTCTTCAATATTAAATATTTTCATAAAGAGCTGTAATGACTCTTCAGCATTATCTTCCGCAGCTATTTCTTTTGCTCCCAAGATTGGATCTTTTAGCAATTGATTAACAATGCTCTTTGTATGTTTATTAATAACTTTTCTTTCTCGTTCTGAAAGGTTCGGTAGTTTACGATCGATGCTTCTCATCGTTTCAGCTTGGACTTCAAGTGCACGTTGTCTAAGTGCAGAGATAACAGGTACAACCCCTAATGTATTAAGCCATTGTTTAAACATCACTATTTCTGACTCAATCATTAACTCAATTTGTATTGAAGCCTTTTGTCGCTCCGCTAAATTAGCTTGTACTATATCCTCTAAATCATCAATATCATATAGAAATACATTATCAAGCGCTGCAAGCTGTGGATCTAAATCGCGCGGAACAGCAATATCGACCATAAATATAGGTCTACCTTTTCTCATTTTTTTTACTTGTTCCATCATAGCTTTGTTTATAACATAGTCCTTCGCTCCGGTCGAACTTATCATTATATCAGCTTCTACTAAAGCTTGTTGAATATCTTCCATTGACTTAGCTTGTCCTGAAAAGCGCTTGGCTAGGGATTCAGCTTTTTCCATCGTTCTATTAACAACCGTAACTTGTTTTACACCATTGCCATGAAGATTTTCGACAGCTAGTTCTCCCATCTTACCTGCACCTAAAATTAACACATGTTTATTTGTTAACTGACCAAAAATCTTCTTTGCAAGCTCAACTGCAGCATAGCTGATCGACATTGCATTTGAAGAAATTTCAGTTTCCGAATGCGCACGTTTTGCTAATGTGATTACTTGTTTAAATAACTGGTTGAAGATTGTACCAGTCGTTTGCGCCTCCTGAGCTAATAAAAAACTTGATCGAACCTGACCTAATATTTGTGTCTCACCTAAAACCATCGACTTTAGGCCACATGCGACATTAAATAGGTGGTCAATCGCACCATCACTTTCAAATATCGTTAAATACGGCGATACCTCATCTTTATCTAAATTAAACCAATCTGCTAAAAAAGCTTTTATATAGTATCGACCTGTATGCAATTGATCAACAACAGCATAGACTTCAGTTCGATTACATGTTGAAATAATAACATTCTCTAAAATACTCTTTTGCTTTTGCAAAGCTTTCATTGCCTCATGTAATCTATTTGCATCAAAAGTCAATTTTTCACGAATTTCGACAGGTGCTGTTTTATAATTTACCCCAACAACGATGATATGCACTGTAACTTTGCACCCCCTAATATGCCTATTCTCCCATATACATAAAACTATATCTATTATAACATGTATGAAATATTGTCATTTTTTTAAATGTGAACACAATATGAACATATGTTAAGATTAATTAAATACGTACTACATTGTGTAGAATATCAAAAACAGCTTTGTTTATCAAGTAAGCTCTATTAAATTCAAGGAGGTTTTCATGAAGAAACAGAGCATTTTTTCTAGTATAATCCTGATCGGATTTGGGATTTATTTGCTCATTCAACAACTAAACATCAAAATAACTCCAGGTTTTTACACATGGCCTACTTGGCTGTTAATCATCGGAACCGCCTTGCTAGCTCACGCATACATAACTAAGCAATATAACAATATATTACCTGGAATTATTTTATTTGGCTTTGGTATACATTTTCAAAATTTCTTTAGTTTACCCTTTTGGCCAGATAATCCTGTCATGTTATTATTTATTATATCCATAGGATTATTATTACAGTATACAAAATTAAAAACAGGCTTGATTCAAGGGTTACTATTATTGTTTATAGCTCTATTGTTTCTATTTAATAATGAAATTATGAATTGGATTGGCAATCTCGAAAATACTACATCAAGTATATCAAGTTTTTGGCCATTCATTCTTATTGCTATCGGTTTATATATTCTATTTTTCCAAAAGGGCTAAGGCTAGACAATTAGAAAAATGCTGGCGTATGCCCAATCATGTTACACAAATTCCAAATGTCTGTCTTCATGCTGACTCTTCGAACAAACGCGAAGTTTCTTTCACTTTGGCACTTGTTGCTTTTAGGGTGAAAGGGCGAAACGACCTTGAAGCCTTGTGCTGACAACTAGAAAAGTACAGGAGTCTCTTTTTCCCTCAAGCATATGCAATTCGAATTTAACACGCTAATAATATTCAGACGCTCTTCGTAACCATTGTTGTGCTAACAATGGTTTTATTATTCTCAACACTTCCTACCAGTAAAGACGCCATGAAATTCTAGTTGTTTCGTTCTTACTTCTCAATATATTGCACACCATTATTAAACACAAAAAAGTAAGCAGAGTATAATATTCCCCTGCTTACTGCAACTATCTATCATTACATAAACTTATTTAAAGCTGACCATGCCTCTACTTTTCCTTTGCCTGTTTCAGATGAAAATAGTATTAACTGATCGTTAGGGTCGAGTTGTAGGTCCTGACGAATAACTTTAGCGTGTTTTTCCCATTTACCCTTTGGTATTTTATCTGCCTTTGTTGCAATTACAATAGTAGGAATTTCATAATGTTTTAAAAAGTCATACATAATCACATCATCGTTTGAAGGTGGATGACGAAGATCTATCAATAAAATTACCGCACGTAAAGGCTCACGTGTAGTAAGATACTTCTCGATCATTTTACCCCAGGCTTCCCGTTCCTTCTTAGACACTTTTGCATAGCCATAACCGGGTACGTCAACAAAATATAGTGACTCATTAAGTAAATAAAAGTTTAAGGTTTGTGTCTTACCTGGTTTTGATGATGTTCTAGCTAAATTTTTACGATGGATCATTTTATTTATAAAGGAAGATTTACCAACATTTGACCTTCCTGCTAAGGCGAATTCTGGAAACCTTTCTGCATTTGGATACTGTTCTGGCTTCACCGCACTAATAACTATTTCTGCATCTGTAACTTTCATATAGTATCTCCTAAAATCGCATGTTCCAAGACTTCATCCAAATGAGAAACGAGTATGAAGGTTAAATCATTTCTCACACTTTCTGGAATATCATCAATATCTTTTTCATTATCTTTAGGAACAATAATTTTCCTTAAGCCAGCTCGATGAGCACTTAACGTTTTTTCTTTTAGTCCTCCTATAGGAAGCACTCTCCCACGAAGGGTAATTTCTCCAGTCATACCTACTTCTTTACTAACAGGATAATCCGTTAAAGCAGAAATAAGTGCTGTTGCCATTGTAATTCCTGCTGATGGACCATCTTTAGGTACTGCACCTTCAGGGACATGGATGTGGATATCATTCTCTTCATGGAAATTTGGATCAATATGAAGCTCTTCTGCTCTAGATCGTATGTAACTGAATGCAGCTTGTGCTGATTCTTTCATTACATCACCAAGTTTCCCTGTTAAAACAAGCTTCCCCTTACCTGGAGAAAGTGAAACTTCTATTGATAACGTATCTCCTCCAACAGGAGTATATGCAAGCCCAGTTGCCACACCAACTTGGTCATCTATTTCAGCTTGACCGTAACGAAATATTTTTTTCCCTAAAAATTCTTCAATATTCTTATCAGTAATGATTACTCTTTTACGTTCTTCTGCAACAATTAACTTAGCTGCTTTTCTACATATTGTTGCGAGCTGACGTTCTAATCCACGGACGCCTGCTTCACGTGTGTAATACCTAATAACACTCTGTAAGCCATCATCTCTAATTTGTAATACTGCTTTTTTCATACCATGTTCTTTCAACTGCTTAGGAAATAAATGGTCCTTTGCAATATGCAGTTTTTCAATTTCAGTATAACCAGCAATCGTTATTATTTCCATTCGATCTCGAAGCGGTCCTGGAATTGTAGATAAATCATTAGCAGTAGCAATAAATACTACATTAGATAGATCATATGGTTCTTCAATATAGTGGTCACTAAATGAATGATTTTGTTCTGGATCAAGTACTTCTAACATCGCAGAAGATGGATCCCCACGAAAATCACTTGACATTTTATCAATTTCATCCAATAGAAATACTGGATTGATAGTAGATGCTTTTTTCATACCTTGAATAATTCTACCTGGCATCGCCCCTACATATGTTCTTCGGTGACCCCTAATCTCTGATTCATCACGGACACCACCAAGAGAAATACGGACAAAATTTCTATTTAACGATTTAGCTATAGACTTAGCCAGTGATGTTTTACCTACCCCAGGAGGACCGGACAGGCATAAAATTGGGCCTTTTAACGATTCCGTTAACTGTTGCACTGCTAAGTATTCAAGAACACGTTCTTTCACTTTTTCAAGACCGAAATGCTCATCGTTTAAGATCTTTTCAGCTTTTTTGACATTTAAACTATCCTCTGTAGAAACAGACCAAGGTAACATAATTAACCAATCGATATAATTTCTAATTACACCACTCTCAGCAGAGCTAACAGGTATTTTCTCATATCTATCTAACTCTTTTAAAGCAGTTTCTTTTACTTGGTCAGGCATCCCAGCTTCGTGTATTTTACTTTTTAGTTTTTCAATTTCACCAGTTTTTCCTTCTTTATCTCCTAGCTCTTTTTGTATTGCTTTCATTTGCTCACGGAGATAGTACTCTTTTTGCGTTCGTTCCATTGACCGTTTTACAGTTTGTCCTATTTTTTTCTCTAAGTTTAAAACTTCACGTTCATTATTAATGATAGTAATAACTTGATGAAGACGTTCTTTAAGATCTGTTGTTTCCAATATCTCTTGCTTCTCTTTAATCTTTAACGGTAAATGGGAAGCAATGATATCTGCCATTCTCCCTGGCTCTTCAATATCTGACACGGTCATAAACGTTTCTGCCGATATTTTTTTTGATAGTTTTATGTATTGCTCAAATAATTGTAGCATTGTCCTCATCAACGCTTCTTCTTCATTGCCTTTCACCTGCGGATCTTCATATGTATTAATTTTTGCAGAGTGATAAGTACCTTCATCATAATATTTTTCGATTTCAGCTCTACTAATCCCTTCTACTAAAACCCGAATTGTACCATTTGGCAACTTAAGCATTTGCTTAACATGGGTTAATGTCCCCATTTCGTACAGATCATCGATCGTTGGTTCTTCTATCGAAACATCTACTTGCGATGATAAGAAAATATGTCGGTCTTCCATCATTGCTTTTTCGAGCGCTTTCACAGATTTATCACGACCGACATCTAGATGCAATACCATTGTCGGATAGATTAATACTCCTCGGAGAGGCAGGAGGGGAACGATCATTTGTTTATTCTTACCCATCGGAAAAATACCTCCAATTATATAAAACACTAAATACTTGTATTGAACTATTGTATAGTACATTTTTTCCTTTGTAAAATAGAAACAACTATCACTGCATTTATTGAAGGTGAGTTTTTTGCTTTTTGAAAAGCGCCACAGTTCAAAGAGTCTAATTTACAAGGCACTTTATACTATGGCTCATTTCAAAAATCCTGCTGTTATTGTTACTAAATTTGAAAGGCTCTCTTTTCTTATTATTTATTCCTCTTGATACTAAATTTAGGACAGCACCATACAAATTTATGCAAGTGACTTTATATTAAAGACTTGGTTTATACGTATTTATTTCTTAGTACGAAAAGCAACAATCAATCCGAAAACAGCCATATGGAAAGTAAGATAAGGTTTGTTAGAGAAGAAAAATTACCACGAACATCGTTTGGGTGGTATTTACTAAATACTGAAATCAACAATTAACAAAACGGACACAACCTTTTCAATTATCGATCATTAAACTGATTCTTTTTCCTGTAGTTTTGCTGAAGATGATATGATTGATTCAGTATGATGAATCTTTGGCTTTATTAAAGCAATATCGAATACTTCATTTAGATGATTGACAGGAATAATCTCAATTCCTTCTATGCCTTTTAAAAGCTTTTGCATATTTTCCGATGGTATGATCACCTTTTTTGCTCCTGCTTGTCTTGCAGCTTTCACTTTCGCAACGACACCACCAATTGGTTTTACATTACCGTGAATACTAATTTCTCCTGTCATCGCTACAGTTCTATCAACTTTCACTTTATTAATTGCAGAATAAATACCAGTCGCCATTGCAATCCCTGCAGAAGGTCCATCAACTGGAAATCCACCAGGAAAATTGACGTGTATATCAAAATCTGATGCAGGGACGCCCATAGAACGAAGAACAGTAATTACATTTTCAATAGACCCTTTAGCCATACTTTTTCGTCTAATTGATTTAGCCCTATCTCCAATACTTTCCTCTTCTGCAATGCCTGTAATATTAATTGTACCTTGATCTTCTGCAGGAATAATCGTTACTTCAATTTCTAGTAACGCTCCTGTATTTGGCCCAAATACAGCTAAGCCATTAACTAGACCTACCTTTGAATTAGCACAGATTTTCTTTTCATAACGTGGTACAAGCTGAGAGGACTCAATCACCCACTCTATATCCTCATCATATATGCTCTCTCTTTCTTCAGAAATTGCAATCCCTGCAGCAACTTGAACCATATTGACCGCTTCACGACCATTCCTAGCATAATTTGATAAAATCCCTAACCCTTTATCTTCTATCTCCATTTGTACTTTCTGAGCGGCATTGCTAGCTACAACCTTAATTTCATCTTTATCTAACTCTCGGAAAAACACTTCTAAACATCGAGAACGAATCGCAGGTGGTATTTCACTTGGTGTTCTAGTAGTTGCTCCAATTAACCGAAAGTCTGCTGGTAAACCATTTTGAAAAATATCATGAATATGATTAGGAATTTGTGAATTTTCTTCACTATAATAAGCACTTTCCAAAAATACTTTTCGATCCTCAAGAACCTTTAGTAGCTTATTCATTTGAATAGGGTGAAGCTCTCCAATCTCGTCAATAAAGAGTACACCACCATGGGCATTCGTCACAGCACCCTGCTTTGGTTGCGGTATACCTGCTTGCCCCATGGCCCCCGCACCTTGATAAATTGGATCATGTACTGAGCCAATTAATGGGTCAGCAATTCCCCTTTCATCAAAACGAGCAGTAGTGGCGTCAAGTTCAACAAAAACCGAAGATTGGTGAAATGGTGATTTTGTGCTTTTTTTTGCTTCTTCTAATACTAATCTAGCCGCAGCCGTCTTTCCAACACCAGGTGGGCCATATATAAGGACATGTTGAGGGTTTGGCCCACATAAAGCAGCCTTTAAAGAACGAATTCCATCGATTTGTCCGACAATTTCTTGAAAACTTGACGGCCGAACTTTTTCGGCTAATGGCTCAGTCAATGAAATAGAACGAAGTTTTCTCAAATGTTCCATTTCTTTACGTGATTCTTTATCAATTGATATTTTTTGAGTGCGTTGATTTCTTAATAAATTCCAAAAATATAGCCCAATAATTACACCAAAAAATAACTGGACGAGTAAGGCGATGCTAGTCCAACTCATATCAATTCCCTCCTGAACGTATGAATCCATCATTAATTGATAGTATCTCCGTGCAGAAGTTTGTATAAACACATTTTTTTCATACATTAAAATTAATGGAAATAAGTCACTGACAACTGAACATCTCGTTCATTCATCGGTAAATTAGCTGCCCACTATCCTAAAATTATTATTGGGATTAAAACCCCAAAAACCTCTAAAGGTAAGTAAAACCCTTTAGAGGTTGTTATGTTTCCAGACAATTTTTAAGCTGATGTTTTTCGATCTTTTAATTCTGAACCATCATCAAGTATTAATTTTGGTGGAGTATTATGCATAACAGTATCTGCTGTTATAATACACTTTGATATGTCCTCTCTAGAAGGAAGCTCGAACATAACATCCAGCATAATACCTTCAATAATTGAACGTAGACCACGAGCCCCTGTTTTACGTTCAATTGCTTTTTTGGCAATTTCAATCAGAGCATCTTCTTCAAAATCTAACTCTACATTATCTAGCTCAAGCATTTTCTGATACTGTTTCACGAGTGCATTTTTAGGTAATGTAAGAATTTTTACTAATGCATCTTCATCAAGTGGTTCTAAGCTTGCAATTACAGGTAATCGACCTATAAACTCTGGAATTAGTCCAAACTTCAGCAAGTCTTCAGGTAGAACTTTTGATAACAGCTCCTTCTGATCATGCTCTTTTTGCTTCATGTCTGATCCAAAACCGATCACTTTTTTTCCTAAACGGCGTTTTATAATTGGCTCAATGCCATCAAAGGCACCACCACATATAAACAAAATATTTGTTGTATCAATTTGGATAAACTCTTGATGTGGGTGCTTCCTTCCACCTTGAGGAGGAACGCTAGCAATCGTGCCTTCTAAAATTTTCAGCAATGCCTGTTGCACGCCTTCTCCAGAAACATCACGAGTAATAGAAGGGTTTTCCGATTTACGAGCAACTTTATCTATCTCGTCAATATAAATGATACCCTTTTCAGCCTTTTCAACATCATAATCAGCTGCTTGTATTAACTTTAGCAAAATATTTTCAACGTCTTCACCTACATATCCAGCCTCAGTAAGTGATGTTGCATCAGCAATAGCAAATGGTACATTTAAAATTCTTGCTAATGTTTCAGCTAGCAAAGTTTTACCTGATCCAGTTGGGCCTATCATTGCGATGTTACTTTTTGAAAGTTCAACATCATCAATTTTACTATTTGAGTTAATTCGCTTGTAATGATTGTACACTGCTACCGCAAGGGATTTCTTTGCAGCATCTTGACCAATAACGTACTCGTCAAGGATTTCGCGAATTGCAATTGGTTTCGGAACTTCTTTGAATTCTACTTCTTCTTCAGTCCCTAATTCCTCTTCAACTATTTCAGTGCATAATTCTATACATTCATCACATATATATACACCTGGACCGGCAACTAATTTACGAACCTGATCTTGGGTTTTTCCGCAAAACGAACATTTTAATTGTCCTTTTTCTTCGTTAAATTTAAATCCCATATTTTCACCCCTTATTTCATTTTTTCTTATGGAGGATGTTCAAAGCAACAGCGCCTTATCCTTCTATGTTCTTGTTATCCTCATAGTACAATCAAAATTACCGATTTAAAAAAAGTTATGTATTGCATTTTATCACAAATGTACTTGCTAACAAAAATAATGCGCTCAACACTATGTATAACAACTGATCATCTTTATTAATACAACATTATAACTCATACGGATAAATAATAACAGTAGAATGCATTGACCTACTTATCGTTTATGAATAAGCAGTTTTCTCATTGTTTTTTTCCTAATGAGAAATAAACACGTACACAACTAGTGTTCTTGGCACCTTTTATTCTGAAACGTGATGACTAACATCTAGAGCCACTTCTTATGGGTCTAATTTGGTGATAATAGCAACAAATCTACGAAAGAGCCTTTTTTAAAATGAGCTCTTCCAACTTATGAACATTAGCAACATGGTTAGAAAGGAGCCATTAATAATTACTTTACCCATACTCATTTAAAAAAAATAACATTATTGTTAGCAATACATGGAAAAACAAGACGCATGCAATATTCCTCTGATTAGATAAAACAAGGCACGATGTACTTCGTGCCTTGTTTTACTTCTTACTTATTATTATGCAACATCTTTACGATTCTCTACAAGAAAATCAATTGATTTACGAATTTTTAAATCTCCTTTGATGCTATCTAAATTCCCTAACATCTTCTTAATTTCTTCTATAGGCATGTTGTACATACCTGCCATATTGTCAAGTTCTTTTTCAATTTCTTCGTCCGTAACATCAAAATTCTCAGCTGCAGCAATTGCTTCTAAAGTTAAGTTAATTTTAACGCGTTTTTCAGCTTCTTCCTTCATCTGATCTCTGAGTGCCGCTTCATCCTGACCAGAGAATTGTGTGTATAGCTCAAGGTTCATGCCTTGCATTTGTAGACGCTGTTCAAACTCTTGAACCATTCTATCTGTCTCAGTTTTAAACATCGCTTCAGGAATTTCTACTTCAGCATTTTCAGCAGCTTTTTCTATTAATGAATTTCTAAGGCTATCCTCTGCTTCACGCTTTTTAGTTTCTTGTAATTTTTCTCTCGTTTTTGTTGTTAATTCTTCTAAAGATTCAACTTCATCATCAACATCTTTTGCAAACTCATCATCTAAGACAGGAAGTTCTTTTGCTTTTATTTCATGAACTTTCACCTTAAACGTTGCTGGCTTGCCAGCTAATTCTTCAGAGTGGTATTCTTCAGGGAAAGTTACTTCAACTTCTTTTTCAGCACCTGCTTCTAAACCAACTAACTGATCTTCAAAACCAGGAATAAATGTACCTGAACCGATTTCTAATGAATAATTTTCAGCTGTTCCACCTTCGAATGCTTCACCATTAACAAAACCTTCGAAATCCATGATTACTGTATCACCGTTTTCAACAGAACCTTCTTCTTTTAAAGTTAATTCTGCTTGGCGTTCTTGAAGTTGCTTAAGCTCATTATCAACATCTTCATCAGTTACAGTAGCATCAATTTCTTCAACTTCTAAGCCTTTATATTCACCTAATTTAACTTCCGGTTTCACTGTTACCTTGGCTGTGAAAATAAGTGTTTTACCTTTTTCCATTTGTTCAATATCAACATCTGGGCGATCAACTGGTTCAATTCCAGTTTCCTCTACAGCTGCTGAGTATGCCTCAGGTAATAAAATATCTAAAGCATCTTGATACAAAGACTCTACACCGAACCTTTTTTCGAATAGACTTCTTGGCATTTTACCTTTACGGAAACCAGGAACGTTCACCTGTTTCACAACTTTATTAAACGCAGCATCTAGTCCTTCATTAACTTTTTCTGCATCTACTTCAACAGTTAGGACACCTTGGTTCCCTTCTGATTTTTCCCATTTTGCAGACATAAAAATTCCCTCCAACATCTATTTATATGCTTCATTAATCAAATATGATAGATAACGAATTGATTATATCATTATCTTTTTGCGCACTTATATGTAGCTTCAAATTTACTACAATACAACCACTACATTATAACACAGAATAATTTGCTTTCAACACAAACTAATTTTTTTATATAAATTAATTAATAGTTAAAGATTCCCAGCTATGTACGTAGTGTGACTATTTACTGTTCAACTCATTTATTATGAAGAAATGTCCTCTATCTTATAGATGGCTTCACAAGCTTGCATTAATTGTTCATTATTTACATTATACTTGGATACTATACTATGTCGGTCATGATCAAACCCCTGCATCTCCAAAGCTATTATATGTAATGCTGCAGCCCAGAGATTTGCTTCCTTTGGTTCTGGGTATAAAGGAAATAAAATGAACAAATGTCTAAACCAAATCTCTTTAATTACTTCATATAAAGTCGGATTTTCATTTAGAACATTCTTTTCCAGTATTGTTAAAACTTCTTTTGTAAAAGGATCCTCTCTACTATCTAAAAGCTCGGTTGGCTTTATTGTTATATCTCGATTAAATTTATTGATACTTATATCAAAATCTACTTCTTGCTCCATTAAAACTTGTAATAAAGCAGATTTAATTAGCGGTGACTTTTTAGGGTTAGCTAAATAAGTCTCTATTGTCTGTCTCTCACGACGAACATTTTGATTACGAAGAAGTTGAATTGCTGTCCAGTGTTCTTCAATATCATCGCATTGGTTGAGCATTTGATCCAGAGTGCTACCTTCAGCAATATTATCGTTATTACTATTCTCCACATTATTGACATTCATTTTTCTACTGAAGTCTAGAAGTTTAAATAGATTTTCAGCATATTCTGAAGGGATATTTCCCTCTTGAAGTATAGCCTCAATCGTTGTAATGATTTCATTGTAATGCCCTTGCTGGAGCAGAATAGACGTATATATTTGTAATACTTGATAATAATCGCCAATTCCTTTTTGCAGCATGCTATTACATATTTCTTTTGCTTCCTCAAATCTATTTAATTCGAACAGGCATAACACAGTACCTAATTCAATTTCAGGGTGGTCACTTTCTAATTCACCTGCTTGATCAAACAACAAAAGTGCTTCTTGAAATTGCTTATGCTGTAGTTGATCGAACCCCTTTTCAATAAGTCGTTCTTTTAGATTAGGGAAGGGAAGAATATTTTCACTTTGTTTTCTGATATCTGCCATCAATTTTACCGTCCTATAGCCATTTTCGTACTTTTGTGTTATTAAGTTTATCAAGTAAGTGAACAGAAAACAAGAAGCGCCTCGGAACGAACCTAGGCGCCTCTTCTACTTATTTAATATCTCATATTGTGATATGTGTTTTTCATAAACAAAAGTCAAGTCTATTTCATCCCAACCTTTAATTAACAACTCTTTTCTATATTGATCAATGAGAAATCCTTTACTAAAGCCTTTCTCATCCGATATAGTTTGATTCTCTAAATCTATTTGTAAAGTATAGTTAGAACTATTTCCTTCATATAATATATACTTTACATCTTCTCTATCTAATTTAATTGGGAGCAAACCATTTTTTAAGCAATTCCCATAAAATATATCTGCAAATGATGGAGCGATAATTACTTTAAATCCATAGTCTTGTAATGCCCACGGGGCGTGTTCGCGAGAAGAACCACATCCAAAGTTTTCATTTGCTACAAGTATTGTTGCACCAGCGTTCTCCTGTTTATTTAATTCAAAATCTGGATTTAATGTATGATTATCAAGATACCGCCAGTCATAAAATAAATATTGACCAAATCCTGTTCGCTCTATTCTTTTTAAAAACTGCTTAGGTATGATTTGGTCGGTATCAACATTTACACGATCTAACCCTGCTACCTTACCAGTGTGAATATGAAATGGTTCCATACCCCTATCTCTCCTTTAACTTTAAGTTTTCAGGAATGCTCACTTCAACTAATATATGTGAGTAATGCCAACTACCTACTATGTCACTTACTACGTTACACAATAGTTTTTTGTAGTTTTCTAATATCTACAAACCTACCATATATAGCTGCTGCTGCTGCCATCGCAGGACTAACTAAATGAGTTCTAGCACCTTTTCCTTGTCTTCCTTCAAAATTTCGATTTGATGTTGAAGCACAGCGTTCTCCCTCTGGTACAACATCTGGATTCATACTTAAGCACATGCTACATCCTGATTCACGCCATTCAAAACCTGCTGAAATGAAAATATCTGCTAAACCTTCCTCTTCCGCCTGACGCTTCACCTCTTGTGAACCTGGTACAACTAGCGCTCTTACCTGATTTGACACCTTGTTACCTTGCGCAATTTTAGCAGCTTCGCGAAGATCGCTTATCCTTGAATTTGTACATGAACCTATAAATACATGTTGAATTTCTACATCAGAAATTTGTGTACCAGCTTGTAAGCCCATATATTGTAGTGCACTATCTACAGCCCTTTGATCTGCTTCATCATCGAAGTCTAGAGGTGAAGGTATTACTTGCTCGATCGTTACACTCATCCCCGGTGTTGTTCCCCATGTAACAGTTGGAGCTATTTCACTTGCGTCAATTTCAATGACTCTATCAAAGGTTGCATTTGAATCACTTGCTAATTTTTCCCATTTTTTCACAAGTCTATTATACTCTTCACCGTTGGGAATATGCTTCTTTCCTTTTAAATACGAAAATGTTGTTCTATCTGGACTAATTAAGCCAGCTTTTGCACCTGCTTCTATTGACATATTACATATGGTCATCCGTTCCTCCATCGACATATTACGGATTGTATCACCTGTAAATTCAATAATATGACCTGTACCAACATTTACACCATATTCTCCGATAATAGATAAGATGACATCTTTAGCGGAAACACCAGCAGCTAACTTACCATTTATATTAATTTTTAATGTTTTAGGTCGGTGTTGCCATAATGTTTGAGTTGCCAATACGTGCTCAACTTCACTAGTACCAATACCGAATGCTAACGCTCCAAATGCTCCATGAGTCGATGTATGGCTATCACCACATACGATTGTTTTCCCAGGCTGTGTGAGACCTAATTGAGGACCTATAACGTGAACAATACCTTGATCAGGACTGTTTAAATCCGCCAAATAAATGCCAAATTCTTCACAATTTTTTTCAAGAGCAGTCATTTGGTTTTGTGCTACTTCATCTTGGATGATGTAGCGATTGAATGTAGGTACATTATGATCCATCGTTGCAAATGTTAAATCTGGGCGTCTTACTTTCCGCTTATTTAAACGTAACCCTTCAAATGCTTGTGGAGAAGTAACTTCATGAACGAGATGAAGGTCTATATACAATAAATCAGGCTTGCCTTTTTCTTGATATACGATATTTTTTTCCCATATTTTTTCTATAATATTTTTTGGTTCCACGAATAAATTCACCTCTCAATATTGTCAAATGTTAATCAAACATTATTCGTGTAAAGACACTATATAGGTTTCCACTAGATAGGTCTTTAGACCTATCTAGTGGGTGTGCAAGGGTTTCCTATTTATGTCTGCCTATGATTTACGCGTATATTGACATAATGTTTGATATTGCAGCATGGTCTAGTACAGCTGCTTTAATACGTTCAACCATTTCCTCTGTTTTAACCGCTCTTTTTCCTTCTTGTACAACATCAGGAGTACGATGTCCAGCAGCAAGCACTTGATTCACAGCATTTTCAATTGCTTTTGCTTCTTCATCCATTTGAAAGGAATTTCTCAGCATCATAGCAGCAGACAATATCATTGCTACCGGATTCGCTTTATTTTGCCCTGCTATATCTGGTGCTGACCCATGTATTGGTTCATACAGGCATGGACCTGTAGTTGACAAACTTGCCGATGGAAGCATTCCTAAAGACCCAGTCAACATTGATGCTTCATCACTTAATATATCACCAAACATATTTTCAGTTACAATGACATCAAACTGTGTTGGATTTTTTATTAATTGCATCGCTGCGTTATCGACCAACATATGCTCTAATTGAACATTTGGAAAATCTCGAGCTACCTCCTCAGCCACTTCTCTCCACATGCGACTTGACTCAAGTACATTTGCTTTATCAACAGAAGTAACTTTGCTCCGACGGTTCTTAGCCAATTCAAATGCTGTGACTAATATTCTCTTCATTTCTTTTCGTTTATAATAAAGTGTATCTACGACAGATTCTTCTCCTCTGTCTATCGTTCGAGCACTTGGTTTTCCAAAATACAATCCTCCTGTAAGCTCTCGTACGATGAGTAAATCAACACCTGTAATTATATTCTCTTTTATTGGTGACGACTCAATTAAACTAGGGTTAAATGAAACAGGCCGTAAATTTGCATATAACTCCAATTCTTTACGAATTTGTAATAAGCCCTTTTCAGGACGAAGTTCAGGTGGATTTTGATCCCATTGCGGTCCTCCAACAGCACCTAACAATACAGCATCACTTTGTTTGCAATCATTTAACGTCTTATCTGGTAACGGGCTACCTGTTTGTTCAATCGCTGCTCCACCAATTAAGCTATATATAAAGTCAAATTGATGATTAAATCGCTCTCCTACAGCTTTTAATATTTCTACTGCCCCTCTAGAAACTTCTGGACCAATTCCATCTCCGGGTAAAACGGTAATTTTCTTTTTCACTTTTTATTCCTCCAATCTCAAATTATCATTGTTAACTTATTGGTTTATTTAGAGGGCATACGATCGTTTTCTCTTGTTAAGCTGTTATTTCATCGTCACTTCTTCAACAGTATTCTTATATTTTTGTAGGTAAAATACTCTATTTATCGCATTAATATATGCTTTCGCAGAAGCTTCTAACACGTCTTGATCCAAGCCTCTTCCACTCGTCTCTTCACCATTTACACGAACATTCACATATACTTGTGCTAACGCATCTCTACCTCCACTAACTGATTGTATTTTATAATCTAATAGCTTTACAGAAGCATGGACCATTCTTTCCAATGTATTGTATACAGCCTCTACGCTACCTGCTCCAGTTGCCGCCTCTTGAATGATTTCACCTTCCAACCCTTTAAGGGTAATAGTGGCAGTTGGCACTTGGTTGGTACCGTATTGTACTTGTAGAGAGATTAATTCATATTGTGTATCTCCCTTCCCGAATCTCTCTTCTAGTACTAATGCAATTAAATCATCATCAGTAATGTCTTTCTTCTTATCCGCTAAATCTTTAAATAACTTAAACAATGAATTAATTTCTTCATCTTTCACTGAGATCCCTAGCTCTTGGATACGCGTTCGGAACGCATGTCGTCCTGAATGCTTACCAAGCACCATTGCATTTGTATTTACACCGACTAATTCAGGCGAAATAATTTCATACGTTGTTTTTTCTTTTAACACACCATCCTGATGAATTCCTGCCTCATGTGCAAAAGCATTTTTACCAACTACAGCTTTATTTGGTGGTATTACCATGCCTGTTAGTTTACTTACTAAGTCACTTGTTCTTTTTATTTCATTTAATTGGATATTTGTTTTAGCATTATAGAAATCTTTTCGAATATGAAGAGCTACAGCGATTTCTTCTAAAGAAGCATTCCCAGCACGCTCGCCAATCCCGTTTAATGTTGCTTCTACCTGTGTTGCACCGTGTTCAATGGCGCTAAGGGAATTAACGACTGCCATCCCTAAATCATCGTGGCAATGAGCGGACAATGAAACATTTTGAATATTCGGAACATTTTTCTTAAGATAGCTGAATATTTCACCGTATTCCTTCGGGGTTATATATCCTACTGTATCTGGAATATTAATGACACTTGCTCCTGCTTCAATCACAGCTGTTACAATCTTTGCTAAAAATGGGAGTTCTGAACGACATGCATCTTCAGCTGACCATTGAATGATAGGAAACCGCTGTTTGGCGTATTTAACAGCCTCCACTGCTGATTCAAGTACTTGCTCTGGGCTTTGCTTTAACTTATATTTCATATGAATTGGAGATGTTGCGATAAAAAGGTGAAGTCGAGGCTGAGCTCCACCTTTTAACGCATCCCATGCTGCATCTATATCTGATTGAACTGATCGTGAAAGTCCTGTAACTGAACTATTTTTAATAACAGCTGCAACTTCTCTCACTGATTGTAAGTCACCGCTTGAAGCAGCCGGAAAACCCGCTTCAATAATATCAACACCAAGACGTTCAAGCTGTTTAGCAATTTCTATCTTTTCCGATAAGTTCAAATTGACTCCAGGAGATTGTTCACCATCTCGAAGCGTTGTATCAAAAATTTTAATTGTCTGCACTTGTTCCAACTGCCTCCTTCTTTTGTTTAATAAATGGCATCATTTTTCTTAATTCGCGTCCCACTACTTCAATTTGATGCTCATTTTCCCGTTTATTAATCGCTGTAAATTCAGGGCGATTCGCCTGATTTTCTAAGATCCAGCCTTTTGCAAATTTACCTGTTTGGATATCTTCTAATACTTTTTTCATTTCTTGCTTAACGGAATCAGTGATTACTCTAGGTCCTGATACAAAATCTCCCCATTGTGCTGTATCAGAAATTGAGTAACGCATCCCTTCTAAGCCATCTTCATACATTAAATCGATAATTAATTTGAGCTCATGTAGACATTCAAAATACGCAAGTTCTGGTTGATATCCCGCTTCTACTAATGTTTCAAATCCAGCCTTGACAAGTGATGTTAAACCTCCACATAAAACCGCTTGTTCACCAAATAAGTCTGTTTCTGTTTCTTCTTGGAACGTTGTTTCAAGTACCCCAGCTCGAGCTGAGCCAATTGCTTTGGCATATGCTAAAGCGACCTCTTTTGCTTCACCTGATACATCCTGATATAGAGCGAATAACGCTGGCACTCCAGCACCTTCTTTGTACGTTCGTCTAACAAGATGTCCCGGACCTTTTGGTGCTACTAAAAATACATCCACGAAGCTTGGTGGTACAATTTGATTGAAATGAATGTTAAATCCATGTGCAAATACTAAAGCATTCCCTGGTTTAAGACCTTGTTCAATTTCTTCTTTATATACTTTCGTTTGAAGTTCATCAGGTAATAAAACCATGACAATATCAGCTTGTTCGGCTGCTTCTTTAACCGATTGTACCGTAAATCCATCTGCTACTGCTTTGTCCCATGAACCACCTTTTCTTAAACCTACTACAACATCTACTCCACTTTCACTTAAATTTAGGGCATGTGCATGACCTTG
Source organism: Cytobacillus sp. IB215316 (assembly GCF_033963865.1). NCBI lineage: Bacteria > Bacillati > Bacillota > Bacilli > Caryophanales > Bacillaceae > Cytobacillus > Cytobacillus sp. IB215316. Next base: position 250,504 of record NZ_JAXBMC010000001.1, on the reverse strand, counting down.
AGAACCATACCCGATGATTGCTACCTTTTTTCCTGTTAAATAACTATCGTTTGCATCCCCGTTATAATATACTTTTACCATGATTTAATCTCTCCCTTTTTAGACGATTGAATGTGATTTTATATTTGTTACAGCTTTTTGCATGCCACGTGCAAATGCTGTTGTTCCTGTTCTAGCTATTTCTTTAATTCCATAAGGTTTTATTAATTCAATGAGTGCTTCAATCTTTGATGATTCTCCAGTTACTTGTATAACTAGGCTATCCTTACTAACATCAAGGATTGATGCTCGAAATGGTTCGATTAAACCATATATTTCATTCCTAGTTGCTGGAGGTGCAACTACTTTAATTAACGCTAATTCTCTCGCTACGATAGCTTGATCAGTTATGTCCATTACCTTCAAGACATCAATTTGCTTATTTAGTTGCTTTGTAATTTGCTCAGCTACTCGCTGATCCTCAACGTGAACAACACATGTTATCCGAGAAACTCCAGCTACTTCTGTTGCTCCAACTGTTATACTCTCAATGTTATAATGACGTTTTGTAAATAAGCCTGTAATGCGATTTAAAACACCAGATCGATTATTAACAGTTAATGTGATAATACGTTTCACAATTTCACCCCCACCATCTCATGTAATCCTTTGCCTGGGGCTACCATTGGATAAACATTCTCGTCAGAAGTAACATGAAAATCGATGAGAACTGGTCCATCAATTTCTAAAGCTTCTTGCAACACTTTTTTTGCTTCTGCTTCCGTTGTTGCTTTTAACCCTCTAATTCCGTATGCTTCTGCAAGCTTCGCAAAATCTGGTTGATTTGGAATAAGTGAATGGGAATAACGTTGATCATAAAATATTTGTTGCCATTGTCTAACCATTCCTAATGATTGATTGTTAATAATTACAGCTTTGACAGGTAAATTAAGCTCCTGCATAACTGATAGTTCCTGACAGGTCATTTGAAACCCTCCGTCACCGACAATTGAAATGACAGTTGCTTCTCTATCAGCAAGCTGGGCACCTATAGCTGCTGGTAAACCAAAACCCATTGTACCTAGTCCTCCAGATGTGACCCACCTATTTGGATATTTAAATTTGTAGTATTGTGCAGTCCACATTTGGTGTTGCCCAACGTCAGTCGTAATAATTGCTTCACCATTTGTATTTTCATAGATTAATTCAATTACTTTTTGTGGTTTAAGTTCGTTCGTATTCTTTTGATAAACTAGCGGATATTCTAGTTTTCGGTTTGCTAGCTTCTTGCGCCATTCACTTGAAGGTCCACATTTACCATTTTGAGCAATGAGTTCTTTTAATGCTTCTTTTGCATCTCCAACTACTGGAATTTGCGTCGGTACGTTTTTACCGATTTCAGCTGGGTCAATATCGATGTGGGCTACAACTGCATCTGGTGCAAAATGCTTCAAATTACCAGTTACTCGATCATCGAACCTAGCACCTATGCTTATGAGTAAATCACATTCATATAGAGCCATATTTGCTGTATATGTGCCATGCATCCCCGCCATGCCTAGGGATAACTCATGCTCTGCTGGAAAGCCACCTAAACCTAATAGCGTGTGAATAACTGGAATGCTTTGTTGATCTGCGTATGCCTTCAATTCGTTTGAAGCATTTGCATGAAGAACTCCAGCTCCGGCAAGAATAACCGGTTTTTGCGCTTGACTGACTGCTTCAACTAACTTACGAATTTGAAGATGATTTGGCTCCCTAGTAGGCTGATACCCTGGAAGAGATATTTTTTGATCGTAATCAAAATGACCTTCAAGTATTGCCATATCTTTCGGAATATCAATTAATACCGGTCCAGGACGACCTGTCGTTGCAATATGAAATGCCTCTTTTATCACCTTTGGTACGTCTTTAACATCTCTAATTTGATAATTGTGCTTCGTAATTGGTGTAGTGATTCCTAGAATATCTGCTTCTTGGAATGCATCTGTTCCAATCACTGAAGATGCTACCTGACCAGTAAATACAACAAGTGGTAATGAATCTATCATTGCATCAGTTAAGCCAGTTACGATATTCGTTGCTCCTGGACCAGAAGTCGCAATAACCACTCCTGGCTTTCCAGAAATTCTTGCATAACCTTCAGCTGCATGTATGCCTCCTTGTTCATGTCTTGTAAGCACATGGTCTATTCCAGAATCATAAAGTGAATCGTAAATTGGGAGAACAGCACCACCAGGATAACCAAAGATCACTTCAACGTTTTCCTTCTTTAACGCTTCTATTAGCATATAAGATCCGCTCATCTTTGATTTAACGTTATTTCTTACACCTACCTTTACCTTTGCGCCCACGTAATTTCCTCCTTTTTGAACACTCTTTTGTAATTGCTGTTTTCGCATTAAGCAACATATATAAGACAAGTATTGTGGCATCTTCTCGTGATAATAATTGCATAGTAACTGTTCTAGATTTTAAAATTAATGACAATAGCAACAATGTATACTGAACCTTTGTAATAAAAAAAGCCCCTTCACCCCCAACAAACACTCACCATAACAGTAAGTGTAAGGGGTGAAAAGACTTTACTTTCCACGGTACCACCCTTTTTCATGATCATAAGATCATCTCATGAATAGTCTAATGCTATTCCTTTTGATAACGGGTAAATTTTTAATTTCACCCGGCCAACCCTACTATGACGTTCAAGTTGACACTCAGAGGCGAGTTCACCTTTCGATAGTAGCACCGGTTTCCACCAACTCCGGCTCTCTGTAGCTTCCTAACTCGAAGATTACTTATCCTCTTCAACATTTTATCTTTTTTCTAAATTTTCAAAATACAAAAGATGTTACAATTCTAAGTCGATGTATATATACTAGCCCGCCGTTACTTCTTGGTTTGATTGATAAACCTTTACTCCATCAGAAACGACTTTTTTCCTAAACTCCTCAAGCAGTTTTTTAGTATGTTTTCCTGGTTTTCCATCACCTATTTCCCTGCCATCAACTTTGACTACAGCAATGACCTCTGCTGCTGTTCCTGTGAGAAATACTTCATCACATGTGTATACATCATGACGAGTAAATGGCTCTTCCTTGAGCTCGTAACCTAATTCAGAAGCAATTTCTAAAATTGCATTTCTCGTAATCCCTTCAAGGGCTCCAACATAACCTGGAGGAGTATAGAGGGTGCTATCTTTGACAATAAAAATATTGTCCGCTGACCCTTCTGAAACATATCCTTGATCATTTAACATTAAAGCTTCACTTACATTTGCCAAATGCGCTTCAATTTTCACTAGAATATTGTTTAAATAATTTAACGATTTAACTTTAGGGCTTAAAACATCAGGTCTATTTCGTCTGGTTGCAACAGTAATAATCTCTATGCCAGTTTCATACAGCTTTTTCGGAAAAAGTGCAAGAGGCTCCACGATAATAACAACTTGAGGTTTACTGCATTTAAACGGATCTAGACCCAAATCACCAGCACCCCTAGAAACCACAAGACGAATATAAGCATCTTCAAACTTATTTTTTTGGATTGCTTGAACAACTAGATCTGTCAATTCCTCTTCTGTATAAGGAATAGTTAGCATAATTGATTTAGCTGAGCGATATAAACGATCCATATGTTCTTTCATCCGATAAACGTTTCCGCTATACACTCGAATACCTTCGAATACACCATCTCCGTATAAAAAGCCATGATCATAAACTGAAATTTTTGCATCTTCTTTTTTTACAAAAGTATCACCTAAAAAAATCCACTGATCACCCATCTTATATCCTCCTTCCCTTTATTATATAGACGCTTTAAATCGATAAATACATAGATATAAAAAAATATCCTAAAATGTACCTTTTTGAATGAACCAACACTAGGTATTTATACCGACAAAAAACTAAGGAATTTTAACGTAAAATCATGTAAAAATATAGATTTTAAAAACTAATAAATATTGTGACAATTTTTTATTTGAGGACTATCTTACGCTCATTTGTTTAAAGAGTCAATAGTCTTTTGAAGAATTATTTGAAAATTTGTATTTATCACTCAATTTGAATACGCTTACATCACTGTTATTATGAGGTTTTTAAATTTGTGAAACTTTTTAAAAAATAGGTTCAAAAAGTTAGAAAGAGAAACTGAAAATGTGAAGCCTTCAATCCAACCTCATTTATTCAATATAAAATTTATGCAATTAAAGTAATTTCCAATACATAACTTTTATTCATGATCTTCCCTCAAATCAGTTTACATATATAAGCAGTATTAATTATTTCTTATCCATATTACATATTTCTATAACTACTGCAGAGAATATTTCTATATAATTTAAATTTTACACATTTGGAGGAGAACTAATGACATTAATACCTCACGACCCGTTCAGACATTTATCAAACATGAGAAGGGACATGGACAGGCTATTTACTAACTTCTCAAACTTCCCTTTCGACTATACCAATGAGCAAAACTACTTAGGAATGATTAGAGTTGATGTTTATGAGACAAATAATGAGGTTGTGGCTACGTGTGACATTCCTGGATTAGAAAAAAAAGAGGATGTAAATATTGAAATTGACAACAATGTTTTAAATATTAGTGGCTCTATAAATGGGACTAACGATGTAAAAGATGAGAATTTATACAGAAGAGAAAGACATACAGGTAGCTTTCATAGAGCAGTAACTCTACCAACAACTGTAAATGTTGAGGGAGTGATAGCAACATACAAAAATGGTGTTCTAGAGGTTACTATGCCAAAAAAAAACCAAGGCACCAAGAAGAAAATTAATGTTGATTTTCATTAATCAACAGAGGAGCTTTTCATATTTGGTTTTACTGGAGTAACATCATTTAGTTGATATACTTTTATTTACTTTCGTATACATTAAAAAAAGAACAATATTTTTCTAGCTATATAAAATATCAACTTTTTCAAAATATCCACATAACTACTTCAAAAAATATCTATTTCCTTATATCAATAGCAGTATAAAAAATGGATAATCATACAGTATTCACACTGTATGATTATCCATTATCTGTTAAAACCCATCATGGGTTACATTGCTATGTAATGGCGTCCCAGGAGAGATTCGAACTCCCGACCGACGGCTTAGAAGGCCGTTGCTCTATCCAGCTGAGCTACTGGGACAAAATAAGTTGATTAATTGTTAACGACAAAATTTATTATATAAATATTAGTATAGTTTGTCAATCATTTTTAAGGAGTAAATAAAAAAAAATTACCTCACTCAAATTTGCTATTATGTATAATCCCCATTATTCTACTTAGAGAGTACCTTACCATTTTTATATTATAGTAAGGTGGCTCTCAAGACTAAGCATATATAGAACTATGCATTTTATTATTCAAGGATAAATTCGCTTGATAAAGACGGTATAATCTTCCCCTCAATACTATAGTAATTGACATGGATATGTCTATTTTGTATATGTAGTATAACATATGTTTTATCTTTGCGCATTCTCGGGAGTCGGAGGCTCCCCGGGTTAATAAATAAAATTCCATCAGCCATTTCTGTTCCTGCTATGTGTGAATGCCCAAAGCAAACAACCTTCGCATCAACTTCCTTAGCACGATATAAAAGATTCATTAAAGTCATTTTTACATTATATAGATGACCATGTGTAACAAATAAATGTTGCTGTCCACATTTTTCGACTAAATGATCAGGGTATGCTGAGTCTATATCACAATTTCCTCTAACAGAGTTAAATCCTTGCATTGCCTCAGCATGAGCTGGGAGCTCTGAATCTCCACAATGAATCATCATTTGAACATCATCTTCGTGTCTACGAGCAACTTGTGTAAGCTCTTCTGATAAGCCATGGCTATCACTTACGACTAAAATTTTCATGTTACTTGTCCTCATCAGCAAATATCTCAGACCATAAATGTGAAAGCTTTTTTAATGCAATGGCTCGATGACTCATTTCATTTTTTTCTTGTTTCGATAATTGAGCCATTGTCTTTTCTTTCTCTTCTACATAAAAAATAGGATCATAGCCAAAACCGTTTTGTCCAACAGGGGTGTCCGTAATTCTACCTTCACATGTGCCTTCAACTACATGGGTTTCTCCTTTAGGAAAAGCAATAGCTAAGGCACAATGAAAACGTCCAGTCCTTTTATGAGTTGGTACACCTTCTAGCTCCTGCAATACTTTTTCCAGATTGGCTTGATCATCTTTATGTTCTCCAGCATAGCGGGCAGAATAAACTCCAGGGCGACCGTCAAGGGCATCTACTGCTAATCCTGAATCATCTGCAATGACAATAGTATGAAACCGATTTGCTACAGCTTCAGCTTTTATGATTGCATTTTCAGCAAAAGTCTGTCCTGTTTCCTCAATATCTATCGGCTCGTTAATATCGAACAAAGACTGTACTTCAATTCCTTTAGGCTCTAGCATGGACTTAAATTCATTTACTTTGCCCATATTTTTTGTTGCAATTAATACTTGGTTCACTCTAGTTCCCACTTTCATGAGTAGCTGATTTAATATGTTGGACGAATTCACCTAATGCTTCGCGCTGCTTTTGAATGATCTCATGAATCCCTTCTTCAGCTAAAGATAATAAATTGTTTAGCTCATCTCTTGAAAAAGTTGCTTCTTCTCCAGTTCCTTGTAACTCAACAAATTGGCCTGACCCTGTCATAACAACATTCATATCTACTTGTGCTGATGAATCCTCGATATAGTTCAAATCTAAAATAGGCCCTAGCTTCGCATCTATCCCAACAGAGGTAGCTGCTAAAAAGTCTTGTATTGGTGATTTTGTTAATTTTTTCTCAGACATTAGTTTCCCAACTGCTAACACAACAGCAACAAAAGCACCTGTAATGGACGCAGTTCTCGTACCACCGTCTGCTTGAATGACATCACAATCAATCCAGATTGTTCTTTCACCAATTTTTTCTAAATCAACAACTGAGCGCAATGCTCTTCCAATCAAGCGTTGTATCTCCATCGTTCTTCCCGATACTTTCCCTTTACTAGATTCCCGGATGTTTCTTGAATCAGTCGCTCGAGGTAACATTGAGTATTCTGCTGTAATCCACCCTTTACCTTCACCTCTCATAAACGGTGGAACTCGATCTTCAATACTCGCAGTACAAATAACTTTCGTATCACCAACAGAGATTAGTACTGAACCTTCAGGATGCTTTAAATAATTTGTCTCAATATGTATTCTTCTTAATTGATCTTCGTTCCGTCCATCAACTCTCATTTATAATTCCTCCTCATCAAACATAAAAAACATAAACACCCCATTCCACATATAACAATCCCACTCACTTTGGGGAATGGCGAAGTGTTTTTAATTGCGAAATGCGCAAGCACCTTGGTTATTCCCGACAAGCGCTGGAGTTATCGCATACGAAGGTGTTCTTTGCCTTCAGATGCGATGACGAAGCGTCCTCGAGGGAATGGGTGCTGAAGCTAGACAATTGCGAAATGCGCAAGGCGACTGCTTATCGGCGACAAGCATAAGTTAAGCTGGCTGGAAGGTTGCTTTTTAACCTTCTTGACAATTTAGCTTATGACCTCGAGCCGATGGCGCCTGGAGCTAGACAATTGCGAAATGCGCAAGCACCTTGGTTATTCCCGACAAGCGCTGGAGTCATCGCATACGAAGGTGTTCTTTGCCTTTAGATGCGATGACGAAGCGTCCTCGAGGGAATTAGACAATAAGAAGAGGTAGCTCAAATACGCCTACCTCTTGTACTCATCTTTATATAGTATATCAAAAAAAGATTTTTAAAAACTATCCATGTTCACATTTTTTGGCCTTGATACTGGTTCAGCTAATAATTCACCTTGTTCATTCACAAGTTCTGCTTTCCCATTTACTTGAATAGCAACCTGTTCTATACCTTCCTGTTCTGTTAGTGTTAGGACTAATGTATCTAATACATTTGTATTAATAATCGGATCTTCTGAAAAGCTTCCTAGAATATATTCATTAAAATTTAAAATAACTTGCCCGTCTTGGATGATCGGTTCGCTCAATAATTCAACTTCATTATTGATTGCCCCTAATAATTTTGATGTGTAACTAGGTCCTTCAACTAATTCATTAATGACAGCAACGATGCTATTTTCTTCAGTGTTCTCTACTCTTCTAGTAACAGGAACATAGTAGGTTGAATCAGCATTTTCCGCTAAGAAATAGACTGTAACAGGGTATGAATTTGTAATATCCGCAACTTCATTTTCATCAAAATTAATACCGTGCTCTCTGCTAACCCCTTCCCCAATCGGTGTTCCGTTCACAGGCATTACAGGTTGATCGTAACCATTTATCCTTATTTGTACTTTATTAATTGTGTCAAACTGAGTTAATGTCCATGTGATTGCTTGTAATATTTTTAGTTCATCTTCTTTATTGTACTCTTGAAATTCCTTTGAAAAATCAGCAATTACTATTCCATCTTCTACTATGTTCACCTCAACTGATGTACCTGCAGGTAATACAGCTCTAAATCCATTAGGAAGCATATCCTCTACTGGCCCATCTTGTACCAAGTATTCTAAAACTTGCTTTGCTGGACCTTCTACTATCGGTAACTCTACTGTTTGTGGAACGACCATTCCATATTGATCGAGCAGAAATAATTCACGTTGAACAGTGTCTACCACTACATCTTCCTGTAAATCAACACTTACACCTTCTTCTTGTTCTGAATCCATTACACTTTCTCCGTCAGTAAATTCCCCTTCCTCCAAATAAGTTGTTTCTTGAGGTGGATCAATCTCAAGGCCTTTATCTTCTCCACCAAAAAGACCACATCCAGCTAATAACACTGATAATGTTAATATAGCAGTGGTCATTTTGAGTATTTTCCATGTTTTCATTTATCTTCCCCCTTACATCAGTTTGTACTACTATGTATACGAGCTGTTTTTATTTTTAGACCGATAAAAAAGAAAAAACCCTCTAGCTTGGCTAGAGGATGTAAAATAAAGCTTCTCATTTAATTTTTTATAAACTAATAGTTTCTATATTTTCAATAGGGTGCCCAAATAAATTCGAAGCAATTTGTTGGAAAATCTCCTGTGCACCTGTTGTAAGGAATAGATGATTATTATTACCATCTTCATCATTTAATAATCCGCTATGATATAGAATCGTGCTGACTTCCCGAGCAGTCTCATCTCCCGAACAAATAATATTCACCCTTTCTCCCATAAATTCACTAATTAAATGACTTAGAAGTGGGTAGTGAGTACAACCTAAAATAAGTGTATCAATTCTTTTATTTTTTAATTCTACTAAAGTTTCAGCAACCACTCTTTTCGCTTGTTCCCCTTCATAGTCACCACTCTCAACGAGTGGAACAAATCTAGGACACGCAAGTGATTCTACATAAACATTGTGGTTAATAGACTCTAATGCTTGTTTATAAGCGCCACTAGCGATGGTACCTACAGTACCGATTACACCTATATGATTATTGCTTGTTATTTTTAGTGCAGTCCTAGCTCCTGGATGAATTACACCAACAACAGGTATATTGAGCTCATTCTTTATTTCTTCTAATACTGCAGCTGTAGCAGTATTACAAGCAATAACTAGCATTTTAATATCATATGTTAGCAAGTAATTTGTCATTTCCCATGTATATTCCCGGACTTCTTCACTCGGCCTCGGCCCATAAGGACATCTAGCGGTATCTCCTAAATAAATGATTCTTTCTTTAGGTAACTGACGATTGATTTCTTTCGCAACCGTTAGTCCTCCTACTCCTGAATCGATAACTCCAATCGGTCTTAACAAAAAATCGCCTCATTCTTATCTCGTTTCTCGATGTATATTTAAAGTGTCACCTTATTTTCTATCTTTTTGAATTGAAATGCAAGTATTTCACAAGGTGAAGCATAGCTACTAAATTGTATAAAAGTAATTTACCTTAGACAATCATATTACTTAAATATTCTTTGCCGATAAAATCGAGCACAGTCATAACTTTTTATGAAACTAGTTATATGCACGTATTACAAAGTATGTTTCTTAAACCATTTCCAAACGTATATAGACATCAAGAAACTTAATACAAAGCAAATAACCCAAACAATTAACAATTCAGTAAAATCAATCTGAAACGTAAAAGAGTTCATAAAATACTTAATTATATAATAATCTACAACGAGTGGAATAGATATAACCACAGAGTACAATAGAACAAATTGTACTCTGCTTAAGTTCTTCAACTCCCTAAAATTTTCCATTTAATAACCTCCAGTATCAAACCTTAAAGTTACATCTTAGATTGTGCAATCCACCACTTAAATTTTTTCACATAAATATTATATGTCGATCACGTTTGCTGACAGAACTTACTTAAAATTAAGACATATAAATAACCGGCCTCCCTATGTAAGGTAAGCCGGTATACATTAAAGCTTAAGTTCACCCATTCGCAATAGCTCGACTACTGCCTGCGAACGCCCCTTAACTCCTAGCTTTTGCATGGCATTTGAAATATGATTTCGAACAGTTTTCTCGCTAATAAATAATTCACTAGCAATTTCTTTTGTTGTTTTATCTTGAACTAACAATTCAAATACTTCTCTTTCTCTCTTAGTGAGTAACGGCTTTGGTTGAAACTCCTTCTCCTTCAAATATTGTAACCCTCCTTGCTAAAGGTACGAGCTGAACTAGCGGATGGGTATATATTTAGTCATGTTATCTTATGTTTGAAGGAGTATGGCTGTGATTATTTTCGTCCAAAATGTACGAACATCTTGCTTTTCTTTTACATGACACCTTATATCAGAATTTATTTTCTCGGTTTATAATTAAACCGTAATGAATTGCTTGATTGGGTTAGATGTAACGGGTTGTTTCAATCAACCCTAAATATTAGTTGATCAGGTGCCAGCTCCTATAGAGATGATTATAAAAGGCTGTATACGTTTGAGAGCTATACATAAATATAATTCATTTTTTTCTCACTAAAGACTATAAAAATTATAAAATACACATGAGCTGCTTAAATATATGTGAAAAAAGCGACAAAGTTTACGAAAAGAGCCTTATAAAATATTAAAAACCAGCTAATTGTGAATTTGTTGACGTCGTGGAGGTAGGAGCTATATCGAATAATTGACGTAAATATGTGTTCATAAATAAACTATTTGGATCTAAGTCATTTCTTAACAGCAAGAACTCATTCCAATATGGATATACTTCTTTTAGTGTATGTGCTGTTAGTGTATGCATCTTCCCCCAATGAGGTCTGCCGTTATATTTTCTGCATATTTGTTCAACACTACGAAAATAATCTTTATACTCCATCCCTTTGTACATATGAACAGCAATATATGCGGAGTCTCTCTCAAAAGCTGGGCTTAGCCATATATCGTCTCGTTTAACATAGCGACATTCTATTGGGAAATGCACGGGGAACTTTTTTTCATTAATCATATCCCTTATTTCTGTAAGCACATTGGCAAGCTGATTAGCTGGAATATTATATTCCATTTCATTGAATTTAACATCTCTTATTGATGCAAAAACTTTATAGCTATCGTCGATAGCTCGCTCATTCGGAACTACTCTTCCTGACAATCTGCTTACCGATTTACTTAACGAAGGTATTAAACGACACCCTTCTGATAACACCCTGTACAAGCCATTTTCAATAAATTTTTTATTAAATGCATCTGTAATATTTTTTTTTGTTTTTTCGTCGTTTGTTTTATTAACAAATTTAGCTTGAACATATTTGCTATATGGAAACCAAAAAAATTCAAAATGTCGATTTTCCGTTTTATATTTGTCTAGATTCTGTAGGCAATCATCTAAGAACATTCGTTTGCTCTCTAAAAGTAATTTATATGCCGGTACAACCTTCAGCTTAAGTTTAACAATAATACCTAAAGCACCCAATGATAGCTGTAAAGCTTTAAACATTTGAGTGTTTTTATCCATACTACATTCTAGTAACTCTCCCTTCCCAGTTACTACAGTCATTTCTACAACTTGTGTAGCCAAACTACTAAACTCGATTCCCGTCCCATGAGTACCCGTACTTATAGCTCCAGCTATTGATTGAGCATTAATATCACCCAAATTTTCTTGTGCATATCCAAGTTGGTGAAGAGCCTCTCCCAAAACATGCAGCTTTGTTCCTGCCCAAACAGAAACAATATCATTCTCTCGGTCTGTATGTTCTATCCCTTCAAGGAGATCCAATGAAAGTAATAGATCATTAGTTGCTACTAATGAAGTAAATGAGTGACCAGAACCAACCACACGTATAGCCTGATTAGTTTTGTTACATTGTTTAACGATTAAAATGATTTCTTCAATGCTTTTTGGGTACATGACCTTTGCAGGTTTACTTACAACACTCCCAGACCAGTTCTCCCACCTCTGTACTTCTACAGCTTTTACGGAGTTCACAGTTGTCCCCCTCACTATACAATTTATTCTCAAAGTCTTATCTATCATATTTAAATCTCATTAATATTATACTAAATCTTCAGAATAATCGAAAGAAAACATATATTATTCACTTAGTTTTTATTACAATATAATTATAGGTAAAATTCTTATCATAATGATAGTTGCAGTATTATTAATAACAAACGTATTGATAAAGGAGAATGTACATGGCAATAAAAGTCGCTAAATGGATAAGTTATATCATTCTATTAATCGCACTCATTTTTATCACTTTTTTGATCTATGTGACAGTTACAGATTACAAACCTGCAGAAGAAATTTCACTTACAGTTAATAACCAAAGTGGAAATATGCTTAGGGCAAATGAACCTTTTACGATGACTACTTTTAATATTGGTTATGCAGGGTTAGATAAGGAACAAGATTTTTTTCTAGACGGTGGAAAAATGTCAAAATCAAGTAGCAAAGAACAAACGTTGATAAATTTAGAAGCAATAACGTCATTCATAGAGGATAAAAAATCTGATATTTATTTATTACAAGAAGTTGATACTGATTCTTCACGTAGCAATCACATTAATCAAATCGATCATATTTCAAAGAAATTACCTGATTATAGTTATACGTATGGTGTAAATTACAAAGTCCCTTGGGTACCAGTACCAATCCTAGATCCAATGGGATCGGCAAATAGTGGTATATTGACTTTATCTAAATACACAATTGAACAAAGTACTAGATTTGCACTAGCTGGAAAAGAAGACTGGCCAAGACAATTATTTGATTTGGACCGTGCATTTACTGAAAATAGAATTCCTATCGACAATGGAAAAGAGCTGATTCTTATTCACCTACATTTATCAGCATACGATGAAGGTGGGAAGGTGAGAAAACAGCAATTACAATACTTATCTCAATATTTAGCAAATGAGATACAAAAAGAAAACTATTTAATATTAGGTGGAGACTGGAATCATGTTATTCCTGGAACAGATCCTTATTTATTCGAAACAACAGAAGAGTGGCCTGAATGGCTGCAAGAATTCCCTGAAACATTTAAACCAGAGGGCTTCCAATGGGTAGCAGATCGACAGGTTCCAACTAGTCGCACAACCCAATATCCATTTAGAGAAGGAGTGAATTTCTTAGCTGTAATTGATGGCTTCTTAGTATCTCCAAATATTGAAGTTATAAATGTATCAGGAGATTACTTAGGATATGAAAACAGTGATCATAACCCAGTGACAGGAGAATTTATTTTAAAATAGAAATGCTCGCTTCACTTTGTTGCTATTGTTATATAAGCAATAGAATGAGGTTAGATGTCATTTGCATCTTTTTAGAGAAGAAAAGGTATTAAAGCTTGCTGTTATGCAAGTTCATTTCATATTATATTAATGCTAGATAGCTAGTAGCTAGCCTCAAGGCTTTGGACTTATTTTCAGCTGGACTAAGTATAAGAGCATAATCAATAAGAAAACAAAAAACCTCTTCAAACGTTGAAGAGGTTTTCATTACTAATTAAACTCGATCACTACCGAAGAAGTTCTTAAATGATTGAATAGCTGTATCCCTATTTAAGGATGCAATTGATGTAGTTAATGGAATTCCTTTTGGACATGATTGTACACAGTTTTGGGAATTCCCACAATTCGCCAGACCACCTTCACCCATAAGTGCATCTAGACGCTCACCTTTGTTCAGGGCTCCTGTTGGATGTGCATTGAACAAGCGAACTTGTGAAAGCGGAGCAGGTCCAATAAAGTTTGATTTACTGTTAACGTTCGGACAAGACTCTAAGCACACACCACATGTCATACATTTTGATAGTTCATAAGCCCATTGACGTTTCGTTTCAGGCATACGTGGACCAGGTCCTAAATCGTACGTTCCATCAATCGGAACCCAAGCCTTTACTTTTTTCAATGAATCAAACATTCTACTTCTATCAACTTGTAAATCACGCACAACTGGGAATGTTCTCATCGGCTGTAATCTAATCGGCTGCTCTAATTTATCAACCAAAGCTGTACATGATTGCTGTGGCTTACCATTTATGACCATTGAGCATGCACCGCATACTTCTTCTAAACAGTTCATATCCCAATTAATTGGTGCTGTTTTATTACCATTTTTATCAACCGGATTTCTGCGAATTTCCATAAGTGCTGAAATGACATTCATGTTCGGTCGATATGGAATTTCAAACTCTTGTTCATAAGGGGAAGAATCAGGCTCATCTTGTCGTGTAATAATAAATTGAACGACCTTCTGCTCACTCATCTTACTTCTCCCCCTTCTTTTTCTTCGTATAATCACGCTTACGTGGTTCAATCAATGATACATCAACATCTTCGTAACTAAATTCTGGTGCTGACTTATGATCAACAAACTTTGCCATCGTTGTTTTTAACCATTCTTCATCATTACGATCAGGGAAGTCAGGCTTATAATGAGCACCGCGACTTTCGTTTCTGTTATATGCACCAATCGTTACTACACGTGATAATTGTAGCATGTTTTGAAGTTGACGAGTAAATGATGCACCTTGGTTACTCCATTTGGCTGTATCATTAATATTAATATTATCAAAACGTTCGATAAGTTCTTGTATTTTTTCATCTGTTTTTAGTAGCTTATCATTGTGCCTAACAACCGTTACATTATCGGTCATCCATTCCCCAAGTTCTTTATGAAGAATATAAGCATTTTCATTACCATCAAGATTTAAAATATTATTCCATTTTTCAGTTTCTTGCTTCTCAAAGCTTTCAAATAAAGTAGAGGATATATCTTCAGCACTCTTCTCAAGACCATTAATATATTCAACAGCTTTTGGCCCAGCGACCATACCACCATAAATTGCTGACAGTAATGAATTTGCACCAAGGCGGTTAGCCCCATGTTGAGAATAATCACATTCTCCTGCAGCAAATAGGCCAGGTACATTTGTCATTTGATTATAATCTACCCATAAACCACCCATTGAGTAATGAACAGCAGGGAAGATCTTCATCGGTAATTTACGTGGATCATCACCCATAAATTTTTCGTAAATTTCAATGATACCACCAAGCTTAACATCAAGCTCTTTAGGATCTTTATGTGATAGGTCTAAATAGACCATGTTTTCTCCATTTATTCCTAGTTTTAAATCAACACACACATGGAATATTTCACGTGTTGCAATATCTCGTGGAACAAGATTTCCGTATGCAGGATATTTTTCCTCAAGGAAATACCACGGCTTTCCATCCTTATACGTCCATACACGTCCACCTTCGCCACGTGCTGATTCACTCATCAGTCTCAGCTTATCGTCACCAGGGATAGCTGTTGGATGAATTTGAATAAACTCACCATTCGCGTAGCTCACACCTTGTTGATAAACAATCGATGCTGCTGATCCAGTATTAATGACTGAGTTAGTTGACTTCCCAAAAATGATTCCAGGTCCACCAGTCGCTAAAATAACTGCATCGGCTTTAAATGATTTAATGTCCATTGTTTTTAAATCTTGACCGACGATACCACGGCAAGTCCCATCGTCATCAATGACAGACCCTAAAAATTCCCATCCTTCATATTTCGTTACAAGTCCACTCACTTCGTGGCGACGAACTTGCTCATCTAATGCATATAGCAGCTGCTGTCCAGTCGTTGCACCAGCAAATGCCGTTCTATGATGCTGCGTTCCACCAAATCTACGGAAGTCTAATAATCCTTCTGGTGTACGGTTAAACATAACGCCCATACGATCTAATAAATGTATAATACCAGGTGCAGCATCACACATTGCTTTTACCGGTGGCTGATTTGCTAGAAAGTCCCCACCATAAACTGTATCATCGAAATGCTCCCATGGTGAATCTCCTTCACCTTTTGTATTTACGGCACCGTTAATACCACCTTGTGCACATACAGAGTGAGAACGTTTAACTGGTACTAATGAAAATAGATCAACCGCTACTCCTGCTTCTGCAGCTTTAATTGTTGCCATTAAGCCAGCTAGCCCACCGCCGACTACAATGATTTTTCCGTTACTCAAAGTGACTCACCCCTTTAATTGCTTACTTAGATTCAAGTGAATGCTAAAATCGTACGAATACCTACATATGAAAGTGCTACAAACACACCGATCGTTACATAAGTAGAGATTTGTTGTGAACGGGGAGTTACGGTAATTCCCCAACTAACTAGGAATGACCATAATCCATTTGCAAAATGAAAAATAGTTGAAATAACACCAACGATATAAAAACCAAGCATGATAGGGCTTTCTAAAATATTCGCCATCATATCATAATTAACTTCTGCACCGAAAGCTGCTTGAACTCGGGTTTGATAAACATGCCAAGTAATGAATATTAACGTAATAACCCCTGATATACGTTGTAATAGGAACATCCAGTTTCTGAAAAAACTATAATTGCTTACATTATTTTTAGCTGTGAAAGCAATATACAGCCCGTATATCGCATGAAATAAAATAGGAAGAAAAATGACAAAAGCCTCTAAAACATAGCGATATGGCAGACCTTCCATAAAGTGAGCCGCTTTATTAAACGCCTCCGGACCTCTTGTCGCAAAGTAATTCACAGTTAAATGCTGAATTAAAAATATCCCTACTGGAATGACTCCTAATAGTGAATGTAATCTGCGATAAAAGAATTCACGATTATTTTCCACAGTTATACCCCCCTTGAGTTGAATCATTTTTTTGAAAACTTAAAACAAAAGTAAAATAAAATAAAATCCCATCCCCATTACTTATGATGAGGAAAAAATAAAAAATGAATAGATTGCATTTTTTATCAATATAATGTAACAAATTTATTGTACTCTCAACATTATCAAGCGTCAAGAAAACGTGTTCATAAAATATTCATGAATTTTCTTTTTTTTCGTCATAATCAATCAAATTTCACCGTAATTTTCCATAATACGGTGAACCACTCTTCATAAAAGACGAACAATCAGTATCCTTAAAAGTTTTCATTAAAAGTAAACAAAAAACTTATGCCTTAATGCTGCTATTGTTATATAATAATTTGGTGAAGAGGGGGTCAAAATGAAAGACTTAATCTATACCGAAGAACATACAGAAGAAAACAATACATCCGTACCTGCTTTTGGGTTAGAAATCTATAGAGAACATGTGCTTCCGAATATTTTTCGAAAAGAATTATCATTTATTATGTATTTATCAGGAAAAGATCTAGCAAGAAAATTTCCATGTAATAATATTGATGAAATCATTTCTTTTTTTCATGAGGCTGGATGGGGGAACTTATCCACTGTAAAAGAAACGAAAAACGAGCTACACCTCGAATTAAATGGACATCTTGTTGAAAAGCGCTTATCATCTGACAATATAACCTTTCAACTGGAAGCTGGTTTTTTAGCGGAACAAATTCAAGGACAAAAACAAATGATTACAGAAGCTTATGAGCAGCAAAAGCCTCGATCGAAAAAGGTGATTTTCACTGTAAAATGGGATAGGCTTGATATCATTTCTTCATAAACAGCTAGCTCTTCATTAATCATTATATTTAATATAAGGTGGCTCTTTTCGTAAACTATGATACTTTTTTCCTAAACTAGAAGATAAAGATGTTGTTGTACGCAACAATCATCGTTTTATAGAAGAAAAGATACTAAGAAATAGGTACGAAAAACAACAATCTATGCGAAAGCCGTCATTAAAAAAGACAAATCTGTTTGTTATTTCTTAGTACGATAAATTTGCTATTTTAACGATAGAGACCCTGACGAATATACATCAGGGTCTCTTCTCAGTTTTGGCTAAATGATATGAATCATTGAGCGTAACAGTAGTTAATTCCTAAATGATAACCTTTTATTACTCTTTGTCGTTCATCTTGTTATAAATTTCTTTAGCTACATTAATTGGAATCTGTGCTTTTTGAAGATCTTCAACGGTTGCTTCTTTTAACTTTTTAATTGAGCCAAAATGCTTAAGAAGTGCTTTTTTCCGTTTTTCACCAACACCTGGGATATCATCAAGTATAGATTTAAAAACAGATTTACTTCTTATTTGACGATGGAAAGTTATTGCAAAGCGATGCACTTCATCTTGTATACGTTGAATCAAATAAAACTCTTGGCTATTTCTTTCAAGCGGTACTGTTTGGACAGGATCACCAACAATTAGTTCAGATGTGCGGTGTTTATCATCCTTAACCATTCCTGCAACCGGAACTTCGATTCCAAGCTCATTTTCTAAAACATCTTGAACTGCGGCTAAATGCCCTTTGCCACCGTCAACTAAAATTAAATCTGGAAATGGCATATTTTCCTTTAATACACGAGTGTATCTCCTTCTTACTACCTCGCGCATAGAATCATAATCATCTGGCCCAATGACTGATTTTATTTTGTACTTTCGATACTCTTTCTTTTCTGGCTTCCCATCAATAAAAACAACCATTGCAGATACAGGATCCGTCCCTTGAATATTTGAATTATCAAAGGCCTCTATACGGTGAGGAGTTTCAATCCTCAATTGTGTACCTAAGTTTTCTACTGCCTTTATTGTTCTTTCTTCATCACGTTCGATAAGTGAAAACTTCTCTTGTAAAGCAAGCTTCGCATTTTTCTTTGCTAAATCAAGCAGTTCTTTCTTTTGTCCACGTTTTGGTTGTAAAACCTGTACTTGTAATAACTGTTCAACTAACTGTTTATCAATATCATTTGGAAGCAATATTTGCTTTGGGATAAAATGCTCTGTTTTCGAATAAAACTGCCCTAAATATGTTAAAAAGTCTTCAGTCGGCTCATTGTAAAAAGGAAATATCGACACGTCTCGCTCAATCATCTTTCCTTGACGAATAAAAAATACTTGTACACACATCCATCCTTTATCAAAAGAGTAGCCAAAGACATCACGGTCAACTAAATCCTTCATTGTTATTTTTTGTTTTTCCATCGTTGTTTCAATATGTGTAATTTGATCACGGTATTCTTTAGCCCGCTCAAAATCTAGCTCTTCCGATGCCTTTAGCATTTTTGAAGTTAGCTCTTTTTTTGTTTGTTTATACCCACCATTTAAAAATCGAACGATTTGTTCGACCATTTCTTTGTTTTGCTCTTCAGTCACTTCATTCACACAAGGAGCTAGGCATTGTCCCATATGATAATATAGGCAAACTCGGTCTGGGAGCGTTGAGCATTTGCGCAGAGGGTACATACGATCCAATAGTTTTTTCGTTTCGTTCGCAGCTTGAACATTTGGGTATGGCCCAAAATATTTGCCTTTATCTTTTTTGACCTTCCTCGTAATAAGTAGACGTGGGTGAGTATCTGCAGTGACTTTAATGTAAGGATACGTTTTATCATCCTTTAACATAATATTATATTTTGGATCAAACTTTTTAATTAAATTAATTTCAAGAATTAAAGCTTCTATATTTGAAGAGGTCACGATATATTCAAAATCAACAATTTCATTTACTAGCCGTAACGTCTTTCCATCATGAGAGCCTGTAAAGTAAGACCTGACACGATTCCTAAGAACTTTCGCCTTCCCTACATAGATGACTGTCCCATTCTTATCCTTCATTAAATAACATCCTGGATGTTCTGGTACAATTGAAATTTTTTCTTTTAAATGATCTGACATGACAATCGCTCCAACCTTTAATCTTTCCACTTATATAAAGTGATTTCTCCATATGAAGGGTCCGACATGATACTCGAAGAGAATGAAGTCACTTTCTCAATAAATCCTGAAACATTAACCCCTTGTGATTCAAATCCTTTGAGTACATGATCAGTAACATAAATTGTTGCATTCTTATAATATAATTTATCTTGTAGAAACCTTTCATAAGTAAATATTCTTTTGTGAGGAAAGGATACGTTATTATACTTTAGCACCCTCGTTTCCTCCCAAGTATATAATACAACAAATTCGTTCTGTGCATCTAAATAATTGCCTAATTGATGTGTAGCTGGTTGCTCTGTTGCTTGTTCGTAAATTAATTTATATCCTACAATAACTTGACTAAGGACAATAACTGTTAACATCACAACAAGGAATATGTGAAAGGATCTCTTTAAAATCAAAATGAGTAATTGAAAAAGAACCATACCAACTAGAGGCGTTATATGTCTAGGCTTATCAATGTTTTGCGCAAACAATGCCCAGATGAAATACGTTGCCCCGATGATTAATAACCAATAATCCGAGCGTGTGTAAAGTTTTTGTGTAAGTAATTTATAGCAACAAAAAATGAATAGTACACTATATACTAACAATAATAATAATGATTTAGCAGCTACTCCATTCCAGACTATGTTTATTCCGATTAATGTTAATAATCGATAAAAAACAGACTCGCTAGCAGTAACTTGTGTTCCACCCCAGTCATTGAAGTGACCGGATGTAAAAGATAGAGCTAATTTAATAAAGCCACTAACACTTCCTTCAGTCATTATTAACCCTATAACCCAACATAATTGAAAAATGATTGCAAATACAACTAAACGACTAAGTCTCCCAAAAGATTCAAACCTTTTCCAATCATATAACCAAAGAAGTATAATACCAATCCCAAAGGGTAAATAAGATAGACGAATGCCTAATACGATACTAAAAAAAAGCAGAGGCAATAACTGCAAAACAAATCGATCTGAATTTTTTGCTTGAAATAAACTCCATATATACCACCAAAGAAATGCAATCGCTGAACCTTCTGACATAGGTTGAGTAACAATTAAGCCTACGTAGCTTGCCGTTTGTATGACAGCTACGACCAAAAGGCTTTGTTGTCTATTAATATATTGTCTAGCCATCAAATAAATGGGTATAACAGAAGTGATCATCGCTAAAACATTAAAAACCGCTAGTGCCTTGGCTCCATTATCAATGACCGTATTTATTAACATACCACCTAATATAAAATAAGGATAACCAGGGAAATGTGGTTGCATTGATAATAAATCATAACGTGTAAGTGCCAAAGTAAAATCTACCTGATCCCATGTTGCAGCAAAAGGACTACTATATATTAATTGCAAATAATAATAATAAGTTAAACAAATGATACAAACAGTAACACAAAGTGAAAGTATATGCTTTTTATTATTTTCTAGGAAATGATTCATTAGGTTTTAAGGTTATTGAAAATCAACAAAACGCTGATAATCCCCCAGGCTAACCTCCTTAATTCTTCTAAATAGAGAAGCATAAAAGCGACTTTTCTGCTCATATTGCAGTTTCAAAAACATTATTCAACCTCGACACTACATAGGTTTATGAATTTATTTGTTCCTTATACATCAATATAAGAATACTTTAATATGCTGAAAAAAGTACAAGACTACTGTCTCGTACTTTTTAAAAGTATATTTTTTAAAGCTTTGTTTGGGGTTCAAGCACCTTAACATTGTTTGTTTGTTCTTGTTTGCTGTTCTCCTGCTGTTCTTGGCCATAATGGGATTTAATTAGTAAATAGATGACTACGAAGTACCCTATATATGCCAACATTTCTTCAATTGACGGCATAGAAGAATAACCGAAAAGTGCTTTTAAGAATATGCCAATATCACCAGATAAGAGAGGTGCTACTCCGTTATCTCGCACATAGTGCGCGTAATCGATTGGATGTTCTGGTAAAAACCAAGTAATGTCATAGACATGTGGCATTACACTACCGATAATTTCTAAATCTTGGAGCATTCCAATTCCTTGAACTAATAAACCAGCTGCTATTAAGATAATAAATGCACCAGTAACTTTAAAGAATGTCTTTAATGGAATACGCATTGTCCCTTTAAAGAAGAAGTAACAAATGACTACAGCAATGAGCATACCCGTTATTGCTCCCCAACCTTCAAGTGCTGCACCAATATTCCCCCCGGTAATAGCTGCAAAGAAAAATACTGTTTCGACACCCTCTCGCAAAACGACTAGAAATGAATGAATAACCATACCAATTATATTACCTGTTGAAATAAATCGGTTCATTTTTCCTTCTACATTACCCTTAATATCTTTACTATGTGCTGCCATCCAAAACACCATTTGGGTAAGTAGCAACGTAGAAACTAAAATAATTCCAATCTTTAAGTACATCTCGTTTCCCATAGCTGCAAAACCGGTAAAAACAACTTGGAACAACATCGCTATCCCGACACTTGCTAATACTGCTAATCCTGCTCCTAACCACACATATTTAGTATATTTTGAATGGTCCATTCTTTTTAAGTAGGTCGTAATGATCCCAACAATGAGCAGGGCTTCCAGAACCTCTCGAAACGTAATTAATAATGCTTGAATTTGCATAGCTTTTCTCCTTCCCCACTAGGAGTATCTCATAAGACGAATTTCGAAACACTTAAATGATGCTCATATCTTACTTTCTTTTTTTCTTCATAGAATATATAACGATAGCTATTATCACACCAATGATTAAAAGAATTGGAATCCAGTTTGTAAAGTTAGATAAATCTGTCCATTCTTTTTTTCCAGTATCCGTCAAAGTAGACTCAACATCTTCTTCGTTAAAATGTCCAACTTCAATATTTAACACATTAAGCTGCTCTTGAATTGTCGAAATAATGATTTCTTTACTTTCTATAAAACTATTAATATCTGCTTCTTTCTCACCTACACCAAATAATCCAGGATTTCCAAGGGCAGATAATGCAAGATCAAACTCATTTCTTAACGATTGATCCAATTCTTGATCTTTACTCTCGATAAGTGGTGATAATGCTTCATATGTAGCAAATCCTTTTGCTAATAAACGCTTAGATGTATCAAAATCTTCAAAGTTTAGTTCAATACTTTCAAGTCGACGTGCTATATTCAAAACGAGGATTTTTTCTAAGTCCTTAATGACTGCATCTTTATTTTCATCCTCTATATGTTTTGTAATAGTTTCTGTTGGCTCTGAGCCCATATGGAGGTCAACATCTTCTTTGACTGTCTCGTAAATGGCTTTAACCTCAGAAAAATTAGGTGGTTCTTCATTTAATTTTATAAGCATATCCTTATATGCTTCAGCAATCGGCTCCTTATTTGGATCACCGTATGAATATGCAAAAACTTGAGTCGATAATAGCGAATTGAAAATGAATATCAATGTCACCCAAAAAAATAATACCTTTTTCATATAATATTTCCTCCCACACATTAATGATAATGATTATCATCATTAATGTCAATACTATATATTAAGAAAAGCATAAGTGTCATTACTAATGTTTCTTGCTCTGTTCAATGTTATTTAAACGTAAAGTTCTTGCTTGAAGCCTGTCAGGAAAAATTTCATTAAAATGTGACGAAGCTTTAGCACATATTAAGTGATTTCAAATCAGACCGATACGGTTTGAGAGGCTTGAAGGTGTTGCAATAGGCACAAACACCTCCTACATCTTTAAAAAAGCATTTTAGCTATTCATACGTCATTCTGTAGATCTCTTAACAAGTTAGAATTATAGCTTTTCGTACTAGTGACATGTATCTTCTATCCATTGATGATACAAAACCATATTTTACTGACATAATTTTGTGAAATTAGCTACTCTTTTTCGCTGCTTCTAATGGTAATATGTGATAATTGTAATCTATTTCTACTTGTTCGACTGGCCTTGTTATTTCTTTTATTATTGCAGGTAGGACACTTGTCATATAAGAATTAAATTTAATAAAAGATTTGCCTTTTGTCCTCACATGATACTTAATGGGAACTTCCTTCACACGAAATCCTTTTCTTACTAAATTTAGCGTGATAACTTGGGCATAATTGTAATCATGAATAATCTCAGCATTTTTCATCGCCTGTAGTGAGAATGCCCGCATACCCGATTGTCCATCATGTATCCATTTTCTTAGTAGGATGGATTGCATAAATGTAAAGCAATAATTTCCTAACCTGCGATGAAGCTTCATTCCTTGAATTGTCCCAAGAAAGCGTGAACCCATTACATAATCATATTCACCTGATAAGATTGGCTGTAAAAGATCAGGGATTTGTGTTGCTGGATATTCATTATCAGCATCTATCATTACACTGATGTGTCCACCTAACCTAACACTTTCCTCTAACCCCTTTCTAACAGCTGCTCCTAAACCTTGGTTTGATGAAAATTGATAAAAATAATCCGCGCCTGCCTCTCGTGCTACTTTCACCGTTTGATCTGTGGAGCCATCATCAATAACGAGTACTTTTACTTCTAACCTGTCATGAAAGTATCTAGGGATTGCTTTAATAACCTCAGCGATTGATTTTTCTTCATTGTGGGCTGGTAAAAATACGATTACAGTTTGCTTCATCATCATTTGTGAACGCCCTTTCTTATCGCATCTACTAAAACTGGTCCACGGCTATGACTAGGGTAGGGAGCACCTAATAAGTATGCGATTGTAGGCGCAACTGAAACGAGACTTTGCTTGTCGTCAATTCGCTTACCTTTTTCGATATTTGCTCCATACATAAAAAATGGAACATAGCGTTCTCCCTCATCTAAATGTCCATGACCACCTATCCCATCAGCTTGTCCATGGTCAGCACAAACGATAATTGTTGTGTTTGTCATCTTTCCTTGTTCTTCTAGCCAATCAACATATTCCTTTAGTAAAGTATCTGCTTCTTCAATTTTTTGAATATATTCATCATATAGAACACCACGGCTATGACCTGTTTGGTCTGTACTAATTAACTGGGCGACTAGTAAATCCGGATCTTGTTCGCTCATAATTAGCTTTGCTCTATCAATGATGTTTCTGTCTGCAACATCATTATGCATAACTGCTGTAACGGTTTCCACATCATCACCCATTGAGTCAACTAAATGTGCGATGCCTAGCAGCCTTCCTTTTTTACCTACTTTTCGCAATGAGTCAAAGATACTCTCAACTTTAATTCCTAATTTCCACACCATATTTGATTTAATACCGTGTTCAAAAGGATATGTTCCAGTAAACATTGAAGTAAAGCATACAACTGTTCTAGCTGGATATAACGTTTCCATTTGAGAATAGTCTGTACCATTTTTTCTTAAATAATCTAAGAAGGGTGTATTCGCCTCTTCAAATCGCTCTTTTCTCATACCATCAACGACCAAGACAACTACTTTATCACTCATCGCTTCCTTTTGTTCTGGAGCGTTATTTGTTTTTTCACTTATTATTTTTGGCTTCCAATCAAACAAATTTCGATGTAATATCCATGCAAATAATAATAAAAAGACATAAAATGCTAATAAAGGTGAGTATGATAATTCAAAATCCAT
Organism: Cytobacillus sp. IB215316; assembly: GCF_033963865.1. Taxonomy (NCBI): domain Bacteria; kingdom Bacillati; phylum Bacillota; class Bacilli; order Caryophanales; family Bacillaceae; genus Cytobacillus; species Cytobacillus sp. IB215316. The sequence goes on along the minus strand of NZ_JAXBMC010000001.1, from coordinate 224,811 downwards.
GTGCATTTGTTCAAATGTTAAATTCCACAATGACAGAAGTAATAAGAACTTTGGTAATTGCTCTTGTGCATTACCACTCGTTGAATCACTATTTTTTAGTACGAGCTTCCAAAAACGCGTAAAGTTCCACCACGTTGTTCCAATGCGCAAATGATAATACAATGTACCCCAAAAAAAGACAGTAAAAAAGAAATATAACCCTAAAGCAAATAGTAGTAATGGGACATTAACACTGTTCCAAATAATTAAATAAATAACAAATGGTATCCATAAATAATTACGTAAAAACAATGGAAAATCATAAATGAAATATAGAATAAACACAGGGAGTATTAAAATAAAGCTTAATAGAAATGCTGAAAACGATTGTCCCTCAAAAAGAGTCGTAAGATTAAATAGAAGCATCGTTCCTATTACAAAAATAGGTGTGAATGGCTTCCCTTCATTCAAAAGATTCCAGCACCGAGCTGCAAACTTCTCAAATTTTGACGCCTTTTTCATGAAGAATAGCCTCCTTTTCTTTTTATCCAAGTGATGATAGAACTAACAGAAACTGGTGTGAAAATAATTGTTATTATACCTACAATAAACGAAAAAATAAATTTAAAACCATGACTAATAATTGCAATCTCGTATGCCTCTTTCATTGTGATGTTTTTTATACTAGTAATGGCAAATGTCATAACCGTTTCATAGGTGGCAAGTCCGCCAGGAGTTACCTGAAACACTTGGCCACCGACAGTTAAACTATTTACCCATACTGAATGCAAAAAAGCGAGATTACCTTGATAAAGGAGAGCGACACCGTATACGACAATTCCTTCACATATCCAGCTTAATAAAACTGTCGAAATGATTAAAAACCCCTTCCAACCTTTTAACGCATTTTTCAACAAAGCAAAATGCCTTCTCACAAGATTGGCAAACTTTCTTATAAAAAAAATGGCCATAATAGTAACCATGAAAAAAACAGCACCATAGAAAAAAATAGATTGCTGCAATGGGAAGCTTTTTAATATAATTATAAATCCAAACCCTGATATTGACATTAAGATGGCCATATCGATGATGCGTAATACAACGACTGAATGTAATACCTCATCTAGTCGGATTAGCTTCTCCTTCTTTGCCATCACTCCGACTCTAACAACGTCTCCAACTTTGAAAGGTACTACATGATTAACAAAAAGGCTTAAGAAGATGCCTTGCATACAAGTGATTAACGTAACCTTACCATTTACATACCATTTCCAGGCTAACGACCGCAAGATAAATGACAATCCATAAACTACAAACATGACAGCCAATAATAGTGGTGTATTTATAAGTTTTTTTATTGATAATAGCAAGTCAGAACTATTAAACAGCGTGGATGATAAGATTATAAAGATAACTACAGAACAAATCCCAATTGCTTTTACCAACAGTGAAAGATTACTTCTTTTCATACTCTCTTCCCATTCATCTTTACTCTGTACCTTAAGATATTACCATAAATAATACTTAAAATATATTTTTTACAAAGGCTGTTTGGATACACTATAGTCCATGACATTTATCCAATGACCTACCTTACCTAACAAGTTTAAATTGCATTGAAGTTTACGAAAGACTGCTTACGCATTGATTGTTGCTCTTCCTTCTGAGATATAATCACGTAAACATCTAGTGTTTGTGGCAACTTTTTGATAATATTTAACTCTCTTAAAACTCATCTTACAACAAAGTTTACGAACAGTGCCCTACGAAAAGTTCCTTTTCGCAATGTTATTTTTTCTCAAACAAAGAGCCGCAAAGAGCGGCTTCTATGTTATTCATTGATTAATTTGTCAAGTGTAGCAACGATTGATTCACTAATAGGCGCTGCTTCATCACCCTTATTCTCGCTAACTGCATCATACCATTTTTCTGCTTGTTCTAGGAGTGCTATTCTGTCATCTCCAAGCTCTAGCTCGATAGCTTTAACAAACATATTTCCTTCTAATGCTTCGATTGTCGCTTCATTCACGTTACCTTCTTCTAAAGCAGTTACTACTTTCCCGTGGTATACCTTTGATTTTCCTACAAATGCTTTTGTAAATAAGTCATGTACTTGCTCTGCTTTGATGTCAACAGGATTTGTCATATTCAGAGAGAATAATTCATCTAGCTGTTGAGCAGCAGCTTCATCACCACCTGATAAAGATCCTTTAATTGCTTGGAAGAAGCCCCATGCTTCAGCTTGCATGATCGTTAGGTTTAATTCATCAGCATTACCTTCTGCTACTGCTGCTTCAATTTTTTCTGCGTAAGATTGAGCTGCTAAATAGTAGCTACGGTAAATTGATTTATCAGTTAATTGAACAAGTACTGAAAAATCTTCAATATTTCCTTCATTTAATGCTATCTCTTGAGCCGCAAGCCCTGCTTGAATGCTCTGTTCCATACTAGAAGTATCAGTTAATTCATAGTAACTATCACGTTTCACAGCTGTTGGTATAATCACTTCTTCTGCTAAAAGCTTTAATTCTGCAAAAGCTAATTCAGCATCTGCTTGCTTTTCCTCTTCTAAAAATGCAATCACATCTTTATGTAAACTCTTTTGCTTATGATAGAAGTAGGATTGTGTTAACTTATCAATTATTTGTTTGGCAATATTTGCATCTAGCTCACCTGCTGCTGCTGCATCCTTTGCCGTTACAATCGCTTGATCGAAATCACCATTTGTTTCAGTGACCGCATCTTGAAGGTCTGCCTCGTATAAGCTACCTACCTTATCCCAATCTACTGGATTTCCTTCTTTTGCATTACCTAGCTCTTCAATCATTAATTTATATGCTTCAATTTGCTTTGATGTAATCGAATCTTCTACAGATACCTCAGTAGTTTCATCAGAAGTTTGTTGTTCCTCAACTTGTTCAACAGATGCTTCTTCTTTTTTATCAGTAGATGTTTCCTCTGTATCAGAACTACATCCTGCTAGCACACCGCCAGCAAATACTATACTTGAAAATAAAGTAATAACTTTTTTCTTATTCACTAAAAACCTCTCCCTGAATGTGTTGTGTTTGTTTATTGATAATGATTTTCATTACAGGTTGAATTATACAGAGAATGATTTTCAATGTCAATGGTATTTCATAAAAAAGGTTGATTGCTAGTTCATAGATTACTAGTCAATTCAACCAAAAGTTGTAACAATTCTCATCCTTCTTTACGATGCTGAGGTCAAGTTTGTTATGTAAGCTTAAATTATTCAAGGTTGCTTCCGCATTGATTGTTGCTTTTCGCCCTTACATATAAACGAATATATACATCTAGCAATAGTGGCGTCTTTCCTATTCTCATAATAGCAACTAATTTAAGAAAAAAGAGCATTATTCAAAGGGGGAATATAAATGAAGGTTTTAGATTTAGTGAATACACCTGTTTCAGCTTCAAAATTAGAAGCCATCTTTAAAAGTGCTTCCAAAAATACGGCACTATTCGAATGTGTGCTACTACCTCAAGAGGAGATCAAACCACATATACACTCCTTTGGTGAAGACTGCGCAGTCGTTCTTTCAGGAGAATTGACTTATTACGTATCTAACAATCAATCGATAACTGCTACAGAAGGAGATCTTGTTTTAGGATGGAAAAATGTTATTCATGGCTACAAAAATAATACAAAAAACCCACTTCATCTGCTTATTTTTGCATCGCCACGAGAGTTTTTTATTTCATCAACAGCAATCGAGTATAAATATGTAGCCGATGATGATCCAATGGTTATTCATCTACCAATAGAACAGCGTATCATTCGTTCAAACCAACAAAGAGTAGTAGAATCACAATATTCTTCTTTCTCCACTCTTCAAATAGAAGGAGTACACCAAGGGGAATATAACAAGGAGGTGCAAGCATTTGTAGACTATAAAAATAAAAGAGTTTATATATATGAAGATGAGCCTGTTGATTTACAAGTAAACCAAACCACATATTTCATTAAATATGAATACTCTTACTAATAACGATTACCTCTATTACGATAAACCGAAGCAGCCAAGTTAGAGACTTCTGTGTGATAATCATCATTCGTTAGTAAAAATGAAAAGAACCTTAGTAAATAATAATAAAAAAGGAGATAAGACACTTATACATTTTGTCATTATCTCCCTGCTAATTTACAATGTTATTTATCGCTTAAACGTGCTTTGACAATAAATCAGCTAATGCTTCTTTAGGTTGGAAACCAACCACTTTATCAACTACTTCACCATTTTTGAAAACTAATAATGTTGGGATGCTCATCACACCAAATTTTGCTGCAGTTTCTTGGTTATCATCAACGTCAAGCTTAACAATTTTAACTTTATCTCCCATTTCTTGATCTAACTCTTCAAGTACTGGAGCAATCATCTTACAAGGTCCGCACCATGGTGCCCAAAAGTCTGCTAGTACTACTCCATCACTAGTTTCAGCTGTAAAATTTTGATCAGTAACATGTGAAATTGCCATGTTTATCTTCCTCCTAATTATCTACTTCTTTTGATACATCAAAGTATATCACTGTATGGTTTTGGATGCTAATTTTTTGCTTCAGTTGTATTTTTACCTTCAAGATTATATTTTACTTCAGTAAATTTCAAATTAACTAATCTTGTTCTTTAAGGGGATTTTCTGTCGTCTAGCATTGTAAAAAGGACTTCACCCTTGTTACTTATTTAGTAAGCACAGGGAAAGTCCTTTTAGCACATGTCAAAAGGTTATTTCTATTGACTACACCATTTTGTGTTTAAATTTATGAAAGAACTTTTAATTTCTTAAATTCCTCTGTTAGTAACGGCACAACATCAAACAAATCACCGACAATTCCATAGTCTGCTACATTAAAGATATTTGCCTCTGCATCCTTATTAATTGCAACGATAACTTTCGAATTAGACATACCTGCTAAATGTTGAATAGCGCCTGAAATGCCACATGCTATATATAGATCAGGTGTGACAACTTTTCCAGTCTGACCAATTTGTAACGAGTAGTCACAGTATTCCGCATCACAAGCCCCACGTGAAGCACCAACTGCCCCGCCAAGTACATCTGCTAACTCTTTTAATGGCTCAAACCCTTCTTCACTTTTTACACCTCTACCACCAGCTATAACTACTTTAGCTTCTGACAGATCTACTCCCTCGGAAGCCTTTCTAACGACTTCTTTAATAATTGTTCTGAGGTCCTTAATATCTACTGTTAATGAAGAAACTTCACCTGTATTAGCTTCATCCTTTTCTAGTGGAGCAATGTTATTTGGACGTACTGTAACAAAGATTTTGTCACCCGTTACAATCTTCTTTTCAAATGCTTTACCAGAATAGATAGGGCGAGTAAATACAATATTCCCTCCTACACTTTCCACAGCAGTTGCATCAGATATTAATCCACTGTCAAGTTTACTCGCAATTTTTGGTGCTAAATCTTTACCTAGAGCGGTATGCCCAATCACGATTCCGTCCGGTTGCTCAGCATCAATTGCAGCAAGAAGTGCCTGAGAATAACCATCTGTAGTATATGCATTTAATTTTTCATTTTCTACTATAACAACACGGTCTGAACCGAAATAGATCATTTCATTAGCTACACTTGATACAGCATCTCCTATTAGTACTGCAACTACTTCGCCGCCTTCTGCAACTGTTTTTGCAGCTGCAACCGCTTCAAACGACACATTACGTAATGTGTTATCACGAACTTCACCTAGTACTAAAACTTTTCTAGCCATTTTTATTCCTCCCGAATACACTATTTTTAAGATTAGCACAAGCGGTTTTATCTCCTCCGACAAGTGCCTTCATGTAGAAATGACTAAGTGACCACTTGATAATGCATACTGGAGCATGGCACATGGAACCCCTACTCCACCCAAAGTCAGCCCTTGCCATCTTGAATAACTTCCATGCAATCCTCATTTACCTAGGCTGTTTTCGCATAGATTGTTGTTTTTCGTATTAATAGTTAAACACGAATACAACTGGATTTCGTGGCATCTTTTCTTCTATAAAAAGATGATTATTGAGTAAAACGACACCTTTAACTTCTCGTTTAGGAACTATAGTAATAAAGTTTAAGAAAAGAGCCTTTACCTAAGAATAAATTTATAAAACCTTCGCTTCAGAATGTAGTAACGATACGAGTTCTTTTACTTGATCAGGAATGTCGCCTGCTAATATTTTTCCTGCTTCTTTTTTAGGCGGTAAATATATTTCAATTGTCTTCGTTTTTGGAGCTACATCGTCTTCATCTAAATCTAAATCATCTAGTTCAAGCTCTTCTAACGGCTTTTTCTTAGCTTTCATAATACCTGGAAGTGATGGATAACGCGGCTCATTTAAACCTTGTTGAGCTGTGATAAGTAATGGTAATGTCGTTTCAATAATCTCTGAATCTCCTTCTACATCACGGACAACTGTAGCTTTACTACCATCAATGTCTAGTTTTGTTATTGTAGTAACATACGGTATCCCAAGTATTTCTGCAACGCGTGGACCAACTTGACCAGAGCCACTATCAATTGCTACATTCCCTGCTAAAATTAAATCAACTTCCTGTTCCTTTAAATACTCTGCAATTATTTTAGCAGTTGAATATTGATCGCTCTCTTCTAAATCTTCTTCTGTGTTAATTAATACAGCCTTATCGCATCCCATCGCTAACGCTGTTCGAAGTTCCTTTTCAGATTCTTCTCCTCCAACAGTTATGACAGTTATTTCTCCACCATGCTCATCTCGAATTTGAATTGCTTCCTCAACAGCATATTCATCGTAAGGGTTAATAATGAATTCAGCCCCATCTTCATTTATTTCACCATTTGAAATAACAATTTTTTCCTCAGTATCAAATGTTCTTTTTAATAATACATAGATGTTCATTCTATTCCCTCCAATTTACTCTTCAAAATATTTTAACATCACAAACTATTGTTACTTTCCTTTAAAAGTTGGTGCTCTTTTTTCTAGAAATGCACTAATACCTTCGCTAGCATCTTCTGTTGCAAATACTTTCCCAAAAAGCTCTGCTTCCCGCTTAACTCCAGCATAGTATTGATCAGCTTTTGTGTATCTTAATAATTCAATTACAGCTGAAACAGATATTGGACTTTTTGCAGCTATTTTTAAAGCTAGTTTATTAGCTTCTTCTAACATAACTTCTTCTGGAAATGCGTGGTTAGCTAAGCCTAACTTTACAGCTTCCAAACCTGAAATTGGCTCGCTCGTTAACATCAATTCAGCTGCCTTAGCAGTACCTACATAACGTGGTAAACGCTGTGTTCCTGCAAAACCTGGTATTAAACCTAATTGAAGTTCTGGCAAGCCAAGCTTTGCGTTGTCGGTTACAATGCGTATATGACAGCTCATTGCAAGCTCTAAGCCTCCGCCAAGCGCAGCTCCATGAATTGCTGCAATAACAGGTTTTGAAAATAACTCAATTCTTTCAAATAATTGTTGACCAGCTTCTGATAAGACTGAAAACTCTTCACTGCTCGATACAGTCGTAAATTCCTTTATATCAGCTCCTGCGGAAAAGAAGCGCCCCTCACCTTGTAATAAAATGACTCTCACATCTTCATTCTTTTCTAAGTCATCTAATCTTTTTGAAAGCTCTTTCAAAACTAAAGATGACACAGCATTCGCTGGAGGATGATCCAGTGAAACTGTTGCGACATAGTTTGCTATATGACATTTTGTATATTCCATACGTTCACCCCTTCTTTCTGAAAGGCTCTTTTCACAACTTTTATTGTTATATTTTAATACTACAACATCAAAGCGAGGTTTTATGCAATTGGTGAAATTTTCATTTCAAGGAAATGATCATAAAACCATAGTGGTACACTTATGTGTGAAGACAAGCCATTTGCAGTGTCAAAACTGGAAAAGAACTCCAGTTTTGACCATTTGTTTAATTAACTAATCTCAGTTGACCCACATCCGCTAACTACTAAATGGTGCAGAGGATATGCTAATGTCACTAGATCATACTTTTGATCATTCATTACCCACGATGTTACTGTTTCATCAATCGTTCCAAATATCATCTGTCTTGCAAGGCGTATGTCTAAATTTTTGCGAAATTCACCTCTATCGATTCCTGCAAGTATTATATGGTCCAATACTTTTAAATAGCCTTTTAACACATCGTTTATTTTCACACGTAGCTCTTTATTAGATTGACGTAATTCTAACTGAGTAACGATCGCTAAATGATGATCATCTGATAATAATTTGAAGTGTTTTTCAATCAACAGTAATAACTTCTCTTTAGCTGATTCCATTCCTGCAATTTCTTCACTAATTTTTTCTATAAAACTCCCCATTTTCTCTTGAAATAAAGATATCAATATATCTTCTTTGTTTTTAAAATATAAATATATAGTTCCATCTGCAACCCCAGCTTGTTTTGCAATTTTTGAAACTTGAGCTTGATGATAGCCATTCTCTGCAATTACGATTACAGCTGCATCAATGATTTTCTTGTATTTCGGTTTGTTACGCTTCACTATAACTCGTCCCTTCAAAAGGATGTTCAAAAAGAATGGTAAAAATGATGCTTTTGGACGTTACAGCAGTCTATGCCAATACAGCAAGTTACACGCCCTGCTCTTCTAACCTTCTTATCCTCCTTTTGAACACTCACCTCATTAAATGAATGAATCGTCATTCATATTTTAATAATAAAACAGGACTGTTTTTCTTGTCAAGTATATAGTGACTAAATAGACCCTTTCACCGTATGCTCATGTGAAAGGGTACTAAATATTATTGTATATTACACTTACGTAGACTAGCTATCCTTTTTCTTACCCCGTAAAGAAAAGCATATATATGATGCCTATTAATACAAAGATTCCACATAATACAAGTAGAACTTTTGCTAAAGTTTCCATTCTTACTAATCTCTCCTAACCTATCCCTGCTCCAATCACATAGGATAATCCTACTGAAATAATCATTGAAATAAAACCGACAGCCCTATTATCACTCTCAATTTCTTCATCAATTTTAAACATTGGTGTTAAAAACTCGTAAATAAAGTAGCCACTGAGGAGTAATATAAAACCAAAAAGTCCCCACCCCATCATCGTTAATAAAGAATCATGATGACCGATGGAAAATCGAAAAATATTCGCTAAACCGAAAATCTTACCTCCGGTAGCCATGGCAACAGCAATGTTTCCTTTCTTTATTTGTTCCCAATTTTTATACTTTGTTACAATCTCAAAAATCGATAAAAATATAATAATTGAAAGCACAACAACACTGTAATATGCTGCTGTTTGCACAAGTTCATTTTCCCAAAATGAGCTCATTTTCGCTCCCCCTATTTCAATTCTACAATAGAAATTCCTGAACCACCTTCACTCGCCTCACCATAACGAACTTTTTTAACAGCTCTGTGATTTTTTAAAAGGTCCTGAACTCCTTTTCTTAGAGCGCCAGTTCCTTTTCCATGTATGATAGAAACACGTGGGTATCCAGCAAGTATTGCATCATCAAGATACTTCTCTACACGAAGTATCGCATTTTCAAATCTTTCACCTCGTAAATCTAATTCAAGGCTGACATGGTACTCTTTTCCTTTGATTGCTACAAGAGGCTTCGTTTCTATCGGTTTTGGGCGACTAGCATATTGAAGATCTGATTCTTTCACTTTCATTTTCATAATTCCAAGTTGCACTAGCCACTCTTTCGATGAAGCCTTTTCTAGTAAATGACCTTTTTGATCAAGGCTAATTACTTTCACTTCGTCACCAGGTTGGAGGCTTTGTTCATTCTTTTTGCGAATGATATTATTCTTACTTTTATTAAGCTTTGGAGCTGCAGCTTCAAGTCGTTTCTTTGCATCAATAAGCTCGTGCTCTTTCACCTGTGCATATTGTTCCTTTTGGATTTTACGTAAATCCCCAATAATCGATTCTGCTTCTTGTTTTGCAATATTAACAGTTTCACGAGCTTTTTGTTCTGCTTGTTCGAATATCACATCTTTTTGACTAGCAAGCTCAGTCATTTGATCTTCAAGCTTCTTATGAAGATACTTTGCTTCTTTCCTAAGTCTCTCAGCTTCCTCTAGCTTCTCTTCCGCATGCTTTTTACTATCTTCCAAGGAAGCAATCATATTCTCCACAGTATTACTTTCAGTACTAATTTGCTTTTTAGCTCGATATATGACCTGTTCGTCTAAGCCTAAACGTCTTGATATGTCAAAAGCATTACTTCTCCCAGGAACTCCAATAAGCAAACGATATGTAGGACTCAACGTCTCTACATCAAATTCCACACTAGCATTAATTACTCCATCTCTATTATATCCATATGCTTTAAGCTCTGGATAGTGTGTCGTAGCTACCACCCTTGCACCTTTTTGGTAGACTTCGTCCAATATAGAAATAGCTAATGCCGCACCTTCCTGTGGATCTGTTCCCGCTCCTAACTCATCAAACAGCACAAGGCTTTCACTATTAAACTGCTGTAAAATGTCTACAATATTTACCATATGCGACGAAAAAGTACTTAAACTTTGTTCTATAGATTGTTCATCACCTATATCTGCATAAATCGAGGAGAAAACAGACATTTCAGAACCATCTTCAGCAGGGATTTGCAGCCCAGACTGTGCCATTAACGTACATAAACCAATCGTTTTTAGCGCAACTGTTTTCCCCCCAGTATTTGGTCCAGTTATTAAGATCGTAGAATAATCTTTTCCTAGCTCTATATCGTTAGGTACCACCTCATCAGGATCAATTAATGGATGCTTTGCTTTAACCAATCTAATATAACGATCATTGTTCATCACTGGCTTTGATGCTTTGATACTGCGAGCATATTTTGCCTTTGTAAACATAAAGTCAATTTCAGCTAGTATATCAATATTATGTAGTAACCCATCAGCTTCTTCTGCTACATTTACCGTTAATTCATGCAGTATTTTCTCAATTTCTTGCTTCTCTTTTATTTTTGCCTCATGTAAAAGGTTATTTAGTTCAACGACAACTTGCGGCTCAATAAACAATGTTGCACCAGATGAAGATTGATCATGAACGATACCACCGTAAGAACTCCGATATTCTTGTTTTACTGGGATAACAAAGCGATCATTTCTAATTGTAATAATAACATCTGATAGCTTTTTTTGAGCTGAGCTCGACCTAATAATACTTTCTAATTTTTCACGAATGCGGGCTTCACTCGTTCTTAACTGCTGTCTTATTGTTCGCAGCTTAGAACTAGCATGATCATAAATGTCTCCATAATCATTTATACATTGCTTAATTGAGTCTTCCAATTCTCTAAATGGAATTAGTTCAGAACTTAACTCGTGAAAATATGGGATGTCATGATCATCTTCAATCATATCACTCGTAAATTTTTGAATTTGCCTTCCCGCATATATTGTATTTGCAATATCCAATAGTTCTTCAGGATGTAACGTACTGTTGATCTTTGCTCTTTTCACGTTTGATCGAATATCAAAAATACCCCCTAAAGGAACATTCCCTTTTAATCGAAGTATTTTGACAGCCTCATCTGTTTGCTCTTGTAATTTAACTACTTCTTCAAATTTTGTAGCTGGCAATAACGTATCTACCTTTGCTTTCCCTAATGAAGAAGCAACATGAGTAACCAATAAATCTTTTATTTTGTTAAATTCTAATGTTTTTAAAACTCGTTCTAGCATGATGTTTTCCTCCTTATGCTTGGAGAGGTAAAATATATGTTAGTATTATTTCTCATGTCGATGTAAAAAAGCCCGAACACTTTCTACGTCCCATGTATTAATCACATTTCCGCTTTTTACCCAACCCTTCATTGCAGTTGATACACCGATCGACATATCCTCAAGCATTTCAATATTATGAGCATCCGTATTTATGACAATCTTCAATCCTGCCTGTTGCGCTTTTCGAAGGTGATCTGATGAAAGGTCTAAACGGTTTGGGTTTGCATTCAACTCTAACGCGGTATTAGTCTCCTTTGCGAGTTCAATTAGCATATCAACATCTACATCATACCCAATACGCCTCCCAATCAACCTGCCTGTAGGGTGAGCAATTATATCAACATGATGATTACGTAATGCTGTTGTTAACCTCTCCATGATGACCTCTTTTGGTTGAGAGAAACTAGAGTGAATGGATGCAATAACAATATCCATATCCTTCATGACTGAATCATCATAATCTAATGTACCATCTGGTAATATGTCCATTTCTACACCAGCGAATATGACAAAATCATCATATTTTTTATTTAACCTTCTAATTTCCTCTCTTTGAGCCTTTAAGCGTTCAACTGTTAAGCCATTAGCTACTCGTAAGAATTGTGAATGATCCGTAATGGCCATATATTTATATCCCTTATCCCTACACACTTCAGCCATCTCTTCTATTGAATACGCACCATCGCTCCAAGTCGAATGCATATGTAGATCACCTTGAATATCTTCTAAGGAAATTAAGTCTTTTGAATGAAAGGATGTAGTTACTTCACTACCATCTTCACGAAGTTCAGGTGGAATATAATTCAAGTCAAAATAAGAATAGAAATCTTCTTCTGAAGAAAAGGTCGTCGTTTCTCCTGTATTTATATTCTCGACACCATATTCACTAATTTTTTCACCACGTTCTTTTGCTAATTGACGCATTCGAACATTGTGGTCTTTAGAACCAGTGAAATGGTGTAGAGTCGTCGCAAATTCAAGAGGTGCAACCAAGCGAAAATCGACGGAAACTTCATAATCATATTGTAATTGAACCGAAACCTTTGTGTCTCCATTTGAAATGATAGTGGTCATATGTTTAAGCTCAATAAGTTGTTTTCTAACTTTATCACGCTCATTTGTAGCAATAATAAAGTCTAAATCTTTTATTGTTTCTTTCATTCTTCTTAAACTGCCAGCTCTTGAATATTGTATCACGCCCTCCATGGATGCTAATGCCTGTTCAATTTCATTAGCTATCGGAAGCATGAATGCAATGGGTAACCTTTCGGGACGAGAGCCCATATCTTCAATAGCAGCAAGGATCTTTTCTTCTGTTTTCTTCCCGAATCCTGCTAATGCTTGTACCTTATTTGCAATACAAGCCTCCTTTAATGAAGCAGCGTCAACAACCGCTAATTCTTTATAGAGCTTTGCAATTTTTTTGCCGCCTACCCCAGGTAATTTCAATAATGGAATAAGACCCGTTGGTACTTCTTTTTTCAATTCTGTTAATAAAGAGGACTCTCCACTTTCAATAAACTCCGAAATCACCGCAGATGTACCTTTACCTATTCCTGGTATATCAGTAAAGGTATTAATTGAAGAAAGGCTTCGATCGTCGTTTTCTAACGCTGTTGCTGCTTTACGAAATGCTGATATTTTAAAAGGATTTTCTCCTTTTAGTTCCATATATATTGCAATTGTTTCGAGTAGCTTAATAATTTCTTTTTTATTCATCTCCAACGATACCACTCCTTTAATTCTTTCTAACTATAAGAAAAGTGTCATGGCTATCATTACTTTATTCTTATCAAAAGGCTCTTTTTATTAACTTTTTTGCTATAGCTCCTAACTAGAAGGTTTTTACTCAAAAATCATTGTTTTATAACAACTGCCACGAAACCTAGTCGTATTCATGTTTATTCTTTTGTGTATAAAATAACATTTTATGTAAAAACAGCCACTTAGAAATAATGGCGTAAATTGCTCCTGATGAGCCAATAAGAAGGTGTATCCAAAATTGAACATACCATAAGAGCGTATATCGTGAAAAGCCTTACTTTTCTATAAAAATAATACAGTTTTTTTCAAAAAATGTACAACTACGAACTAGCAAAGGCTATTGTCGTAAAATTTATTGCTTATGACAAAATTAAAACCGTGATCAACTGACTTCATGCAAAAGATGCCACGAACGTTACATATCTAAGGGTTTATTATTTAGTGCGAAAACAAAAAGAGGGTAATTCACACCAAAAACAACTGGTCGATGAACTATCCTCTAAAGACGGATCTCACTCCTAATTTATCCCGCAACATACTCAAACCAAAGATCTTTTATCATTGATGAAAAAATCGGGGTGTGTTTTATCATCATATTAGCCACAAATGAATCTTGTATAGGCATTTGAATAAAGTCTATTGGTAACAATGCTACAATATAAAGCACAACAAATAAGATGATGTAAACTTCTAAGAAACCTAGAATAGCTCCTGCCCATCCATTGATTTGTTTTAAGATTGGTAAATGAGCAACAAAGTCTAGCATCGATCCAAGGATCTGCATAATGATCTTGACCATTATAAATATGATTACAAAAGCGATCGCTCTATAATATGCATCCTCAAGGTTCATATTTTCAAATAAAGAATTTAATGCGCTTCCTTCACCAATTGTTGGATATGGGATCCAAAGAATTAATTTGGGTGCTAGAGTGTCATAATAGATTGATGCTAAAACAAATGCAACAATCAACCCAAAGAAGTGAATAATTTGAAGCACGAATCCTCTCTTTAAGCCTATTAAAAATCCTGCAATAAGAATAATTATTAAAATAAGATCAAGCATTTAAAATTCAATCCTTTTCTTTATTTACTTGTTGTTCTAGTTTTTCATATTTTTCGGTCAGCTTTACGTAATCATGAACTACGTTAACAGCGGTTAACACCGCTAATTTATGAACGTCTAAATAAGGGTTTTTCCGACCTATCTCTCTCATCTTTTCATCTACTATTGAAGCTACTTTTAGCACATGACTAGTATTCTCTGAGCCTACAATTGAATATTGCTGACCATATATATCAACAGTTGTTCTCGTTTTAGATTTCTCTGACAACTTGTTGTCCCCCATTTCATCAAAATCCTAATCTTTATCATACCATGAAAAAAGTAGTTGTGGAAAGAATTCCATAATAGAAATGAATACAGAGTATAATGAAGGTATAATGAGGGTATAAAGATCATGGGGTACTATATTTATATAAATCTCTGAATTTGCCTCTAGTGTATGATAGTTGATGCTATTAGCTTCCTTTTGGCAGCTTTCATCCTCATTGTATTTTCGTATTCTATGACATAGACGAATACAACACCCGTAACACCTTTATTCTTGAAACACTATACCTATCATATATAATCTAGCTATTCGTTTTTCACATCAATAGTAACGAAATTTTGGAAAAGAGCATTACTTCATAAAATGAATCTGTGAAGGGGTTGTTTATAGTTGGCTAATTCTGTTATTACAGTTGATAAAGCTACCATCAATAAAATGAAAAAACACTATGAAAATATCAGTGGTGGTGCTTTACCACCAGGAGCTATTTTTATAGCTAAGGGACCAACGTTTACTATAACTGCATATCGTTCAGGAAAAGTATTATTTCAAGGCAAAGAAGGAAGCCAGGAAGCACAGCTTTGGGAGTCACAACAAAACAGCTCTTCAACTTCTAGTAAAAAGATTAACAAGAGTTCCACACAAGGAGCTGCGAAAACAAAGTATTCCCCGCCAGATAACATTTCAACTCTTTCAATTATCGGCTCTGATGAAGTAGGGACTGGCGACTATTTCGGACCTATTACTGTAGTCGCTACCTTCGTTGAAACAAAACACATTCCGTTATTGAAGGAATTAGGAGTGAAAGATTCGAAAGGCTTAACAGATGAAAAGATTTGTTCTATTGCAAAAGACATCATATCAATCATTCCATATAGTTTACTTATTTTACATAATGAAAAATATAATGACCTACAAACTAGCGGTATGACCCAAGGAAAAATGAAAGCTATTCTACATAACCGTGCTATTCAACACGTATTAAAGAAAATTGAACCAGCGAAGCATGACGGGATATTAATTGATCAATTCGCTGAACCGTCGACTTATTATAAACATTTACAAAAAGAGCGAACAATCGTTAAAGACCATGTTTATTTCAGTACGAAAGCTGAAGGTATCCATATGGCTGTAGCTGCTGCGTCAATAATTGCACGTTACGCATTTTTGAAAGAAATGACTAAATTGAGTAAAGAATGTGGGATGGAGCTACCAAAAGGAGCTGGCGCCCAGGTTGACAAAGCAGCTGCGAAAGTAATTTCAAAGTTCGGTATTCAAAAGCTAAAACAATTTACTAAATACCATTTCGCAAATACCGAGAAGGCGAAGAAATTAGTATAAAGATAAACAGTGATAGGATAACCATTATATAATGCTATTGCACAAACACCATAGCGCCTTTCTTCCCTTATGTATGTACAAAATTATGAACTAACTAGAAGAAGAGCATGCATATAAAAAAGTGTCTCGTAGTATTGATCCGAGACACTTTGTCATATTCATGACTTCCTTTGAAGTTCATGATGTTGTATGAACCATATGTCCAGTGAGGCATGATACTCTATTAATTGGAATACTTCCATTCGCACTCTGTTGGCTATCATAATCTATTGTAACGCATATTGTATCTAAGCTTTGCAATTGAATTAACGTATCTGTGGTACAACATCCCGGTCCCTCAATTGATTGACATGATATGTTAGTTAAGCTATTTAGTACTAAATTAATTGTAGTTTGGGCATCACCATCCGAAGTCTCAATTTGTATCGATGTACTAAAATGATAAACACCATCCGAAGGTGCAGTAAATATGGAAGTACTAGTATCATAATTGTTTCCACCAAATTCAAAATCTTCATTTGGGAATGTTACTTTTAAAGCGGTTGAAGGATCTGGAATATCCTGACCACCAGTTTCTGCTCTAAAACTAAGCATCGGTACTGGGCCTGGTGGACCAGTAGCTCCTTGTGGGCCTTGAACACCATCTAATCCAGGTGGACCAGTAGCTCCTTGTGTTCCTTGTAGTCCTTGCGGTCCTCGTGCTCCTTGTAGCCCTCTTAATCCAGGTGGACCTGGTGGTCCTTGTGGGCCAGATGGTAGTTGTGGAACCACTTTACACTTACAATTTTCACTTTCCATTCTCTCACCTCTCATCTTGCATAGTTGTAATCATATATATGAAAAACCTTTATATGTGTTTGGATTCATATACATTTTTTTACAATAAAGGCCTTAACATAAAAAAAGTGTCCCGATATAACTCGAGACACCTTTTGTTAATGTTTATTAACACGTTTAGTATGATAGTTCAAAACTAACCTCTTAATTTTGCATCGAACTGATTTTCGACAGCCTTTAAAACATTTTCATGGACAGAGGTTACCTCTTCATCAGTAAGCGTACGTTCTGGATCTAAATAGCGTAAAGAGAAGGCTACTGATTTTTTGCCTTGCTCCATATGCTCACCTTCGTATAAATCAAAGATCGAAACATTCTTTAACAGATCTCCACCCGTTTCTATAATTGTTTTCTTTAAATCACCAACTGCTACTTCACTATTGACAACGAGTGCTATATCTCTAGTAATTGAAGGGAAGCGCGGAATGAGATTATATTTAAGTTCCGAAACTTCAGCTTGAAGTAGCTTTTCTAATGACAATTCAAATACGTAAGTCTCTTGTAAATCAAGTTCATTTTGGGTGATTGGATGAAGTTGACCAATGATACCTAATACGTCTCCATCAAATAAGATTTGTGCAGTTCGTCCTGGATGAAGAAGATCTTGTTTTATTTGTTTGTATTGAATGCGCTCCTCCAAACCTAAGTGGCTAAATAAGCCATCTAAAACACCTTTTGCGACATAGAAATCTACTGCTTTCTTCTCACCTTGCCATAAGTGGGATGACCAAAGGCCAGTCAATGCTCCAGCAACATGTTCCTTTTCATTTGGCAGTGCATCTTTATCAGATGATACAAATACCGATGCTGTTTCATAAATTGCAATATCTTCAATTTGTCGAGCACTATTATGTTTTACTACATCAAGTAAATGAGGTATTAAACTTAAACGTAGCATGCTACGCTCTTCACTCATCGGCATGGCTAAACGCACTGGATCTGCCTCTTCTAATGCAAACTGTTTCACTTTTTCCTCACTCGTTAATGAGTAATTCACTACTTGATATAAGCCTGCTCCTTCAAGATAACGACGTACTTTACGACGTTTCGCTTGATAAGGAGTCAATATACCTGGTCTAGCTTCACCGATAGGGAGAGTCGATTTGACATTATCATAACCGTATAATCTCCCTACTTCTTCAACTAAATCTTCTGGAATTGAAATATCGTTTCTTCTTGTTGGAACAGTGACAACAAAAACATCATTATCTACAGTATATGAGAACTGGAGATTATGAAAAATGCTAGCAACTTCTTCATTCGAAATTGACGTCCCGAGTAAACGATTGATTTGTTGAACAGACACCGACACGACAACAGGTTGTAGTTGTAGTGTATCACTGATGGCCTCACCACTAGCGATTTCTCCTCCAGCATATTCCATCATTAAATATGCTGCTCGATTTGCCGCTTCTTGCGTTCGTTTCGGATCTATACCTTTTTCAAAACGCGCACTTGAATCGCTCCTTAATCCATGGCTTTTAGAACTACTTCGTACGACACCACTGTTAAAGTAAGCAGCTTCCAATAAAATCGTTGTAGTATCTGCACGGACCTCAGAATCAGCTCCACCCATAACCCCAGCAAGCGCTACAGGCTCATTTCCATTTGTAATGACAAGGTCATCTTCTGTTAATGAGCGTTTTACATCATCTAGCGTAGTAAGCTCCTCTCCAGGTTTAGCACGACGCACAAGTACCTCTTTTGATCCAAAACGGTCATAATCAAACGCATGTAATGGTTGACCGTATTCAAGTAGGACATAATTCGTAATATCAACTACATTATTGATCGGTCTAATACCCGCTGCCATGAGGCGAGTTTGTAACCACAAAGGTGATGGACCTACTTTGACATTTTTTATTACCTTAGCAATATATAGTGGATTAGCGTCATGATCTTCAATATTCACTGAAACTAAATCTGAAGCCATGTCATTGCTTTCCTGTAGTTGAAAACGAGGAAGTTCAACCTCTTTCCCCAACATTGCACCTACTTCATACGCCACACCTAACATATTTAAACAATCAGATCGATTCGCTGTTAACTCCAACTCCAACACATGATCATCTAAGTTAAGCTGTTCGAGTGCGTCACTACCAACTTCAACATCGTTAGGAAAAACAAAGATACCTGTTGCATAATCTTTTTGAATGACCTTCGCTTCAATTCCTAACTCTTGAAGTGAACAAATCATCCCATGGGATTCCTCGCCTCTTAACTTCGCTTTTTTAATTTTGAAGTTTCCAGGTAATACCGCACCTACTTTTGCAACGGCTACCTTTTGTCCTGCAGCGACATTTGCCGCACCACAAATAATTTGAACAGGTTCACTATCACCGATATCAACGCTACATACGCTTAGTTTATCAGCATTTGGATGCTGCTCCTTTGACAACACATGACCAACAACAACATTTTTTATGCCCTTATTTAAAGATTCTACTACTTCTACTTCAATACCAGTACGATTAAATTTTTCTGCAAGTTCTTCAGGAGTTACAGCAGATGCATCGACATATTGCTGTAACCATTTATATGAGACTAACATGTTTATCCCTCCTCATTAAGCTCGGTTAAATTGTTTTAAGAAACGAAGATCATTTGTATATAAGTGACGTATGTCATCAATTCCGTATTTCAACATCGCTATTCGATCTGGACCCATTCCAAAGGCAAAGCCTGAATATTTTTTCGAGTCAAAACCCGCCATTTCAAGCACGTTTGGATGCACCATCCCTGACCCTAGTACTTCAATCCAGCCTGTACCTTTACAAATGTTACAACCTTTACCACTACATTTCATACATGAAATATCAACTTCAACCGATGGTTCTGTAAACGGGAAAAAGCTAGGACGAAGACGAATTTCCCTTTCATCACCAAACATTTTCTTTGCGAATACTTCTAACGTACCTTTTAAATCGCTTAAGCTAATATTTTCATCAACTACAAGTCCTTCTATTTGCATAAATTGATGCGAGTGTGTTGCATCGTCGGTATCTCGTCGATACACTCTCCCTGGACAAATGATTTTCACAGGCCCTTTACCTTGATGTTTTTCCATCGTTCTTACTTGCACTGGTGAAGTATGTGTCCGAAGTAAAATATCGTTTAATATAAAGAAGGAATCCTGCATATCACGGGCAGGGTGTCCTTTAGGTAGATTTAATGCTTCAAAATTATAGTAATCTTGCTCAACCTCTGGCCCCTCTGCTATCGTATAACCCATACCAAGGAACAAATCTTCAATTTCTTCAATAACGACCGTTAAAGGATGTGGATTCCCAGCAGCAATCGGCCTACCTGGCAGCGTGACATCAATTGTTTCGGATGCTAATTGCTCTTCGACTGCTTGTTTTTCTAGTTTCGTTTTCTTTTCTTCTAATGCAGTTTGAATAGCTTCTCTTACCTCGTTCGCTAAAGCCCCCATTTTAGGTCTTTCCTCAGCGGATAGCTTACCCATACCTCTTAATACTTCTGTAATAGGGCCTTTCTTTCCTAAATATTGGACACGAATATCATTTAACTGCTTTAAATCTTCTACTAAGTTAACTTTTTCAATTGCTTCTTGTTGAAGCTCCTTTAATCGTTCTTGCATGTTTTATACCTCCTTTTAATTAACAAGCTTCATGCTTTTTAACAAACGCTGGATTATAGCGCGATCTCCCATGAAATAGCCATGATTTCGAGCATATAAATACAGCTACATATCTCAGAAAACATATGACATTCAATAACAACTGTTAAGTAACTGTGAATTGTTGTCTTCAATCACTCCCCTACAAGTAATGGAGCTAGACAATTCTTAACAAACTTTGAAAGCATAATAAAACCCCGTCCCTAAAAGAAGGGACGAGGTATATCGCGGTACCACCCTTGTTAACAGCTACGAAGTCTTGAAAGCTGTTCACTTCATTTAGATAACGGAACTAGGCCCGGTACACCTTTACATTTTAGCCAACGCCAAAATGGTCTAAGTGCCAACTCAAGAGGTGAATTCACTTATTTCTACCATAAAAATGCTTTCAGTCATCGGCATTTTCTCCCTACATGGCGATCGATAAGCTACTCTTCTCTGTCAAAGTTTTTAATATTTATAGAGGTTGTTCAAAGTACTGAAACAGAACACTCATTTACACTATTTTGATTTATACAAAATAACTATTGCTTTATTATATTTAAAAATAATTGCTTATGCAACCTTATTGTTGAAAATGATAAAGTACAATCCCCGTTGCAACGGCAACATTTAATGATTCACTTTTTCCATATATAGGTATATAAATGTTAGATGTCGTACTTTTTAGCAGTTCTTCATTTACCCCATTACCTTCGTTTCCAACTAATAAAGCAAATTTGGATCGTGGGGTAATCTCCCGATAATCGACACCATTTTGTAAAGATGTACCAAAGATAGATACATTCTTTTCTTTCAATAGTCTCACCCAATCGACAAGGCTTCCTTTTACAACTGGTACATGAAAGATCGCTCCTTGAGTTGCCCTAAGTACCTTTGGATTATATGCATCAACAGTCCCATTTCCTAAAACAATCGCATCAATGCCAACCGCTTCTGCAGTTCGGATGATCGTTCCAACATTTCCTGGATCCTGTACAGCATCAATAAGTAAATATTTATTTTTATTATCTAAACTAGTGTCCAATGTTAATTTGTTACAAACTGCAAATATACCTTGAGGTGCTTCAGTTTCACTTATAACTGCTATTATTTCATCATTGACGTATGTAACATCTATATTCGTTATATCCCACTTTGATGGTATTTCAGTTTTTTCATTTATAATTAGCTCATTCACCGTACCATTTGTATATAGTGCTTCTTCCACCATATGAAAACCTTCAACGAGAAAAAGTCCTTTTTTTTCTCGTTCTTTTCTTGTATGAAGCTTTTTCCATTGCTTCACTTTTGGATTTTTAGAGGATTCAATTCGTCTCAACTAAGTAAACTCCTTTTATTTTGCTCAATATTTAAGGCTGTTTTTGCATTAATTATTGTTTTTCGTATTAAGAAATAAACACGTACACAACTAGTATTCATGGCATCTTTTCTTCCATACAACGATAACTAACATGTAAAACCACTTTTTTTGGAACTAATATGGGGACCATAGCAATAAAATTTACGAAAAGAGCCATATTTAAACTTTACCTATTATACATAATAACAGTGAAATACACAAAAACTATCGCTATATTACATTACACAATGAAGAGGATGATAAATATGAACTTAAACTTGCGTCAAGCAATCCTTACAAACGTATCTGGAAATTCACAACAAGAATTAGAAAATACAATTGTTGATGCCATTCAACGAGGAGAAGAAAAAATGTTACCTGGGCTAGGCGTTTTATTTGAAGTAATTTGGGAGAATGCATCTGAAGAGGAAAAACATGAAATGTTGCAAACACTTGAAGATGGATTGAAACAATGATAAACAGCAAATGAAAGAAATTTTGAACATATAGGGGAGAGAAAGGGTCTCCCCTACGCTGTGCTAAAGCAATGTTAATGATTAACTTGATTCAACTAATTGTTGTAAGCAACCATGAATTTTATCCGCTTCACTTGCTCCTGATAATGCAGCACCTTGATAACCACCCCCAGGGCGTGTCCATGCCCCTACTAACGACAGGTTTTCAATAGGTGTTTGTCTACTTAACCTATTTAATCCAGATTGATCAACAGTTTGGGAAAATCCATATACCGCACCTGCAGGATTCTTTGTATATCTTTGCATCGTTCTTGGCGTACCTAACTCCAATACTTCTATACTGCTAGTGATACCTGGATAATTCTCTTCTAATTGTGTTAATAAATAATTTGTTACTTCTTCTTTCTTCTGCGCGTATTTTTCCTTGTCTTCAGGCCAATTAGTAATAAAGTCAATAAAGGCTAGCGCAATGATTGGTTTTCCATTTGGACTTAATTCAGGATCTAATTTGTAATAATTAGTTATACCAAAATTAGCTTGTGTATATTTCCCTTCCTGTAAGTAATTGTAATCTTTACTAGGGTCCTTTTCCTTCACAAACACAATATCCTCATCAACTAAATTATATTTTGCTGGATCATCTTTTAACCCAATATATAGTTGAGTTACTGAAGGGCCGATTTCTAATTTCTCTAAATCCTGAACATAAGAGCTACCTTTGTACTCATTACCTAATAAATTGGCGAATGTCGTTTGTGGACTCGCATTTGAAATAATCCATTTCCCTTCAAATACATCACCTTTTTTTGTTTTTAACCCCGTCGCTTTTTGCTCTGACACAATAATTTCCGTTACTTCTTGACGTAAAAATACATCTCCACCATTTTCATGGATAACATCAACTAAGGCATCTGCGATTGCTTGTGCACCACCTTTTACATAGTAAGTACCGTCCAGATGATAGCCTATCCACGGTACAAAAAAGTAATGAGCGGAAAGAGTTTTAGGTGGCAGACCGTAGTAAGGCCATAGCAACGTGAAAATTGCAATAAACTCCTCATCTGTTACATACTCTTTCAATACTTCTTCAGTAGACATTTGTGACCATTTAATAAATAACTGTGCATGCATAAATATTGTTTGTTTCTTTTCATCCTTAGGTATAGTTGCATCGGTCAAAAACTTCATCTCTTTACTGAAAGAAATTAAGTCCTTAAATAAATTCGATATACCTTCTTTTTCATGTGGGAACATTTTATGCAAATAAGTTAAATATTCATCAGGGTCTTGTGGGATATCAATCTTCTTCCCGTCCCATACAACAGTATATGGATGTTCTTTTTTTATAGGAGTGATTCGATCCATCATCCCACATTTTGAAAAGATGTCATAACAAATCTGACCTTCTTCCAAACTTGCAATACCGTGTAAAGATACGTCAAATTCATATCGCCCTTTTCGTGGAAAATTAGTTGCATAACCACCTGGACGAACATGATGGTCAAAAACTGCTACCTTGTATCCAAGCTTTGATAACCTCGCTGCAGAACAAAGTCCACCAATTCCTGACCCAATAACTAATACATCATAACTAGACATTTTCCTTCCCCCTTTATCAAAAAGATATATATCTTATAGATATAATTGTATAAATAGCTACAAAAGATGTCAAGATAGAAAATAAATGGTATATTTAACTTTAGTTTGACATTTTAACAAACTTTATATATCATTTAGATATATAACTTTTAGATATATATAATCGTATTTGAATTGAGGTAATTGTATGTCAAGAGAGAATAAGACGATGTACACACTTTTAGGCTTGTTAATGTATTCACCTTTAACTGGATATGAAATAAAAAGGACCATTGAGAGTAGTATCAAGCATTTTTGGCAGGAAAGTTATGGACAAATCTATCCAACCCTTAAGAAACTAGTAGATCAGGAACTTGCAGTTGTACATATTGAAAAAGTAGAAGGAAAGCCTGATCGAAAAGTTTATACGATTACTGAGCAAGGGAGACAAGAGTTCATAAATTGGCTGGAAAAACCGATTGAAAAAATTCCTATCCATAAAAATGAATTATTACTAAAGGTTTTTTATGGCCAATATCTAACTGTAGAACAAAATATTGAACAGATAATTCAATACCGACAAAAAATGGAAGATATATTACAAACTTTAAATACTACTGAGCAATTCTTAATATCTAGAAAAAAGGACGATCCACACTTTGATTATTGGATGCTTACTTTATCACATGGACAATCAATCGTAAAAGCAACAATACAATGGTGCGAGGATAGTATAGACATATTATCCAATAAATAATCTTTAAAGCTTAGCAATAAGATGAAGATATTTTACCACCTGATTCTTCAATATTTCACTATTATTTAAGGCTCTATTCGTAAACATTGTTGCTAATGTTATCAAGTGCTATAAAAAGTGGTAAAAGATGCCGCGAACATTAGGTGTATACGTGCTTATACCCTACAACGAAAAACAACAATCAATACGAAAACAGCTGTATAAAAAATAAGTAACAAAGCTTACATCTTTTTGTAAGCTTTGTTACTATTGGACGCTTAAGTTGTACAATAAGATCAGTTACTTTTCAAATGATAAGCTACGTTGAAAATATGAACAACAACTTACTATAGACAACTGTGTGAACAATTGTTAATTAAAAGTAATTTTTTGGACATTACTTTCATCTAACTGTTTAATAACTTCTACAACTAGCTTAATAGTGTTTTCATAATCATCACGATGAAGCAAAGCAGCATTTGTGTGAATATACCGAGTAGGGATTGTTATTGTGAGTGTAGGAACTCCTTTACCAGTTAAATGAATTGCACCCGAATCAGTTGTTCCACCTGTAATAAGATCAAATTGATAAGGAATATTATGCGCTTCAGCAATATTTGTTACGAAATCTCGTAAGCCCTTGTGGGCTATCATTGATGCATCATACAATATTACTTGAGGGCCTTCTCCCATTTTTCCTACAGCTTCACTTTCATTAACACCTGGCGTATCACCAGCAATTCCTACATCAACACTTATTGCGATATCAGGTTGAATCATATGTGCAGACGTTTTCGCACCACGTAAACCTATTTCTTCTTGAGCTGTCCCAACCCCGTAGAAGACGTTAGGATGATTCTCAATGTCCAATCTTTTCATTACTTCGATCGCTACGGCACACCCAACTCTGTTATCCCACGCTTTAGCAAGTAGCATTTTTTCATTTTTCATCACTGTAAATTCTGTATGAGGAACAATTTGATCACCAGGACTAATCCCCCATGCAGCTGCTTCTTCCTTACTTGAAGCACCAACATCAATATACATGTTTTTAATATCGGCTGGCTTCTTCCGCGCTTGTAAAGGAAGAAGATGAGGAGGTTTTGAACCTATTACACCTGTTATCTCACCTAATTTAGTTACGATAGTCACTCGTTGTGCGAGCATAACCTGAGACCACCAACCACCAATTGTTTGAAAACGAATAAAACCATTTTTATCAATTTGTGTTACGATAAAGCCTACTTCATCTAAGTGTGCTGCTAGCATGATTCTTGGCCCTTTTTCCATACCCGTTTTTCTCGCAACTAAGCTTCCTAAACCATCTATCATCACTTCATCGGCAAATGGGGATATGTATTTCTCCATTACTTCACGTACTTCTCGCTCATTTCCAGAAATTCCTTTTGCATCTGTTAAATCTTTTAGCATCATTAACGTTTCATCTAATTGCTTCGTCATATATATCCTCCTATACTACATTAACCACATAAAAATATTCTGTACTATTTAATAAAAAAATTATAACAAATTAAAATATATTTGAAACCTTTTTAAATTTCATTCGTATAGATAGCAAACTATATTTTGTGAGGGTGTTGAACATGTTTGTATTATTCATTCGTCTTGCTATCATTGTACTTCTTATTTTTATTATATATAGAATGGTCAAATACGTTTTAAATCCTAAAAGAAAACTTGAACTGGCACACGAGCAAAAAAAATATTTCTTATTAGATAATCCAAATAACGTTCATAAAAACTTTCTGTTAACGTACCAAGGGGTTCTTTTTGAAGGTGAGAAGTATTTAGGGACAACCGATAAAGCGTTTGAGGTAGTATCAATGTTTGTGTGGGCAAAAGATGTTTCAACATTACAAGGACTCAATCGTGACGATTTTTTAATTATTGAACAGCACTTAAAAACACACTATCCAAATGCAAAAATCGATTGGAAAAGTCCTATTAAAGAATTTTTAAATTAGACTTTGATGTTGCTATTGTTTCTAGATTAAATAGTTAGATCAGGAGAGCTAGTTGTGCAAACACATCCATACAAAAACAATAACGGAACTCTTGATCCATGCGGTAGAAATCGTACCATTTGAAATTTTTTGTACACTGAAGTGAAAACTCAAAAATAAAGGTAACTGAGCGCAGAAGTTACCTTTATTTTTATTTTTCTGAAAAAAAATCTCCCCACTTAATGATCACTTGCTTTTCCCTTAAAAGGTAAAATAATAAAGTCAATGATAGCAAAATTGTAATAATTAGCGTTGGAGAAAACTGTTTCATAAACTGGCCAAATACTGTGTAAAATAAGGCTACTGGAATATTTGCCATTACAGAGAACTTTAAATAGTCTTTGAAGTTTTTGGATATTTCTACTATACACAACGATAACAAATGATAGTGGATAAAAGGAATTAAGCGCAAAATTGATATTTGAGCAATTGTAAAATTCACGTGATCTCCTAACCATTTCTTTTTTAAAGATAGCATTTTTTGAAATACTTTAGGAATATATTGAAATAAAATAAAAAACATAATACCCGCCATTGATAAACCAATGATTGAATATACCGTTCCTAAAACAGATCCAAACAACACTCCACCTGCTATACATACAATCGGTACTGGAATAAAAATAAATTGTCGAACCAAATGAAAAAAAATAAAAATGATCGGTGCCATGTAACCACTAGAATCAGTAATAACAAATAACATTGTCATAGCTTCATTCACAAGCTCACCCCATCGATCTATGCTGCACAACTATTAAGTGCAAGAGAGGATATTTATCTTTGGTTTTGATTCTAAAGGCATTTATAATGTGAACGACAATAGCAGTGCTATTTCATGATATACTTCGCAAGTAGCAATTATGACAAAACAACCAATATTGATGCAAAAATTAATAAGTGGGCGGTTGCTACTATAGGGAGTCCAATCGTAAACATTTTATGTTTTGTTTTATGTCTATGTCGGTACATTCCTATCCATAAACCGAACGCTCCTCCAACTAGCGCGGTATACCAAAGTGACTTCTCTGAAATTCTCCACTTTTGCTGTTTTGCTTTCCTTTTATCAATATACATGACAACATATCCAACTAAATTTAGTATTACATATAAAAGTAAGAATACCTCTTTCATTCATTCTCCCTCCCTCCTACAAACTGCCAAGTGCCTCCAAATTAATCTAAGAACACCCAGGTCCTGTATGTCAATGTCATCCAGGCTCCATCTACCAACACTTTTCACTTAAATACGTTTTTTCCTAACCACTAGATTTACCGACATACAGCATTTATAACTTTGAAAAATATAAACTTTCTTATCTCATAAAAAGGCCATTCTCAATGTATGAGAATGACCTTTTTTATCATTATTTATTTAAGCTGTTTTTTGCAACTGTAGCTAACTCAGCAAATGCTTTTTCATCATGAATAGCAAGATCAGCTAGCATTTTACGGTTTACTTCAATACCAGCAATTTTCAAACCGTTCATCATGCGGCTATATGAAAGACCATTCATACGTGCTGCTGCGTTAATACGAGTGATCCATAGCTTACGGAAGTCACGTTTTTTCTGACGACGATCACGGTATGCATACATTAATGATTTCATTACTTGTTGATTAGCAACTTTATATAATGTATGTTTAGAACCGTAATATCCCTTAGCTAATTTTATTACTTTTTTACGACGTTGACGCGTCACTGTACCGCCTTTTACTCTTGGCATAGTAGTTTCCTCCTAAAATCGATAAGATGATCAAAATATCAGGAGAATTAAGCTTTAGATAAGTGTGTTAGCTTACTTTCACTCTTCGTGAATCTATACACTAATCATCGGCTTGTTCTTCTCCACTAATTTGAACTCCCTGTATATAAAACGAATTATTTTAAGTTATCAAGCAAGTGACGAATACGTTTGTAATCGCCTGAGCTTACTAATGTACCTTTACGTAGTTTACGTTTTTGCTTTGTAGATTTGTTAGCAAATAAATGGCTAGTATAAGCGTGTGAACGCTTCAGTTTCCCTGATCCAGTTTTCTTAAAACGCTTTGCAGCGCCACGATGAGTTTTCATTTTAGGCATAAGGTGTTCCTCCTCATTTCATTACTTTTCATTATTTGGTGCTAATATTAAAAACATGCTACGCCCTTCCATTTTGGGCTTTGATTCAACTACACTTATATCATTACAAGCTTCTGAAAAGCGATCTAATACACGTTGACCAATTTCTTTATGCGTAATTGCTCGCCCTTTAAAACGAATTGACGCCTTAACTTTGTCTCCTTTTTCAAGGAACTTACGAGCGTTACGAAGTTTTGTGTTAAAGTCATGCTCTTCAATAGTTGGACTTAAGCGAACTTCTTTCAGACTAATAACTTTTTGATTCTTGCGTGCTTCTTTATCTTTTTTCTGTTGTTCAAAACGGAATTTTCCATAGTCCATAATACGACAAACTGGCGGTTTCGCGTTTGGAGCAACTAAAACTAAATCAAGATTCGCTCTGGCTGCAATTTCTAATGCTTCATGCTTAGATTTAATTCCAAGCTGATCACCATCTTTACCAATTAAACGAACTTCGCGAGCACGTATGCTCTCATTGACGAACATATCCTTGCTAATAAGTAGCCACCTCCAAGGTTTTTTAAACACATTATTTGAACTATTGTGTACTCTACAACAATTGATAAGTATTGTTCCACTGTAATCATGGATAATTATGACCAATCATGCAAAAAAGTGTGAGTACACAAGGCACCCACACTTTACGATTTATTAGTAAAGACACATATCGTATACCTGGCAACTGCAAACATGCGTCAAACAGGTGAGAAGCGGGTGCTTCTTCTTTTTAACAAACAAGTATTCTTTTATCACCTTAGCTATTTTATCATTAACAATTTATTGTGTCAAGAAAAAGAATATTAACAAGCAACGTTTATTATTCTATCAAATTCCATTTTAATATGCAACATGAAAATATTAGTACTTAACGATTAACTTCTTTTGTTAATCCTTCTAAGAATTCAACAAATGGAACTGTCTCAGATTTCTGCTCTCCATATTTTCGCACATTCACTGCTTTTTCACTAATTTCATTATCACCAACAACAAGCATATAAGGAACTTTTTGAATTTGATGCTCACGAATTTTATATCCAATCTTTTCATCACGTTCATCTAATTCAACTCGGAACCCTTGAGCTTGAAGCTGTTCCTGTACCTCTTTAGCATACGCTAGGTGAACATCAGGAGAGACTGGAATGACCTCAACTTGTACAGGAGCTAACCATGTAGGGAAGGCTCCCTTGTACTCCTCAATTAAAAAGGCTACGAACCTTTCCATTGTAGATACAACCCCACGGTGAATAACAACTGGGCGATGCTGTTTCCCATCCTCACCAACGTATGTGAGATCAAAACGTTCAGGTAATAAAAAGTCAAGTTGTACAGTTGATAAAGTTTCATCTTTACCTAATGCAGTTCTAACTTGAACATCAAGCTTTGGTCCATAAAAAGCCGCTTCTCCATCTGCTTCATAATATTCTAATTGGAGATCATCCATCGCTTCTTTTAGCATACTTTGTGCTTTTTCCCACATCACATCATCGTCAAAATATTTTTCTTTATCTTCAGGATCCCGATAAGACAAACGGAAGGAATAGTCATTAATACCGAAGTCTTTATATACTTCTTGAATAAGTCGGACAACACGAATAAATTCATCTTTGATTTGATCAGGCCTAGTAAAAATATGAGCGTCATTTAATGTCATACCCCGTACACGTTGTAAGCCGGATAAAGCACCTGACATTTCGTAACGATGCATCGTACCAAGCTCAGCAATTCGAATTGGTAGTTTTCGATAGCTATGGATTTCATTTTTATAAATCATCATATGATGTGGGCAATTCATCGGTCTTAATACTAATTCTTCATTATCCATTTCCATCTTTGGAAACATGTCTTCTTGATAATGATCCCAGTGTCCAGAAGTCTTGTATAAATCTACACTTCCTAATACTGGAGTATATACGTGTTGATATCCTAGCTTCTCTTCTTTATCAACGATATAACGCTCAATGACTCTTCGAATAGTAGCACCTTTTGGTAGCCATAACGGTAAGCCTTGCCCAACTGTTATTGAATTAGAAAATAAGTTTAGTTCTTTTCCTATTTTTCGATGGTCGCGTTCTTTTGCCTCTTCTAGAAAGCGTAAATGTTCCTTCAACTCTTCTTTTTTAAAGAAAGCTGTTCCATAAATACGTTGAAGCATCTTATTTTTACTATCGCCACGCCAGTATGCTCCAGCGATGCTTAGTAGCTTAAATTCTTTAATTTTGCTCGTAAAGGGTACATGAACTCCTCTGCAAAGGTCAAAAAATTCGCCTTGCTCATAAATTGATACAGTCTCACCTGCTGGAATATCATTTATTAACTCAAGCTTTAGATTATCATCTATTTCTTCAAAACGCTTTATTGCCTCTTCACGACTCACTTCATGACGTACAATTTCAATATTTTCATTAATAATTTTTTTCATTTCTTTTTCTATTTTTTGTAAATCGTCTGGACGAATAGATTCTTCCATATCAATATCGTAATAAAATCCATTTTCAATTACTGGACCTACACCAAGCTTCACATTTTTATAAACACGTTTGATTGCCTGTGCCAATAAGTGAGCTGTACTATGACGCAAAATTTCTAACGCCTCATCCTCACTTTGTGTAATGATTGAAATAGTACCATCTTGTAAAATTGGTGATCGAAGATCAATAAGCTCACCATTTAATTTTCCTGCAATTGCCTTTTTCTTTAACCCCGGACTTATGGATGCCGCAATATCTTCTGTCGTGATTCCTTTCTCATACTCCTTAATAGCTCCATCTGGAAATGTCATGTTAATCATTTCTGACATCCTACTCACTCCTTTTTTCATCATTTAATGTAACTACCTCAAAAATAACAATCCGTTGTAGAAAACATCGAAAACAAAAAAACTCATCCCTAGAAAAGGGACGAGTTTGGTCTCGTGGTTCCACCCTTGTTTCTTACTTATCTGCATGCAAAGATAGATATAGTAAGCTCAAGACATAGATAACGGATATCCCGCCAGTAATTAATAAATTGAAACAATCGTTCACTACTGAAGTTTAGAGGTGGTAAGTATATTTTTCGTGTTAGGAAGATTTCAGCCGAGTCTTCCCTCTCTATTAACCGTAAAAATGATACCCATGTCCTCATCATAACCTTTAAAGAAGTTGTTCAAAAATTATTTATGTAGGTAATTATATTTTTATTAGTGTCGAAAATCAAGCCTATTATACAATTATTTTTCAGTCCATTATCTATTGTAGTGACTTAATTGCTGGAAATCTTGCTTTGGATAGATCTTTACACGTTCTTGAAAGATGTTGTGGATGGTTTGTATTAAACTATGATCAATTTCATCACTATAAATCATTACAGATTGTGGTGCTAGCGATACAAGAGGTGCAATGACAGATGAATCTATGTAAATAGATTGTGAAATCATCATTTTCCGATCTATTTGTTTCGTCAAATCTTCCCTTTGCAATTGTACATATCGATCATTAAAAAAATGGAATAAATGCCCATTGTCATGTAACAGATGGATCTTAGAATAAACCGCTTGTCGTACATGTAGTAAGTCACGTAATGTTTGAATAAAATTTTGATATTCCTGCTCAAGCTTATACTCATCTATAGCTAGTTCAGTGTATTCCAATAATTGTTCAAAATATTTCTTTAAGCGAAAACGGATAAATGAATCGAATGAAAACGATATAGATTCGTGCAAAAAATCTTCTAATGATTGTCTAATAAGTGTTATTCTAGATCGGGCACATTTCATAGCCGGGAGATCATTCCTCTCCCCATTAAATATTGTATGTGCTATCTCGATTATTTGTCTTTGCTCGTCCGTATTCTTAAAATAAAATGAATTTACAATAAATGATTGTAACCACTCATCCTCCTTTTTATCAATTATGTAGTTTAGAAGCACAGGGATAACAAGCATATCTATAATCTTTTTCATATCTTTGTCAGGGCCGATTTTAACTAAATGGGCAAAATCATATGTAATTAGAACTGAATGGTCAGCTCCACTTTTTAACCTCTCACACACTTCACTTGCATCTAATTTATTTTGAAAATAAATTTCAATCAAGTTTGTCCCCCCTTTTGCCAACACCTGTTTATATATATATGGGGGATATGATTATTTTAGAAGTTTCATTTTCGCTGTTTATAAGAAAGGCCGTTTACCCATTATTACTTGTCCTTCTACGAAATAGCACCGTATACAATTTGAATTTTATCTACAAACCCTTTAGTCACATATAACACCGTTTTGCTACTGTAAGCTTGTAAAGACCATTAGAGACGAAATTCACTTTTAAAGATTCCCTATAACAGTGCAATAGTAAAAAGTATATATACATCTCGACAACTGGTGGTTTTTCATACTAAGAAGGTGGAGAGGAAGCTTTGTGGTAAAACGCAAAACTATACAACCAACTAAAAACGGCGTATCCATAGTAAGGATAGCCGTATCAGATCAATTCTTGTCGTATCTTCTATTTTTCCCAGTAATTTCAACAGGAATCGTTAAATATTTTATTCGTTCCATAATCCTCGCTGCTTTCAGCTTTTCTTCTTCGCCCCGTTGAGAATAAGATAGATGATGCTGAAGTTGATCATAACTAAAATTGGATGTAAAGAATGTTGGTAAGTTCTCAAGCATTCGATACTGTAAAATGGGCCCTAAAATCTCATCACGTGTCCAGCTTGTCATAGATTCAGCTCCAATATCATCAAGCATAAGTACCGACACCTTTTTTACCACTTCAATTTTATGATTTAACGATTGATCCTGAAATGAACCTTTCAGTTCACGTAAAAATTCTGGGAGATATATTAGCATTGTAGCGACGTTTTTGCTTGCTAATTCATTTGCAATGGCCCCTAAAAGATATGTCTTACCTACTCCAAACGGGCCATGAAAGAATAAACCTCTCCCTCCGTTCTTGTCTTTATCATACTTTTCTATAAAGTCTTGTATTAAATGAACAGCTTTTAGTCTACTTTTATCATCTAAAGCAACTTGATCAATAGTAGCTAGAAGTATTTCACTTGGAATATTAATGGACTGTATAAGATCTTGTTGCTTTTTTTGCTCATCGTATTTTAGTTTTTTATTACATTTATCATATTGTATATCAATTGAATTTCCACTAATAATTAAAGTTGGCTCGTACCCTTTGATCATATTTGAACACCGATCGAAAGATATACATTTCTGACAATTTTTCGACTGGCTAATATATTCATATAATTTATTTAAGCTACGGTCAATCATATCTCCTGTGACTCTATCATGATGTTGATTTAAAAATTGTTGGATATCAGGATTTTGCAGTATTTCAGTTTTCATCTGATTTAGACGTAGTTGAAACTTATCATTTTGGAACAATTTAGACATCGTTTCGTTAATTCGCTCCACTCTGCTCCCCTCTTTTCCTATTTTGAGTTTCCTTTATACTTATTAATTCGCTCCTGAAGCTTTTGCCTTTCCTTTTCAAAATCTACTTCTTCCACTTTTTCTTCACTTACCTGATCCTGTTTCTCTTCAACAAACCAATCAGGTAACAATTCTTTACGAACTGGTTTTTTTGTTGAGGCAGAACGTTTTTTATTATTTGTATTCGCCCATGTTTGATATTGCCGATGCTCTTGTTTAGCAAGCTCCATCGCTTGTTTCACGGTTTTAATATTTTTTCTCGACCAATGACTAGCTATCTTTTCAACGTAGCCTCTTGTGAGCTTCATATCAGTACGAAGCAACACATAATATATTAAGACGTTCACAACTCCTGGTAATAATTTCTGATTAACCATCACATCTTCAATAATTTGAAGGTCAGCAGCTGATGGTACAGAACCATCAGCAAGATCCATTAAAACCTTCTTAGGTGATATTAATTCAAGTTGTTTTATCAGTTGGTCTTCCTTCGTTTCTACTTGTTGATCATTCATTGTCCTTTGTGTGATCGGTTGTACTTGCTCGACAATAGAAGGTAGCCGATCACCATTCTCAAATTTATACCAGTCTCGTGCTTCTTTGCGAAGTTTTTCTATATCAATTTTATCATCCATAGTTAACGAACTCATCGTAATTTTTTGCATTTCTATTGGATCTATTTCATATAAAAACGATAGCTTTGTTATCATGTCTTTTACTTTATCAGTAATCGCCTTTTTTGGTACCATACTTTCGGATAAGCCAGCGAAAAATAAATTAAAGTTAAATGCTTCTTGCAAATAAGTTGGTTCATTTTTTGCAACATTATTGATATAGTTATTTCCTTCTTGAGGTATTAACTGTTCAATGATCTCATCGTTAGCGTTAGATACCATTTCGGAAGGGTGAATAGATTTAAAAATCTCATTAAACGATTTTGTTATAGGTGTATATTGAATGCTGTCGATTTGTTTGTCTGAGAAGAAACGTTTTAGCTTTGCATATTTATTTTTCCCAACTCTATTATACAAAAAAACATTTAATACTCCGTCATTAAAAAATTGATCAGGAGATAATGGTGGTTGCAGCTCATAAATAAAATGACGAACATCATTTTCTTTTTTTTCATATGTTTTTAATAGTCCAATTCCCTCAAGCTTAAGCCTTTGTCTAAAAATTTCATGTAAATTACACTGCATAAGCCCCATTAAACTATGGTGTGTAGATTCTTCACTCCACAATCTATTTTCTTCAAGTTCAGCCCATAGAGTCATAAATAAACTAAAAGCACCATTTTCAATTAATGGTTGATAGAGCAACGTTATTATTTTTCGATCAAACTCTTGTAAAATTGTTTTACAACTCACATAATATCGATCTACAGGAATTAATTCTTTCCAATGATGTTCCACTATATAACCTAACCTTTCATAGATATTCTAACTATTCCTATGTTCAATATATTAAAAAAAGAGCTTGAAGAATATTCTTAAGCTCCTATCTAAATTTCTTTTTTAATTAGTTCTTTTAATTCTTCTATAAAAACGTTGATATCTTTAAATTGTCTGTAAACAGAAGCAAAACGAACGTATGATACTTCATCAATTTTGGCCAACTTTTCCATGACCATCTCACCTATCATCTCGCTACCTACTTCGGAATAACCTTGGCTTCTTAAGTCCTTCTCAATGAAGTTAATGATATCTTCTAATTGAGTTAAGGAAACAGGCCTTTTTTCACAAGCTTTAATAAGGCCACGTAGAATCTTTTCGCGACTGAACTCTTCTCTTGTTCCTTCTTTTTTAACAACGATAAGTGGTAGTTCTTCCACTTTTTCAAACGTTGTAACCCGATATTGACACACTTCACATTCACGTCTTCTTCTTATAGCGCGTCCTTCATCTACAGGCCGAGAATCTAATACCCTAGTTCCATTATGTTGACAAGAAGGGCATTTCATACAATCAGCTCCGTTCTTTTCTTGCTGAGTTTTTAATATAGGCTTCTTTCGCATTAATTGTTACTTGTCTTAATAAGCTGTTCTCGTACTAACGTATACAACTACTAGGTTTTGGTACATCTTTTCTAAAGACTATAAGAAGCATATAATACATATCAGTTTTTCTAATGTAAGTAAAAAAGCAACAAAATTTACGCTAAGAGCCTTAATAGAAGAGAACATAGCTTTCCTTAAGTTTCTTATTCTCTATACTCTAATGATATAAAAAGACGAAACTAAGTACAAGCATAAAAATAAAGAGGTATATTGATATACCCCTTTTTTGTTCGAACATTTATATGATTGTTATAGAACTTTTAATTTTGATTTTTGCACTTGCACTGGACCCATTCCACGAGGTAATTCAATATTCTCACGTGATTCAGCACCTAAAGCTTCTGCAATATGTTGAGCAGCAACATTAGGGTCAATACGATCACCACATGTATAAACGTCTATGCTAGCATAACCATGCTCGGGAAAGCTGTGTATTGTTAAATGAGATTCAGAAATAATTACGACACCACTTACTCCGTGAGGAGCAAATTTATGGAAAGCAACTTCTCTAACTTCAGCACCTGACTTTAATGCTGCATCAACAAAAATCTTTTCAATTTCATTGATATCATTTAACTTCTCAAAATTACAACCCCACAGCTCAGAAATAACGTGTCTACCCATTGTTTCCATATGCTAGTCCCCCTTAAGCGATAAATATTATTCAGACATGAATTTCTTCTAACAGATATTTTTCATAACTACCACGGGGGAAAGTTAGTCCAAAGAGGTCCTAACCCTTTAAGTAGCTACAGTATCTATTCATCAAGAAGTTCACGAAAAATAGTATACTTTGTTTGTGTGATTTTTGCAACAACCTTTTCTATTTTTATTCGCGTAAGTTAAGGGCAGTATTGATTTGTGGTGATACTATTTACATTTTCCTTTTTTATAACAAATATCCGATAAAACTTGTGGAAATAACAAAAGTTGCACGTCAATTCCTCCTAAGTCTTATGATTAACTGCACTGCAGAATGTCTGTCTGATGTCTTCTTGCTGATGTCAACGGCAAGTAGAAGACGAGCTCTTGATCTTGGAATGGGTATTTTACTGCAACTTCCATTAACATTGCCTCATCGAAAGAAACATTTTCTTTTCTGAGAAATAACATTGCTCACTCAAAAAGATTATTTACATCTCATGATAATAAATAATATGTCCATATCCATTAAAACTATATAGTGAAAAGTTTATTGCGATTGTAACTAAATTACGTCTACAATGTGATTTTATCCCATTTTCTATTAGTAGGGTTATTTCTTAATATACGAACAACAATTCATGATTTAATAACACTATAATCGTAAATGTTGTTATTTGTATCCAATTGAACAGCTAGTAGTGGTTATATACGATTGTCATCGTTAAATTGAAGTAACGATGACACGAACCCTAGTAGAATCCGTAGCTCAAAAATAACTATCTATACGATGACAACCAAAGAAAAAAGAGTATATTTAAATAAACATACTCTTTAGCTATATAAACCATATCATTATGCTTTTTTACCCAACCTTCATTTCTGTTTTTTTCATCATTTCACATGCTACATATTTAACTAAATCTACAACTCGACATGAATAACCCCACTCATTATCATACCAAGCAAGAATTTTTATTTTACGATTATTTAAAACCATTGTTGATAAACCATCAATGATCGAAGAATGGGGATTTGTATTAAAATCAACTGATACTAACGGCTCTGTTGTAAAATCAATAATCCCTTTTAAATACGTATTAGATGCAATGATAAATGCATCATTTATTTCATCAATTGTTACATCTCTCTTTACATCCACGACTAAATCCACTAGTGATACGTTTGAAGTTGGGACACGTAGCGCCATACCGTGTAATTTTCCTTTTAACTGTGGTAGAACAAGTGATAACGCTTTCGCAGCACCTGTACTTGTAGGAATAATTGATTGCGCACACGCACGCGCACGACGTAGATCTTTATGAGGATTGTCAATATTTTTTTGGTCATTCGTATATGCATGTACTGTGGTCATTAGACCACTTTCTATTCCAAATTGTTCATCAATTATTTTGGCAACTGGTGCCAAGCAATTTGTTGTACATGAAGCATTTGAAATAATATCGTGCTCTTCTGTATTAAATTTACTCTCATTTACTCCCATTACGACTGTAATATCTTCATTTTTTCCAGGTGCTGTTAATATTACTTTTTTTGCCCCTGCATCTAAGTGTAAACTAGCTTTAGCTCGGTCATTAAATTGACCAGTAGCTTCAATAACAATATCTATATTAAGACTTCCCCAAGGTAATTCTTTTGGGTCACGTGTACTTAACAGCTTTATTTTTTTTCCATTTACGACGAGGCAATCATTTTCTGCAACCACTTCACCATTAAATTTGCCATGATTCGTATCATACTTAATTAAATGTGCCAATGTTTCAGCTGGATAGCTAGCATTTATTGCAACTATTTCTAATTCGCTGTTTGTCATCGCTTGACGAAATACCATTCTTCCAATTCTTCCAAAACCATTAATCGCAATTCTTGTATTCATAATATTACTCCCCTCGAAAATAATGTTATACTTTTCATTACATTCGTGTAATTAGTATAACATAATTATCTAGAATTGTGATAATTAAAATACACATATTTTTTTCCAACATACAAAAAGACCCCCTACCTCTATATCTATCGATAAGAAGTGGGGGAATGTTCTCTAAGCTTATGTTCTTTTCGTAAACTATGTTGGTCATGAACTAGAAGTAGTTTTATGTATACTTTAGTTAGTAAACGCTGAGTGAATAAGGCGAAATATTCTACTCACCGCATTGAAAACCAGCGCGTATCCCATGTAGGAAAAGCCTTAAATCAACCTAAGATTAATGAGCTTACTGATTCGGCAATATTTGTATACTCCAGTTTTGGAGGAGTTTGTGGAGTTGTTCCTCAGTATTTAATATAGAACCATTATTATTTAACACCGCACTAGCTAAAGGGATTTTATCCTTTAGAGGCATTTGCGAATTAATTCGAGCTTGGGCTTCATGCTTAAGGTAGTTATTTCTTTGCATTAGTCTATGTAATTGAACATCTGGGTCTACATATACAAGTAGCGTTTTGTCGACCATATCAGTTAATTTACTTTCAAACAATAGCGGTATGTCTAAAATAACCACTTGTAAACCTTGCTTCATGTATTCATCCATTCGTTCGAACATCTTTTTACGTACTGCTGGATGCACGATACTGTTCAATTGTTGCCTTTTTTCTTCATCATGAAAGATAATATTACCTAGTTTCTCTCTATCTAACTCTCCATTAGGTTGTGTAACCTTCTCACCAAATGTTGCAATTATTTTTTTATATGCAGATTCACCAGCTGTGACTACCTCTCTCGCAATTATATCTGCATCAACTATAGGAAATCCCAGCTTTTCAAGCATTTTTGCTACTGTGCTTTTACCGCTTGCTATTCCTCCTGTTAGCCCTATGATAAGCGTCATTACCGATCCCCCATTTTCTGCAAGTAATTATATTCGGAATGGGTAGTAACCCCATTCCTCTTTGTTTTAACGTTATAACTTCCATATTCCTAAGACAATTAAAATAACTCCTGGTAAAAAAGAGAACTTTTTTACCCATGTTAGTCCTGAAAATAAAATACCACTTTTTAACCCTAATGATAAAAAAAGCATGCTCATCAATGCAACTGAAGCAGCCATTAACATCGGGGAATAACCTAAAAGGGCTGCTCCAAGCCCTGCACCAAACGCATCTAACGAAAGGGCTGCTCCAAGTAGGAATGCTTCAATACCAGTAATTGTTCCCGATTTGTCTAGATCGGCCGCCATCGGCTTTCTAAGAATATTAATAACTACACCTAACGATCTAATTTCCAAATTAAATAAAATTTTTTCTTCATCCTCATCTAACATATTTTTCGCAGGACGAAAAAACTGGAATAATACCCAAGCACCTATACATACAAGCACTACCGCACCAATTTTTTCTGCAATGCTTGGAGATAGTATCATTGAAATCATATTTCCAAAAAACATTGCTACACTTAAAGTAATTGCTGAACAGAATGCAATGATAATAATTGACTTTATTGGCAAACTCATTTTTCGCAAGCCATAAGTGAAGCCAACAGTAAAACTATCTAAACTAACTGCAAAAGCTAAAATTATGAGCGACATATATTGAACCATTGCATGAGCTCCTTCCGATTTAGCTACAGTAGTATATGGAAGAAGCCCATCCAAAGTTCAAAAAGAAGCTCTATGTTTTTTACAGGCGGTTCTTTCGCATCGATTGTTGCTTGTCACACAAAAAATAAACACGTATTTGGTAAGATTTCGTGGCATCTTTTCTTCTATATATTGACGACTGTTGCGTGTAACTGCATCTTAATCTTCTATTTTACGAACAATAACCTTTTTGAAAAAGAGCCTTTTGTACAGGGCTGTTTTCACTGTTGATTGCATGTAAAAAGCGCAGTACTACAACAAATATGCTTGAAAACATAATCAACTTTTTGCTTGGCAGTTAGGGCAATAAAATGATGAACGCTGATCTATTTTTAGGTTTTCAATAGAGCTTCCACATTCAGGACAAAAGTCTTTATTATAAACCATATGCAGCTCTTGGAATGTTCCTTTTTTCCCTTCGGAATTTACATAATCTCTTATAGATG
This sequence comes from Cytobacillus sp. IB215316, assembly GCF_033963865.1. Lineage (NCBI taxonomy): Bacteria > Bacillati > Bacillota > Bacilli > Caryophanales > Bacillaceae > Cytobacillus > Cytobacillus sp. IB215316. The sequence goes on along the minus strand of NZ_JAXBMC010000001.1, from coordinate 183,720 downwards.
AGCCTCCTAGTTTTATTGCAAGTTCAAACGTTTCTTTAATATGACCCAATAATTCTAACAGCTTTTCATCTGAAACCTCCCCAACAGATGTTAATGGGTTTAGCTTAGCTTTATAAAGACATTCGGATGCGTATATATTTCCCACACCTTGAATGACATTTGGTTGCATAATTACACGTTTTATCGGTTTATTAATGAAAGCTTTATTTCTTATTATTTCCAAAAAAATCCTTGGAGCATCTTCAGAAGCTGGATCGGGACCAACCTCTTGAAGAGGTCGATAAGCGGTATACTCTTGTTTATTCAAAGCGCCCATCCATCCAAATCTCCTTTGATCTGAATAAACCATTAATGACTTGTCATTTAATTTAAATATGATATGAACATGTTTTCGATAATTTGGTGCAATTTCATCTAAGTCGTTTACATGAAAAATAGCACCAGTCATGCCAAGATGGGTGACTAAGTATAAGGTGGAAGTATCAGCTTGATTTAAATTGAAAATTAAGTACTTACCTTTCCTTTCAAGCTTTTCTATACTTCCTCCTTCTAGACGTTGAGAGAATGTTTCAACTTCTTGCCTTCCTATTTTTTTAAAAGGCATAGTAATCTTCGGATGTAGAACAGATACCTCTGAAATTATTTTGCCTAGTACTTTAGGCTCTATTGAGTTTAAAACTTGTTGTACTTCAGGTCCTTCCGGGATGAGGAACTCCTCCTTTCAACCATTCCCTATATGCTATACCACTACTTTGCATCATACCATGTAGGGCCATATGAGTAATCAACCTTCAGTGGAACAGTTAATTCTACTGCACTCTCCATGACATCAGGAACAAGTTGTTTCAGTATTTCTATTTCTTCTTGTGGTGCTTCAAAGATTAATTCATCATGTACTTGAAGTAACAGCTTTGCTGCTAAGCCCTCGTGGTGTATGCGATTAGCCATTTTGATCATCGCCAATTTAATAATATCGGCTGCACTTCCTTGTATTGGTGTGTTCATTGCAGTTCGTTCAGCAAAACTTCTCACATTAAAATTCCTACTCGTTATTTCAGGAATATAACGCCTTCTTTGCAAAAGGGTTGATACATAACCTCTTTGTTTTGCCTCTTGAATGATATCATCCATATAGTTTTTCACACCAGGGAAGCTATCAAAGTAACGCTGGATAAAGTTTGCTGCCTCTTTTCTAGTAATCCCAAGATTTTGTGACAAGCCGTAATCACTGATTCCATAAACAATTCCAAAATTCACAGCTTTTGCTTGCCTACGCATGTTTGATGTTATATCATTTTCATTTACATGAAACACATCCATCGCAGTTTTTGTATGTATATCTAAATCTTGATTAAATGCAGCAATTAAATTAGCATCATTTGCAATATGTGCTAACACTCTTAATTCAATTTGTGAGTAATCTGCAGCAAAGATGACCCAGTCCTCTTTAGAAGGAACAAAAGCCTGCCTAATTTTGCGTCCTTCCTCCAATCTTATTGGTATGTTTTGTAAGTTAGGGTCAATTGAACTCAATCTCCCTGTCTGTGTTAAAACTTGATTAAATCGAGTATGGATTTTGGATGTATCCTTATGTACAACCTTTAATAATCCTTCAATATATGTTGATTTTAGTTTACCTAATTGTCGATAATGTAAAATTTTATCAATAATATTGTGTTTAGATTGTAGTTTCTCAAGAACGTCAGCAGAAGTAGAGTAGCCAGTTTTCGTCTTCTTAATAACAGGTAAGTTTAATTTCTCAAATAAAATAACACCTAATTGTTTAGGAGAATTAATATTAAAGCTCTCTCCAGCTAGTTCATATATTGCATTCTCTAAGTTAGATAATTGCTTTGATAGCTCATCTCCCATTAGTTTAAGCTTGTCTATGTTCACATTTACACCGATTTCTTCCATCTTTGCTAATATAGAAGAGAGTGGCATTTCTAAATTCAGTAACAAATCTAATTGTTCATTTTCTTGCAAATCATTTATAAGTTGATCCTTCATCTTATATAATGCATTTGCTTTACGTATGAGGTGTTCCATCAATTGTTGTTGCTCGGGAATTTTTCTCTTGGCACCCTTTCCATAAACTTGTTCATCAGTTAATATATCTGACATACCATAACGTTTTGCTATACTTGTGACCTCATCATTCGTGTCGGATGGATCTAATATATAGGAAGCAATAATGGTATCGAAATCAATTCCTGCTAATTGTATGCCATTCCAATGTAAGGAAACCATTGCTTTTTTTCCATCAAAAACAGTTTTCTTCATTTCCTCATTTTTTGCCCAGTCTTTAAATATATTAGAATTTACTGCTACTTCTGTAGAAATAAAATAGCGGCCATTCGTATTTTCAATTGCAATGCCTAAAATATCTCCCAAATGATAGTTTTCTTCTAATACCTCAACAACTAATGAACAATGATCAGCTAGCATATCTTGAGTTACCTCAGTAGCAACTGTAAATTCTATTTCGTTAAACTCCTCCTGATTTACCTCCTCAGAGTAGCCAAGTTTTGCTAACATTGATTCAAAACCTAAATCTTTATAAATGCCACTTACTTTTTCTTTGTCTATACCCTTAAAGTTAGCATCATTAACAGTAATACTAAGAGGAGCTTCACAGTTAATAGTTGCTAACTCTTTACTCAATATTGCAAGCTCTGTATGATCAGTTAATTTTTCCTTTAACTTTTTTCCACTTACTTGATCAATTGATGCAAGCACTTGTTCCACTGTTCCAAATTCTTTTAAGAGCTTTAATGCAGTCTTTTCTCCAACTCCTGGTACTCCAGGAATATTATCTGAACTATCACCCATTAAACCTTTTAAATCAATGATTTGAGCAGGTTTAATACCATATTTTTCTGCAATAAACTCAGGTGTATACGTGTCAACATCAGTAATACCCTTACGAGTAATATTAACAGTAATATTACTTGTAGAAAGCTGAGTTAAATCTTTATCACCTGTGATAACTTTGACATCAAAACCATCCAGTTCAGCTTGTTTTGATAAAGTGCCAATTATATCGTCTGCTTCATAGTTTTCGAGTTCATAGCGAGTAATTTTATAGGCATCTAATAGTTCTCTAATAAATGGAAATTGTTCTGATAACTCTGGAGGAGTTTTTTGCCTTCCTCCCTTATATTCACTATAAGTTTCATGCCTGAAAGTCGTTTTTCCAGCATCGAATGCTACTAACATATGTGTTGGTTTTTCTTCATCTATAATTTTATTTAACATCATCGTAAAACCATAAATTGCATTTGTATGTATCCCTTTATTGTTGCTCAGTAAAGGTAGAGCAAAAAATGCACGGTATGCGATACTGTTTCCATCTATCAACACTAACTTGTTTTTATCCAATTAAAGCCCTCCTCAACGCAAAAAAAAGCCGTTATTCCTTCTTTCTATTGTAGCATGATATAGAAAAGAAAGGAAAATAACGACTTTTAAATGTTTGTTATTGTAAATTGCCCATCAGTAGATTTGCATAAGGTGAATCACTAGGAAGGATTATCATCGTCTCACCATTAATCGTCGTTTTATACGACTCTAAAGTTCGGAATAATTGATAAAACTCAGCATCTTTAGAAAATGATTCATTGTATATTTTAGCAGCTTCAGCTTCCCCTTCCCCTCGAATTACTTCCGCATCAGCCTTTGCTTTAGATAAAATTTCTTTAACTACTTTATCAGTATTTGCAATTATACGATTTTTATCAGCATCTCCTCTTGATAAATACTCCTGAGCAATCTTTTCACGATCAGAAATCATTCGTGTGAAAACAGTTTGTTCATTTTCTACAGGTAAATCTGTTCTTTTCATCCGTACATCAATTACTTGAATCCCATAGTTATCACGTACTAGCAACTCATTCACTTTTGCGGTAACTACATCGTTCAAACTACCTCTTGATGATTTTTCATCATTAATAACTTCATCATAGTTTAGCTTCCCTAACTCAGCGCGGACGACAGAATAAATGAACTCGCCCATCTTAGCTTCTGCACCTGCAACAGTTCTTGCATTTGCAATCATCAGCTTAGGGTTCTCAATTTTCCATACGGAATAATTATCAATAATTAATCGTTTTTTATCTCTCGTATTAATTTCAGCCTCTTCCACATCATATATCATTTGATACTTTGGTAAAGTAGTTACTGTTTGGATAAAAGGGATTTTATAGCTTAGCCCTGGTTCATCTTTATAATCTACTACTTCCCCAAATTGACGGATGACTTTATATTCACCTTCTTTTACGATAAAAAGGTTACTTAATATAATTCCAACTAAGACGAGGAATATAATTAAGAAAATTCCAGAAGTTCTATATTTCTTCCAATCCACATTCCCTTTACGCTCATTAATATCAACTATGTTTTGATCACTCATTATTACCTTCACTTCCTTCCTGCTTAACTGGCGGTGTTTGACTTTCAAGTGGTTTAAGAGGTAAGTATTTTAATGTATTTCCGTCATCATTCATAATATACAGCTGAGTGTTAGGTAACACCTGCTCTAATGTTTCAATGATTAAACGTTGTTTCGTAATTTCTGGTGAATTTTTATATTCACTATATATTGAATTAAATAACGCTACATCACCAACGGCTTTTTGAATTCTTGCCACCTTATCTCCTTCTGCATTGTAGATAATGGCGTCTTTTTCCCCTTCAGCCTCTTGCTTACGTTTGTTTTCATATTTTTCTGCCTCATTGATCTTCGTATTCATCGTTTCTCTAGCGTCAGTAACATTTGTAAATGCTTTTCTTACTTCATCATTTGGTAATTCAACATCTTGCAATTTAACCGCTAACACGGAGATTCCAATGTCATATTTATCAACGAGTGAAGTTAATAATTCAAAGACTTCCGCCTCAATTTCTGCTTTCCCAGATGTAAGAGCATCATCAATGGCTGAGCTACCGATAATACTTCTTAGTGAAGCGGATGTAGTATTGTATAAAATTTGCTCAGGATCTAAGGAATTATATAAGAATTTCCCTGGGTTTGTTATTTTCCACTGAACTACAAGATCTGCTAAAACAATATTTTCGTCACCAGTAATCATCTTCGTATCATTACGGTTTTCACGAACTACCTCATTATTCCTTTCCTCATATCCAAACTGTAAACTAAATGTCTCCTTTGACAGCTTTTGAACACTTTGGATAGGCCAAGGCAATTTAAAATGAAGCCCTGGTTCACTAATACCTTCTTCTACTTTACCAAAAGTTAAAATAACTGCTTGTTCTGATTCATCAACGGTGTACCAAGACGTTAAAGCGCTCACACCTAACAGAACGACTAAAATTGCTAACCCTATAAATGAATATATCCTCTTCATACTAACCATGTATCTCCCTCTCTTTCTTAGGCCTTAATATGTAGTACGGTTCAAAACATAAAAAGGTTTCATATGCTTCCCAATTTTATTTTAACGGAATATTAACAAAGAAAATAGCAAAAACATTGTAAAAACACACAAAAAAAAAGAGAACATGTTTCCATGTTCCCAAAGATGGTTCCTTCTGGATGAAGGGGTTTTCATTATATATACTAGCAGAGTATTGTAAAGGTTGCTTAAACGCCCTGTAAATTAATTGTTAACATATCCCATGATGTTAACTGTACGCTAGACGTATTGTTTTTTCAATACTACTGTAAAAACCGTTCCTTCCCCAACCTTACTTTCGACAAAGATTAACCCATGATGCGCTTCTATAATATGCTTTACAATCGCAAGTCCTAATCCAGTCCCACCTGAATTTCGACTTCGATCCCTATCAACTCGGTAAAAGCGTTCAAAAATCCGTGAAATTTCTTTCTCTTTTATACCTATACCAGTGTCTATTATTTTGACAGATACCTCTTCTGTATTTTCAGCAATCATGATATCTACCTTTCCCTCAGGTCCAGTATAGACAATCGAATTTGATATTAGATTTATAAATACTTGCTTTAAACGGTCAGCATCCCCTGCCACAAATAAGTTTTCTGTCGCTTCGGCATTCATAGTAACTTTAATATTTTTTTCATCAGCTTTTCCAGCTAAAATGACCATTATTTCTTCAATAAGTACCTTTATATCAACTTGATCAATATTTAAAGTAAATCCATGTTGCTCAATTTTAGAAAGATCTAGTAAATCTTGAATTAAGCTTTGCATCCTTTCACTTTCTTTCAATATGATGGAAAGAAAGTACTGCAAAGTGTTTTCGTCCTTCATTGCCCCCTCTAATAATGTTTCACTAAAACCTTTAATAGAAGTAATTGGCGTTCTTAATTCATGAGAAACATTTGCTACGAAGTCCTTTCTCATTTGTTCAAGCATTTTTAATTCAGTAATATCGTGGAAAACTACAACTATACCTTTCCACTCATCGTTATTTCCAATAATTGGTCCACCATACACCTCAAAATGCTTTCGTTCAATTGAAATAGGTAGGCGTAATTGCTTTCTTACCTTTTCTTCAGTCATAAAAATTTCTTCAACGAGAGAAGTCACTTCCTTATAACTAAAAGCTTCATAATAATATTTATACAAAAAATCATTAGAGTTTACTTGAAAGATTTCAGTAAAAGCTTTATTTACTAAATGAATGTAACCTTTACTATCAATTAAGAGTAAACCGCTACCCATATTTTCGATTAATGTTTCCAATCTATCTTGTTGCATTTCATGAGATTTTTTCATATCCTGGAGCGTTCGAGCTAGAACATTGATGGACTGGCTTAACATTCCAGTTTCATCTAATTCACCTTCATATGTCCTCGCTTTATAATTTCCTTTTGCTAGCTCCATAGCTACCTTAGTAGCTGATTCAAGCGGCTTTGTATATTGTGTTGTTATTTTAATAGCTAATAGCATGATAATCACTAGCCCGACTCCAAGGCTACTTATCACTAGTCCCCAAATCTGTGTGCTAATTTTATCTAATGAGGCCTGAGATGTTGTTAAAATGATATAACCAAGTAAACTATCTTCTTTTATAATAGACATGCCATATGAATATAAGTTCTCATCTTCGTTAGTTATATGAAATCCATTGTCATTTTCCTTATTTTGCTTTAGAAGATATTGTAGATCTCCATTTGTTAATATATTGTTATTAGGATTTGATTGGTATTTCTCTCTACCTCGTTGATCCAAAATGGTAACATCAGTGTTTAAAATCTCTCCTATTGAATTAGCCTTCTCGTTAATATTCGCGCTTTCAATCCCTTCTTCAGCTATAGTATACGCAGCCATTTTTGCATCCTTTTCAATCTGCTCGTAAAATGAATTATTATAATATGACTCAAATAATTGTCCTATAAATAGACCTAAGGCTAATAATACTGTGACGATTAATGAAATCAATGCAAAGAGAAGGCGAGATCGAAATTTAAGCATCTAGTTTAGGCTCCTCCAGTTTATAACCTAATCCCCGAATCGTTTTAATATATATTGGCTTTCTTGTGTTCATTTCAATTTTTTCTCTAAGGTGACTAACATGAACATCAACTATACGTGTATCTCCAGCAAAGTCATAATTCCACACTGCACTTAGTAGTTGATCTCTCGTTAAGACTCTTCCTTTGTTTTTGCACAAGTATAATAGTAATTCAAATTCCTTCGGCGTCAGTTCTAATTTTTCACCAAGAAAATACGCTTCATAGTGCTCTGGAATGATTTTTAAATTTCCAATGATGATTGCTTCTTGATCTTCAACAGATTCACTGTTGACTTGATTTGATATTTGCATACGCCGTAAAATTGCTTTTACTCTAGCGACAACCTCTCTTGGACTAAAAGGCTTGGTCATATAATCATCTGCCCCTAGTTCTAAGCCAAGTACTTTATCAAATTCATCGTCCTTTGCAGTAAGCATTAAAATTGGCGTAAAAACCTTTTCTAATCTCAGTTGTTTACATACTTCAATACCATCAATTTGAGGTAGCATTAAGTCAAGAATGATTAAATCAGGCTTTTCACTTTTCGCTTTTTGTTTACCTGATTGTCCATCAGTCGCTACAATAACTTCAAACCCAGCTTTCTGCAAGTTATATGTAAGTAATGTCACAATAGACTGTTCATCATCAACCACTAATATTTTTGTACTCATATGTACCTCCAAGTATACGTATTAAACCCCATCCATCACTCAGAACTCTGTTACATATTCAGTGTTTTTGTTTTCATATCCAGAATTTCACACATCTTTCAATAAATCTCTTTTCGTAAACATTGTTGCTATTGTTATCAAATCATTACGATAAAAAATGGTTTTATAAAGTTATTCATCGTTGTCCATAAGAAAAGATGCCACGAACGTTAGTTGTGTACGTGTTCTAATACGAAAAACACAATCGATGCGAATACAGCCTTTAATAAGCATTCGGTCATCTTTTCGAGGTAAACAAACGAATTGAAACACATCAACTTCGACTATTTGTTCTTTTGTATATTATAGTACGAAAGTGTACGAAAAGAGCCTACATACATAAATTATAATCGATTAGAAATAGACAAACCAACTTTTTTTATTATAGGCTCTTTTCATAAACTTTGTTGATTTTCTTTCACTTACATTGTAGTAACCGATGTTATCTGCCTTTATTTAACCCTTTTTAATATAGACCCTTTCACTATTTTTATTAACATTGAACAGCATGATGCGTTTATAGAAAACTCAGTAATTTTAACACAGAAAAAATGCCACCAACGCTAAAGTAAACTTGCCTATATTTAAGAATCAATGCGAAAATTAAAAGAACGAAGAGGATCAATTCTCTTCGTTCTTCAGTATATATTAAAAGTTTTCTAAAGCATTCCCGTCTAATGATTCTAAGCGATGGGGTGGACATACAAGTGTAGTACCTTCTAATACTTTTTCATCTTCCTCATTTGTTGCTTCAATCTTAATTTCAATCGTATGGTTACTTTCGTCAACGTTTATGACTTCAAAAAGAAATTGTACGGTTCCATAATGATATACAGGATGAATAAAGGAAATATCTTGTTTGAGTATATGACTGCCTGGTCCAGGTAAATACTTTGAGATTGCAGAGGTAATAATTCCTGTTAACATAATATTAGGGGCTATTGGTTTTTTATAAGGTGTCTGAGATGCATAGTCATGCTGAATATATAATGGATTTGAATCATTTGTTAGTCCTAAATAGAGTAATAAATCTTTATCCTCAATTTTTTCAGTTAAAGATAATTTTTCACCAACTGAAATTTCATTAATCAATCTTCCTAATTTTCTTTTTTTGCCTAACAACATACAAAACCTCCTATATTCGAAATACAGTATAATTGAATGCGCTAGTTCATACTCATTCCCGAAAAAGCACTGAAGACCTTTATATGATTATGCTTGAACCATCACAGTGCGTATATAAAAATAGAACATACTAGAAATTATGTAATAACACAATGAAAATAAAAGGGTCATACTCCACATTTCTATAACATTTAGGGTAGTTATTCCCTATATACTGTATAGTATGTGGAGTTAGACCCTTTTGAATGCTAATGATTATGCGAGAACTTTCATTACACTTTTCACAGCTTCAGCTGATTTGGACAGAGCACTCTTTTCTTCCTCTGTTAACTCTAACTCAATAACTTTTTCAATACCATTAGCTCCAAGGATAGTTGGCACACCAAGATATATGCCCTCAAAGCCATATTCACCTTCTAAATAAGCGATCGATGGTAATACTCGACGTTGGTCTTTAAGAATTGCCTCTACCATTTCAACAAGGGAAGCAGCTGGAGCATAATATGCACTACCATTCCCTAGTAAGTTAACAATTTCTCCTCCACCTTTACGCGTACGTTCTACAATTGCATCTAGACGTTCCTTTGGAATTAACGTTTCGAGTGGAATACCACCTGCATATGAATAACGTACTAATGGCACCATATCATCACCATGACCACCTAATACGAAGCCAGTTATATCTTTAACTGATATATTCAGTTCTTGTGAAATAAATGTTCTAAAACGTGCAGTATCGAGTACCCCTGATTGACCTATGACACGATTTTTTGGAAATCCAGATTCTGTGAATACAGTGTAAGTCATTGCATCAACAGGATTCGTTAAAACAATGATATAACAGTTTGGCGAGTATTTCACAATTTCTTGTGTCACACTTTTCATTACTTTTTGATTTGTTTGCACTAGATCATCGCGACTCATTCCTGGTTTACGTGCTATACCAGCGGTAATTACTACGATATCTGAATCAGCAGTATCAGCATAATCAGATGTTCCGATTATATTTGAATCAAACCCTTGAACAGGACTTGCTTCTAACATATCTAATGCCTTACCCTTAGTAGGATTTTCCATTTGAGGAATGTCCACTAATACAACATCTCCAAGTTCCTTTTGCCCTAATAAAAATGCTGTCGTTGCACCAGTAAATCCTCCACCGATGACAGAGATTTTTTTTCTTTTTAATGTCATGAAAATTTCCCCCTAATCAACATCTATTTTGTCATTAATGCTTATAAGTTATTAATTAATTCATCAGCAAACTCTGAACATTTCACTTCTGTAGCACCATCCATTAAACGTGCGAAATCATAAGTTACAACTTTAGAAGCAATAGACTTCTCCATAGACTTTGTGATTAAATCAGCAGCTTCATTCCACCCTAAATGCTCAAGCATTAGTACCCCAGATAAAAGTACAGAAGATGGGTTAACTTTATCTAAACCTGCATATTTAGGAGCTGTACCGTGTGTCGCTTCAAAGATAGCATGTCCTGATTCATAATTGATGTTAGCACCAGGGGCAATACCAATACCACCAACTTGTGCTGCTAATGCATCAGAAATATAGTCACCATTCAAATTCATTGTAGCAACGACATCAAATTCTTTTGGACGAGTTAATATTTGTTGTAGGAAAATATCAGCAATTGCATCTTTAACGATAATTTTCCCTGCTGCTTCAGCTTCAGATTGAGCTTTATTCGCTGCCTCTTTTCCTTCTGCTTCAACGATGCGATCATACTCAGCCCAAGTAAATACTTTATCCCCAAACTCTTTTTCCGCAAGTTCATATCCCCAATTTTTAAATGCACCTTCAGTAAATTTCATGATGTTACCTTTATGAACAAGCGTTACAGATTTACGTCCTTCTTTGATAGCGTAATTTATTGCTGAACGTACTAAGCGATATGTGCCTTCTTCTGACACTGGCTTAATTCCGATACCTGATGTTTCTGGGAAGCGAATCTTGGCAACTCCCATTTCATTTTGTAGGAATTCAATCACTTTTTTCACTTCATCTGAGCCTTTTGCATACTCAATCCCTGCATAGATATCTTCTGTGTTTTCACGGAAAATAACCATATCAGTATCCTCTGGGCGCTTAACAGGTGATGGAACACCTTGGAAATAACGAACAGGTCTTAAACATACAAACAAATCTAGTTCCTGACGAAGAGCTACATTTAAAGAACGTATCCCTCCACCAATAGGTGTAGTAAGTGGTCCTTTGATAGCAATTATGTACTCTCTAATGTCATCAAGTGTTGCCTCAGGAAGCCATTCACCTGTTTGGTTAAATGCTTTTTCACCAGCAAGAACTTCTTTCCAAACAATTGATTTCTCACCATTGTACGCTTTTTCTACTGCAGCCTCCAACACTCGTGATGCTGCTGCCCAAATGTCTGGCCCCGTACCATCACCTTCGATAAAAGGAATAATAGGATTATTTGGTACATTTAATTTTCCATTTTCAACCGTAATTTTTTTCCCTTGTGTCAATATAAAAACCTCCATCCATGATGCTGTTGTTATTTTTATTAATACATTATCCATTGGAAAGAGAAAGAGCTCCCTTTCCAACCAAATACTATTTTATCATTTAATACTTCCTTACATAAAATACTTTCTATATTATCTCTGTTCCATAGGGATATAAACCTGTTTACTCGGTCCTGTATATTCTGCTCTTGGACGAATTAAACGGTTGTTATCATATTGTTCTAATATGTGTGCTAACCAGCCTGAGATACGGCTTACAGCAAATATAGGTGTAAATATATCGTGATCAATTCCTAAGCTGTGGTAGACAGATGCAGAGTAAAAATCTACATTAGGAGGAAGTGGTTTTTCAGATGTTACTAGGTCTTCAATTTTCACAGACATTTCAAACCACTTTGTTTCACCTGTAATTCTTGTTAGTTTCTCAGACATTTCCTTTAAATGCTTCGCACGAGGATCGCCTTTTCTATATACTCGATGACCAAAGCCCATAATTTTTTCTTTCTGATCAAATTTATTTTTAATATAAGAATCTACATTTTCTACAGATCCGATTTCTGTAAGCATTTTCATTACAGCTTCATTTGCACCGCCATGAAGAGGCCCTTTAAGTGCACCAATTGCAGCAGTAATACCAGAATACACATCAGATAGCGTTGCGACACACACACGGCCAGTAAAGGTTGAAGCATTGAGCTCATGGTCCGCATGTAATACCAACGCTTTATTGAAAGCTTCTATAGCGATGTCACTTGGCTCTTCACCTGTAAGCATGTACAAGAAATTAGCAGCAAAACCTAAATCTGTACGTGGTGATATTGGCTCAAGACCTTTTCGTATACGTGAAAAAGAAGTAACAATTGTAGGTATCTTTGCTTGTAAACGAATAGCTTTACGATAATTTGCTTCTTCATCCATTTTATCAGCTTCAGCGTCATATAATCCTAACAAGGAAATAGCTGAGCGTAACGCCGCCATAGGGTGAACCTCGTTAATAGGATACATATTAAAATGTTTAATGATTTCTTGTGGAATGCTTGCATTTTCAGCTAATTCATTTGTTAGTTGTGCAAGCTCATTCTTGTTAGGTAATTTGCGGTTCCAAAGTAGGTAAATGACCTCTTCAAAACTAGCATTTTCTGCAAGATCATCAATGTCATATCCTGCGTATGTTAGTGTGTCATCTATGATTGAACTAATAGATGATGTTGTTGCTACTATCCCTTCCAGACCGCGTGTTACTGTCATAAAAATCTCTCCTTTTTAAATAAAATTCCCCATAGCCTTTATATTTACTGTACTAGAAATTGAGCGGTTGCTCAAATTAGGAAAAAACTTACTTATTTCATATACACATCAACAGCAAGGTTATTCTATTTATATATAATAAGAAAATATGTGCACTAATACACTAATAAGCATGAGAAAGTTTCCCTCCTTAAATTAAGAAAACATGCTGCCTAGTCTATAGTCCCTCTCATTTATATGAGCAAATTTGTTTTTTCACAAACGGGGAAGTGCGAATGATCTTATCTCACAAAAAGAAAATGCTTACATTTTATGCTTTTTTCAAAAGATTAACATTCCTGCTAAGACATGTAAAAATACCCCTCTACTATTTTATTGTGAGTAAGGGCATTAATATAAGAAAGATAACATATTAGTATTATTATAAACAATTATCAGACTCTTGTGAATGAAAAGAACCTTATTTATTTAAAAAAATATTATTACAAGAAAATAATCAACCAAAAATATTAAAAATTCTCATACATATATATGCAATCCCTGCTCCAATTAAAGGGCCAACTGCTACAGCTTTAAACAGTGCTACTGCTAAAATTGTGCCGAATACAAGTGCTGCTGTAATATGAGGATCATTCTCCAATAACGTTAAACCACTTTTTGCAATGATCGCAACAGCCATTCCAGACAGTAATGCAATCCAAGCATATGGAGATTTAAGAGCTTCAACAAGTTGTTTAAACCCAATTTCACCTGTCGCAATAGGAACTAAAACAGCAACTGTAATGATCGTTACACCCCAATTAATTCCGTTACCTTGAATATAAGGATATAGCTTTGAATCAAATCCAAGCAATTTTATTAGTAGCAGGACAAAAATAGCAATGATTAGTGATTGATTTTTCGCGATGATTCCAATTGCTAGTAAGATTAATAAGAATGCTGTTGATTGAGAGAACAATATCATCAATCCTCCTTGCTGCGCTCTACCAGGTCAATCATAACAAACAATTGGTCAATGTAAAAGAATCGCCTTATAATGTATAAAATTCACAAAACTATCCTTTCCATTCTTAACCATATTATTATAAAATACTTATATGGGATAGGGGGGCTGTTTATTGAATCTTGAATATGTTTACCGTGGGCTACGCCTACTATTTGTATTAGCAGTAATAACGATAGGAATCATAGGACTTTATTATGTATCAACTGTTACATATCCGTTCATTATTGCGCTAATAATCGCTTATTTAATAAACCCGATCGTAAACCTCTTGGAACGTAAAGCAAAAATACCACGATCACTATCAATCTTTATTACCTTAATTTTATTATTCGGAATCATTGCAGGCTTAATTACACTATTAGTTGTCGAAATAGTTTCAGGCACAGAATATTTAGCTAAAGTTGTACCTGAACACTTTAACACACTAATGCAATATATTGAAGTGTTTATTGCAAGTAAAATCATTCCGTTCTACAACCAGCTTGCAGTGTTCTTTAAAAATCTAGATGCTGGGCAACAAGATACAATTATGCAAAACATTTCATCAGTCGGTACGAATATTGCGTCAAGTGTCGGAGATTTCATCCAACAAGTACTAGAAAACATTCCAAACTTATTAGCTTGGGTTCCTAACACTGGAACAGTTGTCGTTTTTTCACTACTAGCTACTTTTTTCATTAGTAAGGACTGGGATCGTCTGTCTGGATTAATGAGTAAACTGTTACCTAGAAAAGCAAGAACTAGCGGTAAAAAAGTCTTTTTTGACTTAAAAAAAGCTCTTTTCGGATTTTTAAAAGCTCAAGCAACTTTAATATCGATTACCGCAATTATCGTATTAATAGGGTTGCTCATTTTAAGAGTAAATTATGCAATAACAATTGCTTTAATAATAGGTTTTGTTGATCTACTTCCGTACTTAGGAACAGGACTTATTTTAGTGCCATGGATCGTTTATGCAGCTGTAAGTGGAGATATATCTCTAGCAATTGGGTTAGGGATACTATATATCATCATCCTTATTACAAGACAAATTATGGAACCTAAAGTATTATCATCTAGTATTGGTTTAGATCCTTTAGCAACGCTCGTATCATTATTCATTGGATTTAAACTGCTAGGGTTTTTGGGGCTAATCGCTGGACCTGTTATATTGGTAATTATTAAAACCTTGCATAGTGCAAATATATTTAATGAATTATATGCTTATATCATAGGTAAAAAAGAGTCCTAAACAAGGACTCTTTTTTATCTATGGGCAAATTTTCTACTCGTATACCCATCCCATTGTGTTATCTTATAATCGTTATATTTCCACGGTCGATCATCTTTTTGATGACTTTGAGTAGGAATGGCTTTAAAATATTTCTTGTCATCGGGATTAGTAGCATAAAACCTATTGCATCGGTAATAAAGCCAGGGGTTAATAATACTACACCACCAACTAGTATACAAAGTCCATCTATAATTGCATCTCCTGGGGGTCGTCCGTAGCTCACCTGTTGTTGAAAATTACGTAATGTCTCTATTCCTTGCTTTTTAGCTAGCCATGCTCCTAAAACACCAGTTAAAATAATTAAAACGATCGTCGGAAATATACCTAAAGTATTACCCGACAATATTAATAAGCCAATTTCTAGTGCTGGAACTATAATGATAAGTGCAATCATCATTTGCAACATTATGTTGTGGTCCTCCAATCACCATTGAACAATATTGATCTATTTGTCCTTATTATACCTTAAAATAAAAAAAAGAGAAGGCATAACACCTTCTCCAGTGATGGATTTATAATACACTAGTTCTTCCTTCATAAATCGTTCCTAAACCGCCATCAACAGTTATTTCATTTCCATCTTTAATAATCTTAGTCGCATTTTCCACACCAACGATGACAGGTATACCTAAGCTCAGTCCAACTACTGCTGCATGACTTGTAAGGCCACCTTCTTCAGTAATAATAGCTGAAGCCATTTCTAAAGATGACATCATATCAGCATCTGTACATTGAGTAACTAATATAGCTCCCTCTGTCATTTTTTGTTTAGCATCTTTTTGGCTAGATACAACAACCGCTTTTCCAAATGCTGATTTACGACCTACACCTTGTCCTTTAGCGATGACATTGCCAACCACATGAATTTTCATTAAGTTGGTAGCACCTTTTTCACCAGTTGGAACTCCTGCTGTAATTACGACTAAATCACCGCATGAAATAAGTTTGGCGTCTAATGATGCCTGGACAGCTACTTCAAGCATTTCGTCAGTTGAGTTCGCTTGTTTAGCCGTTATTGGATAGACACCCCAAGTAAGAGCAAGCTTGCGAGAAGTAGATTTATCTCCTGTTACTGCAATAATTGGTGCTTTTGGACGATATTTAGAAATCATTCTAGCAGTATATCCACTCGCTGTTGGAGCGATAATCGCATTAACTCCTAAATTAAGTGCAGTATGAGCAACCGATTGGCTAAGAGCATCAGGGATCGTTGGATTTGTTTGTTTACTACGCTTTGCTAAAATTTGAGAGTATTCCAATGCTGTTTCGGCACGGGATGCAATGCTGTGCATTGTACCTACAGCTTCTACTGGATACGATCCAGCAGCAGTTTCCCCAGATAACATGATAGCATCAGTACCATCAAAAATAGCATTTGCAACATCACTCGCCTCAGCACGTGTAGGTCTTGGATTTCGTTGCATAGAATCTAACATTTGAGTTGCTGTGATAACAGGCTTTCCAAGCTCATTACATTTTTTAATAAGTTCTTTTTGTACAAGAGGAACTTCTTCTGCTGGTATTTCAACACCTAAATCTCCACGAGCTACCATTAATCCATCTGAAACCTCAAGTATATCGTCGATATTATCAACGCCTTCTTGGTTTTCAATTTTTGGTATAATTTGTATATTTGGTGCATCATGTTTTTCTAATATCTCACGAATATCTAGAACATCACTAGCACGGCGAACAAAAGAAGCTGCGATAAAATCTACACCTTGTTCGATACCAAAAATGATATCGTTAGCATCTTTCTCGGTGATTCCTGGTAATTTCACCTTAACCCCTGGAACATTTACCCCTTTTTTATTTTTTAATACACCGTTATTTAATACTTTTGTTGTTATTTCCCCAAGTTCTGTATTAATTGCAATTACTTCAAGGCCAATTAAACCATCATCTAGCAAAATTTTAGAACCAACTTCAACATCTTCAATTAAACCTGGATAAGTGATAGAAAACTTTTGAGGTGTACCAATAACCTCTTCCATTGAAATAATTACTTCAGAACCATCAATTAACTCAATTGCACCGCTTTCCATCGTATGTGTTCTAATTTCCGGACCCTTCGTATCGAGAAGAATAGCGATATTTTTTCCAGTCTTTTTGGCAGCTTCACGAATATTTTTTATACGTGCTCCATGCTCCTCAAAATCACCATGTGAAAAATTCAATCTAGTTACGTTCATCCCTGTTTCCATTAACTCAACTAACTTATCTACACTTTCACTAGCCGGACCTATTGTACATACAATCTTTGTTTTTCTCATCAATTTCTACCCCCAATAGTAATTTTCTTTCTATATTGATAATTCTTTTGATAATTTATACATATCTTCATCAATATGATGTTGCTGTGCCAACGCTTCGATAATATCATGATCAACGAGTTTATTATTTTGAATACCGACAGCTCGGCCACCTTTACTAGCTAATAAAAGCTCTACAGCTTTCGCACCTAGTCGGCTTGCTAATACTCTGTCAAATGCAGTAGGTGATCCACCACGTTGAATATGACCTAATACAGACACACGTGTTTCAAAGTCAGTTTCCTCTTGAATCTTATTACCGATATCAACACCACTGCCTACACCCTCTGCAACGATAATGATACTATGCTTCTTACCTCTTTCATGTCCACTTCTTAATCTATTAGTAATCTCATTCATGTCATAGTTAGCTTCAGGTATTAGAATTGTTTCTGCTCCACCTGCTAAGCCAGCCCATAACGCTATATCACCCGCTAATCTTCCCATTACTTCGATAACATAAGTGCGTTCATGAGAAGTAGCTGTATCACGAATCTTATCTATCGCATCTATTACAGTATTTAATGCAGTGTCAAACCCAATAGTAAAATCAGTTCCAGGAATATCATTATCAATTGTTCCAGGTACGCCTACACAAGGGTAACCATGCTCCGTTAGCGCTTTTGCTCCTCTGTACGATCCATCTCCACCAACAACAACAAGCCCTTCAATTCCATGCTTATTTAACTGCTCAATACCTTGTTTCTGCCCTTCAGGTGTTTTGAACTCTTCACACCTTGCAGAATAGAGCATTGTCCCACCTCGATGAATGATATCTCCAACGGAACCAAGTTCTAACTTTTTAATATTACCACTCATTAAACCTGCATAGCCTTGGTACACTCCATATACTTCAACATTATGATAAATTGCTTTTCTAACAACTGCTCTAACTGCCGCATTCATTCCTGGGGAGTCTCCACCACTCGTTAACACACCAATTCTTTTCATTACGTCTCACCTCATTAATTTGTATGAACGGCCTTGAGAAGAGAAGGCGAGAGATTTACAAAAAAATACATCCGACCTCCATCATCAGAACCTAAGTATTCTTAAAATAACATTTCATTACGACGAAAACAATATCACAAATGTGAAAAAAAAAGGAAAACGTGCATCCAAAATTGATTTTGGATGCACGTTGCATTATTTTACCTCTACGTAACCGTTTTCATAAGAAATTTGTCCGATAGTTTTGTATTTTCTATACCTTTCCTGAACCAAAGTTGCGGCGTCTAATTCCTTTAGCTCACTAATTGATTGCTTTAAAACTACATCAATTAGCTTAGCTTGCTCATCAACATCTCGGTGAGCTCCACCTTTAATTTCAGGAATGATTTCGTCAATAACACCTAACTCTTTTAAATCTGGTGCAGTAATTTTCATCGATTCAGCAGCTTTTTTGGCTAAGGCTGCATCCTTCCATAAAATAGATGCGGCACCTTCTGGAGTGATTACTGAATATGTTGAATTCTCTAACATATGAATATGGTTTCCAACTCCAATACCTAAAGCTCCTCCACTTCCACCTTCTCCAATGACAATACAAACAACTGGGACTGTTAATCCAGCCATTTCAAACAAGTTCTTTGCAATCGCTTCACTCTGTCCTCTTTCTTCAGCTGCTTTTCCAGGGTAAGCACCTTTCGTATCAATAAAACAAACGATCGTACGCTGAAATTTTTCTGCCTGTTTCATTAAACGTAATGCTTTACGGTATCCCTCTGGATGAGGCATTCCAAAATTTCTACGAATATTTTCTTTCGTATCTTTACCCCGTTGATGTCCTATAACAGTTACAGGAAGCCCATAATATTTTGCTATTCCTCCAACGATTGCCCCGTCATCTCCAAAATATCGGTCTCCGTGACACTCCATAAAATTAGTAAACAAACGTTCAATATAATCTAATGTTGTTGGGCGATTTGGGTGACGAGCTATTTGAACCCGATCCCACGTTTTCATATTTCCATATATTTCACTTTCTAATTTCTTTAACCGTTGCTCAAGTTTTTCAATTTCAGCAGATAAATCCACATCAGAATTTTGAGTAAATTCCTTCAGTTCAGCAATTTTTTTAGTTAGTTCAATTACAGGGCGTTCAAATTCTAACTCAGCTACCATTCCAAATCACCTCCTATATGTATGGATAGTACATTCTCTAAAGTTTCTTTCATATTATGCCGATGAACTACAGCATCAAGCTGCCCTTTTTCCAATAAAAATTCAGCAGTTTGAAAATCCTCCGGAAGCTCTTCTCGTATTGTTTGCTCTATAATACGTCTACCAGCAAACCCTATTAAAGCACCTGGTTCAGCAAAATTATAATCTCCTAAAGATGCAAAACTCGCTGAAACCCCGCCGGTTGTTGGATCTGTCATTACAGATATTATGAGTCCTCCTTGATCACTAAAAAGTTTGAGGGCTGCACTTGTTTTAGCCATTTGCATTAAACTTAATACACCCTCCTGCATTCTCGCACCACCTGAAGTAGTAAATATAATAAAAGGTACATTCAGCTCCATGGCCTTTTCAATTGCAAGAGTAATTTTTTCTCCAATTACAGACCCCATACTACCCATTCGAAAGTGTGAATCCATAACAGCTATAACTGTTTTAAAGCCACTAATTTCTCCCTCACCAGTAACTATTCCTTCGTTAAGACCTGTTTTGATACGATCTTTTTCTATCTTTTCTTCATATCCAGGAAAGTTTAGTGGATTATCCGAGATCAAGCCTTGATCATACTCACGAAAAGTCCCTTCATCTATCAAACTGCCAATTCTTTCGAAAGCTGTCATTCTATGATGGTGATCACAATTTAAGCATACACGTAAATTTTTGTTTAATTCCTTCGTATACATAATTTTTTTACAGCTTGGACATTTTGTCATGATACCTTCGGGTACATCTTGTTTTGCTTGCTCTGAGGGAATGGATGCATACTTTTTCTTTTTTACAAAAAAATCCTTAAGCATTGTGTAAATCCCCTTTACCAAATTCTATATACTACCTCTACTTTAACTAAATGTTATAAATAATTTTGTCAAAGTTTGTCATGCATCTATCGACAATTGTTTTACAGCTATGTTTTCATAAGTGCTAAGGGCTAAGTCTACTTTTTCTTCCTCAAGCGCATTTATGAGTTCTGTATAATAGTCTAACGGAAGGTTATAAGAATGATATTCCAACTTATAATAATCAAATAACACTAGCCAAATTCTTAGCAACAGCCTATTATTTGTCGCTTCTACAACTGTTTTCATAAATTGATCATGATCAAAGTTATTACCAGAAGTTAACGACTTCAAACATTGTAAATAGCTTTTATTACTTACTTTGCAACATAAAAAAATAGAATTGCGCTCGAGTAAATATTTGGTCTCTAGTATATCTTCTTTAGCCTTATCATCCTGTAAAATGAAGCTTCCAATTAGCTCAATAAGACTGTGGTCACCAAATTCTTTGATGAACGTTCCTTCACCCTGTCGTGTTTCAATTATGCCTAGTAATTCTAACGCTCTCAGTGCCTCACGTACAGAAGAACGGCCTGCTTTTAATCTAACAGCAAGCTCACGTTCTGATGGGATTTTATCACCAGCTTTTAATCTATCTTCTGTAATTATGCATTGTAATTGATGAACAATTTCTATATATACTTTAGATCTTGATGACATTATTATTCATTACCAATAATTGAAAGTTTGCGGGTTTTTTCTGCAATACTCTCTGGGTCTAATTGGATACGTGCTACACCTGTTTCCATTGCAGCTTTCGCAACAGCTGCAGCAACCATTGGAGCTACTCTAGGATCAAATGGAGCTGGAATGACATAGTCTGCCTGTAGATCTTCATCTGAAACAAGCCTTGCAATCGCTTTAACGGCAGCGATCTTCATTTGCTCATTTATGTGAGTAGCACGAATATCTAGCGCACCTCGAAATATTCCAGGAAAAGCCAGGACGTTATTTACTTGATTTGGAAAATCAGATCGACCTGTTCCAACAACCTTTGCTCCAGCTTCCTTCGCCTGATCAGGCATGATTTCAGGATTAGGATTTGCCATTGCAAAAATAATGGGATCATCATCCATATTTTGAATCATTTCCTTAGTTAGTGCACCTTCAACAGAAACACCTATAAAAACATCAGCACCTTTGATAACATCGGCTAATGTTCCCTCCATTTTTTCCCGATTAGTGTACTTCGCTACTTCATTTTTTACATTGTTCATCCCGTACGATCTGCCTTCAAATATAGCACCTTTAGAATCGCACATCACTATATCTCTTACACCAAAGTTATATAATAATTTGATAATTGCTATTCCAGCTGCACCCGCTCCATTAGCTACTATTTTGATTTCAGACATCTTTTTCCCAACTAATTTAAGTGCGTTCACCAAACCGGCTACTGTAACAATAGCTGTTCCGTGTTGGTCATCATGGAAAATAGGGATATTCGTTTCTTTCTTTAAGCGTTCTTCAATGATGAAACAATTTGGAGCTGCAATATCCTCAAGGTTAACCCCACCGAATGTCGGTTCCAATAATTTCACTGTTTCAACAATTTTATCAACATCTGTTGTGTTCAAACAAATTGGAAAGGCGTCAACTCCTGCAAAGCTTTTGAAAAGTACAGCTTTCCCTTCCATGACAGGCATAGCTGCTTCTGGTCCTATGTTACCAAGCCCCAATACAGCTGTACCGTCAGAGACAACAGCAACCATATTTCCCTTCATCGTATATTCATAGACTTTTTGTACATCATCATAAATATCCTTACAAGGTTCTGCTACACCAGGTGAATAGGCTAAGCTTAAGTCCTTTGCATTTCGAACAGGAACTTTAGATTTGGACTCTAACTTTCCTCTATGAATACTATGCATATGTAATGCTTCTTCTCTTAATGACATGTCATTTCACTCCTTAATGTACTACAAAGTTAGCGAAATATATAGCAAAAATCTACCTCTCTTACTACCTCTCTTACTGCCACTCAATGTTCCTATTGTTTTATTAACTCACGTTTCCTTCAATATGTTAATATAACTCATCTCACAAACAGCAGCAGATTGGTCTGACCAATGATACCTATACAATATAACATAATAGTGATAGAAGTAAAGAAGTATATCATTTTAAAACAACGTTTCTTTCACCCAATACCTCGGTCATCTGCTCTATACATTCTTGTGAAGGGTTTACCAAAAATTCTTCAGGTAGGCGAATTGTTCTTTGTTCTCTTTCATAATATATAAGTACCGCAGTTTCTCCAGGGAATGATGATAATATATTTTTTATTTCTTGAACTTTCCCTTCAGCCATTTGTGTGTCTTCAAATCTCAAATAAAGAGATTTATTAGAAGATGACTTGATCATTTCATCCATTGTATAAACGGTTTTAATAATAATTTGTAGCTTTTCTAACCTTTTTTCACATTTCCCTTCTACGACCACGATATTGCCCTTGTGCAGAATATTACTATATTGTTTATAAACAGCTGGAAACGCAACCGCATCAACATCTCCTGAATCATCACTAAACGTATAAAATGACATTACTTCCCCTTTTTTTGTACGTATTACTCGATCATTTGTAACATATACACCTAATTTCACTAATTCATTTGATTTATTATCTGCAAGCTGATGAATTTTTCTCGTACGTATGGAGAAGAATAAATCTTCATACATCGTTGTTGGATAACTTGAGAGATAGAATCCAACAGCTTCTTTCTCCAGCTTTAACATTTGATCTTCGGATAATTCTGCAACTTGAGCATATTTTGGCTTGAGCATAAATTCCTCATGAAATAACTCAATTTGATCTTTGCTATCTGGTCTAACTAGTTCAGCATGCTCTATTGCAATATCTATACTAGCTAATATAGTAGCTCTGTTTTCTCCAAACTCATCAAAGCAACCTGCCATTACTAATGACTCTATCGTTTGTCTATTAATTTGCTTCGCGGAAGTTCGTATGCAAAAATCGAATAGATCACTAAACTTTTTTTGTTTTCGGCTACGAAAGATTTCTTTTAAAGCAGCTCCTCCAACATGGTTAATAGCAGCTAGTCCAAACCTAAGTCCATGTCTTTCAACTGAAAAACCAAAGAAGCTGTGATTTATGGATGGTGGTAATATTTTTATGCCTTGCTGCTTAGCTTCTCTAATATAGGAAGCGAGCTTATCATCCTTACTTATGACGCTTGTTAAGATTGATGCATAAAAATAGATTGGATAATTTGCTTTTAGATAAGCTAAATGATACGCAATCATGCTATATGCAACTGAGTGACTTCTATTAAATCCATAATTAGCAAAGCGAACTATTAAATCATAAATAGAATTTGCAACCGACACAGAGTATCCTTTGCTAACGCTGCCATTGACAAAGTGTTCCCTTTCTTCGTCTAATACATCCTTTTTCTTCTTTGATACTGCCCTTCTTAATAGATCCGCTTCACCTAACGAAAATCCTGCCATTACCGCAGCAATTTGCATAATTTGTTCTTGATACACAATCACACCGTACGTCTTAGCTAATATAGACTCTAAATCAGGATGCGGATATGAAATTGGAGACTTATTATGCTTCCTGTCAATATAAATCGGTATGTTATCCATTGGTCCAGGTCTATATAGTGCATTTACAGCAACAATATCCTCAAAGCTACTCGGCTTCAATCTTTTGAGCACCTGCCTCATGCCTTCGGATTCAAGCTGAAAAACACCTGTTGTTTGCCCTTGACTAAGGAGAGAGTATGTGATCTTATCATCCATTGGAGTTTGATCTAGGTTAATGTTATTCCCAGTCTTTCTTTCAACCATAGTTATAATATTTTCTATCAATGTAAGGTTACGTAAGCCTAAAAAATCCATCTTTAGTAGACCAATATCCTCTAAAATATCCATTGGATACTGTGTTAAATATACATCTGCATGACCTTCTTGAATGGGAATGATATTCGTTAATTGTCGATCACTTATAATTACACCCGCAGCATGAGTAGATGTATGTCGTGGTAAGCCTTCTATTGTTAACGCTATTTCATATATTCTTTTCGCCACATCGGTTTGTTGTATACGCTCCCTAAACTCAGAAGATTGACGATACGCCTCCTCAAGTGTGATTCCTTGCTTCATCGGTATTTTTTTAGCTAAAAAGTCCACTTCTTTTGGTGATGCCCCCACTACTCTTCCTACATCACGTAATGCTGCTCTTGCACCAAGCGTACCAAATGTAATGATTTGAGCGACATGCAATTGCCCGTACTTATTCTTTACATAATGGATCATCTCGTCACGACGGGTATCTGGAAAGTCAATATCTATATCAGGCATCGTAACCCTTTGTGGATTTAAAAACCTCTCAAACAACAATTGGTGCTTTATTGGATCTATATTAGTTATGTATAAGACATATGCAACTAGCGAACCTGCAGCAGATCCCCTTCCTGGACCAGTTAGGATACCGTTATGGTGCGCATACTTCATAAAGTCCCAAACGATTAAAAAATAATCGCTAAATTTCATTCGATTTATAATTTCTAATTCATACATTAGACGGTCATAATGTTCGTCCGTCGGCTCTTGATAACGTTCCTTTAACCCTTTCAAACATAAAGAAGCTAAGTAATCATTCGACTGCTTGCCATCTGGAACAGGAAACCTTGGCAATTGTGCCGTACCAAGTGCTATCTCAGCATTACATCTATTTGCTATTTCAACAGAATTTGCTACTGCGCTTGGATAGCTATTAAAAAGTTCAAGCATCTCTTCTGGATTCTTTAAATAATACTCATTTGAGGCTAGTTTAGTTAAATGATCGTCGGATAATTTTAACCCTTGTTTAATAGCTGTTAAGCAATCATAAGCAATAGCATCTTTCTTTTCGGTATAATGTACATCATTTGTTGCTACAACACTGAGATCAACATCTTTACTTAACGTTACTAGCATCTCAGTTAATTCACGATCTTGTTGTCTATGTTGTTGAATTGAAAAGAAAAAGCAATGATTAGCAAAAAAACTTTTGTAGAAATTAGCACGTTCTCTTGCTTTTTCAACCTCATTATTAAGTAACAATTGTTCTATTTCACCATGACGACCAGGTGTAATTGCAATAAGATCTTGTCTATAATGCTGGAGCCATTTTAATGGAATACCGTCCTTCGCTTTTGTTAATACCGAACTACTAATTTTCATTAAGTTTTGATAGCCATTATTATTTTTTGCGAGCAGTACTAACGGATAAGCACTAGGCGCATCTGAATTTTCATTTACAAGTACAGAGACTGTAAGACCAATGATAGGTTTTATTGAATGCTTTAAACATGTTTTATAAAAGGTAACAGCTCCGTACATGACATTTTCATCTGTTAATGCCAAAGCACTATAACCGTGATGTTTTGCTTTTAAAACTAAACTTTCAATTGATGCTGCGCTGTTCAATAAGCTGTACGCACTTTTTATTTGAAGGTGAACAAAAGACACAGAAACCCCCACCTTATCATCATTACTTTTAGAGTTCATTTATAAATAATCCGAATTGAATGCACTTGTAGACTTAGATTCATTTAAATATGTAGCTAGCTTAGCCGTCGAATGACAGAAGCTGTTGCATTTTTTTGTTAACAGAATATAGCACTTTCATACAAGTACAGTTTTGTTCCTTACTTCATTCAAATCCCTCTATTAATAATTATATTTGTTGTAACCAAGCTATACAAATCAAAAACATATTTCCTTATGTTTGTCCATATACATGTATCGAAAGGATGATGAGTATGGAATTGAAGGAAGCGTTTATCCCAATGTTTATAAAAAGCTATTTTATAGCCTTCGGTGTTCTACTCGGTGGGGCTTTAATTGGTGGTTTAGGAGCATTTATATCTGGGCAACCACCCTTAACTGAAATGTTTCGTCTGTCAAACAGATTAAAGATATGGGCATTGGTAGCGGCAATTGGTGGCACGTTTGATGCGATTTATAGCTTTGAGCGCGGCATATTTTCTGGAGAAACTCGTGATGTATTTAAACAAATTTTACTTATTGTTTCAGCTATGGGAGGCGCTCAAACAGGGACGGAAATCATTCATTGGTTTACACAGGAACATATATCACGATGAGGATACCGCCACATTTTCAATTACCGAATTGGCAGCGATTTTTTGCTGGAGTAGCTATTGGTGCCATTATTAGTTGGTTAGTGTTTCTATATATGTTTGGCGTTTTACAGGAAAAACAAGTTAGTATGATTGAGCGTCAGCAAAAAGAAATTTTCAAACTTAATAATGACATAAAAATTTGGCAGGATGATTATCGAGAGTTAAATGAGAAGAATAAAAAACAACTAACTTTACAAGAAATAATAATAGACATCACCGCACATGAAAAATTTAACTTAGATCAAAATAGCATCATCTTTATTCAGGAAGAAATCAGAAAAGAACTAAGCTCTTTGCTTGCGAAAGATATTGAAACAGTTTATAAAAATAGTACTTTGTTAGAGAAATCAATTGAAAACAAACCATTTACAATTAATGAAAAATCATACCGAGTAAGAATAAAAAAGATTGGATATTTCACAACATTATATATTCATGGAACGATTGAAATCGTAAAGTAAGCAAATAACAGGAATGAGTGAGATTCATTCCCGTTATTTTATTCAGCACAAACCTTTTCTAAATCTGCCAATACATCATTAATTGTATCCCAAGAATAAATTGATGCCCCTGCGGCGAGTGGGTGCCCCCCACCATTGTATTTTTTCGCTACCCCATTTATTACAGGCGCTTTCGAGCGTAGACGTACCCTAATTACATCTTCCTCTTCAACAAAAAATACCCAAGCTTTTATCCCTTGAATATGTCCGATTGTACTTACCAATTGAGAAGCTTCCATAGGAGTAACCTCAAATTCATCTAGCATTTCCTTTGTTATAATAACAGAAGCAGCACCATTTTCTGACACAGTAAGGTTTTGAAATACATAACCATTTAACTTTGCAACATTCAGTTTCGTTTCGTATAGCTGATTATAAAGATTATTAATTGAAAAACCATATTCAATTAGTTCACTTGCATACTTAAAAGTTATTGGGTTCGTATTAGGAAACATAAACCTCCCAGTATCTCCTACAATACCTGCATATATCAACTCTGCCGCCTTTTTATTTAATACTAATCCTTCATTTTCACCATATTTATAAAACTCATAAATCATTTCACTCGTTGAACTTGCAGTTGTATCTACCCAAATAATATCACCATAAGGCGTTTCATTAGGGTGATGATCTATTTTAATTAGTTTCTTTCCTAAGGAATACCTCGTATCATCAATTCTTTCTTCATTGGCAGTATCACATACTATCACGAGAGCATCATTATATGTTATATCCGTGATGTCATCTAATCTACTTAAAAAGTTCAAAGACTTTTCCTCACTACCTACTGAAAATACTTTTTTTTCTGGAAAAGACGCTCTAATGATTTCTGACAACCCACATTGGGAACCGTATGCATCAGGATCGGGGCGAACATGCCTATGAACTATAATTGTGTCGAACTGTTTTATTGCTTGCAATATATTATCCTTCATTAGTATCTCCTAACATTCAATGGTTTTCTTTATCATAACATGAAAGAGCTTAGCATAGTTAGTTGTAGCTTTTTAGGCTATTAATCGCTAAAATAATAATGGACAAACAAGATGGAGGTTTAACTGCATGCCTGTATTCGTTATATTTATCGTTTTATCTATTTCATTTTATTTATTTTATAAAATAAAATACTTCAGAACAAAAAGGCCGATTGAACGTCAGTGGATATCTTCTAAATCCAGTATTGCACTTGGTACCTTCGTTTTATTATTTGCAATTAACCAGCTAATATTATTCCCAACAACGATTACATTCATTGTTGGAACGATATTGATATTGTTTGGTGGAGGTAGTATTTGGGCAGGGTATCGAGCGTATAAATATTTTTTACCACTAGCGATTAAAGAAGCTGAAGAACTTAAATAAAGGATGAAAGCGGAGATAGCATATCTCCGCTTCTGTTATTACTTGGACGATGACAATCTACCGTGTAAGGTGTTTGTATTTAGTAGAATTCGGTCGCACACATATTCTCTAAGATAAGGTAAAGCACTTATGACCTGTCAATAAGTTGACACATCATTAAAGCTTTTCCAACAACCACCCCTTCATTGTAAACCTCTACATCTACTTTGCCGAATTTACGACCCACTTCTAATACTTTTGGACGTATTTCAATCATACTCTCAATTTGTACAGGTTTAATGAAATAGATTGTAATGTTTTCTACAACTATATCTCCTTTTTTAAAAGAACGAAGAACTCTATTAGCAGCTTCCGTTACGATTGTCGTAAATACACCGTAAGAGATTGTTCCAAGATGGTTTGTCATTTGTGGTGTTACTTCACACCGATACATTTCACTTTCTTTTGAACTAGTAGATATATTTACAAAATGACTCGTCACTAGATCATCAATTGTCTCTCCGATTTGAGGTTGTCGTTGAATCATTTGCAATGCTTTTAACACGTCTTGCCGACTAATTATTCCTTGAAGCTTATTTGATTGGTTCACAACAGGGAGCATTTCAATCCCTTCCCAAACCATCATATGAGAACATGATGCTACTGACGTTTTCCCACTTACGTTCAATGGATTTTTCGTCATTATTTTCTCTATCACCGTGTCATTGTTACTCCCCATAATGTCTTTTGCGGTAACCATGCCTTGAATTTTCAATTGATCATCAACTACTGGATATCGACTATGTTTTGTCTCAGTATTATATTCATACCATTTTGAAACCGGATCATTCACCTTTAAATAAATGGTATTTTCGATAGGAGTCAATATATCCTCAACTAACACAATTTCTTTTTTAATTAATTGATCATATATGGCTCGATTGATCATTGTTGCAACAGTAAACGTATCGTAACTACTAGAAATAATCGGCAATTGTAGTTCATCTGCTAGCTTTTTCACATAATCATCAGTATCGAAGCCACCAGTAATTAATACAGCTGCTCCCGCCTCTAATGCAAGTTCATGTGCTTTCGTCCGGTTTCCAACTATTAATAGATTTCCTGCCCCAGTGTATCGCATCATTGCTTCGAGCTTCATTGCACCGATGACCATTTTGTTCAGTGTTTTATGTAAGCCTTCTCTTCCACCTAAAACTTGCCCATCTACAATATTTACAACCTCGGCATATGTAAGCTTTTCAAAGTTTTCTTTTTTCTTACGTTCAATTCTAATTGTTCCGACACGTTCAATCGTACTCACATAGCCTTTATTTTCTGCATCCTTTATTGCACGGTACGCTGTTCCCTCACTTACACTCATATCTTTTGCAATTTGGCGAACTGAAATTTTTTCCCCTACCGGTAAGCTATCAATGTATTGTAATATTTGTTCATGTTTTGTAGCCAATTTATTCACCCTTTTTCTCGGTTTCATTATTGGTAGTAGCTAGAAGTTTGTTAAAATCCTACTATTACACTACCAAATATGGACACCGCTTGGATTATCTAACCCTATTTTTCTTTATTATAAAGGTGTGAGCAAATTGATTCAATGAAGCTATTGGTACTGTTTTACTTTTTTTACTTGATTTTTAGATAATCTAACCTTTTGTGATGATTTGTTCTTAGGTAAATACAACAATCCCACTAAATTGCCTCCTATAACAATGATCCCAAAGCTAATCCAGACGAGCGAATAAACACCATGCAAGGTATCTGTTGTAAAAGACAAAGAGGGTACCGCAATATATATGATCGCACTACTAATAAGAAGGCATAGCAACAATCTATTTTTCATTTGTTTCAATCCTTTCAAATAGAGTTTGTACTAATTAATATGCACCTTATGCCTTAAAAAGAAGTAGCTGATCGAGTGGATTCATAAAATAGATAAATTCCTCTCATTTACAAAAGGAAAAGGCTCTTTCGTATTTCCTACTTTCACATGTGGAACAAGTTACCAGGGTAAAACATCTAATTATGTATGTGTTATTAGTTTATTAAATCGGCTACTGCTTCAACATATTGTTGTGCCCAGTTAGAAAATGATAGATCATGCTTCCATGTAACCATCCCCATAGCTTTCGCACAGCCCCAATCTAGTACATTTTGTTGGAGCATGTGTACTTTTATTCGTTGTTGATAAGATTCTTTTTCCTCTACATTATGTAAGTATACAGACAATAAATGTCGTGCAATTTCCTGTTCGCCATTATCAATATACAGTATGAGCATCTTTATTAAATCTGAAACTGGGTCTCCAAAATAGGAGTTCGTGAAATCAAATAAACCACTAATACTCCATCCTCTATCATTTGTATGTAACAAAAAGTTTTCAGGTTTAAAGTCTCCCATAACGAATGCGGGTGAAGTGATCCTATCAAAATATCCTTTTGCACTGTTTAATAATTCCTCTACCCACAATATGTCTTCAGTAGTTATAGTTGAATACTTTTTTGCATCATTCAACCAATAATTAATTCTGTTATATAGCCATGTTCTGTATGTACCATCAAAAGGACGTATACTGAAATCTTTCGTATTTAACTCACCAAAGTCATTTACTTTCCAACTATGTAGTGCAGTAAGCGTTTCAGCTATCACTTCAGCAATTTTAAATTTGTCCTCTAAAAACAGCCTACTACTAATTTCTCTTAAATGTTTACCTGGAAGTAATGGCATGATTGCATATTTCCAACCAAATATATCTTCATTATCATCAACAAGATAAGGTGTAGGAACAGCTATGCTTATTCGATCACGTATTTTTTCTACAAAAAACTTCTCTTCAGCAAACTGCCCAGAAAAAAGCGGATTTCCTTTGAGAACAAACCTTCCTTCAGTAGACGTAACAAGCAAGGTTTGTCCCATAACACCATTTGCTGTTTTTTCTGAAGAGACAAATTTACCTAAGTTAAATCTATGAAGCATAGACTGTAACTGTGTATCAGTAATATGTCCCAATTTTTTCGAAGCAAAAATAATTTCAGTAGTCAATCTTATCCCCCTAAATAAAGCTTTTTTTACGTTTCACCTGGCTGTTTTCGTATTATTTGTTGCTTTTCGTTCTAAAAGCACGTATACAAATAGCATTCGTACCATCTTCTCTACTTTTACAATTATTAAGCTTTCATAAAACTCATCAAACTGTTAAAAGTATCAAGAAAACTTACGAAAAGATTCTTTGGTTGTTATTGGATGAAACTAGCTTAGGATCTTATTTTACTATTCGCAACATGATTTACGAAAAAGATTTTTCCTTGTTATATACTTTTCTTTATGATTTACTCATTCCCTTTTCAAATAAAAAAAGCTTGTTTTGATCGCTTTCAAAACAAACTCTTTATTTCAACATTCAATGTATAAACCATTATTCAAATGTTAATTTATCTTGTTGATTAACATTTATTTAATCTAGACGCGAATGCCTTCTCCTACCTGTAATACTTTTCCATTACCTTTTAATTGGCTAACAAATTGTTCGGCATTTTGTTCAATCACTGGGAATGTATTGAAATGAATTGGCACAACGAGCTTTGCCTGCAACCATTCCGCAGCAACAAGTGCATCAGTAGGACCCATCGTGAAATTATCTCCAATAGGAATAAATGCAACATCTATATTATTCAGCTCACCAATCATTTTCATGTCAGAAAATAGCGCGGTATCTCCTGCATGGTATATGGTTTTACCCTCTGAAGCAAATAGTATACCACTAGGCATACCGGTATAAATAATTTCTTTCTTTTCTTCATCTATGTAGCTAGAGCCGTGAAATGCTTGTGTTAGCTTGACAGTACCAAAATCAAAGTCAAAAGACCCACCGATATGCATACCGTGGACCTTTACACCTTGCCAGCTTAGGAAAGTAGCTAATTCATATGGAGCAATAACAAGAGCATCATTTTTTTTAGCTAATTGAACGGTATCACCAACATGATCCTTATGTCCGTGTGTTATTAAAATCACATCTACTAGTAAATCTGACACTTGTAAATCTGTTAAATCGTTCCCATTAATAAATGGATCGATGATCAATTTTTTGCCTTTCGTTTCTATCACAACAACTGAATGGCCATGAAACGATACTTGCACAAAAATCCCTCCTTTTTTTATATGTATGAAAATCTCCTTACACTCATGAGTATAATCCTATAGCTGTTATTTTCAAACTATTTTTCGTTGCTAATCGTAATTAACTGTTTACATTCTCACCTTTCCCTGCTAGGCTCAAGATTAATAAGATTTTTCAAAAGGGATGGTGTTGTTAAATGAATCAACGTCTTAAACTACTCTCAGAGTGGCTAACGGAGCAAGATATCTCTATGTGCTTTGTTACGAACCCGTCAAATGTCTTCTATTATAGCGGTTTCTTGAGTGACCCTCATGAAAGATTATTAGCGTTACTTGTATTTCAGCAAGAAGAACCTATTCTAGTGTGTCCACAAATGGAAACACAGCAAGTAAAAGACGCAGGTTGGACATATGAAATTATAGGATATAGCGATACCGACAATCCGTGGGAATTTATTGCTACTGCCATAGCCAAAAGAAAAATAAACATCCATTCACTTGCAGTAGAAAAAGACCACCTGAATGTTAGCCGTCTAGAATTACTTCAGAGCTTATATCCAAATGCTTCGTTTATTCGTGCAGAAGAAAAACTAAACACGCTTAGAATGTTAAAGGATAGCAAAGAGATTGACATTTTGCGACAGGCTGCAGAACTAGCTGATTACGGCATTGAAGTTGGAGTTTCCGAGATTAAAGAGGGTAAAACAGAGATGGAGATTCTGGCTACGATTGAATATGAACTCAAGAAAAAAGGGATTCAACAAATGTCTTTCCAAACAATGGTCTTAACAGGAAAGAAAACAGCTTCTCCTCATGGAAACCCAAGTACTGATAAAATCCAGCAAGGAGATTTTATTTTGTTTGACTTAGGGGTTGTTATTGATGGCTATTGCTCAGATATAACAAGAACAGTAGTATTAGGTAACATAAGTGACCAACAACAGCAGATTTATGAGACTGTTTTAAAAGCAGAATTAGCTGCACTTGAGGCTAGCAAACCTGGGGTTGAAGTTGGAAAAGTAGACAAGACTGCCCGTGATATTATTACTAGTGCGGGATATGGTGAATACTTTACTCATAGAATTGGACACGGACTCGGTATTGAAGTACATGAGTATCCTTCAATGAGCGCAACTAACAACATGCTATTACAACCGGGGATGGTATATACTATTGAACCTGGAATTTACATACCTGAAATAGGTGGGGTTAGAATTGAAGACGATGTCGTAATTACTGAAAACGGCATTGAAACCTTAACAAAATTCCCTAAGGAGTTAACTATTATATAGAAAAGCGCAAGCGCCTTGATCATCCCCGACAAGCACTGGAGGCATTTCACATGAAGGCGCTTTTTGCCTTGGGGTGAAATGGTGAAGTGACTCGAGGGGATATGCGCGTGGAGCTAGACAATCAGGAAAAGCGGAAGGCGCCTGGTTATCGGCGACATGCATAAGACAAGACGGCTGGAAGGTTGCTTTTTAACCTTCTTGACGGATTGACTTATGACCTCGAGCCGATGGCGCGTGGAGCTAGACAATTAAGAAAAGCGGAAGGCGCCTGGTTATCGGCGACAAGCATAAGACAAGACGGCTGGAAGGTTGCTTTTTAACCTTCTTGACGGATTGACTTATGACCTCGAGCCGATGGCGCGTGGAGCTAGACAATCAGGAAAAGCAGACTGACCAAGACAATCAGGAGGTATATTATGAAAGTTGAATTATTTTCTCACACCCAGCTATCCAATAAAAAACGAGAACAACTAAAAGATGTACTAGACTTAGGGGTAACAGATGGCAAATTAGTTGCCTTTACCGCAATAAGAAACTGTTATTCCTATCTTTTACCAACCGAAATTGTTGAACAAGAAGGGCATAGATACCTAAACAAACCTGCTACAG
The DNA here is from genome assembly GCF_033963865.1 of Cytobacillus sp. IB215316. Lineage (NCBI taxonomy): Bacteria > Bacillati > Bacillota > Bacilli > Caryophanales > Bacillaceae > Cytobacillus > Cytobacillus sp. IB215316. Next base: position 149,038 of record NZ_JAXBMC010000001.1, on the reverse strand, counting down.
ACGGTGGAAGTGGAAATGATATGGACAGATTAATACGACATATTGTTCATAGCGGACATACTTCTACGATGGAACATATCTCATTTACGTTTGCTCTTGAAGGTGTTTCAAGAGCGCTTATGGCTCAATTAACGCGCCACCGAGTTGGCTTTTCATATTCCATCGAATCTCAAAGGTATGTAAATTACGGCAGTGATAGTAAAAGTGGTGGCTTTACTTATTCAAGCCCTGTTTCATTAAATGAAGAACAATTAGAGGTTTTTTCAACTTACATGGATGATATACAAAATATGTATAATAAACTAATAGAAATGAAGGTTAAGCCTGAAGACGCACGTGCTATTTTACCACAATCTGTAAACACAAATATTGTAATGACATGCAATCTAACATCTTTCTTAAGTTTTTATAGCAAAAGAAAGCCTGGTACTCATGCTCAGGCTGAAATTCAAGAACTTGCAGTTAAAATGCGAGATGAAATCTTAGATGTTGAACCTTGGCTTCAAGGATTTTTCGAGTAAAACCACACTTTACAATCAGGTGGAGAACCACCTTCACCTGATTGTAGGAACAATGGAGTTAAATGCTACAAAAATAGGTGGTTTGAATTACCTAAATCTGTTTATTACATTTTCCCCTCCTGTCACATCAATGATAGAACCTGTTATCATGTCTGAGTCATTTTCACATAAGAAAGTAATCGTTCTTGCAATATCTTCTCCTGTAGCAGACCTACCTATTGGTGTGTGATTCATACCTGTCATGCTTCTAGCGTCCGAAATAGAAGCTTCCTTCATATCACCCAATATATTACCTGGACATACCATATTTGCAGTAATTCCATATGAAGCCTCTTCTAATGCAATTGTTTTAGTTAACGATACTAGGCCAACTTTAGCTGCACTGAACCCAGACCTATGAATCCAACCTTGAGCAGCATCAGCACCTTGGAAGCCATATGTAATGATTCGACCAAAATGTTGTTTTCGCATTATCGGGAGCGTTTTTTTGAGCAAATGAAAGACACTATTAAGATTGCCCTCAATCATTTCATACCATTCAGCCTCTTCATAATCTATAAGATTTTTGCGTTCAAAAATATAAGGTCCTGCATTGTTAATTAAGAAGTCAATTCGTCCAAACCTCTCCATTGTTTTATCAACGAGTTGAATTAAATTTGTTTTATCCGTTACATCTCCTTGGATAAATTGCAATCGGTCGTCCAAGTGCTTATACTGATCTTGAAAATCTTTAACAGCTCTATCATACGTACGATAATTCACTGTCACAGAGTATCCCTTCTCTAACAGTTTTTCTGTTACTTTCCGACCAAGCCCCTTTGCCCCTGCAGTAATCAGTGCATGTCTCACAATTTCACCCTCTCCCTAAATATCATTACATGTATTTTTTCCAACATTAATTGGCTATGTTCTATATATGTAAAGTTGTACATTGTTATTATATTACAAGATGTTTCTCTTTGTATATTTTCCCAACCAAAAACACCATGACCTCTTAAGTCATGATGTCTTAGTTTATACTATTTACTATTTATTATTTATTATTAATATCCTCCGCTTCTTGTTGTTTATCATATCGTTGCTCAATTACACCACTTGAGTATGCCTCTGTTATTTGTTGACTAATTTCCTCTGAAGCCTCTTCGAAATAGTTATACTGATTTTTAGTACCTGTATTATTTTTATGTTTGTTCATCATCAACACCCCTTTTTAATTGTCATAATATTTTCAAGACATCATTAGTTTCTAATTTTTTTAACATGCTATACTGGTAATATAAAGAAATATAAATCCTAAGGGGTGATTTTTATATGAGCATAACTTATAACAAAATTCTAGTAGCAGTGGATGGGTCAAAAGAGGCTGAATGGGCTTTTAAGAAAGCTGTTGAAATTGCCAAAAGAAATAATGCTGGTATTGTTCTAACACATATTGTTGATACAAGATCATTTGCCACGGTTGAGACTTATGACAGAATGATAGCAGAAAGAGCTGAGAAATATGCTACAGAGCTCCTAGGAGAATATCAAGATCTAGCAAATAAGGCTGGTGTAGAAGAAATAACTATTGATATAGACTTTGGGTCACCTAAAGCACATATTGCAAAAGAGATAGCACCTAAACACAATGTAGACCTTATCATTTGTGGCGCTACAGGGCTAAATGCAATTGAAAGGTTTTTTATCGGAAGCGTTTCGGAAGCGATTACACGTTATGCAAAATGTGACGTATTAATCGTTAGAACTGAAAAAGATTTGTAACTTTTGAATAATTAACTATAATAAATGATCCAGGGTTTTATAACCCTGGATTACTTTTTTTCTAAGCGTAATTTAGCTTGTAATATTGCATTTTCTACTTCCCGAAACCCAGTCCCTCCTACACTATTTCTACGATTCACAGCAGTATATGGGTCCAAATAATCAAATATATCTTCTTCGAATAAATGACATGCATTTTTGTATTCATTGAATGGTAAATCTAACAAATAAAATTCTCTATCAATACATGTTAGTACAAGCTTCCCTACAATTTCATGAGCTTCACGAAATGGCAATCCTTTCGATGCTAAGTAGTCAGCTAATTCAGTTGCATTTGAAAAATCTTGCTTAGTCGCTGCTGACATTTGATTTTTGTTAATAACCATTGATGCAATCATGCCTGTAAAAATTTGTAGTGAACCAATAACAGTTTTTACAGTATCGAACATTCCTTCCTTATCTTCTTGCATATCTTTGTTATAAGCTAACGGCGTCCCCTTTAAGACAGTTAATAATCCAAATAAATTTCCATAAACCCTGCCAGTTTTCCCACGAATTAGCTCGGCCATATCTGGATTTTTCTTTTGTGGCATAATACTACTTCCTGTTGCAAAACGATCATCGATTTCAATAAATTGAAATTCTTGACTTGACCATAAAATCATTTCTTCACATAAGCGTGATAAGTGCATCATTAGCATAGAGCTGTTACTTAAAAATTCAACAATAAAATCTCTATCACTAACTGCGTCTATACTATTTTCATAAATACTATTAAAGCCTAACAATGAAGCGCTATATTCACGGTCAATGGGAAATGTTGTTCCAGCCAATGCTCCAGCACCAAGCGGGGATTGGTTTATACGCTTTAATGATTCCTTATATCGAGTTTTATCCCTCTCAAGCATCCAGAAATAAGCCATTAAGTGATGTGCAAAGGATATTGGCTGGGCCCGTTGTAGATGTGTATAACCTGGTATAATCGCTTCAATATGGTGCTCTGCTTGCGTAACAAGTGCAGCTTGGAATTCACAAATTAATAATATAATTTCATTCACATTTTTTTGTAAATATAAATGCATATCCGTTGCTACTTGATCATTTCTACTTCGGCCTGTGTGTAACTTTCCACCCACAGGCCCTATCTCTTCAATTAACATTTTTTCAATATTAAGATGAATATCTTCTTCACTCACAGAAAAAGACAATTCATTGTTTAATGCTTTTTGTTCTAATAACTGAAGCCCTTGCTTAATCTTTTGAACATCACCTTCAAGTAATATTCCACATTTACCTAACATCGCTACATGTGCAAGGCTACCCTTAATGTCTTCTTCTACTAGTTCTTGGTCAAAGGGAATAGAAGCACCGAACTCTTCAACCCACTCCTCAGCTGTTTGTGTAAAACGGCCTCCCCAAAGTTTCTTCACACTATCACCTTCTCATTGTTAACGATACTGCTCACTTTCGTTGGTAACCCCCACAGTGTTATAAAACCTACTGCTGAAGAATGATCAAATTCGTCCTCCGTAGAATAGGTTGCTAATTTTTCATCATATAATGAGTTTGGCGATTTTCTTCCTTCAACGATCGCATGCCCTTTAAATAATTTCACACGTACGATACCGTTCACAAACTGTTGTGTTTCAGCTAAAAATGCTAGTAACGCATCTTTTAATGGTGAAAACCACAGTCCATTATAAATTAATTCAGTGAGCTGTTTTTCAATGAGTGGTTTGAAATGTGCCACTTCCTTGACTAATGTTATATCTTCTAGTTCTTTATGAGCTTTTATAAGTGTCATTGCTCCCGGGCATTCATACACCTCCCGAGATTTGATACCGACTAAACGATTCTCAACATGATCGATTCTACCTACCCCATGCTTTCCAGCTAATAAATTCAATTCTAATATAAGCTCTGCTAAGGAGTATTTTTTGCCATTTAAAGATACAGGAACCCCCTTCTCAAAGCTAATTTCTACAATATCAGGTATAGTTGGCGTGTTGTCTATGCTAGCTGTTAGTTCGTAAGCCTCTTCTGGAGGGGCTACCCATGGATCTTCTAGTACACCACATTCGTTACTTCTTCCCCAAAGATTTTGGTCAATGGAAAATGGACTATCCAAATTAACCGGTATAGGTATGTTTTTGTTTTTTGCATATGCAATTTCTTCTTCACGAGACCAACTCCAATCTCTAACTGGTGCTAACACTTCCAATTTAGGATTGAGTGCTTTAATAGCCACCTCAAAACGTACCTGATCGTTTCCTTTACCAGTACAACCATGAGCGACAGCAACTGCACCTTCAAGCTCTGCAACTTCTACTAACTTTTTTGCAATTAGTGGTCTTGATAATGCAGATACTAATGGATATTTCCCTTCATATAACGTATGTGCTTGCAATGATATTAAAGCGTAATCATTTGCAAATTCCTCCTTAGCATCAATGACATATGATTTGATTGCTCCAACCTTTAACGCCTTATCCTTAACAAATTGAAGATCCTTTCCCTCCCCAACGTCTAAACAACACGCTATAACCCCGTATCCATGCTCCTGAAGCCATTTAATTGCTACAGAAGTATCCAAGCCACCTGAATATGCTAAAACAATTTTTTTATTAGTCATTTTAACTCTCCCTCATTTATTTTGTATATTTATTCTTATTAACTTATATTTATTCATACATATTAACAGCACTTTTACAAGAATTCAATAGAATTTTTATAATAAGTACAAAAATTCTCTATTGGATAAAAAGAACTTAGTAATGTACAATAACGATAAGTAACTAGTCTTGGAGGAACGTTAATGATAGAAAATTTTATAATGGATAAACGTTTAGGAATATCCATTCCTAAACTTCAGAAGAATTGGGAAGACTTTACTAAAAATGATCAGCAAGCAATATTGTTGCATTGGGAGAAGGTTCGAGGGAAAATCCCTGACCGTATTGCAGATTTAGAAAAGATAATAAATAACAAACAAGCGGCACTTGGAAATGAAAATGATTTTCAGCGTTCATGCATACTCAATTCAGAAATAGCGGAATTAGCCTCCATTATTAATGATTTATGGCTATGGTATCGAATCAACCAAAATGTAACCGAAAAAATACATGTGTAAAGAAAAGCGGAAGGCGCCCGGTCATCGGCGACAAGCATAAGACGAGCCGACGAGAGGGTTGCTTTTTAACTTTCGCATCGGCTTGACTTATGCCCTCGAGCCGATGGCGCCTGGAGCTAGACAATTAAGAAAAGCGGTGCCGACTGGTCAGACTCGATAAGCGTTGGAACCTTTACGACTGAAGACGTTTTTTGTCTTCTGATGTAAAGGTGAAACGACTCGAGAGGCTAGGAGGCGGAGCTAGACAATAAGAAAAAGCAGAAGGCACCTTGATTATTAGAAGCCATCGACCCGAAGGCGTTTTTTGCCTTCGGGTCGATGGTGGAGTGACTAGAGAGGATAGTTGCACATGTTAGCACTGCAACTAAATAAATACTATAAGTCCTTTCGTATTTCACGGACTACATGGCCAAGCTCCGGAAGAATAAGTTTATTCATTGCAAGCTTAACGGCTCCAGAAGAACCCGGTGTAGAAAAAATTGCTGTATCACCTGCTACACCAGCTATCGCACGTGATAAAATAGCTGCAGAACCGATATCTTCAGTGTAGCTTAACATTCTAAACAATTCTCCAAAACCTACTATCTCCTTGTCTATCATATCTTTAACTGTTTCAATAGTCACATCTCGTCTTGCAATACCAGTGCCACCATTTGTGAGAACAACATCAATATCTTGTTGATCACACCCAGCTATTATTGAACGGTGAATAAGCTGCTGTTCATCCTTCACAATGTCATAATCAACAACTTGATGACCACTATCCTTTAATAAAGAGATCATTAATTGTCCACTTTTATCTGTCATTTTATCTCTCGTATCACTAATTGTTATCACTTTACATCTAACCAGCTTTGGGGCCTCTTTTTTATGTTCTATTGTGCTCATAAAGGATTCCCACCTTTCTTATGTAGATAAGAGTATTGGTAATATTTTTGTGCAAAGGTTGTAACATTTCTAGTTAATTGATAGTTTATACCCGCTCCAATCGCTATACCGACAATTGGTATTCCTTGAATCATTTTTCTACGGAAAAAGTAAATCATCATTGTTTTTAGTATCTGTTTAAGAGGTTGGTCCAGCCACTCTTCATTCATTAGTTTTTCATTTCCTTCATAAAAAAATGACTGAGTTGAATTTTCCATATCGTTCAACAAATTTCCCCATGCATTGCCTTGTAATCTTTTTGGAAGTGTCGCACCGTGAAATACCTTCAATGCTGTCATCATTTCGGATGGTGTATTTATTTCATTGCCATATGACATAGCAATTAATTGAACTGCCCTTAAGTTGATAATTAACATAAGAGGTAAATCTATTCCTAAAAACGGAGCTCCTCCTGTACCAGTAATCCCACCTTGAACAAAAGAATATAATCTACTCTTCGCAACTTGCTGTTCACATAAATATGTAAGCTGATCTATGGATAATGTTTGTAAATCTGTTAATTGATTTATGCCTTCATCAAATAATCTTGCAGAAGTAATGATTTGTTCTCTCGTATCTATTTGTGGCTGTGATCCTTGAATCATTGCATGTAAATGAAATAACCAGTTATCTAGCTTCACAAAAAACTCTGTTCTTATATCATCAGGAAGAAGTTGAAAAGATTTATGCAGCCATTTGTCATATAATAATTCAAAGTCTGTCGGGTTCAATTGAGAGAATCGACTTTCCCAAGCAATTATATCATTTAAAACTTGTTGTTCACGATCAGTCACTGTCATCTTATTCCTCCTATTTCCAAACTTAGCCTATTTTTATTATAACATGCTGACTAATTAAGAAAAGCGCAAGCGCCTTGATCATCCCCGACAAGCACTGGAAGCATTTTACACGAAGGCGCTTTTTGCCTTCGGGTGAAATGGTGAAGTGACCTCGAGGGGATAGGCGCTGGAGCTAGACAACTTAGAAAAGCGCAAGCGCCTTGATTATCCCCGACAAACACTGGAGGCATTCCACATGAAGGCGCTTTTTGCCTTCGGGTGAAATGGTGAAGTGACCTCGAGGGGATAGGCGCTGGAGCTAGACAACTTAGAAAAGCGCAAGCGCCTTGATCATCCCCGACAAGCACTGGAGGCATTTTACATGAAGGCGTTTTTGCCTTAGGGTGAAATGGTGAAGTGACCCTGGAGGGGATAGGTGCTTGAGATTACACATGGATAAATATCATACAGTGAATGAAACTACGAAGTAATTTTATACTTTCTTACCTTTTAACAAATACAAAAAGAGTCTTGTTCAGCAAATAACGCAAAACAAGACTCTCATTTATTAAATGATAACTTTATTAGTGTAATGCAATTTTCACAACATCACGAGCAATCATAACTTCTTCATCCGTCGGTATGACAATAACCTTAACAGGTGAATGCGGATAATTAATAAACGCTTCTTTACCACGAACTTTATTAAGTGACGGATCCCAGTATACTCCCATAAACTCAAGTCCTTTTAACACACGAGTACGTATAACGTCACTATTTTCACCAATACCTGCAGTGAATATAATCGCGTCTACACCATACATTTTAGATGCATATGAGCCTATATACTTATGAATTCTATCTGCAAATACTTGTAAAGCTAATTCGGCACGTTCATTCCCTTGTTCAGCTTCTTGCTCAATATCACGTAAATCACTTGAGAAACCAGATACACCAAGCATTCCACTGCGTTTATTTAATACATCTAGTACTTCATCGGCAGTTTTCCCCGTCTTCTCCATAATAAACGGAATCAACGCAGGATCAATATCACCTGAACGTGTACCCATAGCCACACCTGCGAGTGGAGTGAAGCCCATTGAGGTATCAATTGATTTACCACCTTCGATTGCAGCTATACTTGCACCATTACCTAAGTGACATGATATAAGACGTAGCTGTTCCAACGGACGTCCTAAAAGTTCTGCTGCACGTTCTGAAACATATTTATGTGAGGTACCATGGAATCCATATTTACGAATTCCATATTCACTATAATAATGATATGGCAAACTATATAGAAATGATTGATCCGGCATCGTTTGATGAAATGCGGTATCAAACACAGCGATAGACGGTACATTAGGTAGTACTTCCTTAAATGCTTTTACACCAGTAAGGTTTGCTGGATTATGCAATGGTGCTAATTCAGATAACTCTTCGATATCCTTAATTACATCTTCAGTAATTAATACAGAGTCATTGAATTTTTCACCACCGTGAACGACACGATGACCGATGCCCTCAATCTCATCTAATGATTGAATAATGTTTAATGATGTCAGCTTATCAAGAAGCATCTTAACCGCAACTGAATGATCAGTGATAGGGCTAACTTCTGTTTGTTTCTCACCATTAACTGTTATATTAAAAATTGCATCGTCAAATCCAATTCGTTCTACAATCCCCTTTGTAACAACATCTTCACTCGGCATTTCAAATAATTGAAATTTAAGAGAAGAACTACCTGCATTTATAGCAATAACTTTAGACATGTTATTTCACAGCTCCTTTAAAAATCGACACAATTTCATATCCGCCTCTATCATTTAACCACTCACTTTATTACAATGCAATATTAATGTAAAAATGGTACCGTTTTCGTCATAATTTCTTTATTTTCTGATTTTACTTTATTATTTTTCTACTTTAATCCAACTATCAATTCTTTGAATAATTCCTTGGATTGCCTCTTTCTTGGAAAAACTAGGGAGGTCAACTAGCAGTGCCTGCTTTGGCACCTTAACTTCTGCCCCCTTTTTCTGTAAAATAAAAATACTTTTTGCATGCTTCTCATGTTGAAACAAAGATAAAGGCAACTGTAATAACCCTTGAATTATACTCGTTTCTTTTAAATACTTATGTAATGATGGTGCTAGCTCACTTTCAAAAAGGTTATTGGGTACAAGGAAGAACAAATACCCTCCCTCTTTCGTGTAGTTCATGCATTGTTCAATAAATAAATGATGTGCATAAGAATGTCCTTCCGGTGACTTCAATTCATACCCATCGGCCACAACATCGTTTGGATAGTATCCAATTGGCAAATCACATACAACAAGATCAACAGGATCAATTAATAATGGCTCTAAACTATCTTGATTAAAAAATTGAATTGGGTGCTGCTGAAGGTTAGCATTCACATACGCAAGCTTAATTAATAAATCATCCACATCTACACCGAAACTCGTTATTTGTTTATCGGAAGTATGGTTTAGAACAGTCGTAAGTAAATTTCCTGTCCCTACAGCAGGGTCAACAACTTTGAAGGATTCATAGTTTCTCATGAATTTAGAAACAAGATAACTTACGAAAACCCCAACTGAATCTGGTGTCATTTGATGATTTGGCTGTGTCGATTCGCGCATCCCCTTTAAAACTGCAAGCTGGTATGCTTTTCTGATTTCCTCATTTGAATATTTTTGTACAATGAGCTTTTCGTACTCTTTATTTAATCTTTTCTTTGAAAGTTCACTAAGTTCTTCCTGTAAAATTGTTTCATGAAATATGTTTTCACCTGTTTCTGCCACTGCTTCTAAATATGAGCATGCTAGGTCCTCCTGCAATAGATTAGCTGTACTGTCTATTACTGTAAAGATTTGTTCGATATTGGTTGACAAATTAAAAACCTCCTAAATGTAAATGTATACTAATTGCAATTTAATATTCTCCTATACAGAAAATAATTATATTAATTTAATCCGATCAAAAAAGAAGGAAAAAGACCTCAACATCGAGGTCTTTTAGCATATGCAGCGTATTATCGTTCGTTAGTACTTGTCAGGGCAATTCAAGTCGGCTTCGCTTTGCTTGTTACTTTGCGGCCTTTACTGCTTCGATTGCTGCTTCGTAGTTTGGATGGTTCGTACCTTCTGAAACATACTCTACGTACGTGATATTATCATTGCTATCAATGACGAATACGGCACGTGCTAATAGACGAAGTTCTTTAATTACAACTCCGTATGCTTCACCAAATGATAGATCACGATGGTCAGATAAAGTAACGACGTTATCTATACCGCTTGCTCCACACCAACGCTTTTGAGCAAAAGGTAAGTCTACACTTACTGTTAACACTTGTACATTATCTAGGCTAGCTACCTCTTCATTAAAACGTCTAGTTTGCGCATCACATACCCCAGTATCAACTGAAGGGACAACACTGATTAGGCGAACTGAACCTTTAGAATTAGCTAACGTCACAGGCGACAAATCATTTGCTAACACCGTATAATCAGGAGCCTTGTCACCAACCTTAACCTCATTACCTAGTAATGTAACTGGATTACCTTTAAACGTGATATTTGCCATATTAAAATTCCCCCTTATTAGTGTAAGTTCAAGTTTCTTGAACAACTACTTTTCTCCTAAATCTTTAAACAATCTAATATTTTTAGTATGTATAGTGATAATCATAACTTTTCTTATTATAGATTGCAAAGAAAAAACCTGGCTTACGTGTTAATACTAGTGAGTGGGGTCACTCTCCATAATTAGAAACTTTATTAGCCACCTTTTCTTCTCTGTTTTAGAAAAGGAACTCTCGTTGCGTTCTTAGTACGAGAAACAATAATCAATTCGAAAACAGCCTATGGTTTTCATGCAACTTTGCTAATGGATAATAAAGTGCGTGAATTGGAATATGTTTATACAGGTGGAGGGTCCACTATTACCGTAGTAAAAATTAACGTAGCCGAATAATTGATGATACTAAAGGGCAGATAATGAGGGTAAGAAAATAGTGTTTATGAATGCTCACAGTTTAAATTTCCACTGCCTGCAATAGCACTAATTTTTTCCTATTAGATCGTACATAACGGATAGATAAGGCACAAGTTACATTGTACTTTATCTACCCGTGTTCCCATAACAACTATGTCGATGTTTTTCGTAAATTTGTTTTCATATTAAGATATTAAAAATATACAACCATTGTTTTGTGGTATCTTTTCATTAATAACGCGATGACAATCGGATGAAACCTGATTTGCTGTTGCAAAAATAACAATCTAGACCAAATGATTTAATTAAAGAAATTTTACTTTAGCTCATATATCAAAATCTTGCTTTGGCATATCTTGGTGATCTTTTGCTTTATTTCCTTTTATCTCCCGTTCAGCATTTTGATCATTTTTCGAAAACATTTGTTGTATTTTTTCTACTGCCTGTGGAGCTAATTCTAATATTCTTTCATACAAATGTGTATTTTCATCAAGGTGCAACAGCTTTACTCCTGAAGGATTAACAATTAAAAAAGCAATAGGAGTAATCGAAACTCCTCCACCACTTCCACCTCCAAAGGGATGTTTCTTAGAATTTTGCCCTTGTTGCCCTTGTTGACTACTCCGTTCTTCGATATAAAATTCACTTCCTCCTGCTGCAAACCCAAACCCTACTTTTGAAACAGTTAAGATCACACTACCATCAGGTGTTTCAACAGGATCTCCAATTATCGTATTTACGTCAATCATCTCTTTTAAATTCTCCATAGCAGTGGTCATTAAACCTTGTATAGGATGATCAGACATATTAACACCTCCTATAGTTTATATCGATTCTTTCATTTTTTTATTTTTATGTAATGGAGGGTGACCATGCCTAAAATGTGGCCGTCCCCCTTTCCATAATTTCAATAACCTTATTCCTCCTAAAATAGCATACCCGATTCGAAAGTATAACATACACTTTAATTTTGTATGCGAACTAGGTTTTTGATATGAAGGAGCTATCTCTATATAAGGGTTCGTATCAAGTTTCATATTATTGCTAACCAAACCAATAACTCCTCCCTTTACACCCCATGCAAGTCCAGAAAGTATAGCTGTCATAGCTGCATCACGAGCACCTAATTGAGTTTGCCATTCAAACTTCGTTACGTGAACTTTTTTAAAAAAATTTCTGATAATTTGATGAAACCCAACAATATGTTCTATAAGCTCCTTTGCGTTTTGTATCCCTTCAATAACATCATTTACTGAAATGTGTTCAACATCTTTATTGTCAGTATGTTCTTCCCCTACATTTTTTGACGATTTGTTTTGTCCCACGACAAGATTAGCATCTTTCTTATCTACTTTTATAAATGGCACATTGTACGTATAGCGTATGATCCCAAACAAAGTTCTTAGTTGAATCTTAATTTGATCATTGTCCTTTTCATGTAGTAGAAGTACACGAACAGTAACCTTCATGAAGAGCAAACATAGGATGACAACAACAGAGCTTGCTATGATAGTTATCATTACCAACATATACTCCTCCCTTCTACTAACCTATTATCACCTTCACCAAATAAAATAAACCTATGAAGACACTAGCCTTCATAGGTTTTTAAAATGAAAATTCGTATGTTATTTTCTTTCATGAACTACAGTCGTATCAGCAAATATGTCATGTAAACCTTGTTTTTTCGGTAAAAATGCTACTAAAATATAGCCAATCATAAAAAACTTTGAAATAAACCTACCAATAAACTCTCTAAACAGGATAGTAGACCAAGTTAACTGATCGCCTTTTATGTTAATGACACGTAGACCAAACACCATTTTTCCAAGTGTTTTATGAAAGTACTTTGTCATTAAAACGAAATATAAGTAGAAGGTACACGCAGTTGCAATTGAAATTGCTGCAAACATCCCACTGTCCTTTAGTGGTAAATCAAGCAAACGGAACAACGGATATATAATGATGCGATTAATACTTCCTATGACAGCTAGATCAAATAAATATGACCAAAATCTCATCCAAAATCCTGCGTTATAATGTAGTGATTGTCCTTTATTAGAAATGCCAACATTATCATGTTCTTGATGATGAGAATGAACAGTTCCATTATGAACTATATTGTCATTATGACCTTCTAAAACAGTTTTTGTTTCTGCAGGACTAATTTCCTTGTTTTCGGTTCCATTATTCTTTGTTTCCATATAAATCCCCCCTATTCAGCATATAAATACATAGGTCTTGGGGAATTTGGTTGAGATAACATTTTCATGAGTCCAGCCATTTCAATTTCTTTATTCATAAATTTATTTGCTGTTATCTCAAATATTGACCAATTCAACCCTAAGTTTTCTTCATACTTAATTACTTGTGCATTTTTAAGGTCCATGTCTTCTTTTAATATATCTAGAGCATCATCATAGTATCCGAATTCATCAATGAGATTTAGCTCTTTTGCTTGCCTTCCGTCATAAATGCGCCCATCCGCAATTTCTCGTACTGTACCTTCTGGAATGTTTCTTCCCTCCGATATCACCTTAACGAAGCCATCGTACGAATTATTAAGCATAGATTGCAGTATGTTTCGCTCTTCTTCTGTCATCTCTCTTGAAGGGCTCATAATGTCTTTAAATTGACCACTTTTGATTGTCACAAACTCTACTCCATATTTCTCAGCTAAGCCAGCGTAATTAACCCCCTGCATGATAACACCTAACGAGCCTGTTAAAGTTTCAGGACTCGCAATGATTTTATCTGCCAATGCTGAAATATAATATCCACCTGATGCTGCCATACTTCCCATCGATACATAGACTGGTTTACCCGTTTCTTCTCTGTATTCTGTTAATTTCTTATGTATTTCAGCGCTTTCAACAACTCCTCCACCAGGTGAGTTCACACGAAGTAAAATCGCTTTGATCGCATTATCTTCTTTAGCACTGTCTATCATACTTAAAAATCGTCGATGATTATACCCCACTGATTCAAAGATTGATGTTACATTCGTAGTGTCTTGAATCGCCCCATTTACTTCTAAAACAAGGATTTTTGATAAAGGGCTCTTCCCCTCTTCAATTACTTTTTCATCAAATTCCTTGTCTGTTGTAAAAATTTCCTCAGATATATCACCAAAACCAGAAAAAGCAATTGAACTTACTGTATTAACTAAAACTGAAATAACGAAAAGTAATACAGCTATGCCTAGTGCCGCCCATCTTTTCAAACTCATCAACATTCACTCCTTCTTAATCACAGTATCATTTCCTATTTTGTCATACATTTAGTTTCATAAAAATGATACACTATATACACAATAATCAATTGTAACAGATTTTTTAGCAAAATAGTGAATACTTGGAAACAATATTCTGTCTTGATACTTAGTAGGAGGTATGATTTATGTTTAATCGCCGTAACATCTTTTTGTTTTATAAAAGTGATCCAGTCCTCGACAAACAAGTAGAATCATTATACACAATAGCTGAACAATACGGATTTAAAATCGTAAATGACTACAAAGATGCAAATATTATTGTAAGTATAGGTGGAGATGGGACATTCCTTCAAGCAGTAAGAAAGACTGGCTTCCAGGAGGATTGTTTGTACGCTGGAATTTCCAACACAGGCTCTCTTAGTTTATATTGTGATTTCCACATAGATGATACCGATAAAATGATAGAAGCATTAAAAAATGAAGAAGTGGAAGTAAGAAAATATCCTACGATTAATGTATCTGTAGATGATATGACCTCGTTCCAATGTTTGAATGAATGTTCAATTCGTTCAACAATTATTAAAACGTTTGTCATTGATGTACATATAGATGACCTTCATTTTGAAACTTTCCGTGGTGATGGCATGGTTATAGCTACACCTACAGGCAGTACGGCATATAATAAATCTGTTAATGGAGCCGTTGTAGACCCACTACTTCCATGTATGCAAGTAAGTGAGATTGCCTCATTGAATAATAACCGTTATAGAACATTAGGTTCATCGTTTATTTTAAGTGGTGCACGTAAGCTTACGCTTAAGGTAGTTCAAGATGGAAATGATTTTCCAACTATCGGTATGGATAATGAAGCGGTTAGCATACGCCATGTAAATAAAATTGAAATTCAGCTTAGTGACAAAAAAATAAAAACTGTAAAATTACGAGACAATTCTTTTTGGGAGAAGGTTAAAAGGAGATTTTTGTAACTGGTTTTAGCCTCAATTCATACAGTAGGATTATGCCTTAAATAACAATATAGTAAAAAAAGCCTGTTTCGATTCATTTCTAAACAGGCTCTTAATCTTTGAACAATTCCTAGCTTCTCAGTTTGTGTCACTTTTATAGACAATATTATTATCAACAACGGTCATCACAACATTTGTTAACGGAATATCTTCCGGATCAATTTGTAAAATATCTCTATCTAATATTGTAAAATCAGCTACAAACCCGGGCGTTATTTTTCCATGTGTTTGTTCCATTTTCACTGCGTAAGCACTGCCACGTGTATAAAGACAAACAGCCTCAAACGGTGTTAGTTTTTCATCTTGATAATAGCCTTCATGTTTATCAGAAGGGGACTTCCTCATAATAGCAGCGTAAATTCCAAGTAGAGGATTTGCACTTTCTATCGGTGCATCGGACCCTCCAGCACAATGAAATCCTTCATCTATCAGAGTACGCCAAGCATAGCTATATTGCATTCTGTCTTCACCAAGCCTATCGATAACCCAAGGGAAATCCGACATTACAAATGTTGGCTGTATATCCAAAATGACTGAAAGGTGCTTTGCTCTCTCTATTAATTCTTTACGAAGAATTTGTGCGTGAATCAACCGATCCCTTTCTCCTTTAGGTGGTGGGTATGCTTCAATTGCAGAAATTGCATACTCAAATGCTAAATCTCCAATAACATGGATAGCCACCGGCATATTATACAGCCTTGCTTTTTTAACGAGCTCCTTTAATTCATCTTGAGAATGAATTGCAATTCCTGACGTGCTTGATTGATCATGATATGGTTCAGATAATAGAGCAGTTCGACCACCTAATGCGCCATCAGCAAAAATTTTCATCGCACCAAATTTGATGAATTCTTCGTTGCTACTATCATTTAATTCCCTTTGAATCATGTCATCAATTACTTCATGATGAACTAATAAATTTGCCCTGAATTTTTTGCTTTGTCCATTAATCACATGAAGAAATGTTTCATACGTTTGTGAAAAACTATTATAATAATTCAAATCTTCAGTATGTGCACCAACTAGACCTAATGAAAAACAATGATCAATCGATGTTGCCAATGCCTTGTTCAAGTAGTCTGTTGTTACTGCTGGGATAGCTTTCGTCACAAGATCAACCGCCTTGTCTAACAAATACCCTGTTGGCTCACCTTTATCATTCCGAACAATTACCCCACCTTTAGGATCCGTTGTTTCTGCTGTTATTCCCGCTAACTGAAGTGCTTTTGAGTTAACAATTGCTGCATGATGACAAATGCGTTTTAAAACCATCGGATTGTTCGGAGAAATCTCATCTAGATCAAATCGGTTGAAAATTTTTTTATCTTTAAGATTATTTTCATTCCAGCCTTCTGCAATAACCCAATCACCACTATTGTATGATTTCACATATTCTTTCAATGTTGTTCTTATATCATCTGAAGTAGTTTTTGAAGATAAATCCATTGTTAACAATTTTTCTCCAAGTCCTATTAGATGTATATGACTATCTACAAAGCCTGGAAACATAACAGCATTTTGCAGGTCAACATTTTTAGTAATATACTCACCATATTCTTTCCGCAACTGCTCTTCGGAACCGATATCTTTAATCATACCTTCTTCCACGTATACTGCTTCTGCTTTGTCATTTTCATTGCACATCGTATAAATTGTTCCGCCAAACCAAAGTGTACCCATTTTTACCTCTCCCAATATCAATCGTAGAGCAGTTCTGATAGACTTGTAATTTACATCTTGGAACTGTCCTATCTATATTTCCTTCTTGACATTTATTTTATCAAAACATTCGAAGGAGAGAAATATAGCCTTTATTTTTGTTTGAAAGACCTCTCTTTCCGAAGTTCTTGATTTCGTAATTCTATACGACGAATTTTTCCTGATGTTGTTTTTGGTAAGTCTTCAACAAATTCTATTTTCCGAGGATATTTGTAAGGAGCTGTTAGATCTTTGACATGATCTTGTAGTTGTTTAATAAGCTCTTCATTATGTTCAGATAACCCCTCACGCAGAACTATAAATGCTTTAACGATTAACCCGCGAACATCATCTGGGCTACCAACTACAGCACATTCTTTTACGGACGGATGTTTGACTAAAGCATCTTCAACTTCAAACGGACCAATGGTGTAACCAGAACTTATAATAATATCATCACTCCTCCCTTCAAACCAATAATACCCATCTTTATCTTTCTTCGCCTTATCTCCTGTGATATAGTATTCTCCACGAAATTGCTTAGCGGTTCTTTCTGGATCTTTATAATAATGTTTAAATAATGCTGGGGTTTCAACATGAACTGCAATATCACCAACTTCTCCAATATCACATGGCTCTCCTAAATCGTTAATGATTTCAATTGTATTACCCGGCGTCGGTTTTCCCATAGAACCTGGTTTAATTTCCATTCCTTTCATGACCCCTACTAATAAAGTATTCTCTGTTTGCCCGTACCCGTCCCGAACGTCAACATGAAAATATTTATTAAACGTCTTAATCACTTCACGATTCAGAGGTTCTCCAGCTGAGACCGCACTATGTAAAGATGGAAGTTTGTAATCACCAATGTTATCTACTTTCGCCATAAGACGATATTCTGTTGGGGTACAACATAATACATTCACTTCATAATCACTTAACAGCTGTAAATATTTTTTAGGTTCAAATTTCCCATCATAAACTATTCCAGTAGCACCAGTTCCTAGTGTTGAAACAAAAGGACTCCAAATCCATTTTTGCCATCCAGGACCCGCAGTTGCCCAAACTGTGTCGTTATCTCTAATGCTTAACCAGCTCGATGCTGCTGTTTTCAAATGAGCATATCCCCATCCATGTGTATGGACAACCCCTTTTGGATTTCCAGTTGTTCCTGACGTATATGATAAAAAAACAATATCATCTCGTTTAGTTTGTGCAGTCACTAATTTATCACTGCTACCTTTACATTTTTCCCTAAGATTTTTCCATCCAGCTTTATCTTCTTTTCCAACAATATACTTAGTTATTGTTTCAATATTTTTGACTTCTTCAAATTGCTCGACAAAAGGATGGTAGCATATGATACCTTTCACTTCTCCATGTTGAATACGATACTGTAAGTCTTTAGTTCGAAGCATTTCTGAACAGGGGATAACAACTAATCCCGCTTTAATTGCACCTAAATATATACTATATGCCTCAATCATTCTTGGTATGAGCACGAGCACCTTATCACCTTGTTGAAACCCATCATTTAATAATGCATTCCCTATTTTATTTGCTTCCTTCATTAAGCTACCATATGTAATCTCTCTTTTGACACCTAGCTCACTTTCGTATTTTAAGGCAATTCTTGAACTATCACTTGAAAAGCGTTCTACTTCTTCAGATAAATTATAAATATCTGGCGCAATTAAATCTTGTCGATTCATGAACAACTCCTCCATTCAAAAAAATTATCTTAATATTTCATATTATACTAAATTATCAAAATTTTTGTAATGGTGTAGTAAATTATAAAAACAACGAAGTACTATATCACACTATATAGTCTCCTATTATCTTCGTATGCTAAAAATTATAAGCTCAAAAATAAATAATAAAAAAGAGCGGGATATGATCCCGCTCTTTGTAGCCATAATATTTATTTATTGTTGTTGGTAGCCTCCACCTATTTGCTGCTCAGCCATTTGTACAAGGCGCTTCGTTATTTCTCCACCGACAGAACCGTTTGCACGAGAAGTAGTGTCAGGCCCTAGGTTCACTCCAAATTCAGAAGCGATTTCGTACTTCATTTGATCAAGAGCTTGCTGTACACCAGGAACTACTAATTGATTTGAACTGTTGTATGCCATGTGTTATCACCTCCTTGTGGTAATAGAGTGTGTTAAAACAATAGGCATAATTCACGTAAATGTTGGTAATTGTTCAAAATTTGCAAAGGGGCATAGGTTAATAGCGCTGAAAATCGCTGGACAGAGGTGTCTTGAAGGATTTTTTGACGATAGCAAATAGACGGCTTCTCTACTGAAATATATAGAAAACCTAGAACATAAAAGCCATTAAAGCCTTTATGCTCTATTTAGTTTACAACTGAGTGGACACTACAGCTAATTAAAATAAACTTTCAATATTTTCCTTGTTTGTCAATTCTTTATCATTTCTTATAACAATAGTTTCAGTACCTGAAACCGCCTCGCTAATTAATGAATCAAAATCGACAAAACTCTCAAAATGATTTATTTTATCACGCTTTGGTTTCGTTTTAGGTGAGGTTGGTGTAAATATCGTACAACAATCCTCATAAGGACGTATTGATATATCATGAGTATCAATTTGCTTAGATATATCTATAATTTCTAATTTATCCATCGTTATTAATGGTCTGATGATTGGCGTTGATGTAACTTCATTAATCGTATACATACTTTCGAGTGTTTGAGATGCCACTTGACCAAGGCTTTCACCATTAATAATTGCTAAGGCATCATTCTTTTGCCTCAATTGATCAGTGATTTGTAGCATTAAACGCCTCGTTGAAGTCATCGTATAATTATCAGGTATTTTTTGTTGAATAACTTGTTGAATATTTGTAAATGGGACAATATGAAGCTTAATTGAGTCTGTATAATCAGTTAGCTTCTTAGCTAAATCAATGACCTTTTGTTTTGACCGTTCACTCGTAAAAGGCGGGCTATAGAAATGTACTGCTTCTACTTCTAGTCCTCGTTTCATCGCTAAGTATCCAGCAACAGGGCTATCAATTCCACCTGACAACATGAGCATTGCCTTACCACTAGTACCCACTGGGAACCCTCCGGCACCGCTTATATCTTTAAAGGTGATATATGTTGCATTATGACGAACTTCTACACGTAAATTAATATCTGGCTCATGTACATTTACCGTTAAATCTTGGATATTTCGCAAAATATGACTACCAATTTCATAATTTAATTCATTTGAATTGAGAGGAAATTGTTTATTCGCTCTTTTTGCAGTTACCTTAAATGTTTTTCCTTCAGGGCCTAACTCCTTAATTGCCTCAAGAGCCCCTTCTTTAATTTTTTCGATATCACTTAAGGTTTTGATCGCTAGGCTAAATGAATGAATCCCAAAAATTGATGATAGTTTTTCAATAATTTTCTCGTAAGGCTCATCATTTAATTTGATATACATTCTATCACGCTGTTTTTCAATCTCGATGTTTTCAAACTCTCTTAACTTGCCCTTTATATTTTTCTTTAGACGATTTACAAAATAATTTCTATTACGTTTTTTTGTTGATAATTCGCCATAACGAATTAATATATGTTCATATTGCATGTTGTCATTACCTCATTACTATCTTTAATTTGGACTATTGTTACTCTAAAAATTGTTTGTTATTTCTGTACTACGATAACAGACGGAGAAAGCACGATCTATTAAGTAACCATAAACTACTAAATTTACGCAAAGAGCCTTAATTTTTTAGCCGATTTTTGAATAGCAGTTAATACTTTAGGTACTTCATGTATGGAATTATTATAGGATAAACTGATACGAATTGCACTTTCAGCTTCTTGCTCATTTTTTCCCATTGCTAACAATGTTTTACTTGCCACCCTTTTCTTTGAAGAGCATGCTGATGTTGTTGACAAATAAATTTGTTCCACTTCTAATGAGTGGACAAACACTTCCGGCTTTATTCCATGTATTGTCATATTAATAATATGTGGTGCCGAGCTTTTAGTAGATGTATTAAGTGTAATAAATGGTAATTTACTTAACTCATCCATATACGCATCTTTTATTTTTACCAGATCTTTAATTTTCATTTGATAATTTTCTAATGTAAGGCGAAGTGCTTTTGTCATTGCTACGATCCCAGCTACATTTTCCGTTCCTGAACGATTATTGTACTCCTGAGAGCCCCCAGCAAGTAGTGGGGATACAGTAACTCCTTCTCGAATATAAAGAATTCCGTTACCTTTTAAGCCATGAAATTTATGCCCAGACATTGAACATAAATCAATAAAATTTTTTTTAAAATCTAGCGGCACTTTCCCTAACCCTTGTACATGGTCTACATGAAATATAATTTTTGGGTAAGCTTTTAGTAATTTCCCAAATTCCGCAATCGGCTGAACTGAGCCAACCTCATTGTTCACGTGTATGATAGATACAAGGATTGTATCATCTCTGATTGCCTTTTTAACATCATCTATTTGTACCATTCCATTTGAATTTACAGGTAAATAAGTAACATCATATCCAATTTCCTCAAGTTGCTTACATGCTTCCGTAACGGAAGGATGTTCTATAGTCGTTGTAATAATGTGTTTTCCTCGATTACGGTTAGCAAATGCAATACCTTTTATTGCATGATTATTTCCCTCCGTACCACCTGAATTAAATGTAATTTCATTCGGTTTAACATTTAATAGCTTTGCTGTTGTTTCTCGTGAGTGTGTCAATAGACGCTCTGCTTCACCACCAAGCTTATGTAATGAAGAAGGGTTCCCATAAAATTTACGAGACACAGTAACTAGTGAATCAATGACATCCTCATATGGATTTGTTGTAGCACTATTATCTAAATATATCACAATAAGTCCCCCGATTAGTGTCATTTTGCAACTATCTATAATATCATATTTTCATTTAAATTCCCATAAAATCGATAATTTAATCACAATAAAAAAGATATACCTTAATTAAAAGGTATATCTTTTAAAATGGCTGTTATCACAGTGATTGTCGTTTTTTTACTAGGAAATAAAGCACCTGGTATCTTTTCTTCTCTAAAGGCTATAAAATCTTTCCTGCTTATATTTTGTGAAGTATAGCAACAAAGGTTATGAAAAAAGCCTATAAAATAACATATCCAGCTTAATCAACTTAACAGAAAAATGACTTATTTATCCTCTAACATTTCCTCTATTTTACTTAAAGCACCTGGCTCTATTTCTTCAATAGCAGTAGCTGCTTGTTCAAGTGATAATGAGTAATCATAACTTCTAAATGATACTTCAGACTCTTTCAGTTGTTCAGCAAGCTTCTTATTTTTGCTTCTATACCGATTCCCATACTGTATTAACTTTTCAACTAAGTAAGCTTGCTCAATCATTTCATCTGTCATTGTGGAGGATGCATTTACCTGCTCAACTGCTTTTGCAAGCAACTGATTAATAGCAACCATATCTAGAGGTTTTTCTTCAAGTTTTAAAAAGACCTGTTCAAGCGCATTTCTAGTCTCACTTAATACAGCTTGGTATGAAGCGGGAATACCCGGAATATTACTCTTTTGAACTTTTCTTTTTAGTTCCATGAGCTGCTTCTTCATCTCAGTTGTTTTTTCTCTTGCAAATAGTTCATCTTTACGTAAATTTTGAAGCATCTCTTTAAATTGTTCATGTTGCTCTGTTAAATCGTTGATTCCTTCTAAACAACTCTCAAGTTCTTCTCTGACAATTGTATAGGCCAATTGTTCTTCATCTTTTTTATTTACAATTGCTGTATATCGTTTTTGAAGCTGACCGATTTGATTTTCTATATTGTGGTACTTTGCAATTTCTTCTTCATCTAGATGATATAATTGTTGAACAAACAATGTTTCTTCTCGTGTCTCATTTGTCTCTTCTTTTAGAGAACGTATTAGTTCACTTACGTTATGTTGATTATGATTGATAAAATGATGAGCCAATACTTCTTTCTCTAAAAGATCATATAGTGTCTCAATATTTTCTTTAGTTTCTTCTAGCCCTTTTGAAACATCATGTATTTCTGTTTTTTCTATTAAATCTATATACTTACTAAGTTGTGTTCGTATTCGTTCAACTTCAATCTCAACTGGTATATGATCTAATTTGTACCCCTGTTCACTCATCTCAAGGTATCCACTATGAATTTCTTCAAGTTGGTTAGGTATCGTCCCTTGACATTCTGTTAATAATTGAGGTAATTGTTCCATCTTACTTTGCATTTCTTGAAGATTATTACTTAAATCTATTAAAGCCTCTTTTGCCTCTAAATAATCTCCATTAGCAGTAATTTCATCAACATGTAAAAATTCTTTTTCTAGTTCATCTAATTGATTTTCTAAATTTGTTTCCGCCTTACCATATAAGTGGCGTCTTGCTAGTAAATCCTTTTTTATATTCTTAAAGATAGTTCTAAACTCTTCTACGTCTAATCTATTTTGCTCTTCACTGCCTACCAATTCTTCCAGCTCTTTTAAGATTGTAGCAATATTGTCTTCTACGTCTTTTATCAATTGATCAATTTTCAGTAAAACTTCCTTTGATTTATTAAATCTGTATTTGTCTGTATATTCTTCTGCGTCAAACAATAATTCTTCTACATTTGGCAAGTGCAATGTAATAATTTCATCCCACTCTTTACGCCAACGTTCAAAAAGCTCTTCTGTTTGTCCAGTCATATGAAGATCTTTCACCTTAGACATTTCATCAGTAACAGGACGATTCATAATTTCTATTTTTATAGCATCTAATCGATCAATTTCTTTATACATCTTTTTTCTCATATATATACTAAAAATAATTGTAATAAGAATGATTGAAATTATTCCATATAATAATATATCCATAATTAGCTCCCTTGCGCTATCGTTCTCTGCCATTCAACTATGTAAACAAGAAGTTCAAAATGGTTGACACTTTGAACATAGACGTACGATATAAAGGTAGTAGGCAAGAATGCTGTCGTTCAAATTAATCACTCGGTTTTGTTCGTGAATATGAGCTAGCACTCTACATATCAATGTTTTTATGATAACATGTAAACGACATTTTTTGAGCAATAATTTAAAAATTTTTATAAAAATTAGCATTTTTTCCCGTTTTTTTTTAGAATAAATATTAAAAGTTTAAGCTCCATAATCATCCCCTAGTTTGGTCATGAAAGTTTTACATTTGTCGAAAGGAGAATTGCTATGAAAAGTGACGGTCACGTCCACACACCTTATTGTCCACATGGTACAGATCATTCAATTGAACAATATATAAATAGGGCGCTTAGCCTAAACTTATCAGAAATATCTTTTACTGAACATGCACCTTTACCAGTGGGATTTGAGGATCCTACTCCACAGCAAGATAGCGCTATGAAACCTTCACAGCTTGAAGAATACATAGCAACTATTTCAACCTTAAAAGAGAAGTATAAAAGTGAAATTAAAATTAATATTGGTTTAGAAGTTGACTATATTCAAGGGTTCGAATCAGAAACGAAAGAATTCCTAAATACATATGGAGCTGTATTAGATGATTCTATTCTATCTGTCCATTTTTTACTGAACAATGGAGCATACCATTGTATAGATTATAGTCCGGAAATGTTCCACACAATTATTCAAAAAATTGGTTCAATAGAAAAGGTATATCAACAATATTATGAGACTGTGTATCGGTCTGTTATTGCAGATTTAGGGGAACATAAACCAAAAAGAATTGGACATATCACCCTCGTGAAAAAATTCCAAAAAAAATTCCCATGTAAATTGACTTTCTCAGACGAAATAGTAGAGCTTCTATCCATGGTGAAAAAGGAAAAAATGCAGCTTGATTACAATGGAGCCGGGGTAAATAAACCTTTATGCAAGGAAGCATACCCTTCAGATTGGATAATACTAGAAGCAATAAAGCAAGGAATTCCTCTAGTATATGGGTCTGATGCTCATAGTGTAAATGACCTAGGTCAAGGTTATTCTCACATCATTTGTAAGGATTATCTCAAAAACCCTACTAGTATTTAAATCGCTGTTAATGATCGCTCTTCAGTGATTGGCATGTATACCATACCTTCTAACCAAACTTCAATTTGCTTCATATATTGGTTTAAAAAATACTCCTCAGTAGGAATAATGTGGAGAACTTCAGAAATGTATTGACTCTGTAGATATGGTGTACTAAGAAAGCCTTTTAATTGAATAATCGTGTAGGGGATTGAAATATCCCTAAACTCGCCATCTTTTATGCCTTTTTCAAATAATGCAATCAAATAGTATTTTTCCTTCGTTAAGTAAGTGGTCATAACTTCCCTAATCAAGGTTGTTTCTAGAGTAATTTCTCTGCAGACAAATCTTGTTAATAGATGATGTTGCTTTTGGTAGATTAACGTTTCGAGAACAAATTGTTTCAATGTTTCCTTTGCAGATGTTTTCTCTGATGAACGAAGCACATTTTCTATTACTAAAAAATAACCTTCAAAAAAATTTGATACTAGGTATTCTAACAATCCTTCTTTACTAACGAAATAATAAGAAATATTTGCAACATTTACCTTCGCCCTATTAGCTATATCTCTAACCGATGTGCCTGTATAGCCATTAACATTAAATAACTCAATGGCTGCATTTATAATTTTTTGTTTTGTTTTCATAGTGGTTGTCATATGTTATCACCCCTAAGAAAATAGTTAATATAATACATTCTTTAGATCTTTATTGAAACCTTCCTATTTCTATCGACAAAGTCATGCATAAATCAACGTTTTTTGATATGATTAGTAAAACCTTGAATCTAGGCTCATTCAATATGAACTTACCATTTCTTATTTATAATAAGTTTCTTTGCGAAAATGTTGGTAAGTCCTAGAGCATGAAGGAGCAAAATAAATGGTGAATCGTGTCCACCAACACGGTACATGTCGATTTATATAAAGCTGTTTTCGTATGTTTTCTCGTATTAATAAAAACACACGAATACAACGATTGTTTCGGGCCATCTATACTCTATATTTTAGCAATTTTGTATAAACCAACAAAGTTTACGAATGAGCCTTAAATAATCACGATAATTTTTAGTTACTTATTTTAGATAGGGGGATTTATATGTTTGAAGTGAAGAAGTATAAGGAAAATAAAGAAGAGAATTATGAGCTCGTAATTAAGCAGCTTCATGCTCTTATAGAGGGCGAAAAGAACGATATAGCCAATTTAGCTAATGCAGCAGCGTTGCTAAATCAGTTTTTGGATAATATTAACTGGGTAGGTTTTTATTTAACAGATCATCCACATGACGAACTAGTTTTAGGGCCGTTTCAGGGCTTACCTGCATGTGTCAGAATTCCTTTCGGTAAAGGAGTATGTGGGACAGCTGCAAAACAAAACAAAACTATTAGAGTTGCTGATGTACATCAATTCCCAGGGCACATTGCCTGTGATGCAGTAACACAATCAGAAATAGTTATACCATTAGTAAAAAACAACAAAGTGATTGGAGTGCTAGATATTGATAGTCCAATTAAAAATCGCTTTAATGAACAGGATGAAAAATTCCTAGAAAAATTTACTCGCAAATTAGAAGAAGCCTTCGCTATGTAGCAAGCCATCTAGGACTAAATGATTCATATCAATAGTAAAATGGGCGTCCTGCCCTTCACTTTCGACGCCCATTTTACTGATAAAAACTGCTCTTTTCATATTGTTTGTTTTCGCATTGATTGTTTTTTTACACTAAGCTATACACACATAACACTAGAGGTTGTGGTATCTTTGCTCTTTTAAAACGAAAACTGCTTAGCAACAAAGTTTACGAAAAAAGTTCTTATATTTGATCCAAAGCCTGACTTAAATCTGACCATATATCTTCACAAGCTTCCAGTCCTAAAGATAATCTTAATAAATTGTCATGAATGCCCATTTTTAACCGAGCAGATTCTGGAATAACTGAGTGTGTCATAGTTGCGGGATGTTGAATTAGAGTTTCTGCATCGCCTAGACTAACAGCGATCTTAATTAACTTAAGTTTATTTAATAAAGATTGTGCTTCTACCTTATCTCCTTTTATCGTAAACGAAATTAAGCCTCCTGGTTTTTTCATTTGCTTCTGCATTATGTTGAACTGATTGCTAGAACTATCTCCTGGATAAAAAACTTGTTCGACTTTTGGATGTTCTTGTAATTGTTGAGCAATTTGCTCCGCATTTGAACAGTGACGATCCATTCTGACAGGTAATGTTTTTAATCCACGTAATAATAACCAAGCATCAAAAGGAGAAATTACACCCCCAATATCTTTTTGTGTTGTTTTTGCAACTGTGTCTATGAAGTCTTTTTTTCCAACTATTAAGCCAGCAATGACATCACCATGTCCACCAATATATTTTGTTGCACTATGAACAACCACATCACAACCTAATTTAAGGGGTTGTTGTAAATATGGTGAACTAAACGTATTGTCAACGATTACTGGTATGTCATATTCCTTCGCAACCTTAACAACCATTTCTATATCAATCAGCTTCATAGTGGGATTAATGGGTGTTTCAATGTATATGCAAGCAGTATTCGGTCTAATTTCTTTTTTTAATTTATCCTCTGTTTCCATAGAACAGAAATCATGTGTAATTCCATATTTTTCGTCAATAAGCTGTAATAAACCAAACGTACAACCATATAGTCCTTGTGAACAAACGATATGATCTCCTGATTTGGTCATTGCTAACAAAACAGCAGATACTGCTGCCATTCCTGAGCCAAATGCTAATCCTGCCTCTCCATGTTCTAAAGTAGCAATACGTTCTTCTAAAATTTTCACTGTTGGATTGCTTAATCTGGAGTATATATAGCCGTCTTCTTCCCCAGCAAATCTTCTCTCTCCTTGTTGTGCAGTTTCAAAAGTAAATGTGGAAGACTGAAACAATGGAGGCGTTAGACTGCCTAAATGTTCACTTGATTCATACCCACCGTGTATAACTAAGGTCTCAATATTTCGATACTTATGATCTTTCATCTCCGTATGCCCCCCTTAATTGTATAGGTTATTAATACAACCTCCTATATCATATGAAAAAGCGGACAAAAATGAAAGCGTTTTCTTTTGGTAATAAAAAAAGGAGCTCCAATTTTTCTCCTTGCTGTATTGCATAAATTATTGTTTTCGTTCTAAAAGATTACCTCTTATCCAATTAGAGTTCGTGTATCTTTACATCTTAATAACAACGAAATCCAATAAATGTTCATCAACAAAGTTTACGAAAAGAGCAGCTCGGAAAAAACATGATTATCCATCGGAGCACCTGTATAGACACTTTCTTCAGTTCTCAACATTATAAGTGACAAGTTGATTTTTTCCTGAACCTTTCGCTTTATACAGCGCTTTATCTGCGTGAAAGATCAAATCGTTTAAACTGTTTTTATAGTCATTTCCCCAATAAGACAGCCCACATGAAATCGTAATTTTTGGATTTGTACCATTTTCAATCTTTTTTATTAGACGTTTAGCAACTTCCTTACCAATTTTACAATCTACCCTTGGGAGGTAAATAGCAAATTCTTCTCCACCCCACCTCGCACCTATGTCTTTCTCTCGTATATGCATTTTAATAATGTCGGCCACTTGAATAAGAATATCATCTCCTACTTGATGACCATATGTGTCATTGACCTCTTTGAAATTGTCGATATCAATAAGTAATAGCGTTCCTTGGGGATCTTCACTTAATGAATACAAAATCTTTTCATCTAGATATTTCCTTGAATAAAGCTTCGTTAAATGGTCAGTAATAACTAGCTTTTCCAATTCTTCTCTTAACATAGAATTAGAAAATGCCAACGTAGAATGATGAATTAACGATTGCATTAATTTAAAATATTCAAAGGTAAAATGATGTGGTTGTTTATGTAAAACAAGTGCAAACCCTTTTAATTTATCACTATGTACCATTGGTACTGACATTAAAGATCGGTAAATAGCATTCACTATATGATCAGTTTGAAGCTCTCCTATAAAGAGCGAATCCATTTCTTCTTTTATTTTTTTATGGATAAAGTGGATATATTCCTCACTATCCTTAGTTTCAAAAAAGCTTGTACTTCCTGGTAATACCGTAAGCTCGTTGTTATCGTCAATTAACACAAAAACCACTTCTTGTGCATTGAACGAATTTATCATTTGGTCTGTCATAAATGCCATTATTTCTCTTAAACGAAGGTTAGAATTTAACGTATGTGAAGTTGCATTTATTAGCTGTAAATCAACAATCAATCGTTTCGACTGTTGATATAATTGTGCATTCTCTATCGCGCTACCTGCAGTATTTGCTAGCAATATAATAAAATCTACTTCCCGTTTAGGAAAAGCGATACTATTATGTGCTGTAATTTGTAACACTCCGTACACACCTTGCTTACCCCTAAGAGGAGCATACAAGATCGATTGTTTTTCCTTCTGTTCAAAAAACACATCACCATTGACATATGCTTTCATTGCGAGCTCATGAATATGGTTATCATCATAATTCAAATCTCTAATTTGCATGTGATTCTGATTGTTGTTGTCATGTGAAAGAAGTAAATGATGTGTAAATGATGGAAAAATATCTTCAAGTGTCTCAATTATTTCCTCTAAAACGCTGTCGATAGACATGGAGGAATGAAACTTTGCTGTTATTTGATTCAGTTGCTCATAGCGTTTTTCCTCATTAATAATATTTGTGAACTTCCTCACTTGGTTAACAAATTTTTCGCACTCTCTTCCTATCTTCTGTAAAAATTGATTGCTATACTCATTGACGTTACTCTGTTTTATTAATAAAAAACCATTTTCTTCTATTAAAGTTTTAAAAGGGATCGTTACAGAAGAATCTCCTAATTGATCAAGTACAACTAGCGGCTGTCTTATAATAGTCTTATTGAGAAGATGCGGTAAAATTTTTGCAGATGAAATGAAGAACTGATCTAGCTCTTCAACAACACTTGTCATAGTTGAAGCTTCTAGAAAAAAATGATCGATTTCGTGGTTATATAAAAACAAACTAACTTCTAACGCTTGTAAATTAGTTTTAATAAGGTAGGTTAACTCCGATGGTATATGATAATAATTACTATGATTGTCATCAATTAATAACAGATCGAATAACTCTGCTTTAATACGTGTATATATTTGCTCTTCCACTAATTCCATTTTATCACCCGTTTATTAAGGTTTGGTTCATATATGGAAAGTTTAAATAATTCTGTCTTATCAATATTATATCTTAAAACAATTAATTTTTCCTAATTTTTTTCAAATTTTATAGTCAATTTGTCCCATAACACTACTTTTATCCTGAAAATTTTCTGTATATGTACTTTCTTATTATAACCTTCTTGACTTTCATGAAGAAAAAACATATAATGTTCGTTGTGTAAAATATCGCAGCTTATGTGATGTACATTGGGTTCTCAGTTTGTTCCTCTCTATTGGAGGTGTATCGTGTAACTCTCTGCTGCTAGAGCGAGGATACATGAAAAACAAAATGGGCTGAATGAAATACATTACGTCTGTTTTTATTTTATACAAAATAAAAACATTGAAGGAGGAGTCATCATGGCTCGTTATACAGGTCCAGCATGGAAATTATCTCGTCGTCTTGGAATTTCACTAAGTGGAACGGGAAAAGAATTAGAGAAACGCCCTTATGCACCAGGTCAACATGGCCCAGGTCAACGTAAAAAACTTTCTGAATATGGTTTACAGTTACAAGAAAAACAGAAGCTTCGTCACATGTACGGTGTAAACGAACGTCAATTCCGTAACTTGTTTGATGCAGCTGGTAAAATGGCTGGTAAACATGGTGAAAACTTTATGGTTCTTTTAGAATCTCGTCTTGATAACTTAGTATATCGCTTAGGATTAGCTCGTACTCGTCGTCAAGCACGTCAATTAGTTAACCATGGTCATATTATCGTTGATGGAGGTCGAGTAGACATTCCTTCATATAAAGTTAAACCTGGTCAAACGATTTCTGTACGTGAGAAATCTCGTAATCTTGACATTATTAAAGAAGCTATTGAAGCTACAAACTTCGTACCTGAGTACGTAAACTTCAATGCTGATAACCTAGAAGGTACATTCACTCGTTTACCTGAACGTTCTGAATTACCAGCTGAAATTAACGAATCATTAATCGTTGAGTTCTACTCTCGTTAATTAAATCGCTTTATATCTAGCGATGGTAAAAACCCTAGAAACCTTGGCTTATCAAAGTTTCTAGGGTTTTTTGTTTGTTTTTTACTTTGTAGAATAATGTATTCTCCTCAAGTTATTTGGAGGAGATTTTTTGGGAAGCTAATTGACTCAAATGATCTGTATTATTAAAATATTTTATTACAATATTAGATGAGTTATACTCAATTAAATGTACTCCTGTATCTTGAGTATGAATAAAACAATTAGGAACAGGAGGTAATTTTAATAAAACATGTATCAATTTTTCAATCATACCACCATGTGACAATATAATAATTCTGTTAGAATCATTATGTTCATCTAATATTTTTAATAGGATAGTTTCTGCTCTTGCTCTAAACTCTATATCTGTTTCTCCTTCTAGAATACTCTCAAATGGTTTTAAGTCATAGTGAGAATTCATGTTTTCTTTTGTAATAGGCTGCCCAGCTAAAATACCATTGTTCCTCTCTCTAAGGTCGTCACTATAAGTAATATTACAATTTAATTTTGCTCCCAAAATCTTTGCTGTTTCAGAAGCCCTTTTTAATGTGCTTGTCCAAATTGCATCAAATTCCCCAAAATTTTCAACTAAATGTGAAGCTAAAGATTTCGCTTGAATTGTTCCTTTTTGTGTTAATGAGAAATTAGCTCTTCCTTCATGTACATTAAGAATATCTGCTTCTGATTCACCATGTCTTATTATTAATATCTCCATTCTTATCCCCTACCTTACAGTGGTAATTTAACACCCAGCTGATACTTATTTTTTTGTTTTTTGATGTTTATTAATGTTTAATAATTACATCAATATACGATACATATTGAGCTCATTAATTAGCCTTAATTCACTATCAAAAACTTCTAACCTCTCTATAAATGGATTTTCCATCATAAGGTCCATAAAGAACCTTTTTAATGTCGTCTGCATACCTAGTATACTGTCTCCACTTTGCATGTTGAGCAAGATTTGAGAGATAACAATAATATTTGCTTTACTTAGATCATAGCTTCCATTTTCTTCGCCAGCATGGTCACAATCAATTTCCTCTCCTAATATAACTCCACCATAATTCAAATCAGCCTTTTGAAAAGTATGGATACACCCAACTCGTGATAATAAAGAAGTTCTAACTCCGAATCACAATTTAAAAATTATCTCTCGGAAGAATGATGCTGTCTTTATCTTCCATCAATCAAGAAATCTACTCATTTACCACACCAACAAATACTTTATTAAACGAATTATAAAAAAAATGGCAAAAAAAGATAACACCACATGTTTAAGACATTCTCATGCAACAATTTTAATTAGTCAGAGAATTCCTGTGAATGTATACCTGCCCGTTTAGGTAACACTCCACAAATGATTTTGGTCATTTATAGTCATTCTTTCAAGGACATAGAATAAGAATCTGTTCAAGCATTTGAGCAGGCTTTAAACCTCTAACTAGGTTTTCTCAAAAATATTAGTGTTAATAGGCTTTTTAATTGTATTGATTTCTACTCTCGTTAATAAGTGCAAAAACCCTAGAAATAATTTTCTAGGGTTTTTATTTTGTTAATTAATATATTTTATCATTGTTGTGATTTATAAAATGAGCACCATGTCAGTTGCGCTTTGCTATTAATACTTGATTAGGAAGTATTTTTTCTTACCTCGGCGAATAACAGTGAATTGGCCTTCGATTCTATCCGTGTTAGTTATGACACGATCAATTTCTTGTGTTCGTTCACCATTAATATATATAGCTCCATTTTTTATATCTTCTCTTGCTTGACGCTTTGATGGGGAAACCTTGCTAGTAACTAGCAAATCAACTAAACCTATTTCATCTTCACCTTCAAAATTGTATGAAGGGACATCTTTAAATCCTTGTTTAATTTCTTCAGCTGTCAGTGCCGAAATCTCTCCATTGAATAGTGAATTAGATATTTTAATTGCCTGATTTAATGCCTCTTCTCCATGAACTAACTTGGTCACTTCTTGCGCAAGCGCTTTATGAGCCGTTCTTTGTTCAGGTGCGTCACGTAATTCTTGCTCTAATTGCTCAATTTCATCCTTAGATAAGAATGTAAAATACTTAAGAAAATTGATTACATCTCTGTCATCAGAATTAATAAAGAACTGATAAAACTCGTATGGAGATGTTTTTTCCTTATCTAACCATACGGCTCCACCAGCAGTTTTGCCGAATTTTGTACCGTCTGCTTTCGTGACGAGTGGTATCGTTAATCCAAATGCTTTTTCCTCTTCTTCAGAAGATTTTCTAATTAATTCTAAGCCTGCAGTAATATTCCCCCATTGGTCACTACCACCAATTTGTACTTTACAATTTTGTTCTTTATATAAATGTAAAAAGTCTAATGATTGTAATATCATATAGCTGAATTCTGTAAATGAAATCCCCGACTCAATTCTTGATTGAACGGAATCTTTTGCAAGCATATAATTGATCCCAAAATTTTTACCTACATCTCGCAAAAATGTAACAACATCTAGCTTGCCAATCCAATCAAAATTATTTGCTAACAGGGCTTTATTTTCACCATTATCAAAATCTAGAAAACGAGACAGCTGTTGCTTTATACGATTCGACCATTCAATGACTACATCTTCTGTATTTAATGACCTCTCACTACTTCTACCACTTGGGTCACCAATTAACCCTGTTCCTCCACCGACAAGTGCAATTGGTTGATGGCCAGCTAATTGAAACCTCTTTAAAACCAATATTGGTAATAAATGACCAATGTGTAAGCTATCTGCTGTCGGATCAAATCCACTGTATAATTTTACTGTCTCCTCATTTAAAAGCTTTTCCAACCCATCTTCATCAGTAATTTGATTAATTAATCCTCTGAACTGCAAATCCTCAATTAGATTCATACAGATCATCTCCTTTTCGTTAAATTAGAACAACGCAAGGGGCCTCATTATTGCCAACGTCCTGTGGATAATGTTGTAATCGGGTCAACTCCCAAGACTCGCATAAGGCAACCTAACAAGAAGGTTACTTGTTAACATTTTTGTAGATCGGCTAATGATCTAAAGCCGACGAAGCCTTAAGCTAGACAAATAAAAAACTCGCCCCTAAAAATGAAGGGACGAGTGTATTCGCGGTACCACCCTACTTGAGGAATATATCCTCCGGCTTAAAAAGATAACGGTAAAACCGTCCTTTGCTACTTAGTCAACAAACCGTTCGCAAAAGATGCTCTAGGAGGTAATTCATGCATATCTTTGTACTGGTTCTCACCAAACACCAGCTCTCTAAGTGAAGTTGTTAAATTGACCTAACAACCATGTTTACAGGGAGATATTTCACTACTAATTCCTATCATTGCATTCATGTATTTGAGTTAAGAATATTTTTATCATATTAGCATCATAAATGTCAAGAACACATTTAATCATTTTGAATTAAGCTTTACAAATTTAACGATTTGTAAGTTCAAATCTTCCATACGAAAAATGATATTTTATTCATTGGCCTTAAGCCATATCATACAATTTACATTTAAAATATGGAAACAAAAATATTTTAGAACAAGGAAAATGACTTATGCTATAATTGTAATGATTTTGTCTTTTTATAAAGTGGTTTTCCAAATGATAGTTGTTTATTGTGGCAAAGGAATAAATACATAGAAAACTAGCATACAATGCAACTTTTTCTACAGCAAAATAATAACTGAATGAAATTAATTTGTTGCTAGACAATAACTACAAACTTTTGGGAGAGAGCTTTTTAATAGGCTCTTTTCGTAAACTTTGCTGCTATTGTTACTAAAAATTTTAAAGTAGAAAAAATGACACGAAAACTAAATGAATATGTATTTAACTCTTAGTACGAAAAGCAACAGCCCATGCGAAAGCAGCTTTTTAATAAAACTTCAATGATTAAAAATTATAAATTAGATAGAGATTTTTAGTTGATTGTACCCAGGGGGGAAATATTGAATATGAGTGATAATAGATCTAATTGGCAAGATCGATTACAAAAAGTACAAAAGATGTTCAGTAGCAAAGATGCTGTTAAAGGTGCAAGAATTACCTACGGTGTGTTTTGGAACATCACCTTACTCTTTATTATT
This sequence comes from Cytobacillus sp. IB215316, assembly GCF_033963865.1. Classification (NCBI taxonomy): domain Bacteria; kingdom Bacillati; phylum Bacillota; class Bacilli; order Caryophanales; family Bacillaceae; genus Cytobacillus; species Cytobacillus sp. IB215316. Next base: position 113,664 of record NZ_JAXBMC010000001.1, on the reverse strand, counting down.
ATTGGATTAATCGGATTCTTTTTTGCTGGTGGTGTTGGAGCTGGCTACTTCGCGTCGTTAGTAAAGGATGAACCAATCCGCTCTTATGATAGTATGAAAAAAGACATTTATAATTATGAAGAAACGACTGAATTATATTTTGATGATAATGTTTATTTAGGTAAGCTTCGTTCCGATCTTGATCGTGAAGAAGTTAGTATAGATGATGTTTCTCAGCACCTAATAAATGCAGTCGTTGCAACAGAAGATGAGTTTTTTTGGGATCATAGTGGAATTGTACCAAAAGCAATCATGCGTGCCCTTTTCCAAGAAGTTACAAATTCATCTGTAAGAACTGGTGGTAGTACGCTTACCCAACAGTTAATAAAAAACCAAATACTTTCAAACGAAGTATCATTCGAACGTAAGGCAAAGGAAATGTTACTTGCTCTGCGACTTGAACAATCTTTTGACAAAAATGAAATTCTTGAAGCTTACTTAAATGTTTCTACTCTCGGAAGAAATTCTTCAGGTAGGAACATTGCTGGTATCCAAACAGCTGCTCAAGGTATTTTTGATGTTGATGCGAAAGATTTAAACATACCTCAAAGCGCATTTATTGCTGGTTTATTTCAAAGCTTTAGCTATACACCATTTACAAATAAAGGTGAGATAAAAGAGAATTTAGAATCATCTATGAATAGAATGCACACTGTACTTAGCCGTATGCTGCAAGCTGAGTTTATTACGAAGGATGAATATGAATCTGCATTAAATTACGATATAACAGCAGATTTTGCACCACCTAAGCCATCTCCAATAGATAATTACCCTTGGCTTACTTTTGAGATTGAGGATCGTGCAGAGGAAATATTAGCCGAAATATTAGCTGAAAACGACGGGTACGAAATGACCGATTTAGCGGAAAACGACGATCTATACAACGATTATATAAATCGTGCGAGTAAAAACTTACGACAAAATGGCTATAAAATCCATACGACAATTGATAAAGAAATCTATGATGAAATGCAAACTGTAGTTCAAAACTTTGAATATTTCGCACCTGACAAGCCAGAAGAAAAAGAAGATCCTGAAACTGGGGAAATGGTTCAAGTAATGGAGCCTATTGAAGCTGGAGCTGTACTAATTGAAAATACAACTGGTAAAATCATCAGCTTTGTTGGTGGACGAGACCATGATCGAGAACAGCTGAACCATGCTACCAATGCACCACGTTCAAACGGTTCCACAATGAAGCCTTTATTAGCTTACGGTCCTGCAATGGAGTTAGGAAAAGTTCAGCCTGGTTCAGTATTAGCTGATGTCGAATTAAAAGTTCCAGCTGGTGGAAAGACTTATTCGCCAGGGAACTATGATGGTAGAACACACGGTCTGACTTCTGTTCGATATGCTTTGCAGAAATCGTATAATATACCAGCTGTTAGATCATATATGTCTATCATTGACCAAAATCCTGTGTCTTATTTAGAAAAAATGGGTTATACAAACTTAACTGAAGGTGATCATTATAATTTGTCAATGGCAATCGGTGGATTAACATATGGTGTCACTGTTGAAGAGAATGTTAATGCATATGCTACCTTTGGAAATGATGGTCAATTTGTCGATGCTTATATGATTGAACGAATTGAAACAAATGACGGTGAGATAATTTATGAGCATGAAAGTGAGCCTGTCGAAGTATTTAGCCCACAAACATCTTACTTAATGATTGACATGATGAGAGATGTCATTAGCAGTGGAACAGCTGCATCACTCCCGGGCAGACTTGATTTTAAGTCAGATTGGGCAGGTAAAACTGGTACAGCACAAGATTTTAAAGATGCATGGTTTGTTGCAACAAATCCAAATGTAACCTTTGGAGTTTGGAATGGGTATGACACACCAAAGTCAGTAAAAACGACGTCAGGGCCAACATATGGCCAAAGAAACATATACTTGTGGGCAGATTTAATGAATGCCGCTTATGCTATTAAACCTGAACTAGTTGCTCCTGAAGAAAGGTTTAAAATGCCTGGTGGAATCATTAGTCGTTCTTATTGTGCTGCATCAGGTCTATTGCCTTCAAAAGCATGTGAAGAGGCTGGGCTTATTGAAACAGATCTTTTTAACGCAAAATATGTACCTACAAAAGAGGACAATAGCTTAGAAAAAGCTAATTATGTTGAAATTGGTGAAAAAATATATCGAGCTTTAGAAACGACCCCTGAAGAATTTACTAATGAAGGATTTATGTTTACTGAAGCATTCCTTGAAGAAATTGGCATTACCGATATAAAAGTAGCTAAGCAACTCATTCCAAATAGTGAAAAATGGAGCAATATTATTTTTCCAGAATTAGAGGAATTAGAAGATACAGGAGAGGTACCTGATACAATGGGCGGTGTTAAACTAAATGGAAACTCCATCTCATGGCCTGCTCATTATCAACAAACTGTTATTGGGTATCGAGTGTACGAAATATCCAATTATGGGGAGAATGTTTCTGAAATAGGTATCGTACCTGTTGGCGAAGATTTAGGGTTTACAGTAGGTAATACTGATAGTGCTTATTATGTGACTGCGGTCGATATATTTGGAAGAGAATCTGCTGAGTCTAATAAAGTCATTAATGGTGATTGGCAGGAAGAACCTGATGATAATGAAGACCCTAACAACGGGGACAATGACCAACCTGGTGACGGTGAGGATGATCCTGGTAACGATGATAATGATCAACCTGGTGAGGGCGACGATCCTGATACAGGTGATAACGATAATGATCAACCTGGTGACGGTGAGAACCCTGGTGATGAGGATAACGATCAACCTGGTGACGGTGAGGACCCTGGTGATGAGGACAACGATCAACCTAGTGACGGTGAGAATGATCCAGGAAACGATCAACCCGGTGATATAACTGAACCAGAAGATCCAAGTACACCTACAGACCCATCAAATCCTTAATAGTAAAGTTTAGGGCCTATTAAAAAGAAGGTTGCTCAAAAGTTAATACTGAGCAACCTTCTTTTTTTAACCCTTTATTAAAAATATCATATTTTCATATATAAGAACTATTAATAGTTAGACGTATAAGATGCTACCTATTAAATATTTGTTTCGTTCTTAATACGAAAAACATCGTTTATACCTGCAGCTAATCTTCCATAGTTGATAAATCACCCGTAGGTAAATCTAATTCCCAGGCTTTTAACACTCTACGCATAATTTTTCCACTTCTTGTTTTAGGTAACTTTTCACAAAACTCAATTTCACGTGGAGCTGCATGAGCTGACAGACCTTTTTTCACGAAAAGCCTGATTTCTTCCTTTAATTCATCAGTAACATCGTAGCCATGTCTAAGTGCAACGAATGCTTTAATAATTTCTCCACGTACTGGGTCAGGTTTTCCTATCACCCCAGCTTCTGCTATTGCTGGATGTTCAACAAGCTTACTTTCAACTTCAAAAGGCCCAACTCTTTCACCGGAAGTCATAATCACATCATCTATCCTACCTTGGAACCAAAAATACCCCTCTTCATCCATATAAGCTGAGTCCCCTGATACATACCAATCACCTGGCATAAAGTATGACTCATATTTTTGTTGATTATTCCAAATCGTATACATCATCGATGGCCATCCTTTTTGTATAGCCAAATTCCCCATCCGGTTTGGTGGTAATTCATTTCCTTGATCATCAACAATCGCAGCCTTAATTCCTGGAATAGGTTTCCCCATTGAACCGGGCCTTATTTCCATACATGGATAATTACATATTAATTGGGCACCTGTTTCAGTCATCCACCATGTATCATGAATACGATTATTGAATACTTTAACACCCCAACGTATGACTTCAGGATTTAATGGTTCACCTACACTTAAAATATGTCTAAGGGTACTCAAATCATTTTGCTTTACTAAATCATCTCCAGCACCCATTAACATTCTAAATGCAGTTGGAGCACTATACCAAATAGTAACACCGAACTGTTCAATCGCTTCATACCATGTAGCTGGGCTAAATCTTCCTCCAATAACTACATTTGCAGCACCCACAAGCCATGGAGCAAAAATACCATACGCAGTCCCTGTAACCCATCCAGGGTCAGCAGTACACCAATAAACATCATCTTCTTTTAAGTCCAATACCCACTTTGCTGTTTGATAGTGCTGAATCATAGCATTATGGACGTGCAATACTCCTTTTGGTTTACCTGTTGAGCCTGAAGTATAATGAATAATAAGTCCATCTGATCTATCGACCCATTCAATACTTAAACGGTCACTAGCACTTTCCATTTCTTTATAATAATTAATAAACCTTTCATCATCTTCTAAGCCATCACCAACTAAAACGATATGCTTTAATGCTGGAAGCTCATTAACTGGAACTCTATCTAATAACTCAGGAGTCGTTACTAACACTTTTGCCTCACTATCTTCTAACCTATCACGTACTGCCCCTTCCATAAAAGCTTCAAATAACGGACCAACAATTGCTCCTAGTTTTATTGCCCCTAGAATAATAAAATATAATTCGGGAGAACGAGGCATAAACACAAAAACACGATCACCTTTTTCAACATCAGCTGCTTGCTTAAGTACATTCCCTGCTCGGTTAGAGAATTCACTCATTTCCTTAAATGTATATTTCTCTTTTCGAACAGAATCTTGATAATATAATGCAATTTTATTTTTCCTAAAGGTATATGCATGACGATCAATCGCCTCATATGCCATATTCACTCTACCTGTTTTTGACCAAGAAAAGTTATTTTCCACATCGGACCAATTAAACTGACTATAAATTTCTTCGTAGTCTGTTAAATTGTAATCCCCTTTCGTAACAGCTAACGATTCCACCTTCATTTACAATTCCCCCTTTGTAAATCTCTTCAAAGAATATTATATTATAAATACATACTGTTCTCAATTTTAAAAATATTAAAATAACATTTGTAGTTCTACAATACATTGTTAACGAATTGCCACAAAAATGAAGATGAAAAAAATGCACTGAGAGTAATTATATATTACTAATATTATGTATAATAGAATAAAACATGTAATAAGGTGGTGACCTAATGGAACATAAAAAAACTTATAATGCAAAAGAATTAAAAACACCACAGGGAAACTTAATTTTAGAAGGACCCATTTCATCTGCTAAACTATCAAGCTACGATTTTCATCACGATCTTATAGCATTTCGCCAACCAGATCAACAACATAAGGCATTAATAGGGATAGCAGATTTGCCTGAAGGTAGAATTATTATCGCAAGACACCAACATACCATAGTTGGATATGTTACTTTCTTATACCCTGATCCTCTAGAACGCTGGTCTGAAGGCAACATGGAAAATTTAATTGAACTCGGGGCAATAGAAGTGATTCCTAAATTCCGAGGTTCATCAGTCGGCAAAAACCTTATTAATGTATCAATGATGGATGATGTAATGAATGACTACATTATTATTACGACCGAATACTACTGGCACTGGGATTTAAAAGGTACAGGGCTTAATGTTTGGGAGTATAGGAAGGTAATGGAGAAAATGATGAATGCTGGCGGTCTAGAATGGTATGCCACCGATGATCCAGAAATAAGTTCTCATCCAGCAAACTGTTTAATGGCTAGAATAGGAACAAGAGTTGATAATGAATCCATACAAAAATTCGATCGATTAAGATTTATGAATAGATTTATGTATTAGATAGCCTTTAAATTGAAATACAGCTTGAAGGGGGAAATACAATGATAGTTGAACAAATAATGAAAACAGATGTAACAACACTCTTCCCAAATGATACGATTGAAACTGCTATCATCACGTTGCACAAAAAAGATATTAGACATATCCCTATTGTAGACAAAAGCCATCACATAATTGGGGTTATCTCAGATCGTGACTTACGTGATGCAAGCCCTTCTATTTTGGAACTTAACAATGATAATAAACACATACTTAAACAGCCAATAAAGAACATTATGAAAACTGACGTTATTACTGGTCACCCGTTAGATTTTGTTGAGGAAGTGGCCGCTGTATTTTATGAGCATCGGATCGGTTGTATGCCGTTAACAAATAATAATAAATTGGTAGGTATAGTTACAGAAACAGACGTCCTTCATACCCTTGTACAACTTACTGGTGCTCACCAACCTAGTTCACACATTGAAATTAAAGCTAGTAACAAAACCGGCATGCTAAGCGATATTGCCTCAATTTTTAAAGACCGAAATATCAACATCAATAGTGTCCTAGTATATCCAGATGTAGATGAGAGCTATAAAATACTCGTTTTTCGTGTCCAAACGATGAACCCACTGAAAATCGTAAATGAATTGAAAAATGAAGGTTATACAGTCTTATGGCCAACTCAACCAGGTATTTCTTTATGAGCGGAAACTCAGTCTTTATTTATTCGGACCAATTTCAATTATACAAATTTAGTGATGACCATCCTTTTAATCAATTGAGGGTGAAATTAACTTATGACCTCCTTAGAAAGCTTCATTTACTCGATGATAATCAAATTATCCCTCCTAGAATTGCAACAGATGAGGAACTGACGCTTATTCATGACCCAAACTATATACAAGCAGTAAAATTAGCTGGCAAAGGTCAACTTTCAGCGGAAAAAGCTCAAGCATATGGAATTGGCACCGAAGATACCCCCATTTTTAAAGATATGCATACAGCAAGTGCTCTGTTAGTAGGCGGTACGTTAACGGCTGTAGACCATGTGTTAACAGGAAAGGCTACACATGCACTAAGCCTTGGAGGAGGATTACACCATGGATTTAGAGGAAAGGCATCTGGCTTTTGCATTTATAATGATAGCTCTGTAGCCATTAAATATATGCAAGAAAAATATGGGGTACGAGTAATGTATGTCGATACAGATGCTCATCATGGGGATGGAGTACAATGGACATTTTATGATGACCCTGAAGTATGTACATTATCTATACATGAAACTGGACGATATTTATTCCCTGGTACAGGACATGTAAATGAAAGAGGACATGGGAAAGGTTATGGGTATTCATTTAATATCCCAGTTGATGCTTTCACAGAAGATGACTCTTGGTTGCATGCTTATAAACAATCTTTTTTAGAAATTGCAGACTATTTTAAACCAGACGTCATTATAACTCAAAATGGAGCTGACTCTCATTATTATGACCCACTTACACACCTTTCTTCGACGATGAAAATATATCGAGAAATTCCAAAGCTAGCTCATGAAATTGCTCATAAGTATTGTAGTGGTAGATGGATCGCAGTAGGTGGAGGGGGTTATGATATATGGCGTGTTGTTCCTAGGGCGTGGTCCTTAATTTGGATTGAGATGATTGAAAAATCACATAATATTTCTGATATACCTGAGGAATGGATCAAAGCATGGCAAGACGCTTCTCCAGTACAACTACCGTTAAAATGGGATGATCCAGCAGACCTTTACTCTCCAATACCGCGTAAAAATGAAATTTCTGAGAAAAACTTGCACACAGTCATGAAAGCGCTTCAAATCATTAGAGAAAATAAACAACAACCGAATTCTATATAAAAAATGGCTTATAAATCAAATTGATTTATAAGCCATTTTATAATTTTATGTCCTAATAACATTTCATTTAATATGCTTAAAAGAAGCTTTTTCTACTACAAGCGTTAAGGCATGTTCGAAAGTTAAAAATTAATTAGTTTGTTCAATGTATTCTGGATCAGAAATGACTATTTCAACTCTTCGATTTTTCTCCCAATTTTCTGGATTAGAGTTAGGAGCAACGGGTCTAGTATCACTAAATCCGACAGCTTCAAAGCGGATATCATCTAGCTGATGCTCTTCTATTAAATAACGAATAACACTGCTAGCCCGAGCTGTAGATAATTCCCAATTTGATGGGTATCTAAAAGTTTCGATTGGACGATTATCTGTATGCCCTTCCACTTTAACTAGATTTGACATGTCACCTAATAAATTTCCAACCTTATCTAAAAATGGATAAGCGGATGGCTGAATAATTGCTTCCGCAGTGTTAAATAAAACCTTTTCTTGTAAAACTAAAACAACTCCACGCTCATAACGATTAGCTACAATGACATCTTCAAGACCATTCTCTTCGAGGAATAGTTGTATTTCTACAACTAATTCATTTAATGGATCTGATATAGTGGTCTCCCCACTACCCTCTTTCAAATGTATATCTTCTGCTGATAATGGATCGAAGGGGATAGGAGATGGATCAAAGTCTAAAATATGGTTCGTTTTAAATGAATTAGCAACAGCTTTAAACTTAACAATATCAATTTGCGACATTGAAAACATTAATATGAAAAAAACAAGAATTAAAGTTATAAGGTCAGAAAAAGTAACCATCCAAGCAGGTGCACCTTTTTTTCTTGCAGTATGCACTCTTTTCCTATCTCTCATTTTGAGCTGCCTCCTCTACCTCCTCATCTTCGATGCCCACTCGCTCCTTATAAGATAAAAAGGCACTGAGCTTTTCTTCCAAAATTTTAGGGTTTTGACCAGATTGAACCCCAATCACCCCTTCAATGATAATTTGCTTCAAAAATACTTCTTTTTCTGTTTTCAAAGCAAGTTTTGATGCTAATGGAATGAAAACTATATTAGCGAGTAATGAGCCATACAATGTAGTTATTAAAGCAATTGCCATATTGGGACCTAAAGTCGTTGGATCATTCAAATTTTTGAGCATTAATACTAATCCTGTTAAGGTACCAATCATTCCCCAGGCAGGTGCTAGTTCTCCAGCCCTTTCAAGAATACTTCTTCCCTTCCGATGTCTTTCTTCCATTGCAGAAATTTCAGCATCCATAATATCATTAATAACATCAGGTTCGATACCATCTACAGCTAATAGGACACCTTTCTTAATAAACGGATCGTTAACATTTTCAATTTCAGCTTCTAATGCAAGTAAACCTTCCCTTCTCGCTCTATCAGATAAATTGACAAATGTATTAATTAATCCTTGTAGCTCCTGTTCATTTTGACTAAATGCTTCTTTTAACACCTTAAATAAAAGTTTAATGTCTTTTAAGGGAAAACTTGTTAACAACCCAGCAGTTAAACCGCCCAAAACAATATACATTGATGGGAAATGGATAAATGAGGATAATCCTGTCGATCCACTATTTGATATTATACCGAATAAAAACATAGCTACTGCAAGAACTAATCCACTAGGTGTTAGTAAATCGAATTTTTTTTTCATAATTTCTCTCCCTGTGCATATATAGAATCCAACCTCTCTATTCTATATATCGACAGGATTTTTAATTTGTTGAATGACGAAACTCAATTCTATGAGGAAGTACTACGACACTATCCTCTACCTTCTCTTTATTCATATATTTTGTTAACAACCGCATTGCTACTGCACCGATATCATACATAGGTTGAACAACTGTCGTTAATTGTGGTCGCACCATAAAAGATAACCTTGTATTATCAAAGCCAATCACTTCCATATCTTTAGGAATCACTGTGCCATGATCTTGCGCCCCATGAATGACACCTAAAGCCATTTCATCATTCCCAGCAAAAACAGCCGTTGGTTTATTTGGCATCTCCTCTATCTTTTTGTAAGCCTCAATCCCTGAATCATAAGTATAATCACCTTCAAGAACATATTCATCTACATATTGTAGTCCAGCTTCTGAAAGTGCTTTTTTATATCCTTCTAGCTTCTTTATACTACTAATTTGATTATCAAGTGGGCCACTGACGTATGCAATTTTTTTATGGCCATTATTAATAAAGCTAGTTGTCGCATCAAATGCAGCTTGTTCATAATCAATGTTGACAGAAGGGATAATATTTTCTTCTTCAATAGATGCTGCTAAAACTACTGGTACTTGTGATTTTTTAAATTGTTCAACATGATCTTTTGTAATATTCCCACTCATATAAACGATTCCATCGACTTGTTTTCCAAGCATTGTATTAATTAAATGAAGCTCTTTTTCTTTATTTTGATCGGAGTTGCTTAAAATAATGTTATATTTATACATTGTTGCTATATCTTCTATCCCTCTCGCTAGCTCAGCGTAGAAGATACTTGATATATCAGGAATGATCACACCGACAGTTGTAGTTTTTTTACTCGCTAAACCACGTGCCACTGCATTTGGTCGATATCCAAGTTGTTCAATTGTCTCTAATACTTTTTTCCTCGTCGCTGGTTTTACATTTGGGTTCCCATTTACAACCCTTGAAACAGTTGCCATTGATACATTAGCCTCACGTGCAACATCATATATAGTAACATTCATCATTATCAGCTCCTAATTATTTTCTTTATGCTATTATTTGCTTAAATTTTATATTTAACAGAACCACTACTTATATTAATAAGCAAGAATTGTTTTAGTATTGTATAGAGTTTCACAAACGGCCTTAATAAGGGCTATTTTCACATCAATCCTTACTATTCATACTAAGGTGTAAAAAACTAACATTCGTGCATCTTTTCTACTATCACTTTAACAGTTTCGGACAAAAACACATCTTCATGTTCATTGTTAATATATAAATATAGCTGCAAAGTTTTTGAACAGAGATTTAATTATAAATATTATGTAGGTGACATTTCTTAAGTTATATGTAACATATCATACGATACTATGAAATAGACCGCAATCAATATACAAATTATTTTCACAAAAAAAAACTCCTGCCATAACAGGAGTAATACATATTTAACACAAATATAGCTATATTTCGTAACATCTGTACACTAAAAACCGTTGTAACTGGTGTCACATCACGCTTTTATAAATTTTTATTAAAACAGTAACAGTATAAAGCAAAAAGAGCTATTAATTAAGCTTTAACAGTGCTAGCTGATTTAATTTCATTGATAAAATCGTTAAATTGATTGAAATCCATTTGTTGTGCTGAATCAGAAAGTGCTACAGCTGGATCTGGATGAACCTCTGCCATTACACCATCTGCCCCAATTGCTAACGCTGCTTTAGCGGCAGGTAATAACAAGTCTCTACGACCAGTAGAGTGTGTAACATCAACAAATACTGGAAGGTGTGTCTCTTTCTTTAAGATTGGTACCGCTGATATATCTAATGTGTTTCTTGTGGCTCTTTCATAAGTACGAATACCACGTTCACAAAGAATAATTTGTCCATTGCCTTGAGAAATAATATATTCTGCAGCGTTGATAAACTCATCTATAGTAGCTGCTAAACCACGCTTCAGTAATACTGGTTTATTCACTGCCCCTGCAGCTTTGAGTAAATCAAAGTTCTGCATATTTCTTGCGCCAATTTGTATAACATCAATGTAATCCACTGCTTTTTCAACATCAGCTGGATTAACAATTTCACTAATAACTGCTAAATCATATTCATCTGCAACTTGTTTAAGTATTTTCAATCCTTCTACACCTAAACCTTGGAAGTCATATGGTGATGTTCGTGGCTTAAACGCTCCTCCACGTAGAAGCTTTAATCCATGCTTCTTAATTTCGTTTGCTACTGATGCAACTTGTTCATAGCTTTCAACCGCACACGGCCCCATTACAAAGTGATGATTTCCATCACCAATTTGTTCACCTTTTATATCAATAATTGTGTCTTCTGGTTTTTTCTTTCTAGAAACTAATAATGCTTTACGGTGATCATCTTTTTGTAGTTCCAGCCCTGCCTTAAATATTTCTTTAAAAATATGTTGCAATGTTGAAGTCTCAAATGGCCCATCATTTTGTTCATTAATTAAATCCAACATTTTTCGTTCTCTAACAGGATCAAAACGATTAACACCTTGTGCTTCTTTCACTTTTCCTATTTCTTGTACAAGTGATGCACGTTCATTTATTAACTTCAATAATTGCATGTTAATCTCTTCTACTTTTAACCTTAGCTCGTCTAATTGTTTATTACTCATCTCTTTCATCCTTTCGACTATGATAAAGTGTATTCAAATCAAGAACTTTGGTTCCCCTTTTTGAATGACAAATTATAAGTTTGATTCCTCATCTAATAATGATATAGCAAATATATTATGCTCAGATTACTTTATTAGATGTGGAAAGTGTGGTACATTTCATGTAATTAGAGTTTATTATATACGAATTCAATTGTGTTGTCACTAAAAAACTTTAATATTTAAACGCTTTTAAGTGTTAAAGTGTTTTGATTAATTGTGAAGAAGGTGAGAAGCTTTGACCTTACTACCTACGATTTTTGCATTAGATATAGGAACAAGATCTGTCAACGGCATAATAGTTAAGGAAAAAGATAACAATTTTGAAATTGTTGACATTGTAACAAAAGAACATTCTGAAAGAGCAATGCTTGATGGGCAAATTCATGATGTATTGGCTGTCTCAAAAGTTATAACAGAAATAAAAACAGAACTAGAAAGTAGACATGGGAAATTAGCTAAAGTATGTGTAGCTGCAGCAGGGAGAGCATTAAAAACTGAACGTGGTCTAGTTACTATGCCCATTTCAGGAAAACCGATCATGACAAAGCAAGACGTACTGCATTTTGAATTAAGCGCTGTTCAGCAGGCCCAAATAAACTTAGCGTCAAATAATAAGGAAGATAAAAGCTATCATTATTATTGTGTAGGATATTCTGTCATATGCTATAAGCTAGATGATGAAGAAATTGGCAATTTAATTGACCAGCAAGGTGAAACTGCTTCTGTTGAAATAATTGCCACATTTTTGCCTAGAGTCGTTGTCGAATCTCTTATATCAGCATTACAGCGCTCTAATTTAGAAATGGAAGCTCTCACACTGGAACCGATCGCTGCCATTAATGTACTGATACCCCAAACAATGCGTCGATTAAATGTAGCTTTAGTTGATATAGGTGCAGGTACTTCAGATATTGCGATTACTGATGCTGGAACAGTTGTTTCTTACGGGATGGTACCAATTGCAGGTGATGAAATTACTGAAGCTATAAGCGATGGCTACTTACTAGATTTTCCACTCGCTGAAAAAGCAAAACGAGAGCTATTTACGCAAGGGACCATTACGATTACAGATATTTTAGGATTTGAGACAGAGGTTCCGAAACATGAGGTTATTAAACAAATTTCTTCCTCCATAGACAAGCTGGCATCCTCCATAGTAAGTGAAATACTAACATTAAATCAGCATAAATCTCCAAAGGCAGTGATGCTAGTAGGTGGTGGTAGTTTAACACCTGAATTGCCAAAACGAATTGCTTCATACCTAGAGCTACCAGACAATCGAGTCGCGATTCGTGGCATTGATGCAATTCAAAGACTAATTTTATCTGAAAATATTCAAAAAGGGCCTGAACTAGTCACTCCTATTGGAATAGGAATTGCAGCTAAACAAATGCCTGTTCAGTATTTAAGCGTGACAGTAAATGACAAATCTATTAGACTATTTGATATAAAAAAACTAACTGTTGGTGATTGTTTACTATCAGCGGGCATAGAAATGAATAAACTGTACGGCAAGCCTGGTATGGCAAGCATTATTACATTAAATGGACAAAAAATTACTTTGCCAGGAAATTATGGTCTTCCACCAACGTTATTAAAAAACAATGAACCGTGCTCACTCGATGATTTAATTCAACAAGGTGACCATATTACGATTGAAAAAGGCCGCGATGGAAGTCCAGCTCGAGTACAAATCAAAGATATTATTGATCAAATACCTACAGCACACATCACGATTAATGGACAAAAGCATAAAATAGCTGCAAGATTTTTAAAAAACAAGCAAGAGGTGAATGCAGATAGTTTCGTTATTGATCATGATAGCATTCATTGTGAATTTCCTTCTAATATTAAAGGGTTACTAAATTTTATACAAAATGAAAATATGCACTCTGAGTTACTTACATATTCCTTAGTGATTAATAAACAAGAGACAAAAATTCCCTCTATGTCTGGATACATAACTCGTAATGGTGTGAAAGTGCCTCCAACATCTAGCTTTACAAATAATGATAATATCGTTATTAATTTCTCTAAATCTACATTAACTGTTAAAGACTTAGCTGAATTAAAGGGAATTATGTTATCTCAAACGATTCCAATTCAGTTTAATCATAAGCAAATATTATTAACAAAAAGTATAAATGAGATTTATAAAAATGGAACGAAACTGAATGAAGCCGATATTTTATATAGCGGCGATCACATTGAAATAGAAAGCAAAACCGTTGAGCCATTTATCTTTCAAGATATATTTTCACATATAGAATTCAATTTACCTGACAATGCGCATGGCGGTTACGCATTACTTAGAAACAATGAAGAAGTATCGTTTAAAGATATTATAGAGCCAGGAGATGAGCTACGTATCGTCTTTCAGGATAAAAACACATATGTGTAAGCATAAGGCTCTTCTCATAAGCTATATTGCTATCTAATTAGAAACAGTGCGAAAAATAACAATTTATGCGAAAACAGCCAAACGTTAAGGAGTGGGAGGATGATCCTCCCACTCCTTTATCCTACCTGCTTTTTTAATGTATCGTAAGTGATGTTCCAGTGAGATGCATGCCAAATGACCTTGCCATCCTTCACTAGTAAAACTTGTGGAGATTCATGTTTAGTACTATATTTTTCAGCTATAAAATTTGAAAGAGCTCTTGATTCCTGTACATATAAATACAATATTTGAAGCTCTTCATTTTCATTATTATATTTTTCAAATTCCTTAAAAGCTGAACTGCTAATCGGACATGTTAAGCTGTGTTTCATTACTAAAAACTTTGAATGCTCATTAATAAGCTTTTCAAATTGTTCCTTAGATGATATTTTTACTTTAGCCAATATAAATCCCCCTAACCTTAAAAATCGCAATTGTTCTTCTATCTAATCCCAGCATGCCATGACTTTCTTTCTCTTGAACTTATACAGTATCTTCATCCAAATCTATTGCGACTCACAAGGGCATAGGTGCTGAATCTAGACAACAAGAAATGAGCAATCTCCTTAGTTATCTCTGAAATTCTTCCAAAAAAATAGGTAGTGAAGTAATCATAACACTCCACTACTTATTACTCAATTGAATTGAACTTTCCATATCCTCAATAGCTTTTTCAGTTTCTTGGAGCTTTTTTTGAATATCAATATCATTTTGTCCAATGGTAATATATTCATTTTTTTGTTTAGCTAGTGTTGGTTCCTCTTTCTCATTTGTTATAGTAGTTGGTATGTCAGAATCGCCATTTCTTTTCATTTCTTTCATTTTAGTTACGATGTTAGAAGATTGTTGAGCAACTGTTTTTCTGAACCCTGCTGTTTTATCCTTTGCTGAACCTGCAATCGATGAACCTTTTTCCATGACTGTATTTTTAATTTGACCAGTTTTATCCTTAACAATTACTGCTTGTTCATTAATATCACTTCTTAATTCTTTTCCTGATTTAGGTGTCAAGAATAGAGTAGTACAAGCTCCCACAATACCACCGACTAAAGCACCAATCAGAAAATCTTTTGTATTGATCCCATCTTTGCTCATCGTATTATCTCCTCCTTCATTAATGTATTCAAAATGTATATTCAAGCTCCCCCACAAAGTATCATGCTTCTTCAAGCGGAGTAGACTTTTACAAACCACTGAAGCTAATTTGCTTTAATGACTTACTTAGATTTACTTTTCCACTTATTCCATAAGTCAATTGCTGCACTTCCCCATTGAACTACTTGAGTTACTTTCTCTTGATTATCTTCTAATTGATTCACTACTGATGTAGAAACCTCTTGTACTGACTTATTAAATCGATGTACAGACGTACCCACATCATTAACAGCATCTACAACTGAATTTAACTTTTCGGATTTTTTTTGAATATCTTCAGCGAGAATGTTTGTTTTCTTTAATAAATCAGTTGTTTCTGATGTAACTCCCTCCACTTGTTTTTCTAGTGAAGACAGCGTATGTGCTACACTTTTTAACGTAAGTTGTAATGAAACTAATGTCTTTGCTAAAAAAATTACTAGTACAACAAAAGCAACAGCTACAATAGCTACACTAATATAAACTATCCACATCAACCTAACGTTACCTCCTTTTCAGCTATAATAACCTAATTATCTTTTAAATTCGACGTATGTCTATTATGTTCCTCTCTAAAAATGTATAAAGTTACATTTTTGCATTTATTAAATTGATACTCGTAGTATTTCAGTAATACAAAACAAATATTTTCGGTTACAATAATATAGGATAGCTCAAGATCAATTAATTGTATTAATCTGTTAGTAACATTATGTATATACTTTATATAAGGTTTTGGGTTAAACAATGTTGCTTCACAATTCTTATAACAATTTGGAGGAATTTATCATGAAGGATCCAAGAATTAACACATTGGCTAAAAATTTAATAAACTATTCCGTTAGTTTACAAAAGGGTGAAAAGGTTCTAATAGAGAATTTTGGACTGGAAAAAGAGCTTGTTGTAGCATTAGTTAAAGAAGCATATGCTGCAGGTGGTCAACCATTTGTTTCATTAAAGGATCAACAAGTTGACCGTGCATTATTAATGGGAGCAGAAGATGAGCACTATAATATGATAGCTGACTATGAAGCAAACGTGATGAAAGATATGGATGCTTATATTGGCCTTCGCTCAGGTAATAACATTAATGAATTATCGGACGTCCCTGATGAAAATATGAAAGTATACGGAAACACAATACTAAATAAAGTACATCGAGAAATACGTGTACCAAAAACAAAGTGGGTTGTATTGCGTTATCCAACCTCTTCAATGGCTCAATTAGCGAAAATGAGTACTGAATCGTTTGAGGATTTCTATTTTAATGTTTGTAATTTAGATTATGGTAAAATGGCCACTGCCATGAATAGCTTAGTCGATTTAATGAATAAAACTGACAAGGTTCGAATAACGGGTGTAGAAACTGATTTAACTTTCTCTATTAACAATATTCCAGCAGTTAAATGTGCTGGCCTCAGAAATATTCCTGATGGTGAAGTTTATACTGCCCCTGTACGGGAATCGGTAAACGGAACAATTACTTATAATACCCCATCTCCATACCAAGGTTTTACATATGAAAATGTAAAGCTTACATTTAAAGATGGCAAAATAATCGAGGCAACCTCTAATGATAATGAACGAATAAATAAAATTTTTGATACTGATGAAGGTGCTAGATATGTAGGTGAATTTGCAATTGGTGTAAATCCATACATCCAACATCCAATGCAAGATATCTTATTTGATGAAAAAATAGATGGTAGCTTCCACTTTACTCCTGGGCAATGTTACGATGAAGCATATAATGGGAACAGCTCAAATATTCATTGGGATATGGTCATGATCCAACGCCCTGAATATGGAGGTGGAGAAATATATTTCGATGATGTCCTCATTCGTAAGGACGGTCGTTTCGTTATCCCAGAACTTGAAGCATTAAATCCAGAAAATCTAAAATAAACAATAACAAAGCAGAATTACCTTGGATACTTCTGCAAGCTTCACCATTAATTTAAAAGAAAAACGTACTACACTAACCGTTAAAAACGCTCAGAGCATAAGCTCTGAGCGTTTAGTGTATGTGTATATATTAGTAAATTGCTTGGTCATTTATTTAGGCTGCTACTGTAAAATTTAATATATCTTGAAGAGAACGATGTGTTTTTACGTACAGTCATCGTATATAAGAGACGCTATGCCACAAGCTCTAATTTGTATGCGTGTTTATTTAATTGTCTTTTCATATGCTTCTTCAAACTTTTGAATATCACCAGCACCCATAAATAACAGCACACTATTTTCATGACGCTTCAATCGTTCAATTTCTTTCTCATTTATTAACATGCTCCCATCTATCTTTGCTTGTAAATCAAAGATAGAAAGCTTACCTTGGTTTTCACGGGCTGATCCAAAAATATCGCACAAATATACTTGGTCAGCAAGTTGTAAGCTAGTAGCAAATTCATCTAAGAAAGTTTTGGTTCTAGTATACGTATGCGGTTGAAACACAGCGACAATTTCTCTGTCAGGATATTTTTGCCTTGCTGACTCTACCGTTGCTTTCACTTCTGTCGGATGATGCGCATAATCATCGATCAATACCTGATTACCTATTCTCTTTTCACTGAACCTTCTTTTCACACCCTCAAATGTTTGAAGTTGCTCTTTAATAACGGCTAAATCAATATTTTCATAATGACATAAAGCAATGACTGAAAGGGCATTTAATACATTATGATCACCAAAAGTAGGTATCTTAAAAGATGAGAAAAAAGTATTTCTAACAAATACATCAAACGTGGTTCCATCAGAACTTTTTTCTACATTTCTAGCTTGAAAATCATTATCATCATTCAAGCCATAGTACAATACTGGTACTTTAGCTTGAATTTTTTGTAAATGTTCATCATCACCACACGCAATGATTCCTTTTTGAACTTGTAATGCTAATTCTTGAAACGCATCAAATACATCATCCACATTTGAGAAATAATCAGGATGATCAAAATCAACATTTGTCATGATTGCGTAATCAGGATAATAAGAAAGGAAATGGCGTCGATATTCACACGCTTCCACAATAAAATATCTACTGTTTTCTACTCCCTTTCCAGTACCATCACCAATTAAAAATGAAGTAGGATGTGCGCCTCTCATTACATGAGATAAAAGTCCAGTTGTAGATGTTTTCCCATGAGATCCTGTAATTGCAACACTAGTAAATTTCTGCATAAAATCACCTAAAAAACGGTGATATCTTATGACTGGTACGCCTAATTTATTCGCTGCATCTAATTCTTCATGTGTATCAGGAAAAGCATTACCAGCAATTACAGTATGATCTGGCTTAATATTTTCCTTATCAAAAGAAAAAAATGGTATTCTTCTTTCTTCAAGTCCTTGTTGTGTAAATAAACGCTTATCAATATCAGAGCCTTGAACCTCGTAATTCATATCATGAAGTATTTGAGCTAGCGGACTCATTCCAGTACCTTTAATACCGACAAAATGGTAAACTGTCATATGAAGAACCTCCAACTTTTCGTATATCTGTAAGACAGTATATGACACTTATCTAGATTTGCTAACCTTTGAAAACATTAAACCTCAATGATTTCATATTTGAACATTATACCATTGATTGTAGATGAAAACCATGTAATTTGTAATACAGATACTTACAGTTATAAAACCATCTTCAGTTAAAGTAGAATTGTTCTAAAAAAGTAAGTGTTATTAGGCTCTTTACTAATACTTGGATGCTATGTTACTAAATTAAAATAGTAAAGTCGTTTTAAATAATCGTCTACTGCTATTGGAAAAATATAAAAAAATCAGATTGATACTTTCGTTTAAAAAAAAACGAAAAACAACACCCATTTGAAAAGGGTCTTTGTTATTATAGTTCAACCTTTTCAAGTCTTTCATTCGGTCTAAAACGTCGTCCTACTTTAGCTTGGGGAACTCCATCCAGTAAAACATTGTCTCCTGTAAAACCAATATGGATTTTTAATAAACTGCTCCCGACACCATATATATCCACTGGTACATTTTGTTTTTCAAATTCAGTAATTCTCTTTTCATTAAATCCACCACTTACAACTATTTTCACATGATCAAATCCTTCTCGATCAAGTGCTTCCCTTAAGGCAAAGATAAGTGGAGGGTTTACTCCCCTTGGATCAAACGTACCAAGGACTTCAGGATGTCTAACAAAATATTGGTCAATCATCGTTCTTGATGTATCAACTCTAACAGCTTTCAGTTTTTCTCCGAACTCTCTAGCAACTTTTAGAGCATCAACTATACTGTCATTATTATAATCGACCAATACTATAAGCTCTTCTTCTTGAAAAACATCATGATATGCTTTCGTCGCTGCAACAATGTCACCATCAAATAACTGGATAAGAGCATGTGGCATCGTTCCCATACCTTTTTTACCCCACCACTCATTCATCGCATGAGTAGCTTGTGCAGTGGAACCACCTATATAAGCTGCGTATCCATCCCCCGCTTGCTGTGTAAAATGATCATCACGATCACCCATAAATATAATTGGCTTTTGTATACCAGATAATCCCGCTGCTTTTACAACGTTATATACATTAGTAGCAACTGATGTTCTTCGTGCTAATATGCCATCAATAATTCCCTCTAAATAACCAAAACTTTGATAGGGACCAGTTACGGTTAACACCGTCTCAAAAGGACTAATTTTGTCACCGTCCTTCAAAGAATAAACTTCTAGTTCTTTTGGATTATCAACAAAAGTATTTAATAGTGCAATCACTTCATCCGTACCACATAAAACTGCATGATTTTTCTGAAAGAACTGCATCGTAACAATATTATCGGGCTTAAACTTTTCAATGATTTCTTTTGTTTTCAAAAAATAAACAGCCGAAAACCATCCGTCTTTTACACGTTCGTCAAACTTAAATGTCTGATTAGTAAGCCTGCTAATTTTCCCTTGTAACTTTAATTCTATTTCTTTCATACCTAAGGAACTCCTTATATCATTCTAATATGTATCATAATACGCAAACATAAGCTATTGCTACTAGTTTATATTATTCAGAATACCATTTCTTTTTAGGATGTACTAGTTTCTTGTAACAAGCTAAGCTCTTCTCTTGTAATTAGAACATCACGCGGCTTTGTTCCTTTTGCCTCTGAAATTATTCCTTGTTCCTCCATCATATCGATCAAACGGGCAGCACGATTATAGCCAATTCGAAAGCTCCGTTGTAATGCTGAAGTAGAAGCACCACCATGTTCAACTACATACTCACAAGCTGGTAAAAATAAATCATCACTGTTGTCGTTAACAACACTTGTTTTTAACAGCTCTTCTTCTTCAAAAATGTAAGAAGGTTTCATTTGATTTTTCACATGGCCAACTATTTGCTCAATTTCATCATCAGATACAAAATTTCCTTGAACACGTAATGTCTTTGATGAACCGTTTTCTAAAAATAACATATCACCTTTACCTAATAGCTTTTCCGCTCCACTCGTGTCAATAATTGTTCGAGAATCAACTTGAGACGATACAGAAAACGCGATTCTAGTAGGTATGTTTGCTTTAATTAAGCCAGTAATTACATCAACTGAAGGACGTTGAGTTGCGACTATTAAATGAATCCCACATGCTCTTGCTTTTTGAGCGATACGACAAATCGCTTCTTCAACATCACCTGGTGATACCATCATTAAATCAGCTAATTCATCGATAATAATTACTAGATAAGGTAATTCTCCACTTGCTTCTCGTTTATTTTTAACCAATTCGTTATATCTATTAATGTCCCTTACACCGCTATGAGCAAATAATTCATATCGACGCTCCATTTCCTCTACCGCCCACTTTAATGCTGCTGTCGCTGCCTTTACATCGGTAATAACAGGACTAACTAAATGCGGGATATGATTATACGGCGCTAATTCAACCATCTTTGGATCAATTAATAATAATTTTACTTCATGTGGTGCTGCATTATAAAGTAAACTAATTAACATCGCATTGATGCAAACACTTTTTCCTGAGCCAGTTGCTCCAGCAATAAGACCATGAGGCATTTTATTTAAATCAGTAACAATCGGAATTCCAGAAATATCCAACCCGAGTGCAACTGTTAATGCTGAAGATTGCTCTGTAAACTGCTTGCTTTTTATTATTTGGCGTAGATACACCGGTTTACTTTTTATGTTGGGCACTTCTATACCAATAGTATTTTTCCCTGGTATTGGTGCTTCGATACGAATATCCTTCGCAGACAAACTTAATTTGATATCATCTGCTAAATTCGTTATTTTATTTACTTTAACACCCGGCTGCGGGTGAACTTCAAACCTAGTAACCGATGGTCCTTGTGTCACATTTACAACACTAGCTCCTACTTTAAAATTAGCTAACGTATGATCTAATAACTCTCGCTGTTGGTTGAGCCATTCGCTATTTTCCGTTTGTTGTTCAGGTGGATTATGTAATAAAGAGATTTGTGGAAAAAGGTATGACCCATTTTTTTTATCTGTTTTATTGTTATCTGTTCTATTGTTTTCTGTTCTATTGTTTTCTGTTCTATTGTTTTCTGTTCTATTGTTTTCTGTTCTATTGTTTTCTGTTCTATTGTTTTCTGTTCTATTGTTTTCTGTTCTATTGTTTTCTGTTCTATTGTTATCTGTTTTATTGTTATCGCTTTTAAGCTTCTTCTTATCCTGTTTGAGCATGATAACATTAAAGGGGATTCGACTTCTTTTCTTAGGCTGAAAACGACTGCTTGTCTCGTCATTTGAATGATGATTAGTCGTTTGAATATCTTGAACTCCATTATCCACTTGTTCTTCTTGTACATTGTTGTTATCGCTCGAACTCATATCAGTAATTCTAGACTCGGAATCTTGATTTACCTGCTCATCTTTTTCATCACTTGCAATGTCTGCATCTGAGAGCACATTAATCGGTTCAGGTTTTATTTCAAGATTACTTGTAATACTTGTAATCATATCCTCAGAAGATAGCACCTCTTCAACTTTAGTGGCTGGTATTTCAATCTCTACAACTTCTTGGTCCTCCCGAGGAGCATAACCGTAAATTGGTGAAGCCACTTCTGTTGGACGAAAGGGCGTTTTTTTAATTTCTTTTTGGATCGTAACTTTACGAGTCATTTTGCTCGTTTGATGTTTAATATTTGTTTCCTCTTGTACAGGTGTTGGTGATGGAGTTTTTGCAGATGACCTAACTTCCTCATCAGGGATGACTGGAAAACGAAATTTTCCTTTTGGATACTTATATGTCATTTTAGCTTCGATTTTGCTATTGTATCGGATATTTGTTAGTTCTTCATTACTATTATGTTCGTTAGCAATTTCCTCTTCATCAGGCTGGAAAAATTTTTTTATCCAATTCATCATAAATCACTCTTTCATTACTAACTTTCTACTCTCACTTATTATTAGTGTACAACGAAGGAGTAAATAAGAAAAGCCACTAGTTAGACTAGTGACTAAAAATCAGATCTATCTTTGACAAATTTAATGTTGTCGCTTATTTTTCCCTAAAATAAATATCGGTTCTAAATCTCCTTGTTCATATAAAAAAGAAAGTGCAGTGATAGGGACTCTCCCGTTAGAGAAAAAGCTCATTGTCATTTGAGCTAGAACATCATACCCAGTTTCATTTCTAACATCTGCTATTATTAATACATCTTGATGTGGTACTGCAACGACCATCGTTCCTTCTATTTTATCGTCAAATGTTTGTAGAAGCCGCTCGTTTAATATCCTGCTCGCATCATAACCATCATTAGAATTAATAAAATAATAAATATTATTAGCAACTTGATCTTCTTTAACTGGGACGTCTAAGGATCGCACATTAAAACTTGCAATTTCTCTTACTTGATCAATATTCCAATTTTCTTGATCTAACATTTTTTCATCTATTAACCGATATGTCTTTCCTAAATCGAGTGCATAAAAGATTCTTGTTTCCGCAGTATGTTCATCAAATACTAATTTAGAATCTTCATTTGATTTCGTTGGAAAAGATGTTGAGCGAATGACCGGGAAAATATTCTTTTCTTTCCCTTCTAAATGTAGCTGCTCATTCATAACTGTTAGCGATTCCTCGATATAATAAACAACCTCATCGATCGCCTTTTCTTTCTCATTTTCCCATTTTGATATAATTCCAGGTAATGAAAGAGTTAGCCCTTTTTTAGTTTTTACATCTTCTATACGTAGATTATCCTTTTCGCGATCGTAAACTATGTTCCAATTGGGACGGGATAATCTTTCAGTAAGCTTATTTCTCATTTTGTTACTGTCCATCTTCAACTTTATCCCACCTCGCCCTTCTCTCTTATAATCTCATGTGTTCAGGTTATAAAGATTTATTTACAATTCATTAATAAACTGCTCAATCTCTTCTTTTGTTTTTCTATCTTTACTTACAAACCGACCAACTTCTTCACCATTGTGAAATGCAAGAAAGCTAGGAATACCAAATATATTTAATTCCACACATAAATCTACAAACTTATCCCGATCTACATAATAAAATGAGTAAGTATTATATTTTTCCATAATTTCTGGAAGAACAGGTTCGATTACTCTACAATCAGGACACCAGTCTGCTGAAAACATGAGAATCACTTTATCATTTTGAATAACCTCATTGTACTGCTGTACACTTTCTAACTTTTGCATAATAAATTCATGCCCCCTATGTTTCATCATTTCATTTTCTTAATTCGGATCATACCAAACTAATTAATCTCATACAAGTAAACAGTACTTAAGAAAAACAAAGCGGACTTATTTAGCCTAAAAAACGTAGTTTTAAACCAATGAAGCTCTTCTTACCTTGTGCTCGTATGAGATAACATAAAAAGTTTAACTGCTATATGAATATGTGCTTATACCTTAGAAAGAAAAGCAACAATCAATGTGAAAACAGCCATTGGTTATTACCTTGATTTAACGTGGAACTTTTTCTCCCCTTACAATTATGAGCTCACGTAAAACTCATCATCCTGTCCAATTTAATAAGAATAGGAGACTAACAAAAAAAGGAATTCTAATGACAGCTGCCATTTCGAATTCCCCACTTTTCAGAAAAAAACTATTTAACAGATACTGATTTTACAATATTCAACATTTTTTCAGCACTCTCAGAGATAGCATTCGCTTTAGTAACGGTCGTCATTTTAACTCCCCCAATTCCAACAGTTACTTCATACGACTTATCTTCTGTTTGATTCACTACAGTATAGGTAAAATCCTCATCACTTTCTATTGTCTCATCAATTATGTTGTCACCATTAGATTTCTTAATATCCTCATACAATACCTTACTTTTTACATCCTCTTGAGGATTAACAAATAATATATATTGCTGTTTACCTTCGATAAATACAATATTATTTAACGATTCATCATCTTCTATCCTCATATTATCCGGCAAAAAATAGGAAAATTGTTCATTACTCTTATTTGGTTCTGAAGGTTCACTTTGAGACAATGTTGTCATTTGATCTTTTGTTTGTGTAATTTCTTCTTCTATTGAAGCATTGCAACCAAATAGCACAAGAGAAAGGATACTTATGAAAAGTACACTAAATATTTTTTTCATATGATTATTTTCTCCTCCTTTGAAAAACAAGATGATTGGCTATAAATGAATTCTATTGTTCTTCTACATAGGTCATCCTCTATCAGACAAAATACCTAAACCATACCCTATATACTATCATAACTTTCTATTGTTGAGTATGACAAAAGCTTTACTAATTTTGTAATAATCATAGAAAAGTCCTATTGGAGAAAATATCTTTCCTAGCTATTATTACGTATTGTGTCAACCGTTGTTTGATCACACGCTTTTACTAATGTTACGATTAGCTCTTTGGCTGCAGCATAATCATCGACATGAATAATCGAACCGTGAGTATGAATATAGCGTGAACAAATACCAATTACAGCTGAAGGTACACCGTTATTAGACATATGGACTCTCCCTGCATCTGTACCACCTGTAGGCATAACAAAAAATTGATAAGGAATGTTATTTGATTCTGCTGTATCTAAAACAAATTCTCGCATACCACGATGTGTGATCATAGAGCGATCAAATATTCTGAGAAGTGCTCCCTGTCCAAGATGTCCAAAAGCACTTTTATCCCCTGTAGTATCATTGGCAGCACTGGCATCTAAAGCAAAAAAGAGGTCTGGTTTTATCATATTTGCTGCTGTTTGTGCACCTCTTAATCCTACCTCTTCTTGTACAGTTGCTCCTGAATAAAGAACATTAGGTAATTGTTCACCTTTTAGCTCCTTTAATAATTCAATCGAAAGTCCACATCCATACCGATTATCCCATGCCTTAGCCAGTATCTTTTTACTATTTGCCATAGGTGTGAATGGAGAGAAAGGCACTATCTGTTGACCTGGTCTAATTCCAATTTCCAAAGCATCCTCTCTGTTGTCTGCACCAATATCGATTAGCATATCCTTAATTTTCATTGGTTTGTTTCTTTGTTCCTCTTCCAACAAATGTGGTGAAATTGAGCTAATTACACCAATAACTGGACCATTGTCAGTAATTATCTGTACACGTTGTGCAAGTAACACTTGACTCCACCAACCACCTAGTGTTTGAAAACGAATAAGTCCACTAGAAGTAATTTGGGTTACCATAAAGCCTACTTCGTCCATATGTCCCGCTACCATTATAGTTGGACCATTCTTATCCCCTCTTCTAACACCAAAAATACTACCGAGTCCATCTTGCACAATCTCATCTGAATATTTTTCAATTTCTTGTCGCATAAAATTACGAACTGCATGCTCATTCCCAGGTGCTCCTGGCAATTCCGTTAAAGTTTTAAACAAATCTAGTGTGTCTTTATTCATTTTCATTTTCCTCTCTTTAGTGCTATTTCTTTTGTCGTTGAAGTTCTTAAATTGTATTAAATGTGCTAATGCATAATATCTCACTCTTCATTCGTCAAAAATCAGGGGTTACTAAATCATTAATAGATTTCTTGTCAAACGTACACCAAGTATACTCTCTTCGAATAATTCAGATGAAAACTTTGCAACATTATATTTAGTTTGTACATCGTTCATTGTAGCGAATTTTTTATATTGTTTCCACTTCAACCTTTTTCACTTCAAAATCCTTACAATTAAGCAAACAGTTTTGTATACTTAAATAAATACGGAAGTGCCTTACTCATCCCTAACAAGCGTTGGAACTAATTCACGTAAAGGCGCTTTTTGCCTTCGGGTGAATTAGTGAAACGACTAGAGGGGATTGGCACTGGTGCTGGACAATAATAAAAGTGATAGACCCTTGCTCATCCACAACAAACACTGTATATCCTTCATTTGATTAAAATTACACATATTAGTAGAATTATCTAAAAGAGAGAAATATCGTTTCTGAAAAATAGCGTAATCGTCTAAATATTGCTTAAAAGAAATGACACTACTTTTATTTGCAAAGGAGAGATTTTAGATGGGTTGGAAAAAGTTTATCCTTGGTATTGGTGTTGGACTAGCAGGAGCATATGTTATTCAAAATTCAATGTCAAACACTTTATTATCACCTGAAAAAGCGCTAAAAATAGTGAAAGATACCTTTAAGGAAAATGGTAGTATTAATGGATCTTGGATCAATATGTCCCCAAAGAGTATAAAAAAGGATCATATTAATTACAGAGTATATGAGGGCGGTATTAGTAGAAATGAGGATGGGCAAAGCACACAATATACATTTATTGTTGATGCACAAACAGGTACCATATTAGAAGTAGTTTAACTAACGTACATAGATCAGTTTCACCATTTCCTATACTATAGTGAATAGAAATGGTGAAACTCGCTATTTTAGATAGCAGTGCTCGCATAAGCTTGTTATTTTCATTTACTGTAAGTACATATAACCTGCTGTTGTAATTTTGTAAATAAGGGACATGTAGTTTCCGTTAAGATCCTATTAAAAAGTTCAATTAACTCAAAGGTGATTGGGAATATGTGACCTTACTCATTTCTCTCTTTTAATTGTAGAAATAACCTCTCCCACTTCATCCCATTTTATCGCTCGATATAATGCATCATGGTAAAAGCTATACCATGCTCCCATTTTCATTCCATGCTGCATCCATTCCTGCTTTTGCTCAATAGAATTCATTGGATAGTCATCGTATGCCATTACCCATAATGGGTTTTGGTGTGCATGTGTTGGCATTAAGTCTGCCATATGTATTAACATTTCGTCTCCCTCTTCGATGACAATAATTGAATGGCCATCACTATGACCACCAGTATGAATCATCTTCAAACCTTTGACGAGTTCAATTTCATCAGTAAATGTTCTAATCTGTGTTTCAATGGGTACCCAATTGTTTTCCCAATATGTGTTTTTTGAACGTATATTGGGATGCTTCATTTCATGCCATTCAACCTCAGATGTAATTATTTGTGCTTTTGGAAATGTAGGCATAAGCTTATCGTTTTCCCACTTTGTTAATCCACAGGCATGATCAAAATGCATATGTGTCATTAATACAAAATCAATGTCGGCTGTTGTTAAATTTAGCTTTGCTAAGGATTGATCTATTGACGACTCTTCAATTACTCCAAAATTACGTAATTGTTTACTCGTTAATTTATTGTTCCCGATCCCAGACTCTATTAAGTAGTTTTTATGTTCATATTGTATTAAAATCGGATCAGTCCTTAGTTCAATTTGATTGAAGTCATTTACGGCGTATTTCTTTGACCAAAGAGGCCTTGGTACTACACCAAACATAGCTCCACCATCCAGATGAGTTACCCCACCATTTAACCATGTTAATGTAAAATTTCCAAGACGTAATTGCTCCATATTATCCCACCTCTCCTATTTAATACATTTTAACACTTAGAGCAAAAATAGACACATATGAGTTCTCATATGTGTCTATCTCTCTTATTTCATAAATATTTCACTTCACACCGGTAAATCCTTTGTCCTTTAGCTGAAAACTTTTGTTCATATTCAGTCATAATATTGCCTTCAAAATCACTTTTATGAAGGTCCAAACTAACATAAGTTAACTGCAAGCCATATTTTGAAAAGCTCATTAATGAGTACTCGAATAATGACTGATTATCTGTTTTAAAATGAATTTCTCCACCGTCAACTAATAAATTCTCATATAATTGCAGAAATGACTGGTATGTTAACCTACGTTTCTCATGTCGATTTTTTGGCCATGGATCAGAGAAATTCAAATAAACTCTTTCAATATCACCCTTAGCAAAAAGCTCTGCTAAATCAACTGCATTTGCATTAATTATTTTAACATTAGGAAGATCAGCCTCAA
This sequence comes from Cytobacillus sp. IB215316, assembly GCF_033963865.1. Taxonomy (NCBI): domain Bacteria; kingdom Bacillati; phylum Bacillota; class Bacilli; order Caryophanales; family Bacillaceae; genus Cytobacillus; species Cytobacillus sp. IB215316. The sequence goes on along the minus strand of NZ_JAXBMC010000001.1, from coordinate 84,797 downwards.
TTAGCTTATCAAGTGCTGACACGATTACACTTTCATAGACCTCAATCCCGATATAATTTATATGTGGATGTTCCTTCGCCATTTCTGTAATAAAATTTCCTTTTCCTGTTCCTACTTCAATATGAATTGGATTCTTATTTCCAAAAACCTCATGCCATTTCCCTCGATTATTCTCAGGGTGTTGTATTGCAAATTGAGGATATTGAAGTAGGTGTTCTTTTGCCCAAGGTTTATTACGTAAACGCATGATAATTCCCTCCATATTGAATAAAAACTGTCTTATTACATACTTTAAGAAAAGCGTGGTTTTAATCATTCATTGTCATTAGCTTTATCCTACTATTGAAGGTTTATATCCCTCTCAGATAATGAAGATCTTGCATATATCATTAACACTAACAATAAATCATTTTCAAAATCACATAAAGGATGTGTCATAATGCCTCTAGACCAAAATCATCAAATAAATTTATTAAAAGATATATTAGAAAACCATCTATCCGATTGCTGTGGAACAGTTTCAGAATGTGAACAAGTAGAACGTCTTGTTAAATCGTTAATGAATAACACGAACAGTCAATTAAAATTGAATGACACATTCGAGAACATATATAGTTACAGTCAAAGCGGAAAGAACAGCCATAATTTAGAAAATCATATTTCTACACATCGAGAAGAGTTGTCTCAATGGGTTGATGATATTACACAATTAACATAAACCATTGCTCTTATTGCATTGATTGTTCCTTTTCGTACAAATGAATAGACACGTACAACCCTGCGTTCATTACATCTTGTCTTGTTAAAAAGATGAGAACTGATTAAAGTCATTTGTTACTATTCTAATTTAATTGGCTGTTTTCACATTAGTTGTAGCTTTTTGCCCTTAGATATAAGCAAGTATACATCTAGCGTTGGTGGCATTTTTATCAACCTCTTTAAACTGTCTATTATTAGTAACAACAGCTACAAAGTTTATGACAAAACCTTTGTTATATCACATAATATGAGGCAATCGGAAATTAATCCGATTGCCTTTATTTATCAATATTTAAAAGTTCATTTAAATAGCTTAACCAGTTTTGAAATTCTTTTTCTTTATTCTTCGTTTTATACCAATGTATAGACATTAATGTTTGAGCGATAACGTACCACTTCATTCGTGCATGTAAATTTGAAGTCAGTTCTATTCCGTAACGCTCAAGCCATGAACTCCATTCATGCTTTGGAATATAACGGTACAATAGCATACCTATATCAATAGCAGGATCAGCTATCATCGCTCCATCCCAATCAATTAAATAAAGTTCATTTGTTTCAGATAATAACCAATTATTATGATTAATATCACAATGACAAACAACTTTATTATTGTATTCTATAGCTGGAAGCTCTTCTTGTAAAAATGTTATCGCAGACTTGATGTCCGGAATTGCTGTTTCTTCAATAGGAAAATAAATTAACAGTTCATTTATAATCATCTCTGGTAACAGTGGTTTTTTCTCTAACCGTGTAAGCATCCGTAATAATTCTGTCGAGTTATGAATTTTCTTTAATAAATCCACAACTCTAATATCAATCATATCCGCATGCTTTAACTCGCGACCATTCAACCATTGTTGAGCTGTAATTACATCACCATTTGCCATACGTTTTGTCCATACCAACTTAGGTACGATTCCTTCAGCTGATAACACAGCTAGAAATGGTGAAGAATTACGTTTTAAAAATAATTTTCGTTCATTGAATCGAGCAAAGTACGCTTCTCCAGTTGCTCCACCAGCAGGATATATCTCCCACTCATTACCTAATATATGCTCCAACTATTTCACCCTCAATGTCAACACACATGTCGTCTTGTATAAGAAAAGTCACCTCTTGGGGATAGGCGCTATATCTATTCTTAGATGAACTACGAAAAATAGCTCAGATAAAGTTATACTTATTTTTCATTAGAATAAAAAAGACGGCTATATGAGTATTTAATAATAGCCATCCTTTAAATTTTATATCTCTTTTACTTTTTTAGTCAAGTAAAAATAACAAGTTCTAATTACGAATTAATACCAATGTACTAATTGATGGTACAATTATTTGATTTCCTGTCATTTTTACTAGCGGTGTAATACCTGTTTTATCCCCATGACAAATAGCTTCCCAAACCTCTCCACTATCAATTTTAACCAATTGTTCATCTTTACTATTATTGTGTATAACAGTTATATATGCCCACTGACCATAGTTACCAACATCAAGCAATTGGTAAGCAATTACTTGATCATTATCTGAAATAAACTTTAAATGTTTTCTAATGAGGCTGGAGTCAGGAAATCGAAAGGCGCGATGCTTTTTTCTGAGTAACAGCAATCCTTTCGTATAATGCACACTAGATTCATATATGCCTTTTCTATCCCAGTCCAGCCAATTGATTTCATCAGGTGATTTATAACTATTTTCAACACCCAATTTAGTACGAAAAAATTCTTGGCCACTATGAACAAATGGAATACCTTGCGATAGGAGTACGATTGCTGTAGCTAAGCGCTGTCTTTTCATTCGAGTTTCTTCATTTTCATCTGGGTTGCTTTTAATCATCTTATCCCACATCGTATGATTATCGTGTGATTCTACATAATTAATTGATTGTACAGGATCATCAAACATACCTATCTTAGCTTGATCATAGCTTATACTTCCCGTAATAACTTCCTTAACCTTATCGAGTTGAAAGCTATTACCTAAAGAAAATCCTTTATCCTCAAGTTTAAAAGTACTACCTTTTATACGGTCTCTAAATTGGTCATTGAAATGTCCAATTCTAGGGAGTTTTTTTGCATTTTGTATTGTAGCTTTCATTTCAGTTGGCAGTGATGTTGGTAAATCCCATCCTTCTCCAAATAAAATGATACTTGAATCAATCTTATCTACAGCTGTTCTAATTCTATTCATCGTATCAACATCTAAAATACCCATTAAATCAAAACGAAAGCCATCAACATGATACTCATTAAGCCAAAAGAGAACAGAGTCAATAATGAACTTTCTCACCATTCGTCGTTCTGAAGCAATATCATTGCCAACACCCGTTCCATCTGATGGAAGCCCATTCTCATCGTGTCGAAAAAAATACCCTGGCACAATTTTTTCGAACGATGATTGTTCTCGAATATATACGTGGTTATATACGACATCCAACACGACTCTTAAGCCATTTTTATGAAAAGTAGTAATAACTTTTTTTAACTCATTAATACGATTATAAGGGTTTTGAGGATTACTAGAATAACTACCCTCTGGAGCATTATAGTGCAGTGGATTGTATCCCCAATTATATGTTTTTTCTGGAGTAAGATCATCCACACCAGCAAAATCATTACAAGGCATAAGTTCTACATGTGTAACACCTAAATCTACCAAGTAAGAAAGTCCTGTATATGAACCACTACTTTCAGAAGTTTGCGATTCAATTAGTCCTTTATACTTACCTTTCTCGTTAATACCGCTATTAGGATGTTTTGAAAAATCCCGTGTATGGACTTCGTAAATAACCGCATCTGTTGCATGCTCTAAAGGTGGCAATTTATAATCTTGCATAGCTGTTTTATTTAAATCGACAATGACACCATACTCACTATTTACAGATAAAGCTACAGCATACGGATCGATGGCTTCCTTCCAAATAAGATTTACACAAACAAGGTATGAGTAATATACACCTTCTAGGTCTTCATGTACTAGTAAATCCCATACTCCATGATTTCCACGATTCATCTCGTAATATTTCTTCTCGTGATCGATGGGATTCGTTATTTTTAATTTCACCTTCGTTGCACTTGGAGCCCATAATTTAAATAGTGAGTATTCTTTAGAAAATGTAACTCCTAAATCATTCCCATCATAAGCATATAGCTCATCAAATTTAGCTGTTCTAATAACAGCCCCAACCTGTAAATCAGTACTACAGCCTTCATCATCATAAACAGCATATGCTTTACCTACTTCTATATGGCAAGCGGCTTTACATTCATACTTTATATACAAACGATCATCAAATGTAGAACAAATTTGTAATGGTTCGTTAACATCCTCGTCACCTTGGAGTGTAAAAGAGTTAGACAACCCTTGTCTATATATTTTTGGCATAATAATCGTGATCAAATTCATTTCATCTAAAAATGCCTCATAGGTACGTCTAATCTGTAACAAATTCATTCACTCCTAATTGTTTCTCCATGTGATTTTCCTACAGAGTGAGTCGTAAAAAAGGAGACTGCTTTGTTCTGTATTTTTACATTTACTGGTGACATGCCTACTATCTCACCGTCAGCATGTACTAAAAGTGAGTCTCTACTTGAAATATCAATACACTCACCTGATTTCATATTTACACCTTTAAACTTTGTGTGCAGACCAAAAAACACACTCATAAATACCGCTAATAATTTTATACGTGATACATTATGAACAATTGTTACATCTAATATTCCATCATCTGGTTGTGCAAGTGGAGCTATTTTCATCCCTCCACCATAATATGCTTGATTGGAAACAGTAATAAACCATACATTTTGAAAACGATGAATATTTCCATCTATCGTTATAGTTACATCTGTTCTTTTATAAGTAAATAAAGATTGTATTAAAATAATGACGTAAATAAGTGATCCTAAGCCAATTTTATTTAAGCGTTTTTTTAGATATGATTGATTCGCTTTACTAGAAATTTCAGCATCAAAGCCAACCCCCAAATTATTAACAAAGTACCTTACTTTCTTAAGAGGGTTACTTATAGTATATTGCCCTAAATCAAATAAAGAATGACTTGGCTCCTTATCATCTATTATATGTTTTAGAGCCTCTATTGGTGCTTGAGGAACAGAATAGCCTCTTGCAAAATCATTTCCTGAGCCTGCTGAAATAAAGCCTACATTTATATTAGAAGTACCTGCTAAGCCGTTAATTACTTCATGCATTGTCCCATCACCACCAACAACAACAATGCCAGCAACCTTCCACGGATGTCTCTTAACAATTCCTTTCGCTAGATGCTCTGCGTGTCCAGGTGACTTTGTCAAAAAAGATCGATATTCAATATTCTGTTTACCAAGCTCCTGTTTGACCTCGTTCCAAATTGTTTTTGCTTTGCCATTTCCAGCAGCAATATTTACAATAAAAAAAAGAATTTTCATAGTATCTACCTTCTATGTTAATTTCATAAGATCTGTATGATCATCTTCCCATTCATAGCGTTTGATAGATGATGTTTGACAATATGATAATAATGACTTTGCCGCCTTTAATTGGACATGTTTTAGTGGCGAAACCATCTGTCGCTGCTGATTAAACCAATCGTTATAATTTCTTTTCTCAATAATATCAAGATCGATTGGTTTATCAAGATAATCAACATATCCAGAACGATTCAATATTATCTTTTTCACCGGCATCTCAATTTCTTCAGTGTCATATATGTTTCGAACAATCTTTTCCATTCTATTTAAAGATATCGTAGGTGATAACACTTTATTTTCTTTGCCAGCATGTTTTTTTAACCAAAATCGTTTGTTCGAGCCAATGAATACACTGTCTTCCTCATCTTCTAGTATTGCAATACAATACGTATGAATAGGTGTAATAACAACAATATCAAATTCAACAGGTGCTTGCTTTACTAAAAAAATGGGCTTATACAAAACTAAGAATGTATCGGGAAATCTTTGAAGAAAAAATTTAATTTCTTGATTGTAATAATAATCTCGATCAATTAACGACTTTTCACGTATCGTTGAACTAGCCCACTTCATTTGAATATGAAACAAACGATCTAAAAATAGTTGCATTAGCTCTTCCATTGTTTCAGGGTTATTTTCTTTATGATTCAATTGCCATTCAACCTTATTATCATTATTCTCCGCATCATTTACCAAGTGATTATTTATTTGAGAATCCTTTTGCTTACGTTGAAACATAGATTTTAACTTTAATAGAATATTGTCATCTTTATTATCTAGTAAAGAATCCCAGTCCCTATCATGAGCAAAATCTTCCTTTGTCGCTAAATCTCCATTTTCCCAAGCTAATCGAATTCTATTCCATTGTTGCTTCTTCATTCTAATATATTGACTTGGATAACGATAAGTATCTATTTCGTAACGTGAAACATAATTTTGAAGTTTTATAAGTTGTCCCATCAACTTCACCAACTTTCAACTTGAAGTTTTCATCATTTTACATCTCTCACACATGTTCATGCGAAGTTTAACGACCGTATTAACTATTATATTACTGGTAACTTATTGTAAGTATCATTACTCGGATTTTTACTAAGGCTCTTTTCGTAACTTTGTTGCTTTTCACACTTATATTTAAGTCACTGAAGTGTTATAGAGTATCTATAGTCATTAGAGAAGAAAAGATTCCTCGAACTTTAGTTACATACTTGTTTAGCTTTATACGAAAAGAACTCATGCTAATACAGCCTTACATAATCATTTTCCAAGGCTCTTTTCGTAACTTAGTTGCTATGTTAATTAATATTTATTGACGATTATTTTCAAGAGAAAAAAACTTAATCGGTTTATATTTTGGTATGCTTTCTATATCGGTCTGATAGAGTGAAAGTTGATTGACTTTAAATACCTTATGATTAGTTAAAAGCCACGACGCGTTGTTTAGTGCTTTTATATTAAATATTTTTTCACCCTTCCATTTCCTCCCTATAGTAATATGAGGGGAATACGGTCGAGTATCTAATAAGAAACCTAGTTCAATACATGCTTTGTAGATATCCTTCTGCAGCAAAAAAAGAGTTTCATTGTTATGTATTCCATACCATAAAATGCGTGGATGTTCATCTTGTCCAAAAGTACCGAAAGACGTAAGCTCAAGCTGAAAGCGATTGTATTGTTCAGCGATTGTTGAAACTTTTTCTATCAATGCTAATAATTGCTGTGGATCTTCTATACTTCCTAAAAACGCTAATGTAATATGATAATCTTGTTCATAAACCCACGTCTTAAAAGGAAAATGAGATTTAATTTTTTCATTATTTAAATATAATTCTCTTTTCGTTTCATCTGGTAAGCCAATTGCCAAAAAATAATGTGGTTTTCTACCCATTATTCTCACCTATCTAATTTAATTTGTCTTAGCTCTTTAGAACATAATTCACACTAATTTTCGTACCGTACAATGACTGAAAGCACATATAACTAAACATGGAAGCGTCTTCTTTACTTAAATAATAATGACAAATCCAGAAATCTTCTTCAAGCTGGCTTAGTAATTTTTAAAAATTGATGTTCGTGCTAAGATAATGAGCTTACTGTTCTTCTTTTATTATCAATAATTATAACAAAAAGTAATGTAATTAATCCTACAACAGTAAGAAGACTAAAAAATAAATAGACATTATTTATTGAAAAACGCTCTAAAATGACACCTCCAAAAAAATTACAAAACCATGACCCTAAGCCAATCCCCGCAGCTGAATAAAGAGAAATAGCTGTTGCGCGCACTTTACTAGGGGCAATATCTCTAACATACTGCAGAGCAGCAGGAATAAAAAAGCCTACAGAAATTCCTTGTGCAATTGTTGTAGCATAGATAACGGTTAGAGAAGGTTCAAAAAAATAAAATAACCATCTTGCACCAGAAACAAAAGAAGCGAATAAAAGTACTTGTAATATTCCAATACGCTTAATCCACCGACCTGCAAATAGCATAAATGGAGCCTCACTACCAGCAGCTAAAAGAAAGGCCATTCCTACCTGTCCAGTTGAACCACCCATTTCAGTTATTAAAATACCGAAGTAAGTGTTATTTGCGTGAATAGGACCAAAAATAAGGAAAGTGGTTAATAAAAACAAAACAAATCTTCGCAATCGAATGAGTTGAGAGAGACCTGCTCTAAGATTTACTTTCATAGATTGGCTTTCATTTGGTAACTTTATTGCAAAAAGGGCTGAAATAAATAAAATAATTGCAAAAGCAAAAAAAATGACACCTAAACCATAAAAATCAGCTAATTTACCAACGATAAACACAGAGAATGCAAAACCAATTGCCCCCCATAAACGAATAGACCCATAATTTTTACGATGTCTTTCAGTATATGTCAGCGTCATACTATCTGAAATTGGAACGATAGCACTTTGCATGACTGCTAATAATGCAGCAATTATAATAAACATCATGTACGATGAAGCGTATGAATATACAATACCAACTACGCCTGTCAATACAATTGCTAACGTTAACAATTGTCTAGGCTTTTGTGTATAATCACTTAACATTCCCCACATAGGTTGAATGACAATCATTACAACAGGACTAATAGACATAATGATACCAATTTGTGTACCCGTTAATCCTATATCATCTTTTAAATAAACACCTAGAAGTGGGTATAAAGATCCTATTCCAAAGAAAACGAAAAAATAAAATAAGACGAAGTACAATTGAACATTGATGTTTCGTTTCATAAGTAATTCCATAAAAAGCACCATCCAACTAGATTATTCCATTCTTTCTTAAATAACGACAAAACAATTAGTGTGCAATTTCACTAATCTTATTATTATGTCTATATACAGTATTAGTCCGCAAGACATCTTCAATTTAATGTCTTACGGACAATTTTAAATTATTGAGCTAATTCGTAAATAGCTTGTGCATAAATTGCTGTTGCTTTTAATAGATCATCAATAATGATATACTCATCCTTTTGATGTGCTGTTTCTTCTCGCCCTGGAAATAATGGACCAAAAGCTACTCCTGCTTCTAATGAACGAGCATACGTCCCCCCACCAATTGATAATAAAGTAGCATCTTCACCTGTTTGTTCTTGGTAAACTCTTTGTAATGTCTTAATTAATTCATGGTCTTTATCCACATGGTTTGGCTCCATATGTGAGACAATTTGTACTGTCATATCATACTTCTCACATGCTGCCTCTATTGATGATTTAGTTTTTTCGAAATCGTTTGTTACTGGGTAACGGACATTTATCCCAATTTTGCTTTCACGGTTACGATGATAAGATAGGATCCCAGCATTGATTGTAAGCTCTCCCGTTATGTCATCTTCAAATTCTACGTTAAGCGCTTTTCCTTTAGTATCTTCTTCAAAATAATCAGTAACAAATGTAACAAACGTTTGAGCTTCCTCATCTAGCTGTATTTTTTTCAAAAAGCTTAATAAATGTATACCAGCATTAATACCGAGATGAGGTAGTGATCCATGTGCAGATTTTCCTTCAAGCTGTAATATAATATCGGTGTCTTCAACATAGCCCTTCCCTTGAAGCTTATGCTCAGATTTAAAGGAATCAAAATGTAGCAGTATTTGCTCAGCATCTCCTTTGATTGTTAGCTTTGCTTCAGCGAACTCTGGAACCATGTTAAAGCGGCTACCTGATTGAAAGCTTTCTAATACGATATCGCTTTGTGATGATATATGATTTTGATTTTTTTTCTTAATGAGATGAATATCAGCTATTCCTTTTTCAGCATATATAATCGGGAAGTCAGCATCTGGAGCAAATCCCATCGTCGGCATTTCTTCATGCTTAAAGTAGTGCTCTACACAGCGCCAGTTACTTTCCTCATCTGTACCGATAATCATACGGACACGGCGTGATAATGGTAAGCTAAGTTCTTTAACGATTTTCATAGCATAATATGCAGCAATCGTTGGGCCTTTGTCATCTATCGCACCACGTGCATAGATTTTTCCGTCTCTAATTTCTGCACCAAATGGGTCACTTGACCAGCCGCTACCTTCAGGCACAACATCGACATGACATAGAACACCAACGCTTTCTTCTCCCTCTCCAAATTCTATATGACCAGCATAGTTGTCAACATTCTTTGATTGAAACCCATCTTCACTACCTTTGTTAAGTAAATAATGCAAAGCTTGAGCAACGCCTTCCCCGAAAGGGAATTCCTTTGATGTATTCTCTTCGTCTAAAATACTTTTAATTTTTAATAACTCCTGTGTAGTCTGAATGATGCTATCTTTTTGCTTGTTAACCTCAGCTAACCAATTTATTTGCTCAACCATCATCTTCACCTCTTCTATAATTTTTGCTCCTGCTAACTTATCTTTTGGTATGTATTTTTATCACAAATGACATATAAGTATGTATTCTTCGGAATAGGTTTATCTAACATGCGATTTATATTTAGTTTATCCTTATCTGCGATTAAAGTCGCACCTGCTTCTAACAACTGTTCGAAAGCATCACGATACGTTTTCCACTCAGATTTCGCCTTAATTTGATATAGATCGTCACCAACATTTCTGCTTATTAATTGAGTATATACAGCAGATATTCCTTTTGTAAATGCAGAACGGACAGCCATACGCGAGACAGTTTCATGGGTTAAGACAAATTCATCTACCTTTACATGGACAAAATTTTGAATATGTTCCTCCGATAAAATTTCCACAGTCGTATGTATATTCGGAACAAGACGTTCAATTGCAGTAGCAATAAGCAATGATTTTCCATCAATTAATTGAACATCGTGAATTGAGTCATCTGCAAAGATGATAGCTGCTTTACATTTTGAAATATTTGCTTTCGACAGCGTTTCATTATCAGCAGCATAGCCTTGCACATAGTGAACCCTATCATTTATGATCGGTGACTTTTCCAGTGTATCAATGATGACTAACTCGATTTTACTTTCTGATTGTAGTATTTCTTCGATGGCAAAATTTGCTTTTCTTGACCACCCAATAATAACTAGATGATTTTCGCCTTTATAATGCACTCTTCCTTCCTCCCTCTTCCTTCTGAATGTAGCAAAGAAGTCAACAATCTTACCAATAATGACACCAATTAAACCAATTCCAACTAAATAGAGAAATATAGCATATAATCTTCCTAGCGTAGTGACAGGATAGAGATCACCGTATCCTACAGTTGTGACAGTTGTCATCACCCACCATACACCTTCAAAAGGTGTAGTAAATGTTTCTGGCTCTAGATACATCATAATAAGTGAACTACATGCTATTAGTGCAATTGTGGAAGTGAATAAAATCCAATTATTAAACCTTACTAATTTGACAATAATTTTTTTAATAATAATCACAATTCCCCCCCTCTCCCAGAGTCATAGGATAATGATTTAATATTTTTCACTTTTTGATCTTCTTTTAGCTTATCAAACTATAATTGTGGATTAAAGATTGATTTATTAAAGCAATGGTTAAAGACTAATCATTGTGGCCCCTAATAATAGTGTGATAATAAACAGCATGGACGGCACCCAAAATATATTAACTGCCTTTGTTCTTGCTAGAGCTAGCTCCTTCTGATCTTGATTAACATGCATAATAAAGTGCTTATTTTGGATGTGATCCCACATCGATGATAGCCATATTTTTATGACGATAATGATTCCAATACATAGTAACCATTTCAACCAAATAGCAGGAACGATGATTACCGTAGGTACTGAAATACCAATTAGCCTTAAAAGCGAAAATATGTACTGCTTATTTCTCAACAGAATTTTTATAAAAACTTCAACGAGCGTATTCTGTTTAGTCCAATATGAAAAAATTCGCTGTGATTTGCTAAACAACAATGGTCGTTTTCTTTTTATTTTCGCAGGTTGGTCAATTTTTGATATTTGTAATATAGTACTCGCATATTTTAACTTTTCCTCTTTTTCTGTAATAACATCTTCAAAAAAAGTACCAGTTTGACGGATCATTCGTCTTACTATAAATAAATATGTTAGCAAAAATACAAACGTCATCGTAATGATGAACTGAGGATTGTATAACATATTTGTAAAACATATGATACTCCCTAATATTAAGAACAATATTAATAAAATACCCTTTTTAAGCCAGCTACGTTTAATAACAGATAGCCATTTTTTTAGCATTAAGATTAGAAGTTTCAGACTTAAAAAAAATATAAATGCAATCATTACTGTTTGCACGTTCAAATTGTAATGAATAAACAAAAAGGGTGCAAATATTATCATTATGATACTCATTTTAATGCTATTACTAATGACATTATAACTCACGGCTATTTTTTTCAAATTCCTAACGATTTGCTTCTTTTGAATTAAATAAAGCTGATCAGCTTCCTCAATAAAAAATCTACATGCACCTAGCCAACAATATAGATATACTACTAAAAATAAATATAACTCTGGTACAGGAACGATCCAACTTGGAATTGTAATCCACCATAAACCATATATGTAACTACATGCTAATAATGTAGGTATGATTATATAAACAATAATCGTCCAGTCTGCAATCGAACGAAAAATCCCCCATTGAAACTTCCATTCCCGTTTCAACCTTTCAAAAAACAAGCTACTTCCTATCATTATCATCCACCTCTGTTAGATGATAAAAGCAATCAAATAAAGAACCATCTATTAACCCACTTTTATTCCTAATGTCTTGCATCGTTCCATTTGCGAGCAACTCCCCATTAGAAACAAGTAAAAATCGTTCACAAATTTTTTCAGCTGTATCTAATACATGTGTTGACATAAGAATACTAGCTCCTTGCTCTCTCTCTTTATCAAGTAAAAATAACAAGTCTTTTACGGCTCGTGGATCCAAACCTATAAAAGGTTCATCTATAATGAAAATGTCTGGCTTAATTAAAAACGCTATTATAATCATTACTTTTTGCTGCATGCCTTTAGAAAAGGTGCTAGGCAATTGATGAATGACATGATTAAGCTTAAACACTTCTAATAGATGTTCTGCTCGATTCTTAAATGTTCGATCATCAATATTCATAGTCGAAGCAGCTAAGTCTAAATGCTCCCATAAGGTAAGTTCATCGTAAAAGATTGGCTGTTCAGGTATATATGCGTAAGTCGTTTCATTACTAAAATTAATATCCCCTTCTAAATAATTAAGTACTCCTAATATCGCTTTAATCGTCGTACTTTTACCAGCACCGTTTGGGCCAATTAATCCAACTAATTCACCTTTTTGCAAGCTAAAATGGATGTCTGAAATGATTAGGTCTTGTGCATCGTAGCCTGCTTTATTAATATTCACATCGAGTAATTGCATGTATATCTCCCCCTAATTCTTATACGGTTAAACATAAAAAAGGTTTCCTCAATTAGAGGGCTAGGGTGATTCTCATCAATCCCTTACAGAAGCTCTTTTTGAAAACTAGTTGCTATTGAAATTAATTTAACACAGCAATAAATAATTTGATGCCAAAATTAAATAAGTCAATACGTATTTATTTCTTAGTACGTAAAGTAACAATCATTGCGAAAACAGCCTTTAAAAATGAATCATTTTAATTTACTAGGAACTGTTTGCGTCTTATTAAAAACCACAAAAATGTATAATTATTTTGTAAATTATAAATTTTTATGGTTTTTTTCTCTTTTTTTTGTGTAAAATAAATATATACGTATGACAGTAAAACATGAATACAGCTAGATGAGTACGTTGTACTATGCGAAACCATACTATAAGGAGTGGTTTTTTGAAACCTACAACAGATCGTATGCTAACTCGTATTAAATCAGTTTACATGTTTATTAATGAAAAAGGAACTGTCACAACAAAGGAGCTAGTAGAAGAATTCGGTACAACTCAAAGAACAATTCAACGAGACCTTCACGTACTAGCATTCAACAATTTAGTACGCAGTCCTAGTCGAGGTAAATGGACAACAACAAAAAAGAGAGTTAAAATTTCTTAGCCAACTAATTTAAAATATAGGAAATGGTATACACGTACAATGTAATGAAGTTCCAGTTACATCTAATTCTAATAATCTCAAATATAAATAGTTTTTTTCTATAAACTAACCAAATGAGATTTTATTAGTTAAAGGTGCCTGAACTCTTATCGTATACGTGTTTATTACTTTGTACAAATAAATAACAATCAATCTTAAAACAACTAATATTAATTATAAAAGCTGTTACATACGGACCTAAAACAGGTCCTTTTTTCTTTGTAATTCAACTATAAAATGAGGAAAAGAATATAAGGATTTATTTTCTCCCCACACACCGTTCGCTTCCTCCTCCAACCTCCCTAGTTGAGTTAACGATTTGTTTTTTTCTTAGGAGCCACCTATTGCTTCAACTGGTGACTTCTTGCGGCTAATATTTTTGGACTGTACTAATGTGCGACTGAATGATCTCACATAGTAAGATAACTATCTTTCCTCTTTTAGTAACCTGATTACTTTATAGAGTTACAAACATCTTTTGATTTGACGTGAAGTCTCATTCCTATTTAAAGCGTTCGTATCAGCTGTCTGTTCGTAAGCCAAGAATTTAATCCACGCCTTTATCCATCTCTCTACTTACATGATGATAAGCACCTTGGACTTGTGTACCCACACAGTGGACTTTCATCACTAATGATTCCTATATTTAACACAATAAAAAGTGCCATTATTAATGGCACTTAACATTATCCTTCACAAACATGACGAACTTATAGCTAATCCGATATTGAAGTGTTTCCCGTTTTTAACAAATCTATTTCTTCATCTGTCAACTCTCGATATTCCCCAAGCTCAAGTGATTCATCTAATTTAAGACTTCCCATCTTAAGACGTTTTAAATATGTTACTTTTTTTCCAACAGCTTCAAACATTCGTTTCACTTGATGAAACTTTCCTTCTGTTATCGTTAATTCTATTTCAGAACGAATACCAGATCTTATAATCGTTAAGTGACCTGGTTTTGTTATATACCCATCATCCAATTGAACACCGTTTTTAAATGCAGTAATATCTTCTTCTGTTACTTCCATATTAATAATTGCATAATACGTCTTCGGTATATGTTTTTTAGGAGATAAGAGCTGATGAGACAGCTTACCATCATTTGTAATGAGTAAAAGTCCCTCCGTATCTTTATCAAGTCTCCCAACTGGAAATGGTTCGTAGATTACATCCTCAAATTCAAGTAAATCAATCACCGTTTCATGTCTTTCATCCTCAGTTGCAGATATAATCCCTTGAGGTTTATTCATCATTAAATAAATGAACTCTTTATATTCAACTATTTCACCAAGTAAAGAAATTTGTTGTTCATTTGGATTAATATGAGTCTTTGCATCTTTTATAGTCACACCGTCTACCTTGACAGCTCCTGACTTTAATAGTTTCTTTACTTCTTTTCTACTACCATAGCCAACGTTTGCCAACAATTTATCAATTCTCATTTTGACAAACTCCCTCCTGAGATTGTTTTTCTGCTCGCTAATTTTTTTATCATTTTATTCTTTACCAACAGCCTGCCTTTTTCGTAAAAATGGTAGTCTATTTCCAAGTAAAAGATATAATAATTTTGTACGATAACTTAAATAAAAATAACTCGCTCCGCCGGTTATAGCACATATGATTACAATTCCAATCGATAAAACTCTGCTACTTTCAGATGATATTCCTAAGCTGGACATGATGAATAGTGTAGTGGCAACTACAATGACCATGATAACCGTAAAAACAGTCATTAACATGGTTCTACGGATTACTAAGTGATAACTATAATTAGCATATTTGCGAATAACCCAAAAGTTAAATAGCACACTAACTGCATAGCCTAGCCCTGTACCAATAACAGCTCCGATTTCTCCAAGCTGGATAATAAGAATATAGTTTAAGCATAGTTTAACAAAAAGTCCGATTCCTAAACTAATCACCGTAAATTTCTGTTGATTGATTCCTTGCAAAATAGCCGCTGTCACAGAAAATAGAGCAAATAAAATGGCAACAGGTGCATACCAGCGTAATATCTTCCCACCAATTTCTACATCTTCAAGTCCGAAAAACATGATATATGCTGGATCAGCTAATAGAGATAACCCAATTACAGCTGGGAAAGTTACAAAAAATACAATTTGAAAAGTTTGATTTAAATGTTTTGTTAACAACTGTCCCTTCTGCTCAACAAATGCTTTTGTAATTGTCGGAATTAAAGCTAGCCCAAAGGATACAGCTAAAGATACAGGAATCAATACAAGCTTATGGGTTTGAAACGTTAAAATACCAAAGGCACTTTCAGCAACATCAGCTTTGCCAATTGCCCCCATCGCTCGATTAAAAGTAAACATATCTATAGCTTGAAATAGCGGGTTTGCAATTCCAACAAAAACAAATGGTGCTGCATATAAAAGGAGCTCTTTATACATATCTGTTAAAGACACTTGTACTTGCCCTTTTGCATGCGTTAAAGTTTGATTAAGATGATCTCTTCGTTTATACCAATACCAAATTAATGCCCCCAAACCACCTAGTGCACCAATAAAAGCTCCAAACGTCGCAAAACTTATTGCTACTGTCACACTCCTATCTAATATAACAACCACGATAAATGTACTCATTAGGATAAATAGTATTCTAGCTATTTGCTCAATGACTTGGGAAACAGACGTTGGACCCATCGATTCATGACCTTGGAAAAAACCACGAATTAAACTCATTACAGGAACGATTAATAGTGCAAAACTTACAGATCTAATGACCAGAGCCACGTCTTCTTCTGAAAATGTGTTCTCACCCTCTGAGATGACAAAAGGAGTAATCAGAGGAGTAATACTATATAATAACAAAAATGATAGGATACCAGTAATAAGCATAACGACCTTGCCTGATTCGAACAGTCTTCTGCTTACTCCGTATTCTCCCATAGCATTATACTTGGCTACATATTTTGAGACTGCTAATGGGACACCAGCTGTAGCTATGCTTAAAAAGATTGTATATGGGACATAAGCATATGAAAACAATGTTGTCCCTTCAGACCCAACAATTGCAGTAAAAGGAATGACGTATAATATACCCAACACCTTGGATAGCATTGTACCTAACGTTAAAATAAAAGTACCTCTTAAAAGCTTCGAACTCATATGATCACTACCCTATCATTAAACTTCAAAAAGTAAAATTAGTATAAATACTTATGTATTGTATCATAATGATCACTTTCATGTTGCTTTTGTTACAGTTATAATGGTTGGTAGTTTAGAAAAGCTTGTTCCTAGAATCGACTTAAAATCGCTCCACTTTCCAGTGAGTCACAGTGGATGTCGTCACCCTACTTTTTTGACACATCTGAGGTGTTTTTTGAACCTTCTTTTTGGATAGCTTATGACCTTAAGGGAACAGTGGATGCTGTGGACAAAGAGGAAATAGCTCGAGTCACATCACTAGAAGGTAGATTAGGCTTTCGGATGTAATGTGTAGTGATCGGTAGGGCATAGTGGATAGTATAGTAAGTAGGGTATAAACAGCTTAATCGGTAACCTTTGTAGTTTTTGACTAAGAGAGCACCTTTCGCCTCGATAGTCATTGACAACAATAAATTAGACTAAGTAATATAACTAGCCAATATCAATAGCATGGTTAAAGCAGTTTTGAACAAATAACACATTTCGTATTTAAACATAAGGTTGGTGTAATGCTATGAAATATGATGTAGTTGTAATCGGTGGAGGTCCATCAGGCTTAATGGCAGCCATTGCAGCAGCAGAACAAAAAAAACGCGTTTTATTACTTGATAAAGGAGAAAAGCTTGGCAGAAAGCTAGCAATTTCAGGTGGTGGACGCTGTAATGTAACTAACCGTCTACCAGTGGATGAAATAATTAAACATATCCCAGGTAATGGCCGTTTTCTCCATAGTGCTTTCTCGATTTATAACAATGAAGATATCATCTCTTTTTTTGAACGGCTAAAAATACAACTAAAGGAAGAAGACCACGGAAGAATGTTCCCGATAACAGATAATGCCCAATCTGTTGTTAACGCTCTTCTTGATGAGCTTAGGCGTTTAAAAGTCCATATAAGAACAAATACACCTGTAAAAAAAGTAATATATGACGATGGAAAAGTGATAGGTGTGGAATTAAAAAATGATGAACTTATCCGTGCTAAAAGTGTAGTAATCGCAGTTGGTGGTAAATCAGTTCCGCATACAGGATCAACTGGGGATGGCTATGCATGGGCTAAAAAAGCAGGACATACGATTACCGAACTCTATCCAACAGAAGTGCCAATTACATCTAATGAACAGTTTATTAAAGAAAAATCATTGCAAGGCCTTTCCCTACGAGATGTTGAATTAAAGGTGATAAATCCAAAAGGAAAAAATGTCATTGCACATCAAATGGATATGATTTTTACACATTTCGGCATATCGGGTCCAGCTGCACTGCGCTGTAGTCAATTTGTATTAAAAACAATGAAGAAATTTAATCTAAAAGAAGTAGAGATGCAACTTGATGCACTACCAGGCAAAAATACTGAGCAACTCTACCAAATGATATTAAGGAAAATGGAGAATGAACCGAAAAAAGCAATTAGGAATGTTTTGAAAGGTATCGTGCCAGAAAGATATTTACTATTTTTATTTGATAAGAATGACATTGATCCACAATCCACAATGTCACATATAGCAAAAGACAAGCTTCGGGCTCTTGTTGTCGACTGCAAACAATTTTCTTTTAAAGTAAATGGGACTTTATCAATTGAAAAAGCCTTCGTTACGGGTGGCGGCGTTTCTGTAAAAGAAATTAATCCGAAACAAATGTCTTCGAAGCTAACGAGAGGGCTATATTTCTGTGGGGAAATTCTTGATATCCATGGATACACAGGTGGCTATAATATTACAGCCGCATTAGTCACAGGAAGACTAGCTGGAATAAATGCAGGTGAAAATGCTAACTAGTTGTTAGGGCTAGCGTAATTATTGACCGATTTACATTGTTTATCGGTCAATTTCATTCTTTTTACGATCAATTATATTTATTTTTGGGTCAATTCCATACTTTTATCGTAATGCACAAAAAAAAGAGAGTAGAGAAAAATACCTCTTTCTCTACTCAGAATAGATCACTTATGCTTTATCCCCTGACCATTCTAACATACCACCAACCATATTTTTCACATTATAACCTTGCTGCTGCATGTATTGACATACACGCTCACTTCGCGCACCAGAACGACATATGAATATATATTCTTCATCTTTTGAAAAGTGATCGAGATGATTAGGGATATCCCCCATTTTTATATGCTTGGCACTAGGAATGATACCTGTAGCTACTTCATCATCTTCTCGCACATCTACTAAGTTTAGCTTTTCTTCTCTATTCAACTTCTCTTCTAACTCAGTTGTTGAAATCTCTTTTACCGAATTCATCATATAGAAAAATGCCTCCTTTAATAAAAACATATCCACATTTATTATAGTTTTAAGTATGCACAAAGTATCAAAAAAAATATCTCCTTGTAAAAAGAAGCAACAAGCACCTTGAATCCAAATGACAACAACCCGCCATAGCCCACAGAATGTGGGCTATTTTAGGAGATCTTTATGCGTTTGTCTTTTACATAACCTGTTGTCGCATTGATTGTTACTTTGCGTCCTTAGATAAAAGCACGTATACATCTAGCGTTCGTCGCATCTTTTCTTCTGTACAATGATGACTAATATATACAGCTACTTTTTATGGTACTAATTTGTTAGTAATAGCAACAGGTTTTACGGAAAGAGCCTTTAAATATTAATTTGCAACAATGTTAACTAATTTTCCAGGAACAGCAATGACTTTCCGTACTGTTTTCCCTTCAATTTGTTCTTTTACCTTCATGTCGTCCATAGCGATTTGTTCAAGCTGTTCTTTTGAAATCTCTGTAGGAACATTCAGCTTTGCACGCACTTTGCCGTTAATTTGTACAACAATCTCAACTTCATTATCAACTAGCTTAGCTTCATCGTATGCAGGCCATGCACTATATGCAATCGTTTCGGAATGTCCTAGCTTTTCCCACAGTTCTTCAGCTACATGTGGGCATATAGGTGCCAATAGTTTTACAAAACCTTCGATATAACGTATTGGTAAATCATCAGCTTTGTATGCTTCATTAATAAATACCATCAACTGTGATACAGCTGTATTAAACCTTAGCCCCTCATAGTCTTCCGTTACCTTTTTTACCGTTTGATGATACGTTTTCTCTAATGCACCAGTATTGTCATTAGCAACAATTTTCGAACTTAAGTTGTCGTTATCATCCATAATTAATCTCCACACGCGGTCTATAAAACGACGAGCTCCATCTAAGCCAGTAGTTGACCATGCAATTGATGCATCAAGTGGCCCCATAAACATTTCGTATAACCTTAGTGTGTCAGCTCCGTGACTAGCGACTATATCATCTGGATTAACAACATTCCCTTTTGATTTACTCATTTTTTCATTGTTTTCTCCAAGAACCATGCCTTGGTTAAATAATTTTTGGAAAGGTTCTTTCGTTGGTACAACACCGATATCGTATAAGAACTTATGCCAGAATCGAGCATAAAGCAAATGTAATACAGCATGCTCTTGCCCACCAATATATATATCGACCGGCAGCCAATCTTCTAATTTTTTAGGATCAGCTAGTTTTTCTTCGTTTACTGGGTCAATATAGCGCAAATAATACCAGCAACTTCCTGCCCAGTTAGGCATCGTATTTGTTTCACGACGACCCTTTCTTCCAGTCTTTTCATCAACCACATTTACCCAGTCAGTAATTTTTGCTAGAGGTGATTCCCCAGTACCCGAAGGTTTAATGTCATCAACCTTTGGAAGTGTTAACGGTAATTCCTCTTCCGGGATCGCTTCAATCGAGCCGTCTTCCCAATGGATGACCGGTATTGGCTCTCCCCAGTATCTTTGACGACTAAACAACCAATCACGAAGGCGATAAGTAATCTTCTTTTCTCCTCGATCATTTGTTACTAACCATTCAATCATTTTAGAAATGGCCTCTTCTTTATTTAACCCGTTAAGGAAGTCTGAATTCACATGTTCACCGTCTCCTGTGTATGCTTCTTCAGAAACATTACCACCTGCTACAACTTCTGTAATCTCCAGTCCGAATTTTGTGGCAAACTCCCAGTCACGCTCGTCATGTCCTGGAACAGCCATTATTGAACCAGTACCATAGCTCATCAACACATAATCTGCAATCCAAATCGGCATTTTTGCATCATTCACTGGATTTATTGCATATGCACCAGTAAACACACCTGTTTTATCTTTGGCTAAATCTGTACGTTCTAAATCACTTTTGCTTTTTACTTTGTCTACATATACATTCACTGCTTCCTTTTGCTCATTAGTTGTAATAATGTCTACTAAAGGATGCTCTGGTGAAAGTACAGTATAAGTAGCACCGAATAAAGTGTCCGGACGAGTAGTAAATACTGTGAACGTTTCCTTGGAATTTGCAATATTAAAAGTAACCTCAGCACCTTCTGAACGTCCGATCCAATTGCGTTGCATATCCTTTACGCTTTCAGGCCAGTCTAGATCATCTAAATCCTCTAATAAACGATCAGCATAAGCAGTAATTTTTAACATCCATTGCTTCATTGGACGTCGTTCAACAGGGTGACCTCCACGTTCACTTTTTCCATCTATCACTTCTTCATTAGAAAGCACAGTCCCTAAAGCAGGACACCAGTTCACTGCAACTTCATCAACATATGCAAGACCCTTTTCATACAGCTTTAAAAAAATCCATTGTGTCCATTTAAAATAATTTGGATCAGTCGTTTTCACTTCTCGGTCCCAATCATACGAAAATCCTAAAGATTTAATTTGTCGACGAAAAGTATTAATATTATGTTCGGTAAATTCAGCTGGATCATTCCCTGTATCTAATGCATATTGCTCCGCAGGTAAGCCAAATGCATCCCAGCCGATTGGATGTAAAACGTTAAAACCTTGCATGCGCTTCATTCTAGATATAATATCAGTTGCAGTATACCCCTCTGGGTGACCTACATGAAGCCCTGCTCCAGAAGGGAAAGGAAACATATCTAAAGCATAAAAATTTTCTTTTCCTTTATCTTCAGATGTTTTGAATGTTTTGTTCCCTTCCCAATATGATTGCCACTTCTGTTCAATTTGTTCATGATTAAAACTCATTGTATTTCCTCCTTACAAACATCTTATTTACAAATTTAACCATTAAAATAAAGTAAAAAACCTCCCATCCCTAAAAAGGGACGAGAGGATTAGAATTAATTCTTCCCGCGGTACCACCCACATTAGTATCATAATATGACACTCGCTTTTCATTCCATAACGCGGACAACGGCAAGCATTACTTATGAGGGTTTTAACATACCTCAGAATTTTCACACTTGCAACTTAAAGGTGAGTTCATGAATATACAACGTCTGGCTTGCACCACCCGCCAGCTCTCTATAACGTGTAACATTCATTACTATTCCTTATCAATGTTGTTATATCATTATATTTCATCATTATTATGTATTGTATAGAATTTAAAATAAAACTGCAAGTTGTATATAGAAATTTTTTCAAAACTAACATATTACCTATCACATCATCTTGATTTCCTCTTGTTGATTTTGTCGGTTTAACCTGTAATCATATGAGGTAGTCGTTATGATTGATATTACCAAGAAGATAATTAAAACGATGAATAATATATTCATTCCATAAATATCAGCCAACAATCCACCAAGCAATGGTCCAACCATTCTTCCACCTGTAGCTGTGCTATTTACAATACCTTGATAAAATCCTTCTCGTCCCTCAGGCGCAAGTTGATGAGCAATAGTTGGAACAGCCGGCCATACTAACATTTCACCAATTGTTAAGATTACCATCGCAGTAATAAAAGAGGAATACTCCGACGCATTCGCAACGACAATGAATGAACAAATAAATATGATGTTTCCGACGACTATCTGAGATTTCAATGTTTTTGCAAAGCGTTTTACAAAAGCAGAGACCAATGGTTGTCCCAAGACGATTAATATTCCATTTACTGTCCACAGCACACTGTATTGCTTTAAGCTAATGTTTAATTCCTGGGTATATGTTGATATCGTAGTAGACCACTGCACATATCCAGCCCAGCATAATAAATATCCCACACAAAGAATAATTAATGAATAAAAGTTAACCTTGCTTTTCCTTGCTATCGTTTCTGTGTCATGATTAGCTGAACTCTTCCCTTTAACATCTAACTGTCGATACCATATCACTCCAATTAAAAAGAAGATTAAATACAATAGGCCACTTGCCATAAACGTATAGTTAAATGAATATGACGCAATAAAACCGCAAAGTGCTGTTCCAAGTGCTACACCTATATTTTGAGCAACATAAATTGCATTAAATGCTTTCCTTTCGCCCTCAGGCCACACCGCACCAGCTAGAGCATACATAGCTGGAAATATTATTCCAGAGCCAAATCCAATAATTATTAATAACAATACAAAATGAGGCCAATCATGAAAGAATATCAACATTATTGAGGCACATAAAGTAACAGATACACCTGAAACAATTGTTTTAAAGCTTCCAAACTTATCATAAATGACTCCACCTAGCAAATTTCCTACTACACCAGCAGCAGAATTAAACATAATAACGACACCTGCTGTTGTTAAGCTTTTACCTAAATAATCATGAACATAAATCGTACTTAAAGGCCAAAGAAACGATGACCCTGTAACTAAAATTGCCATACCAACCACAACAAAATACAATGACCGAGGCATAAATATTCCTCCTCATATGCGCTTAAATTGTTACATAGTTCACCGCACATATTGTATTCGCTCTAAGCTAGAATAGCAATAAAAAATATCTTTAAAATAGACACCTTTTCTGAAATTTGTTGCTTTTTCATACATAACAGTAGAACGAGAAGTAAACGATTTAGTTGAAGAAATGGCACCTCAAAATTCAAACGGAATAACACGAAAAGCAACAACACATCCTAAAATTCCCCAACACAAGCTTGAATATATCCGTGTGAAAATCCCTAACAGTTTACATTATTGGTTAATTAACGAAGGCTGTTTTCATATTGGTTATTGCTTATTTTTGCATATATAGTCCCATAAAAAATTAATAAGCTTTCATAAAACTGTCATATTGTCCAAGTAAAGTAATGCCATCTTCTCATGGATTGTTTTTTTTCGTATTAAGAAATAACCAGATAGACAACTAGCATCCTTGTTATTGTTTCTTCTGGACAACGATGACTAACATATAAAACCGTTATGGTACTAATTTGGTAACGACAACAGTGTTTACAAAAAAAAAGCCTTTAGTAAACATAGCTACAGAGTTTGCGAAAAAAGCCTAACAAAAGCAGTGTCCATAATTGCTAACACTGCTTTCTAATTATTTTTACTTTATTTATTTTTGTGTTGTTTTGATGTTACTGGTTGCCCCTTTTCGGCGTAATTTTGCTTAGCAATTTTTTTAGGATCAAACTCACGACCTAATTCAATATCATTATTATTATTATTTATTCCATTTTTCGTTTTCTGCTCAGGATTGTTTTGTTTAGATCTTTTTTTCATAATACCCTCCAGCTATATTGAATATTCCTAATGATCTTGTAAGATCATCTCGTTCTGTAGTTCCTGAATTTGTAGCCGCATTCTGTGCAATTGTTCTTTTTGTTGGGCATTACAGCTAAGGGCAAGATGAGCTAAATCATTATTTGCATTCTCCAGCTGCTGCTGTGCTTGAGAGAACTCATAATCATTGTAATGCTCTTGTCTTCTCGCCTCAGTTAGTTGCTCTTCCGCAAAGTTTAATGTTTCTTCACATCTGTGAATAAATTCTTGTACTGACTGACGTGTAGCCATCTCGCTACTTGCCTCCTTTATTTCAATTTAATTCAATAATTAGTTTTACCTATTCGTTCTTTTCTATCATTTAAGACTCCATCTAATCATTTCCAACACAATAATTACATTTGTATAAATTTTATTAATCGTGATAAAATGCTTAAGATATGGACGTTGGCTAAGTTACAGCCTATTTGTGCTATTCTTTGGAAATTTTTATAAGGAGGTTACTGACTTGACTCAGAATAACCTATTTCAATATGCTACTGATGATAAACGATACCATACTTGGAATTACCATTTACGACAAACATTTGGCCATAAAGTTTTTAAGGTTGCCTTAGATGGGGGATTTGACTGCCCCAATCGAGACGGCACTGTTGCACATGGAGGATGCACATTTTGTAGTGCAGCAGGCTCAGGAGATTTTGCAGGAAATCGTGTTGATGATCTTATTACGCAATTTCATTCAATAAAAAATAAAATGCATGATAAATGGAAAGACGGTAAGTATTTAGCTTATTTCCAAGCATATACGAATACACATGCCCCTGTTGATGTCTTAAGGGAAAAATTCGAATCCGTGTTAAATTTAGATGGAGTTGTTGGACTATCAATTGCAACAAGACCTGATTGCTTGCCTGATGATGTAGTAGAATATTTAGCAGAATTAAACGAGAAAACATATTTATGGGTGGAGCTAGGATTACAGACAATGCACCAAAGTACAGCCGATCTTATTAATCGAGCACATGATTTAGCTTGCTATGTTGAGGGCGTACAGAAGCTTAGAAAGCACAATATTAATATTTGTTCTCATATAATTAATGGCTTACCTCAAGAAACAAACGAAATGATGATGGAAACGGCTAAATTTGTTGCTGGATTGGACGTTCAAGGCATGAAAATTCACCTATTACACTTGTTAAAAGGGACACCTATGGTCAAACAATACGAAAAGGGCTTACTTGAATTTTTATCATTCGAGGATTATGTCAATTTAGTATGTGACCAGTTGGAAATATTACCACCTGAAATGGTCATTCACCGTATTACAGGTGATGGTCCAATCGATTTAATGGTTGGTCCAATGTGGAGTGTGAATAAGTGGGAAGTTCTTAACGCAATTGATGCGGAACTCAAGCGTCGTGACAGCTATCAAGGTAAGCACGCAGTACACAAGGTGAGCATTAAATGAAATTAGAACGTGTCTTACCGTATATGAGAACATTATTACAAGCAACATTATCTAAAGGTGATCTCGCAATTGATGCAACAGTTGGAAATGGTAATGATACATTATTTCTATCCCAGCTTGTCGGAGAATCTGGACATATATATGGATTTGATATACAGGAACAAGCAATTTTAAGTACAACGAAGCTGTTAGAAACTCATAATGTTTATAACGGCGTTACACTATATCAGGCTAGTCATGATACGATCATCGATACGATTCCAACTGAGCTACACGGTCATATAAAAGCAGCTGTTTTTAATTTAGGATATTTGCCTGGAGGAAATAAGGAAATTGTAACAAAGCCCACTAGCACGATTCAAGCTCTAGAACAGTTGTTATCGGTTTTGGCAGTAGGAGGAATTATTATAATTGTTATTTATTCTGGGCACCCTGAAGGGAAAATTGAACGTGATGAAATATTACATTACGCTTCCACCCTCAATCAAAAGGATGCCAGTGTATTACAATATAAGTTTATTAATCAAATTAATAATCCACCGTTCATTATAGCCATTGAAAAACGTTAAAGCCCAATATCAATTGGGCTTTAGTCATGTTATTTCACGAAAATTAATTCTTTATCCGAATTACAACAAAATGGTATACCCTAATTCGGTTTGGCTGTCGCTACATTCAAATTTGGTTTCCAACGTTGTAGCCTTCGATATGCTCGACCATTAAAATAAAAAAACTTTGATATTGATCCGCCGAGTTTAATAATCTTCTTAGCTGCTTGCTTAACATCCTTTTGTTTACTAACC
This sequence comes from Cytobacillus sp. IB215316, assembly GCF_033963865.1. Classification (NCBI taxonomy): domain Bacteria; kingdom Bacillati; phylum Bacillota; class Bacilli; order Caryophanales; family Bacillaceae; genus Cytobacillus; species Cytobacillus sp. IB215316. The sequence goes on along the minus strand of NZ_JAXBMC010000001.1, from coordinate 58,131 downwards.
TTTTCATCTGATAAATAAATGCCTAATAACCCTCTGTTAATTAGACGATGAAACTTCTCGTCAGGTAACCCAGCTGTATTTTTATCTGCCTCTTCAACAAAATGGATAAATCTCTGAATCATTTCTTCCTGATTCTGATAATAAAAACAAAAATTCAAATCTCCACCTTGTCGATCTTCTTCCTGGTCAATAAAATAATCCAATAGTATGTGCAGACCTTGAATATAAGGAAAATAGCTATTACGAATTTTTTGTGCCATACCTTCTTCAAAATAGTCATTAAATGAATAGGCAACTAAACAAAAGATTCCTAATGTAGATCCTGAACAAGCTGAAAATTCGTACCACTCCATTTTTGGTAACTGCGATTCATAATCTTCAAACCACTTTTCTAAACGTGGTACCCTTTCTTCGACAGTTACATGCTTATGGACTTGTAGATCACAATAGTAAAGAGAAAGCTCTAGTAAATAAGGAGCAATCTGCTCATAATGCTTACTCTTTTGTAAAATTCTTTGACAAGTAGTTACTAAATCATGTAAATATCCACCATCAGCTTGTTCATCACGGTATCTGTAATAATTCTCCTTATCACTGTGAATCGTAAGTGCATGCGGCATTGAATTGTGTAAGGCACGAAAATCATTTGGATCAAGTGATGTACTGCGATCGCATAAATTATCTAAATAATCGCTGATCGTTTGATATGCGACAATAAATTCTATACAATCATCCAGGTGCTCTTTCGCAAGCAGTGCCAAAATAGATCCACCTTCACAATGAAATGTCTTGTCATTTATGCTAGCAATTGCCTGCTTTCTAAGCTCTTTATTCGGTATGTTTTCCGCTTTGTGTCGCCAATATGCTAAATAATGATGTACAGTCGGTAATACCTCTTTATACACTTTTTTCATCAAGCCTACTGGTTCACTTGGTATTTTCAAAAAATCACCTCTATGTATCAATTCAAGTTTTCATATAGCTTAATTTCTTTTTCAACAAAACTTTTTGCGAAGTTAAACACATTTTCACGTTCTGGTTCATTAAATATTTCATGGTATAAGCCAATCCACTCTTTATATGTTTTATCTGTACATTTTACGTGATCAAACCATTCTTTTACAACAACTTTATCAACAATTTTATCGCTACCACCTTGCATTAGCAACAACGGTATATCTGGTAGTTTATGAATATTTCGATAAGCAAGTTTCATTGCCTTTAATAATTCATGATACCAACGAACCGACACTTTTGTAACGTACAAAGAATCATTATTATCCTGCTCTTGAATATCTTTATTACGAGTTGCTATTTCAGCAGACAACTTTGCTTCAAACAGTTTTTCAGGAAATAGGTAATTTAACCCCTTTGAGACCCACTCCAAACCCTTTGGAGGATGTTCCACTAGCCCTAAGCAAGGAGAAGATAGCATTAAACCATGAATAGGTAATTGTTTTTCCTGCATGGCTCTAATTGCAACAAGTCCACCCATACTATGACCTAATATAAAAACAGGGAGTTTAAATGTAAGTGCTTCTTGCACCCACATTTCTATTTCCTCAATATAATCATCAAAAGAATCAATATGACCTCGGTGTCTTCTTCTTGACGTACCTTGTCCAGGTAAATCCCCCATCGCAACATGCATACCGATCGACCTCCACATCTCCAGAAGCCACTTATACCTTCCTATATGCTCACAAGCACCATGAATGATCACGATCACCCCTAGAGGCTGTTCAGCATGCCATAATCTCATTATGATCCCCCCTTAATCGTATAATAAATTCATTTCGAATGTGTTAATAATTTGTTACACTTATTTAAAACTATACTTAGTAAGAAATGCGAAGCCGACTTGTACAGTCTCGACAAGCGTTGGAGTAAATTGCCATGAAGGCGCTTTTTCCTTTATGGGCATTGACGAAACGACTCGAGAGGCTAGGAGGCGCAGCTGGACAGATTGAAATGCGGAAGTGACTTGTTCATCTCCGACAAGCGCTGGAACCAATACACATGAAGGCGCTTTTTGACTTCGGGTGTATTGGTGAAGCGACTCGAGGAGATAGGCACTGAAGCTGGACAGATTGAAATGCGTTTATTACTATTAATGAAAGGGATTGTGAACATGATCTATCCGTACAAGGGTATAACCCCTACAATAGCAAATACAGCATTTATTGCTGATTACGTGACAATCACTGGTGATGTATCTATAGGTGATGAGTGCTCAATTTGGTTTAATACTGTCATTCGTGGTGATGTTGCACCGACTACTTTAGGCAACCGTGTTAATATTCAAGATAACTCTGTTTTACATCAAAGTCCCAATAAACCTTTAATTATAGAAGATGATGTGACAGTTGGCCATCAGGTGATTCTCCATAGCTCAATTATTCGAAAAAAAGCACTAATTGGTATGGGCTCAATTGTTCTTGATGGGGCAGAGATTGGAGAAGGCGCATTTATTGGAGCGGGAAGCCTTGTACCACAAGGCAAGACAATCCCACCGTATACATTAGCCTTTGGGCGTCCTGCAAAAGTTATTAGGAAATTAACTGAAGATGATCTAAAGGAAATGCACAGAATTCGCAGTGAATATGTAGAGAAGGGCCAATATTATAAGAGTCTACAAGATAAACAATAATACTGCAGAGCAGCTAAAGTTGAAATATTTATTCTATTTAAAGTGGGGATATTCTAGCAGAAAATCATAAATTCAACAATAGAATTACAATGGCTACAATTGACTTGTATTATATAATATTTGAGGAGAAAAAATGATATTTTTATTTTGGCTACTAATTATTATCATAATTGGGTATCTTGTATACCTATACAAAACTCAAAAAAAAGCAAAGAAAACAATTATATCCTGTATACTCATTCTATTCATAATATGTATTATTTTGCTCATAAAAAAACTACCTGTGTCGACATTGAGAGAAGCAAATCATACTTCGGTAGAAGCTCAAGCACCTGAAAATGATGTTGAAATCATACAAAATACGATGATAAAAATCAAAGATTCTGTACTATTACAAGCACCAGCACTTTCACAACTTCCTGAACTTCCTCGTGGTTGTGAAGTAACGGCATTAGCAATGTTTTTACAATATGCGGGTGTCGTTGTTGATAAAATGGAATTAGCTGAAAAAATAGCAAAAGATCCAACACCATACAAAAAGAAAAATGGCATTATTTCTTACGGGCATCCAAACAATGGGTTTGTAGGAGATATGTATAATCGTAATAACAGAGGGTATGGTGTGTATGTTAAACCAATAAAACAGCTTGCAGATCAATATTTACCTTCAAAGATTATTGATCTAACTGATCGTGACTTCAAAGAAATTGAAATGTATTTATCAATTGGATCACCTGTATGGGTGATTACTAATACTACATATCAAAAATTATCTAATGATAAATTTGAACACTGGGAAACTCCTAATGGAAAAATAAAAATTACTTATTTTGAACACTCGGTTCTAATTACAGGATACGATTCAGAGTTCATCTATTTTAATGACCCTCTTACTGGCGAAAAAAATAAAAAAGTTCCTAGAGACCATTTCATCGCAGCTTGGCAACAAATGGGGAGTCAGGCCATTACCTACATGGAGTAATGACCTGGCTTTTTTCATGCATGTCTGTTTTCGCATTCTCGCAAAATAATCACAATGACTAGCGCTTGGAGGATCCTTTTTCTTCGTTAAAATGAATGTCACCTAAAAGCAGTTCTAACTCTTCTATATAAGTAATAATAGCAACAAAAAATTTTTATTTAAGCTACATTAAGTGCTTAGAGATTATCCCTTAACCTCGCTACACCATTCTTTTCCAAAGACAAAAAGCGCCTTCGAGTGAGTCAACTCTAGCGCTTCTCGTGAGAGTGCAATACACTTGCACTTATCTTATCGTTTAAGCTGTTTCATTTGCTTGCTCATACATTGACTCGAAATCAAACTTCTTTTCAATATACACCTGATGCCAAATCATAAATATAACAACTGTCCAAATTTTCCTACTGTAATCACCCTTATTAGCACAATGATCATCTAGTAGTGATAAAAGTACCTCTTTATTAAAGATATGATCTGTTTCGCTAGTTTGAATGATCTGTTTTACCCAATCGTACATCTCATCTTTCAGCCAGTGACGAATTGGTACTGGAAAACCTAGCTTCTTTCTTTGTAGCACGTGAGCTGGTACAATTCCTTCAACAGCTTTGCGTAAAATATATTTCGTTGTATTTTGAGCTGTTTTCATTTCTGGTGAAATTTTTGAAGCCACTTTGAAAACTTCTTTATCTAAAAAGGGAACACGTAATTCAAGTGAATGAGCCATCGTCATTTTATCTGCCTTTAATAAAATATCACCACGCAACCACGTATGAATATCAATGTACTGCATTTTGTTTACAGGTTCATAGCCTTGGATATCCTCATAAAATGGTGCTGTAATTTTTCGATAGTCTAGTTGTGAGTTATAGTCACGTAAAAGCTTACGTTTATCTGCTTCTTCAAACATTTTGGCATTACCAATGTACCGCTCCTCCATTGGTGTTATTCCTCGCTCAATAAAACTTTTTCCCTTCACACCATCCGGTAACATTGTAGCAATTTTAGCAAGAGCAGATTTTGCAAAGTTAGGTAAATTACTAAACATTTCAAGAGATTGCGGCTCACGATAAATGTTATACCCACCAAACAATTCATCTGCACCTTCTCCAGATAATACAACAGTAACATGTTTTCTGGCTTCTCTGGCGACAAAATATAACGGAACTGCTGCAGGGTCAGCAAGCGGATCGTCCATGTGCCAAATAATTTTTGGAAGCTCTTGCATATACTCTTCTGGAGAGATAACATAGCTTATATTTTCCAAACCAAGCTTTGCAGCTGTCTCCTTCGCTACATCTATTTCACTGAAACCATCACGTTCAAAGCCTACAGAAAAAGTTTTTATATTAGGGTGAAATTCCTTTGCTATTGATGCGATAATCGAAGAATCGATTCCACCTGAAAGAAAGGATCCAACAGGCACATCACTACGCATATGTATTTTCACCGAATCGTATAATACATCACGAATTTCCTTGATGAGCTTATCCTCTGACTTATGCATCGTATGAAAACTGGCTTTCCAATATTGTGAGATATTCATAGGCTCACCAATTTTTTTTGTAAAGTAGTGCCCAGGCTCCAATTTACGAATGCCATATGACATCGTTTCCGGTTCAGGTACATATTGATACGTTAAATAGTTTTGCAATGCCTCATAGTTTATTAAGCCGTTCTTCAGCGCTGCCAAAATACTCTTTTTTTCTGATGCAAAATATGTTAAATCATCCTGCTCCATATAGAAAAACGGTTTAATTCCAAATTGATCCCGTGCCCCAAATATAGTTTTCGTCTCTTTATCCCAAATGACGAATGCAAACATTCCTCTTAGCTTTTCTACAGCTTTTTCCTTTTCGTGGCTATAAAGAGCTAATATAACTTCTGTATCAGAGCTCGTATTAAAATGAAAGCCTTCCTTGACTAAAGATTCACGAAGCTCTACATAATTATATATTTCACCGTTAAAGATTATCCAATAACGTTCATTTTCATAAGTAAGAGGCTGATGTCCCCCTTCAAGATCAATAATACTTAAACGTCTAAAACCTAGCTGTATATGTTCATCGAAATAAAACCCTTCATCGTCTGGTCCTCTATGAGTAATAATATTATTCATATTTTCAAACAAAGCTTTGTCATTTTCGTTACGTTGATGATTTGCTGTATTGTTTACACAGCCAATGAATCCACACATTATGTAAGTCACCTACTAATTCGTATTTATATATTTAAGAATTATATCATATTTAGCTAGTGAATTGAGCAGTGTTAGTAGTATACACAATTTTCCTTTTTGTCTAATCAGAAACGCTCTTTTCGTAAACTTTGTTGCTATGTTTACTAAATGCTTTTTTTTGTAAACTTGCTATGTTTACTAAATGCTTTTTTTTGTAAAATTGCTATGTTTACTAAATGCTTTTTTGTAAAACTCTGTTGTTGGTACCAAACTAGTTCCGTAAAAAGTTGTTTTATATGTTAGTCATCGTTGTACAGAAGAAAAAATGCCACGAACACTAGATATATACATCCTAAAATCCTAGAAGAAAAAACAAAAATCAATGTCAAAACAGCCAGCGGCAAAAATTTAACTCTCCTATATTTCGCTTAGTATGAATTATTTTCTTTCATTTATAAAGGAATTTTTTATAAGAGTAGAGAAATAGTTTGTAAAATTCTGAAAAATCAGGAGGGTTACTTGTGGACTACCGTGAACATGAGGTACTAAAATTCATTTACGAAAATTTTCCTAACCTAGAACTTGAAATTCAGAACTTGTCTTTGTTTCCTTTTGGCAAACGAATTATAGATATTAATGGCTATGAGATATTCGTATACTACTGTCCTTATGCTGATAGTGTTAAAACGATATTTCCTAATGTGGCAGAAGTTAAGAGTCCATCTTAGTTATTACCTATAAAAAATATTGTCATTCATAGTAAGGGCATATCTCACATACAGAATATGTTGTATGTGGGATATGCACTAGTTATTTATTAAGGTAATTTTCGTATATTTTGTAGCTATTATCATTAAAATAGAACAGCAATAATGATTCCTTAATATGAAAAGCAACAATCATTGCAAAAACAACCTTTATTAATTACTTCGAGATAATGCTTGTTCTTTTAACACTTCTGCTTTATCAGTACGTTCCCACGTAAGATCAACATCAGTGCGTCCAAAATGACCATATGCTGCTGTTTGCTTATAAATTGGACGTCGTAAGTCAAGCATATTTATAATCCCTGCTGGACGTAAATCAAAATTATTACGAATGAGGTCAACTAACACTTCATCAGCAACCTTACCTGTTTCGAATGTATTAACTGAAATGGATACAGGCTGTGCAACGCCGATTGCATACGCTAACTGAACTTCCAACTTATCAGCTAAGCCAGCTGCCACCAAATTCTTCGCAACATAACGTGCAGCATATGCAGCTGATCGATCAACTTTTGTAGGATCCTTACCAGAGAATGCTCCCCCACCGTGACGGGCATATCCTCCATACGTATCAACAATTATTTTACGCCCTGTTAATCCAGCGTCTCCTTGTGGGCCACCTATTACAAATCGACCTGTCGGATTTATAAAGTATTTTGTATCAGCATCAATCAATTCTTTAGGAACAACATGGTTTATAACATGCTCCTTAATATTTCGTTGAATTTGTTCTAATGTGATCTCAGGGTGATGTTGAGTAGAAATTACAATCGTATCTATGCGAACAGGTTTATCATTTTCATCATACTCAACAGTTACTTGGGTCTTACCATCAGGTCGTAAGTATGGAAGAATTTCTTCTTTTCTTACCTTTGTTAAGCGTTGTGCTAATTTATGAGCTAATGAGATTGGTAACGGCATTAATTCTTTTGTTTCATTACAAGCATATCCGAACATTAAGCCCTGGTCACCAGCTCCTATCGCATCTATCTCTTCATCTGTCATTGACCCTTCACGAGCTTCAAGTGCTTGATCGACACCCATTGCAATGTCAGGAGACTGCTCATCAATAGATGTTAATACCGCACAGGTTTCTGAATCAAAACCATATTTTGCACGTGTGTAGCCAATGCTCCGTACAGTTTCACGTACGATCTTAGGAATATCAACATACGTCGATGTAGTAATTTCCCCAGCAACCAAGGCCATCCCTGTTGTCACGGTCGTTTCACATGCAACACGAGCGTTAGGGTCATTTGTTAATATAGCATCAAGAATGGAATCTGATATTTGGTCACAAATTTTATCAGGGTGACCTTCAGTTACAGATTCAGAAGTAAATAAGTGACGTTTTTTTGTCATAGCTTTTTCCTCCTTTATGAAGCAACCACTTCATATAGTTATATTTTGAAACGGAACTCATTCCCATATTACTTTCCAAAATTTCAAACTTTTTACTGGAAATAAATAAAACCTCTCCTACAAATCATGAGGAAAGGTTTGAGATACTCGATTCACGCCTTTCACTCTTATCGTTCAAGACAAGTGCCTTGCACCAGGTTAGCACCTTATCACATTAAGAACAAAGCAGATTATTTTCTCATAATCTGAAAATATAGTGATGGTTGCTGGGCTTCATAGGGCCTGTCCCTCCACCAGCTCGGGATAAGAGAGTATCCGTTCAACACAATATATTAACGTAGTAAACCGTTACATGTCAACATAGTTAAGAGCTGAATTGTTCATTAAATTTTCGTTATGTATCTTTTACAAAGAATGGTACGATTATGTTGAATCCAGTATAAAATAATTATAAATAGTATAGACTATTTGAGTTAATGTGTTATACTATTTTTAAGTTATGAATTGTTAACGACATTATTAAAACGTAAAGGAAGGTTTTGATCATGAATTCTGTTAGTGTATCATGCGAATTATCAAGTTTACTAGCTCGTAAAAATACATTACACAATTTATCCGTCCCTACTCTCGTTGAAAGTGTGTTAAATAGAAAAGAAGGCACTTTAACTTCTTCAGGTGCCATACTATCTACAACAGGAAAATATACTGGACGATCACCTAAAGATAAATATATTGTAGATGAACCATCTACAAAAGGTAAAATAGATTGGGGAACAGTAAATCAGCCTATTTCACAAGAATCTTTTGACAATCTCTATAATAAAGTACTCGATTATTTAGCTAACAAAGATGAAATTTATGTATTTAATGGGTTCGCAGGTGCTGATAAAAAATACCAACTTCCTATTCAAGTGATTAATGAATATGCATGGCACAATTTATTTGCACATCAGCTATTTATTCGTCCTACTGAGGAGGAATTACAATCGCATATCGCTGACTTCACTGTCATTTCTGCACCAAATTTTAAAGCAGATCCTGCAATTGATGGAACGAGATCGGAAACATTTATTATTATTTCATTTGAAAAGCGCACAGTACTTATTGGTGGAACAGAGTATGCAGGTGAGATGAAAAAATCCATATTTTCTGTTATGAACTATGTTCTCCCTGAAAAAGAGATTTTATCCATGCATTGTTCAGCCAATATTGGTCAAGAAGGAGATGTCGCTTTATTCTTCGGGTTGTCAGGAACGGGTAAAACAACCCTTTCAGCTGATGCCAACAGACGATTAATAGGGGACGATGAACATGGATGGTCAGCAAATGGAGTGTTTAATATAGAGGGTGGCTGTTACGCCAAGTGTATAAACCTATCCCGAGAGAAAGAACCACAAATTTACGATGCGATTCGATTCGGTTCAGTACTAGAAAATGTCATCGTTGATGATTGCTCAAGAAACCCTGATTATGACAATTCTTCTCTTACAGAAAACACTCGAGCTGCTTACCCTATACAGGCAATCGATAATATCATTTTTCCTAGCATTGCAAGTCATCCTAATACGATCATTTTTTTAACAGCTGATGCCTTCGGTGTTTTACCTCCTATTAGTAAACTATCGAAGGAACAAGCAATGTACCATTTTCTAAGTGGATATACGAGTAAGCTTGCTGGAACAGAACGAGGAATCACTTCTCCACAAGCTACATTTTCAACTTGCTTTGGTTCACCATTCTTACCATTGCCAGCAACTAGGTATGCAAAAATGTTAGGTGATAAGATTGATGAACATGGTGCTCAAGTATATCTTGTGAATACAGGCTGGACTGGTGGAGAATATGGTGTAGGCAACCGAATGAAGCTTGAATTTACTCGTTCAATGGTTCGTTCTGCTTTAGAAGGAGAATTAACCAACGTTGAAACAATAAAAGAAGGTATATTTGGTTTAGAAATACCATTACATGTTCCTGGTGTTCCTGATGATGTACTACAGCCAATAAAAACATGGGCAAACCAGCAAGAATACGTTGATAAAGCAACTGAACTAGCAGCAAAATTCCAGGAAAACTTCAAAAAGTTTAATAATATTGATGAGAAGATAGGACAATTAGGTGGACCTCCATTAACAGCTAACTAATTACTTACTACTCTAATTACACTTTCATCATGCACGATACTTAGAATAATGATAACAATAAAGGGTCTGACCCCATCAATTGAAATGGGTCTGACCCTTTTACTCTTTACTAAGGTTAGTATTATTTTAATCATTCGACTAGGATTGCTGTATTCTTACTGTTATATGTTGTACAACAACCTCAAAATGCAAAACAGCTTTGTTTTTGCTCGATATAGTATCTCCATTCCTTAGTTTGTTGAATGTAAAGAAATCAGCCGGTAAGTGATCACAGTTTTATTATTTGCTAATTCCACCTTATCAATAACCCCTTCTCCACTTATATCTCCCCCTATAGTTCTTTTTACCTCTAATGGGATGTCGAGTGGATATAGACGGTAACCTGTTTTTTCAAGAGTGAAAATATTTTCTCCTAACCTTTTTTCTTTTCCCTTCGTAACAATCATTGTATTTAATTCAAGAGGCATACCCATTTTAAACGCTCCTTTAACATAGTTATCCTTTTATGACTATTTTATCATGGTGTTTATTGATTTTTCATCCACTCAGTAAGTCTTTTTACAATTTTTCTATTTTCAGCAGGAGGAAAGTAATGAGTATATTCGTCAAAATACCATGTAGTTACGCTTTTATTAAGCTCTTTCAGTCTATTTTCAAGTCTATATGCATGTTGAATGGTCACATTGCTATCGTTTTTACCGTGGATAATTAAAATTGGTGCATGTATTTGTTCTAGCATAAAAAGAGGTGTACGAATTTTGTATCTATCTGGATATTTATTAGGCGTTCCTCCAATAACTCTTTTCAGCATACGTCGTAAATCAATTCTTTCGTTATATGTAAGCGTCATATCAGAAACACCACCCCAAGTGACAACTGATTTTACATTGTGTTCTATAATCCCTGTGAAAAGCGCCATGACACCTCCTCGTGAAAAACCAAAAACGTGAATCCTATCTTCATGAACGCTTTCAAGCTGTTCTAGTACTCGATAACTTGCAACGGCATCGTGCCGATCATTTCCAGCAAAGTCCTCATTACCTTCTCCACCTTGATTTCCACGGTAAAAGGGCGCCATGACTACAAAACCTTCTGAAGCAAATTGGACGATGCGTCCAACTCGAACTTTACCAACATTTTTTATTCCACCTCTTAAATATAAAAAACCATCATACTTACCAACGTTTTTCGGTTCAGCTAATAATCCCTTCACTTTCAAACCTTTACTTAAATATGTTAATTCATATAAATGGATATTTGGATTAGGCGAAGGTAGCCGTTGTCTTTCAATAATATGTCCATCTCTACATTCCAAGCTGATCTCCTCCTTCTACTTAAGAATATAGCATGGCAGAGTATTTATGTTGTTTATGCTGCGATACCCACAATGAATTAATAAAGCAACAATTGTTACTAATTCTGTACAGTTAGGTAGACTTTGAGAAGCAAGATGATAACAAGAGGATGGTTGTAGAACAATTTATCTCTTAGGCCCGAAAAACAACAATCCCTGGGTAAACAATCAAAATAAGTAACTAAAGTTATTATTAGCTTCTATGTTAAATTCTCTACATACTATTTTCACATGTCAACAACTACATTCAAACAGTGTAAGTATTGAAGTGACATTCATAGGCGTTCACCTTTTCGAATGGTGCTTCATAAACTATCTTAGCTTAGAAAAGTATATAGGAGGAACTGGCGATGAAGAAAAAAATAAGCTTTATATTTCTTGTAGCATTTCTAATCTTCATACCATTGTCTGGGTGTAATGAACAACAAATACAAAAATTACGTGTTGCTGAAGTAACCCATTCAATATTTTATGCTCCACAGTATGTCGCATTTTCTGAAGGGTTCTTTGAAAAGGAAGGGCTGGAGGTAGAGTTGACAACGACATGGGGCGGCGATAAAACGATGACTACTTTACTATCTGACGGTGCCGATATTGCATTAGTTGGCTCAGAAACGACAATATACGTCCATGCTCAAGATGCTAATGATCCAGTAATAAATTTTGCTCAACTAACTCAAACGGATGGGACTTTTTTAGTTTCACGCAAAAACATCGATAACTTTTCCTGGGATCAACTGAAAGGAAGTACTTTCCTCGGTCAACGCAAAGGTGGCATGCCTCAAATGGTTGGAGAGTTCGTGTTGAAGAAACAAGGTATTGATCCACACAAAGATTTAGATTTAATTCAAAATATTGAATTTGCTAACATTGCAAGCGCATTTGCAGCTGGAACAGGAGATTATGTGCAGCTTTTTGAACCAACAGCAAGTATATTTGAACAAGAAGGAACAGGATATATTATTGCATCATTTGGCAAGGAGTCTGGATATGTCCCATATACTACTTTTATGGCAAAAAACAGCTTTATGGAAGAGAATAGTGAAGCAATAGAAAAATTTACTCGAGCGATATATCAAGCACAACAATGGGTTGACTCTCATGATGCAGCAGAAATTGCTCAATCAATTCATAGCTTTTTTGAGGATACATCAATAGAATTAATTGAAACAGTAGTTGATCGATACAAAAGTCAAGGCTCATATGCAACCAATCCAATTTTAGATGCAACTGAATGGAATAACCTTCAGGACATAATGGACGAAGCTGGTGAACTACCTTTACGAGTAGATCATGAAACATTAGTCAACACTGATATTGCCGAAAAGGTGATGTCCAAATAAGAGGTGATGATTCATGAGTTTTTTATTAATCAACAATATTCATCACACATACTTTTCTAAATCATCAGCAACCACCGCACTCGAAAATATTAACCTAGCAATTAACGAAGGGGAATTTATTTCATTTATTGGACCAAGTGGCTGTGGGAAGACAACGCTACTTTCCATTATTGCTGGACTTTTACAGCCTACTAAAGGTGATGTTCTTCTAAAAGACACAAAAGTGACAGCAGCTGCCCACACTATCGGCTACATGCTCCAGCAAGATTATTTATTTCCTTGGAGAACGATTGAAGAAAATATTTTATTAGGATTAAAACTCAATCATAAGTTATGTGAGAGAACAAAAGAGAAAGCTATTCAACTATTACAAGAAATCGGGTTAGAGGGAACCGAAAAGCTGTACCCAAGGCAGCTCTCTGGGGGGATGCGTCAAAGAGCAGCGCTAGTTAGAACTTTAGTTACTGACCCACAAATTTTTTTACTAGATGAACCTTTTTCTGCACTTGACTTTCAAACGAAACTTAAATTAGAAGATCTCGTATCAAACACTTTAAAGGAATACAAAAAAACTACCCTACTTGTAACACATGATATTGGAGAAGCAATTGCAATGAGCGACCGCATTATATTACTGAATGCAAATCCAGGTAGAATATCCGAAACATTCGTTATTCCAAACACATTAAGTAAACTACCTCCATTTAATGCAAGGCAACACCCCATATATGCTGATCTTTTCCAGAAGGTTTGGAAGGAGTTGGATAAACTTGACATCTCAAACAAAATATAGCGACCTTCATGCCCAATACTTGTATCAGCTAAAAAAAGAAAAACGCGTAGTAAGAATTTATCAACTGCTCATTTTTATTGTATTTTTTTCAAGTTGGGAAATAGCTAGCTACTTTAAGTTGATAGATCCACTATTATTCAGTTCTCCTTCAAAAATCACAAAATTATTAATTGAAAAAGTAACAGATGGGACGCTATTTGTTCATATAGGTGTCACATTATTCGAAACCGTGCTTGGCTTTATTTTAGGCACCTTATTAGGAACCATCTTGGCTGCACTCTTATGGTGGTCACCACGCCTTTCCAACATACTAGACCCTTACCTTGTTATTTTAAATGCGATGCCAAAGGTTGCACTAGGACCTATATTAATCGTTGCCTTAGGACCTGGATTTACTTCCATTATCGCTATGGGAACTATCATATCAGTAATTATTACAACGATTGTTGTTTATACCTCTTTTAAAGAGTTAGATCCAAATTATTTAAAAGTATTACACTCATTTGGAGCTTCCAAAAGACAATCATTTTTTGAAGCAGTACTTCCTTCTTCATTTCCAACGATTATTTCGACACTTAAAGTCAATGTAGGACTTTCATGGGTTGGTGTAATCGTAGGGGAATTTTTAGTATCTGGTAAAGGACTTGGGTACATGATTATATATGGTTTTCAAGTATTTAACTTCACACTCGTTCTCCTAAGTTTATTAATTATTGCAGTTTTTGCTACAATTATGTACCATGGCGTTGAATACCTAGAAAGAAAACTGATCAAAGATGTTTAAATGGAGCTAAAGGGTAAAAGAAATGTGCAACAGTCTTCCTAATCGAAAGCTAAAGACATTTAAAGCTCGCACAAGGACCTGAAGATATATAGACCTTGTTGCGAGCTTATTGGTTATTCATTAATTAATTCTCTTATTCGTTTAAGACTATTTTGTAGTACCCCATCCTTCATGATAAAGCTATAAGAATCATTATAAGCAATATTATCAGGGAGATGATCGAGTAACACAGGCCCCTTTGTTTCGTAGTATGTTGGTTGTTCCTCAACTGAATTGATATTTGCAAAATAGATATTTTTTATAATCCTCTTCTCTTTTCCCATCACCATATATTGACCGATATACCGAAGATCAATAATGTTACCACCTGTTTCCTCCTTCACTTCACGAATTGCCGCTTGTTCTGGAGTTTCTCCTTCTTCGACATTACCTCCAGGAAATTCTAGACCTCGTGTAGCATGATTTGTTACAAGCCATTGTTTGTAAAACCTACATATGACCCATACATGCTTAGGAGATAAAGAAAATGGATGATTGTCAAATGAGAGGTAAACATCATTAAAATAATAGTCCTTAAATTGTATTTCCATTGCACTTCTCCGCTCCAACTGTTTAATTATAAAAATATTAACATAATTTATTAAATTTATCATGACTAGTAAGATTTGTAAATTTTTATTTTCAATTAAAAGTACACTTGTTATAATACATATTGAGGAACGAATCAAACAAATCTCCCAGATTTATCTACTAATATATATTAAAAATAAGGTTTGTGAAACTTCCTTTATGTTAAATCGTATACATAGTATACACTTTATGAGGAGGAACGATATTGAAAAAGCTAATAACTACTATGTTTGCTGTATCTTTTATATTACTACTCGCAGCTTGTTCTTCATCAGATGCTGATGTAAATGATTTGTTTAACAAATCAATGGAAGCTGCTAAAGATCTAAATAGTTTTTCAGTTGATATGGTAATGGATCAAACAATTGAAGTGGGAACAGAGAGTATGCCCCAAAACATGGAAATTTATTTAGATATGGTGCAAGAACCACTAACGATGTATCAACAGATGTCTATATCTATGGGCGATATGATGAATATAGATACAGAATCATATTTTACTGATGAAGGATTTTTCATGTATGATTCAATGAGTAACATGTGGCAAAAACTTCCTAGTGAGCAATTTGAAAACATTATGCAAATGGCTGATAATCAACAATCACCTATCAATTCTCTGAAGCAAATGGAAAAGTTTGTTGATGATTTTGAACTTATCGAAGAAGATAGCCAATACATCTTTAAACTTTCTTCTACAGATGAAAAAATGAAAGATTTAATTACTTCAATGATTCCACAGGATCAACTTGCTGGTGCTGGAATGGCAGACGATATAGACCAATTAATGGAGAATATGACTATCTCAACGTTAGAATATGAGATAACTATTGATAAAGAGACTTACTATCCAAAAAATATTTCAATGATTATGGACTCAACGATGACAATGGAGGGAGAGACTGTCGGATTCTACCAAGAAATGACAGGTGAATACTCTAACTTTAATGAAGTCAATGAAATTTCTGTTCCTGAAGAAGTTATAAACACAGCAACTGAAAGTCCTTTTTAATCATATTGAGGTCACTCATAGTTAAGAGTGACCTTTCTCCATAAAGTGTTCCAAGGCACCTTCACCTCTTCTAACAAAGCACCAAGAAACTGCTTTGATTAGGCTCTTTTCGTTAACTTTTTTACTATTTTTTTCTAAAACTGGACAGTATGATGGTCTTATGAAAACTCGATAATTTTAGTAGTAGAAAAGATGACACGAACGCTAGGAACGAAAATCAACAATTAATCGAAAACAGTCTTTAATTTAGAAAAAATTAAACAATTTTATAGAAAGAACCTATCTTAAAATTTGTCGTTCCAAACCCACCTATTGTACTATGAATTTCAGTGCACTTCTCCACAGCTTTACTCACGACATAAACTATACAAGTAATACATTTTATGTTTTTTCATTGAAAAATACATCATGTAACAGTCCTTGCTCTTCAATAAATTCTCTAGTTTTTTTATCCCCTAATTGGTAAATTAATTGAAGTATTTTTTCGAGGGTTTCATCATAGGCGTCATTTTGTTTATCATCATGATATTGAATATACGGGATGTGTGCCCTGAAAAAATTTTGCCATTCTGTTGAATAATTTTGGTCAAAATATTCACGTAATGTTGTAATTTCTTCGTCTGTTGCAAATACTTTATAATTCCAAGGAGATGCTGTACTTAATCTAGAAATTTCTCCACTTCCTAAAGAGATATAATAAGCTTCCTTCTCTTTACTCATAATTATTCAACTCCTATATTTGCTTAAATATAGGTTTTTCTATCAAGAGTAAAATATACACATAATATATCCCTCTTGCTTACTGATTATTGCGATCTCTTAACAATTTAATCGCTCGAGTAAGAACTTTTGGAACAGGTACTCCAGCCCTTCCGGCATTTTCAATAATCGATAGCAATTCATTAGAAAGATAAAAAAAGATTGTGGTATCACGTAAAAAATGATATTCTCCTAGAATGAGGTCTATTAAATGAGCAATTGCAACTAATGCAAATATAAATATCTTTTGCATAATTCCTTTAAACCCTATTCTGCTGGACAAAGACCCCTCTATAGTTGCAGATATCATTCCGGTCACATAATCAATGATTACAAATACGAGTAAAATTACCATTAATTTGTCCCAACCACCGAATAGGAATGTCACTGTGGAACATAAAAATGAAAAAGCCACGATAAAAATATATTTTTCCAACATTACCTTCCTTTCTTTGGATATCTGGTTAACAAGTGAAATTAAGCTTTTCCCTTACTTCAAGTTATGAGAAACTTAACATATTGATTGAGTGAATGCCTTATAAAGTGGACATTGTAACCTAATTATTATGAATTTATTTTGTTTGACAGTCATAGACTATAGGATAATCAATATATTGGAGTGAGAAGAATGAAGTTAGTCGATGAACTTTATGATATGTATCGTCATAAATTAACAGGTGACGAAGAAGATGCTGAAATTCTTACATTGGCGCTACTAGAACAATTAGATCGAAATGATATCTTGTCAATGGTTGAGGAACTAAGTGATTATGAATTAGTTGGTTTAGTTAGCTTATATATCACTGAAAAGCTAAAGGGGAAAATAGCGCGAGATGGAGTAGGTAATAACAGACGATCATCCATTTCTGAATTACGAAATCTTCATTGATTTTCTCTCCTTCATTTCATAAGACTCTTTTCGTAAACTTTGTTGTAACAGTTCCTAAACTAGAAGATATAGATGTCGATTTACCCAACAGTCATCGTTGTAAGAGAAAATGACACGAAATCTAGGTGTATACGTATTTATATTATTTATACGAAAAACAAACAAACTATGCGAAAATAGCCTTTTATAAACAACATATTCGGTCATTATGAGTATTCATGAAGGAGGGTAAATTTTGCTTGCTGTTTTAATAATATCAATTATTATCGTCCTTGGTGTTCTTTTTATAACCTTAATGACAACCTCAAAAGCATATCAATATGAGCATACAGTTGACGATTTACAAGAAAACCCCAATATCAAAACCGAAGATAAAACACCTTAACTAACAACTGCTATATTTACATAAATTACAAATCATTGTGTACAAGCCAAAAACTGATCTTACTATTCGTTATTGTTATCGATGAAACAGTTGACAGTTTAGTAACTAAATTGCAAAAAACCCACCTTGGAAGAGGTGGGGCAAGTACAATAAAACATTACCATAAATTTTTCGTTCCGTGGAGAGAATAAAAGACCCTCCTTTAATATTAAGTTATGTTAAACTTTTCACGATATGTAAACCTCACTCCATTAACCCTAGTTCAACTGCACGATGAGCGATTAAATCATCTACATCGCTTGGTAGACCGTCCAAAGATCCAAATTCATGTTCCCAAATGTTAGCAAATGAATCAACACACGATGGAAATGTTAATTGATTAGCATACTTAGCTTCTTCTTTAAACGCCTTAATTAGACTTTCTTGATTCATAACCATCATTTATCTCTCCTTAGTGAATAAATAAATAGGGCAGACCCGATGAAGAGCCTGCGCCAGCTTATTTTCCTTATGAAAAATGATTAACTTGGTGTGAATGTTCTACAGTCTGTCTCTTCTGTGCTATTTGCAGAAGTACCACTGTGGCTAATTACATATATTTCCTGCGCATTGCATTGGTTTCCCTGTTTCCAATAATGACAATTATTTACCTCACATAAAACATCTTTTGCCATAATTCCTTACCCCCTAAAAAAATGATACATAATATATCATTTGTTTTTAGGAATTTTTCATACCATATAATAATTGTAAAATTACCCCTATTCACTTTACATTCATTTGCATAAATTAATTGGATTTCTTTTTTCTAAACAAACAGAAGCTGTTTAATATCCAATAACGAAAGTTATTGTCCATGTATTTTTAGTATACAAAACAACAATCTATGCAAAAACAATGTCGGTAAGTATCCTACTTCTCAATTTTTGATGGATGCATTGATGAATTTTTTTCTGGTACTGGATCAAAGCCACCCGGATGAAAAGGATGACATTTTACAATGCGTCTCATTGTTAACCAGCCACCCTTTAGCGGTCCAAAGCGCTTAATAGCTTCAAGTCCATAGTGAGAACAAGTTGGATAAAAACGACATGTTGGTGGTTTTAAAGGCGATATAACAAGTTGATAAAAACGAATAAATCCAATAAATATTTTTTTAAGCAAAGTGACTCACCCTAACTTTATAATACCTTTAATAAAGGTCATTTCGTAAACTTGTGACTTTTCTTTACTTTACATATGAGTAACTGAAGTGTATTATATGGTTTTTATAGTCTTTGGAGAAGAAAAGATGCCCCAAAGGTTAGTTGTATACGTGTTTAGCTCCTTTTTACGAACAAGCAACAATGAATGCGAAAACAGCCTTAATAAATGATATACTATTTTTAGCTGTATAGAAAATATTATGTTTATCGGGACTCATTACACAATCATCATTAGTGAAAATTTGTGCTTGGACATGTATAATAAAAAAAGAAAAAATGACAATTTATATAGGAGTGGTCATCCATGCCATCTGTTGAAAGTTTTGAATTAGATCATTGTATTGTAAAAGCGCCTTTTGTAAGACATTGTGGCGTTCACAAAGTAGGAAGCGACGGTTTAGTCAATAAATTTGATATTCGCTTTTGTCAGCCAAATAAACAGGCGATGAACCCTGACGCCATTCATACACTTGAACATTTATTAGCTTTTAATATTCGTAAATATGCTGAAAGATACAACCACTTTGATATCATTGATGTGTCTCCTATGGGATGTCAAACTGGCTTCTATTTAGTTGTCAGTGGAGAACCATCTGTAAGTGAAATCATTGATTTATTAGAAGATACATTTAAAGAGGCTGTAGAAATTACTGAAATTCCAGCTGCGAACGAAAAACAATGTGGTCAAGCGAAGCTACATGACCTTGAAGGTGCTAAACGCCTTATGCGTTTTTGGTTAGAACAAACCAAGGAAGACCTTCACCAAGTATTTTAACATGTTCTTCTGAAAGACTGTGTGCTATTTTCACTGAAAAACTCAGCTGGATAAAATCGACGTGCTTATAAAGAAGACAACATCGCACAAACTGTATATACAGTTTTTTCTTAGTATGATAATTATCAATCTATTCCACAAAACCAAATCTAACAAAGGGCAGACCTCACTTCATATAGTATAAATAAGTACTATATGTTGTGGGGTCTGACCCGTATAAAAGACAAATCACTTCATTCCACTAAAGTTGTTACTGAATTTCTTCATTTCTGTTTGAATAGTGTCAAGATCAAGATGTTGTTCTACGATTTCAGCTAATTTTTCAAAGCTTTCCTCCCTTAATCCATTAAATGATGGACGCAAATTAATCGGCGACAAACCTTTCTTAACTCTAAGGTGATTCAACAGCTTTGTTCGAAATAAATCATTATGCATAATACCATGAAAATATGTGCCGATGACATCATACTTGCCTTTTACACATCCATCTGTATGTTTGCCTGTAATAACAAAAGGATTACATTGGTTAAGCTTGCTAGTCACTCCCATATGTATTTCATATCCTGTTACAAATACTTGCTCATCTTCAAATTCCACATAACCCTCAGAAAGGGTCGTCTTCTTTTCCTTTGTAATTGTCGTTTGAATAGGTAAAATACCTAGCCCATGACAACTAACTTGTGATGTTTCAATTAAAAATGGATCTTCAATCATTTCACCTAGCATTTGATAACCACCGCAAATGCCAAAAATAAGCGTATTTTGTTCTTGATGAAGGTACTGAATCCCCTCTGTCAATCCGCTATTATGCAAAAATGTACAATCATCAATTGTATTTTTACTTCCAGGTAAAATAACTAAATCTGGCTTGCCCAACTCCTCTATGTTTGAGACAAACCTCACATGGCAATCTTCTTCAATATGAAATGGATCTATATCTGTAAAATTTGAGATAAATGGATACCTTATGACAGCAATATCAATATCTTTTACACCATTTTGAGACCTATTGTATGTATCTAAAACAACAGAATCTTCGGCATCTATATGAAGCTTAGGAATAAAAGGGACCACACCTAATACTTTTTTACCCGTATAACCTTCGAACCATGTTAGCCCTGATGTTAATAAGTTTATATCTCCACGAAACTTATTAATTATTACACCTACCACTCTGTCACGCTCTTCTTTTGTAAGTAACTGTAATGTACCAACTAAGCTCGCAAATACCCCTCCTTTGTCAATATCCCCAACCAAGATTACAGGAGCGTTAGCCATTTTGGCTACCCGCATATTAACAAGCTCTCGGTCATTTAAATTTATTTCTGCTGGGCTTCCTGCTCCCTCAATCACGATGCGGTCATATTTTTCAGCAAGCCTCTGATATGAATCAGTAATAATCTGTAAGCCTTGTTCAAAGAAATCTTGCCGATACTCGGTAGCCTTCATATTTTTCATAGGCTTACCGTGCACAACAATTTGAGATTGGCTATCTCCAGTAGGTTTAATTAATATGGGATTCATATCTGTTGTTGGTAGAACACGAGCAGCTTCAGCTTGAACGCCTTGTGCTCTCCCTATTTCTTTACCATCTTGTGTAATATAGGAGTTCAAAGCCATATTTTGTGATTTAAAGGGTGCTGTTTTATATCCAGCATTAGCAAACATCCGACAAAATGCTGTCGCAATTACGCTTTTTCCACTATCTGAATGTGTACCCTGAATCATAATTGGAAATCCTTTTTCCACTGTTATCCCCTCAATTTAATAGATTATTATCATGTTAGATCATATAAAATGTTGTGTTCTGAAACAAAACAAACTCAATATTTTGTGAATTTGAGAAAAATTTGTTTCAATGTTTATATCAAAACCCGAGAGTTTGTAATTACAACAAGAAATAAATTGTAAAAATTATAATGATGACAATAAAGAATGAAGATAAAAAGAAAATGAATAACTTTGGTGATTGAAATGTCCCTTCATTTATATCATGTTGTTTTTGTAGATAGTTCTTTGTAGAAAAAATGATTGTGGCTATCCCCAATATTACAGATAGAATTTCAACAATATTCGCAATAAAACTCACAGACTTTGTCATAGTTCGTGGAAACGTAAAATGTAAATTTGCAATGAGAAAACCCACTCCAATAATAGCTATTGCAGTTCTAATCCAAGCTAAATACGTTCTTTCATTAGCTAAATGTTGTTGTATATATTTTGAATCAGTCGTTTCCTTCATAAAATTCACCTTCTTAAATTATGGCTATTTTCACATCGTTTGTTGCTTTTCCCTCTAAGAATTAAAATACGCTTAAGCCAAGCGGTCCTGGTATCTTTTCTTATGTTATATGACGTCAATTGCATCAATTTATTTGATGCTGTCCTAAAATAGTCTCAATGGCAACATTGTTTACGAAAAGAGCTTTACGAAAAGAGCTTAAATGAAAAAATGAGACGTTTGTATTATCAAAAGTCCCATTTTTAAAGTTAATTCTCTAACTGCTCTAGTCTTCCAGAATCTAAATGAAATAAAAAGCCTAAGATTTGTATCCCTTCCCCATACTTTTTATAGATTGGATGACTTTTTAGCTTTTCAATTTGCTTTATGACATTGACTCTAGACATATCGTCTAAGGATAAACTCTCTGATCGGTCTTCTAACGGTAAGTTTTCCTTAATACTATTAACCCAGTATTGGAGCTCTGGTTCTTGATTATTATTACATGCAGCTGCAACACCACCACAATTTGTATGACCCTCTATAATTATTTTTTTTACTTTCAGATGATGAAGAGCATAGTATAAACTCGCCGAAAAACTCTCATCGTCTTTATTTACTTGATTGGCAATATTACGATGAACAAACATTGTACCCAACGGCATTTGGCTTATCACTGAAGGACTGACTCTTGAATCACAACAACTTAACACGAAATATTCAGGGCTTTGTCCTTTTGAAAGCTCTGAGAAATATAGTTTATTTTCAGATATAGTTTCCTTAACAAATAGTTCATTTTGTTTTTGAATGTCCATTATAAGCCTCCTGTAATGGTCTTATTGCAGATTTAACGCATGCTGTAAGGAAAGATAATTAATATTTTTCCCATATTTGCTCTCCCAATCTGCTCGTTTCACTAAATCTTTTACTGGACCCTTCATGCCAGCAATTAATATTTCTATATTCGCTTGCTTGTAGTCATCAATGATCTTTTCAAGCTCATCAATTGAAACAGCATCTATCGCATTGACACTTGAAAAGTCTAAGACGATCTTAGTCGTAGTGGGATGGTCTGCAATTTCTTTTCTTAGTTGTTCTTCGAAGAAACCCATATTTGCAAAATATAATGAAGCATCTATCCGAAAAATAATGGTGTCTTTGAACGTTTTTGCGTTTTCATACCGTTTAATATTTCGGAACACATTTTCTTGTTCAATATACCCTAATTGTGCAACATGAGGATATGCGCTTCTCCAAATAAACACAAGTAGTGAAAAAGCAATACCAATTAAAATACCTTCTTCGATACTTGTAACTAATGTAGCTATAAAGGCTACGATAAGTGTCCAACCGTCTACCTTTTTTATTTTAAACAAATGCACTGCTTCTTTCACATCAATTAAGCCAAAGACAGCTACCATAATAATCGCCGCTAACACGACGTTAGGCAAATAGTAAAATAATGGTGTAAAAAATAACAATGAGATAATAATTAAAACTGCGGTAATGATTGAAGCTAATCCAGTTTTAGCACCTGCTTGATAGTTAACTGCTGATCTCGAAAATCCACCCGTCACTGGGTATGCTGAAAAGAAAGAACCGACAATATTGGCTAGTCCTAAACCTGATAATTCTTGATTTGAGTTTATTTTATCATTTTCCTTCGCTGCAATTGCTTTTGCAACTGCAATTGATTCCATAAAACCAACAAATGAAATAGTCAAAGCAATCGGAAGCAAGCTTGTGATCGAGCTGATGTCAAATGCAGGTAATGATATTGATGGTATCCCTCTAGGGACTTCTCCAACAATACTTACACCTAACGCTTGAAGGTTTAAAAAGTATACAAGTAATGATCCACCGACTACAACAATTAATGCTGCAGGGAAACGGGGATAGTTTTTCTTAAAGTAAAGTAAAATCGCAATGCTTAATGCCCCTATTGATAAAGTGATAAAATTGACATTTCCAATTTGAACAATTGCACCATATAATACTTCGAATACACTTCCTCTTGCGATATCAACTCCTAATAAATGCTTTAGCTGACTTAAACCTATAATTAGTGCTGCTGCAGATGTAAATCCACTAATAACTGCATGTGACAAAAAGTTAACGATGAACCCGAGTCGAAATATACCCATTCCGAACTGAATCACCCCAACCATGAGTGAGAGCAATAATGCATAAGACAAGTATTCACTTGATCCAGGTTCAGCCAATGTTGATACACCTGAAAATACAAGTAAAGACACCATTGCTACAGGGCCTACTGCTAATTGTTTTGATGATCCAAATAAAGCATAAATGATTAAGGGGATAGTGGAGGCGTAAAGTCCTATCACAGGAGGTAAGCCCGCGAGCATTGCATAGGCCATACCTTGAGGAATTAACATGATAGCAACGATAAGACCAGCAGATAAATCTCCCTTAAGATATGACCCTTTATAACTCTTCATCCAATCAACAGCAGGGATAAGGTTCTTTAACATCTTTAATCATTCCTTCATTTTATCATAATTATTGTATAAAATGTTTAGTTTGGGTGTAACAAAAGGGTGTTTAGGACAATGTCACTTACATGAACATTGTCCAAAAAATTTATCTTATTATAAATTCTCTTTTGTTAATTCTGGTGCTATTTAAAACTGAATTACAACAGTAAAAGGGGCGCTTTATCCCCTTGAAAAAGATAAATTGCCTCGTACTCTCTTTTTGTGTGTATTTCGAAAAGGCTATTTTCGCTTTAATTGATAGTTTACGTAATATAAACTAAACACGAATATATCTAACCTTCTAGGCACCTTTCCACCTCAAAATGTGATAAGAATCATATAATACACATCGGTGGCTCTAATTTAAGTGATATAGGCAACAAAGTTTAAGAAAAGATCCTTCGAAAACCAACTGTCCATACAAAAACAGCCTTTTATTACTTATGAATGTGTATGATGAACTGCACAGCGATTAGGTCCAATTTCTAATTCTTGTTGCTTCTCTACTGACGCATTCTCAACCCCACGGTTAATCGCTATGATTTCTTCAAAGTTTGGTGGAGTTTCTGTACTTGCTGACTGTGCTACAAATTCAACAAATTCATCTTCTCTTTGGTTTAACATCACTTCATTTTGCTCACGAATGGTTCCTAATTTCTCACCAATATAACCTTGTTGATTGACTTCATCATCAAAGTCAGCATAATGAGCTGGTAGTACAATTACATCATCAGCAATTTTAGCTACTTTATCGTATACAGTGGTATATAAGTCCTTTGCCCATTCTCTTACCTTACCACCTAAATCTGGTCGTCCTAATCCACTTACAAAAATTGTATCTCCTGAAAAGAGTAGCTTGTCATTCACAAAGAAAGAAACACTCCCTGGGGTATGTCCAGGTGTTTTAATAGCAATGACTTCAAGAGTAACCTTTTCAAACTCAATTGTTTCATGCTCCTCAAACGGTTCATGATTGAACACTGCGCCTTCACTTTTCATGACATAATATTTAGCGCCTGTTTCTACTGCAAGTTGACGCCCACCCGATATATGGTCAGCATGGAGGTGAGAGTCAACAACATGCGTAATTGTAGCCCCTTCATCATCCGCTATTTCTTTATAAATATTAGTAAAACGTGCGGGATCTACGATTAATATTTCTTCGCCAGAAACGATCATATATGATAGGCACCCTTTACCAACTCTAATAAACTGATATACTTTCATATCTTTATCACGATAAACTTCTGTTTTATACAAATATTCACTCCACGACTTCATACCACCTTTTAAATAAGAGGCAGCTAACCCTTCCTCACTGAGCATTTCAGCTACCATTTTCGAAGATCCCTCTTTGGCACAAACAACAAGTATTTCTGTATCTTTTGGTAATTGCTCAATAATATCTTCAACACCATCTAACAGTTCAAAATAAGGTATGTTTAAATGGTCAATATTCACCCCTTCAATTTTCCAATCTTTAAAGTCGCTCTCATTTCGCACGTCAAGAATAAATACTTGTTCTCGTTCAAGGATATTCTCTAATATTTCAGCGCTTGTAATTTCTCTTACACTCATGTATTTTCCCTTCTTTCATTAAAATGTTAGTGAAACATTTGCATCCTTAGCAAAATCTAAAAACGTCACCGCACCGCCGACATCAATACCTTCAACAAAATCCTCTTTTTGTAATTGCATAACATCCATTGTCATTTGACATGCAATCATTTTCACACCTAAATCTTTTGCCATTTGAACTAACTCTGCAATCGGTGGTACTTTAGCAGCTGTAAAACCTTCTTCAAAATGCTCCTTGCCTTGTGGAAGCGGGAGGTTCATATGTGCTTCCTTATGAATCAGGTTAAGTCCTTCAAAGGTGAAGAAAATACCAACCTCTGCGTCAGTTGCAGCTGAAGCAGTGGCTATATTAAACACTTTATAAGCATCAAATAATCCTCCATTGGATGCAATGATTGCTACTTTGTTTGACATCTTTTTTTCCTCCGTATCATTTTTTAAATTTTTTTTAATTGTTTATTAAAGGCTCTACCAATTCCATCAACTTGTTCGGATCGTATCCTAATACCCATTTTCCATTTACTTCTGTTTGAGGAACACCCATATGACCAGTTGCGGCAAGAATTTTTTCTACAGCTTGCTGATTACTCTCAAGGTTAACCTCTTTATAGGGAATTCCTTTATAGGCTAAAAAATTTTTCATTTTAGTACAATAAGGACATGTAGACGTCGTATAGACAGTTACATTTGCCATAACCAATCCCCCTTTCATTAAATTAATTTAGTGGTTTTACCTTTCCAAGTACTCATACCAGGGATGACATTAGTAACTTTTTTAAATCCTTTTTTTGTTAATTGCTGTGCTGCTAAATCACTCCTACTACCAGTTCGACATATTACATAAATATCATCATCTTCATTTACTTCATGGATGCGGCTTGCTAATTCACCAAACGGAATTGATACTGAACCTGGAATATGATTAAAGACAAATTCAGATGGTTCTCTTACGTCTAGGATTACAATATCCTCATCTGTATTTATTTTTGTTAATAACTGTTCATTGTTTATTACAATGGGATGTTTTGTTTCAGCTAATTCTTCATCAGCTGATTTACGTAAATAGTGTCTTATGATGGCACCTTCTTCTATCGTTCCTAAATATTGATTTCCTGTATTTTCTGACCAAGCCTTAAGGTCTGCTGTAGAGCCTTTATCTGTTGCTTGAATTTCTAGTACTTGACCTGGCCGTATGTCATTCATAGCTTTTTTTGTTTTCACGATAGGCATTGGACATGATAAATTTTTTGCATCTAAAACATGATCTGTTTTAATCGAGTTCACTTGAAATACCTCCAAAATAATAATTTCTGAATCACTTACTCACATCTACCCTTTTTTAATCCAAAATTTAAATACGTTGTTTTCATCAGTCGATTTCAACAATTCATGGCCTGTAGCATTTGCCCATGCTGTAAGATCTTTTGTTGCACCTTTGTCAGTAGCATGTATTTCTAAAATTTCACCTGAATTCATTTCATTAATTGCTCTCTTTGTTTTTACGATTGGCATTGGACATGATAAGCCTTTTGTGTCGAGTACTTTATTTGAAATCAATTTGTCTCCTCCTTATATACCCATAAGGGTATTTATATATATAAATTTTTTTATTCAATATGATCAAGTGTAATTAAATAGTTTATTCAATATACATTCGGGGTATTATCTCAGCTGTTACAAACGGCTAGAACTACGAGCAATATACGCAAATAGTCTCAGATGAACAGGTTTACATTTCCATCCTCTGCGTCCGCTAAATAAGCACCAACTCCAGCAAACTCAACGCCATCGATAATTTCTTCCTTTTTAAGCCCTAATAAGTCTACAGTCATTTGACAAGCTACCAGTTTTATTTCTTGCTCCTTCGCCATATCTATCAACTGCGGAACAGGCACAGCATTATGCTTTTTAATAATATTTTTAATTAGTTTTGGACCCATTCCTCCAAAGTTCATCCTGGATAGTCCCATTCTATCTGCACCTCTAGGCATCATTTTGCCAAACATTTTTTCAACAAAGCCTTTTTTCACTTGAATTGACTGATCCTTTCTTAAAGCATTTAAGCCCCAAAAAGTATGAAAAATAGTTACTTCATGATCATATGCTGCGGCACCATTCGCAATAATATATGCTGCCATTGCCTTATCATAATCACCACTGAATAAGACAATTGTTGTCTTTTTTACTTCTCCCATTGCTTCAACCCTCCCTTTTTTACCCCTAAGGGTATATTGTTTAACAAAAAAATTTAGATACCATATTTAATGTTTCGACTTATTACCTTTACCCCTATGAGTATTTTATTATATATTTTAATTTTTATCAACAAATAAATCTTATTTATGAATTTTTTTTTAAAACACGTATTTGTCAACGTTATGTCACTGAAACTTTCTTGTTTTTTCACAACTCTTAAGTATACTACCGATAAAAAAGTGTTCTAGGGTGGAAATCAATGATAAAGAAAATGATTACCTTCACATTATTTATTAGTTTTACTATGTTTCCAATGGAGTCAAACGCTCAACAGAGCCATTTATTGATCGTAATGCCTGGCACTTCTATTCAACAGGTTATAAACAAAGCACCAGAAGGAGGAAAAGTCGTTATAACAAAAGGAGTATACAAGGAAAACATCTTTATTGAAAAACCTATTTACTTAATTGCTGAAGAAGGGGTAATCCTACACGGAAATAACACCGGTTCAGTAATTACAATCAAATCACCAGAGGTGATTGTAGAAGGTTTTCACATTACTCAAAGCGGAAGAGATGACAATGATGCAGGTATCTTCGTCAAGTCCTCTAACGTGACAATTAAATCTAATACATTTACTGATGTTCATTTTGGTATTTACGTTGAAGGAAATGACAACCTCATTGTTAATAATTTTATCACGAGCTACCCTGTACATTTTGCTAAACGTGGTAACGGTGTTCACCTGTTTTCTGGCAATAACAATGTTGTGAAAGAAAATACAATTAACAAAGTGCAAGATGGCGTGTATATTGATTTTGCAACAAATAGTAAAGTTATTGATAATGAAATCACTCAATCACGTTATGCTGTACATTTCATGTATGGTGAAGGTGGAGTTGTACAGGGGAATTATTTAGTCTCCAACATCAATGGATTAATGATTATGGCATCCGAAAGAATTTACATTTATGCCAATACTTTCGCAAAGCAGCTTAGCTACCATGGATACGGAGCGCTTATTTATGATTCCGATGATATTTCCTTAATTGACAACAAAATGATACAAAATAGTAACGGTATAGCTCTACAAAATGCACGTCAATGTGAAGTCAATCATAATGTCGTTGCTGGAAATCATGTAGGTATAAGTATTTTAGCTAACAATGAAGATTGCAAGATTACTAACAATAACTTTATAGGAAACGTAGCTCAAATAAAATTGATCACAGAAGAAAAGGGATTTTACAACAACTATTGGGATGATTATCGCTCATTTGATTTAAGCGGGGATGGCATAGGAGAACTACCATATAAAACAGGTTCAATGTATAACGAAATACTAAGTAAGCAGCCTTATATTCAGTTCTATTTTGAAAGTCCTGCTATTAAAATATGGACTACCGTTGAATCAATGGTCCCATCGTTAAGCGTTGCAAACATTGTTGATCCATTTCCACTTGTGGAACCAATTTCTATTTCAACAGACATTACTGAGATGCATGAAAGAAATATAGCCATTGGCTTTATTGCAATATTGTTTCTACTTATAAGTAGCTTTATATTTTATATTGGGAGGATGTAGTGATGCAACGAAATTATGTACTGCTTTCTACAATAATGATTACAATCCTATTATCATCTTGTAGTAAAGAGATTTCTTTTAAACCACGAGAAATTAATCCAGATATAGATATTTGTACGATTTGTAACATGAGTGTTGCACATATCGATCATGCAACAGAGGTCATATTAGACAATGGTGAAATTCTAACTTTCGATGATATTGGTTGTATGATCGAATACATAGAAAGTAGTGAAGAAAATAATACAGCAATCAACAAATCATATGTTCGCGATATTAAATCTAACGAATGGATTGAATTACAAGATGCACACTTTGCCTATCATCAAGAATTTTGGACACCGATGGCTTATGGAGTTATATCTTTTGCCACGAAACAACAAGCCGAGTCTTATATTGAAGAAGAAAAAAAAGGTGAGCTGCTAAAATATGTTGATTTGTTCAATCATAACTGGGATGGATTTTAATGATGAGCATATGGATTATAGCGAAACAAGAACTAAAGCTTATGACGAGAAGTAGATGGATTCCAAGTTTTGCTTTGTTATTTACGACCTTAGCAGTTACTATTGTTTATTTTAGTGGAATAAATACTGAAGCGGGCTACGATGGTTTTACTAGAATGACTGGTAGTCTTTTAAATCTATCTTTATTTCTTATTCCTTTAGTCACTCTATTAACAGGGAGCTCATTTATTGCTGGTGAAAAGGAAGACGGTGGCTTTTCTTTGTTATTAACATACGCGCTACCGCCTCGAAAGATTCTAATTGGGAAATATATTGGCATGTTGATAGCTCTAGCTTCTGTTATTTTCCTAGGCTATGGCTTAGCTGGAGTGATACTATTATTACAGCATGGTAGTATATCAACTACATTATTTTTATTATTCGTATTTTTTACATTACTATTAACGATGATGTTTTTAGCGGTTGCAATATGCATCGGAGTTATATCTACTAATCGTTTTGAAGCATTAGGACTTAGTCTAGTAGTTTGGGCTACACTCGTGTTATTTTACGAATTTGGCGTCGTAGGTTTAATTACATTTGTTGATCGTTCATTTGTTTTACCAATCATTACGGTATCAACATTATTAAATCCAGTAGAAATTATAAGAGTGTGGACAATATTGATGATGAATAGCGGAGAAATATTTGGACCGACATTGTATGATTTCACAGTTTGGGCACAAGGAATGATAGGCAATATCGCATTTTCTTCAGCAACGACCTTATGGATAATATCGCCATTAATACTAGCAAACCTATTTGTGAAGAAGGGGATTAGAAATGAGTAAACTGGACATCGTGATAGAATGCCATAATGTCACAAAAATTTATAATAACAATAATCAAGTACAAAATATCCATTTTACAGTTCAAAAAGGAACATGTCTTGCTCTTTGTGGCAGTAATGGTGCTGGGAAAAGTACTATTATAAAGATGCTAATCGGTATTATTACTCCCACATCTGGAGAAATCTATTTGAATAAACATACAGTTTCTGCTAAAAACACCTTCTATAAATCAATGTTTTCTTATATGCCGGATAGCATGGTTTTCCCGAAAACTTTAACTGGATATGAAGTACTCACTTTTTTTGCAAAGCTAGAAAAATTGCCACTCAATCAAGTAACAAAATTTATTCGCTTAGTCGGGTTAGAGAACGACCAACATAAAAAAGTAAAAGAATATTCAAAGGGGATGCAGCAAAGACTTGCACTCGCTCAAGCTTTGTTATCTGAATCACCTATCCTCGTATTAGATGAACCAACTAACGGACTGGACCCATACTGGGTACGTCGCTTTAAACAAATTATCAAACATGAACAAGAGAAAGGCAAAACGATCATTTTTTCATCTCATGTCCTTTCAGTTGTTGAAGATCTTGCAGATACAGTTGTTTTTATCAATCAAGGTCAAATGCTAATCAATGATTCAATTCACAATCTGTGCAGTAGAGATGGCGAATATCGATCTCTTGAAGAAGTTTTCTTTCATTCAGTTCACTCCAGCGTATAATAAGCCAATGAACAAACTTATTATACTAAAGGCTGTTTTCTCATTGATTGTGTTTTTTTATTAAGAAAATCTTTTCTTCTGAACAACAATGCCGAACAATATAAAACCACTTTTTATAATATTAATTTGATAACAATAGCAACAATGTTTACGAAAATAGCTCTACTAAAAAACACCGACCAGAATCTAAATCTTGGACGGTGTTTTTAGTAGAACTATTTTTGCATATTGCACAGAATATTGTTTTTTCCATACGAATTAATGATCGCGTACAGTCTTTTCTTTAGGCTAACTTTATGTTGTATGATGTTTATTACACTTGCACAAATCGCATTCACAGCATCTTTACTACTTTTAAATTATGGGGCACGGATCAACCCTTGATAATTTTCAGATTTTTTATAAAACACAGCGAAATTTACAAAAAGAGCCTACGTATAAAAACACGAATCCATTAAAGTTATTAACAGCTTTACATCGTTAACCAGGATTACGATTTCATTAACATATTTCACAATATACGTTCTGGCAGCAATATATGGCATCATCTTTTTTCAATCAATTGTTTTGTGTAAGTAATGATCTATTATTATTAATGCTTAATTCCCATCATGGCCTTCTTCGTTTTGCCCCATTTTTTTCATGTAACGTTCATGAGACACATGATCAATTTCATCCCATGAAGAGATAACAGCATTGATGTCTTTACGCTCATCAACAAAGGTTTGAGCAGCTTTTTCTGAGTTAAATAATGCGTAACCATATTTCATAGGTGTTATGATATCCGCTTTTACCGGAACTGAGCCGTCCAGATCAATCCACTCTGATGAATTGTAATCTCTCACCCATTTTGCAATTGCTTGTTCATCCTTGCCTCTTTCATAATTAAGTAAACAGCCAACATCATCAAAAAAATAATGCTCACCATCTTCCATTTGAATTTGTGCTGTAAATACCCCCATTTCATGTTCCATACCATATACCTTCATATCACAGAACGCACACGTATGTTCATCAGTGGGTTCAACAGCAACAACTTCATGTGTATCAATATTTTGTTGTGAGGATAGCTGCTCACCACTAGCCACCTCCGAAGCTTTCTCTACGCCATTTTCGCTATTGCTACACCCCACCAATACTCCTAAACTAATCGTAAGAAAAACCGAGAAAATAAAAAACTTCCTCATATGCATCCCCCCTTAGTATTTTCTACGTTAGCTTAGCAACTAAATGTGAGGAAACTATGAGAAAATTATTTAAAAGTATTTTCTTCACTATATTGTCATTTTTATCCGACTAAATCATGATATCCTATTTCTCCCTTCCAAGAGAGCATACCACCAATCATATTTATTGCTCTAAAACCTTGTCCTTCTAAGAAGCGTGTAGCTAGACCACTTCTATTTCCTGAACGACATACTATAATATACTCCTTAGATTTGTCTAATTCATGTAAACGAAATTCTAATAAACCTAATGGTATATGAATCGCATTTGGAATGATCCCTGTCCTTACCTCATCTACTTCACGAACATCAATGATATTTAAGGTTTTATTATTTCTTAACGTTTCCTCAACTTCTTTACTAGTTATCTGCTTCATCTTCATTCTCCAGTCTTTTTACCCATAAGGGTATATTTTTTTCTAAAAAAAGGGTCTCAGCCCTTTCACTTACGCTAATTGCTATTTGTACTAAGATATAAACACGTATTCAACTGCTTATAGTATCGTAAATATCAATAGCAGCAAATCTTAACAAAGAGTCCTCATTCAAAAATTAATTATCTACTTTTAACTAATAAATTTACTGCTTCTTTCACTATTTCTTCTTTTTTATAGCCCTTTTCATCAGCGTTTTCGACACACTCAACTAAATTAGAGCTAACGATTACACCAATTGTACGATCGATGGCAGCTCGTGCTGCTGATAATTGTGTAATTACCTCTTTACAGTCTTTGTCTTCCTCCATCATTTTTAAGACTCCTCTAATTTGTCCTTCAGTTCTTTTTACTCTATTCTTCACTTGATTATTGTATTCCATTTTTACACCACCTAAAAACTTATATTCATTTACAAGTGCAGTCAGTCATCGTATAACTAATTATTTTATATCCTTTACTACGTAAAAAACGGATACCCATGTTTTTTTCTATTTTGTCTGAGGCGATAATATGAACATCATTTTTAGGTAAGTCATTATAATTTCGCTTCAAGTAAGCCATAGGTACGTTAACAGCATTTTTATAAGGTAACTTATGCGAAACATTATAATCCCTAATGTCTACTAATGTAAATTTTTCTTGATGGTTATCGTGTCGCTTTACATCTACACATCGTACACCGATTATAGGGAAATATCTTGTGTAAAATAAATAAGTTAAGCTAATCAGTATAATTATTAAGAGATAATCCAATCATCATCCCCCTCACTCTTATAAAATTATACTCATTCTATACCTGAGAGGGTATAATGTCAAGAGATTCACATTACGATTACAGTTTCTAGACTATTTCCTCAGGAACTGTTTTTTAGTTATCGTAATTTCTTCAAGGAACTTATAATTAATATCAAAACCAATCCCTGGGTTGTTCGGAACATCCACTTGTCCACGATTAACAGTAACTTCAGGAATAATGACATCTCGTTCCCAATACCTCGATGACGCTGAAATATCTCCAGGAATAGAAAAGTTTTCTAAAGAAGCTAAAGCTATATTATGTGCCCTCGATATCCCTGTTTCAAGCATGCCACCACACCACACAGGTATATTATTTGATTTACAAATATCATGAATCCGAATAGCTTCATATAAACCACCTACACGACCAATTTTAACATTCATAATTTGACAGCTGCCTAGCTCGATTGCTTTTCTAGCATCATCATATGATGTTATACTCTCATCCAAACAAATTGGTGTTTTGAGCACGCGTTGAGCCTTAGCATGGTCGATAATATCATCAGAGGCAAGGGGCTGCTCAATCATCATTAATTCATATTCATCTAAAGCCTTTAATCGATCTATGTCTGCTAGGTTGTAAGCTGAATTGGCGTCTACCATTAAAGGAATCTTAGGAAATTCTTTTTTAATCTCCTTAATAATTTCCACATCTTCATCAGGTGCAATTTTTATTTTTATTCTTCGGTACCCTTCTAACAATCTCCTTTCTATAGTTTTCAGCATGTTTTTCGTGCTATCCAACCCAACTACAACCCCAGCATCAACAGACATCTTCTTACCGCCAAGCAAGCTAGCTAGTGAAACATTTTGCCTTTTCGCAAATAAATCCCATACTGCTGTTTCCAAACCTGCTTTTGCCATTCGATTTCGTTTTACATTAGCTAACACACCAAATACTTCGGACGGATGTGTAATAGACTCTGCAAATAGCTTTGGAATTAAAAAATCTTCTAACATATGTAGCGACGTTTTAATCGTTTCCTCTGTATACCATGGTGAAGAGAACGCAACTACTTCTCCCCACCCAATAAAACCTTCACGATCTTTTATTTCAATTAATACTGATTCCCTATTTTGAACAGTTTCCAAGCTTGACACAAATGGGGATAATAACTTCATTTTAGTTACATGGAGCGTAATAGTATGTATATCCAGCTTCTCATTTCCCCCTCTATTTATCACACATGATAAT
This sequence comes from Cytobacillus sp. IB215316, assembly GCF_033963865.1. Lineage (NCBI taxonomy): Bacteria > Bacillati > Bacillota > Bacilli > Caryophanales > Bacillaceae > Cytobacillus > Cytobacillus sp. IB215316. Next base: position 22,378 of record NZ_JAXBMC010000001.1, on the reverse strand, counting down.
TAATTTCTTATATACTCATATAGTTTCCTACGTAATAGTTTATTGCTTGCGTTTCTTGGCAGCTCCTGAACAAACACAATTTTATTAGGAACTTTATACTTTGCAAGCCTAGTCGAACAATATTGAATAAGCTCACTTTCTGAAACGTCTACATCATTCTTACATTTGATAAAAGCACATGGTACTTGTCCCCACGTTTTATCAAACACTCCTATTACTCCTGCTTCGTCAATATCTTGATGTGAAAGTAGGACGGATTCTATTTCTGCTGGATAGATATTTTCCCCACCAGATATAATGAGGTCAGATCGTCGATCGAGTACATACAAAAATCCATCATCATCAATATAGCCTATATCTCCTGTATAAAACCAATCGTTAATAATTGCTTTTCTAGTAATTTCTTCTTGAAATAAATAACCGCTTGTTACATTTGGACCTTTTACAACAATTTCACCAGTTTCATTTGCTGCAACTATGTCTCCGTCTTTCTCAATTCGTACTTGAGCAGGGAATAATGGTTTTCCCGCCGACCCGACCTTGTTGAGGCTATCTTCAGGTGTGAGTGTAACGATTTGCGATGCTGTTTCGGTCATACCATATGTTTGAAAAACCGGTATGGCTCTTTCCTTACACTTTTTAAGTAATGGTGTTGGCACAGGCCCACCACCTGTTAACATGCATCGAAAATAGGGAGGGTAAGAATGATCTTCTAGCTCATCTATCATTTTTTGAAGCATAACAGCTACGACAGAAACAATTGTTACCCCATCACGCATGATCGATTGATTTATTTGAGATGGAATAAACCGGTCATGAAGAATGACAGTCATTCCATATATAACACTCCTCATCAAAATTGATAATCCACTTATATGAAATATAGGAACCGCCAACAACCAACGATCCTTCTCATGTAAACCTAAATTCAAAGCAGAGCCAACAGCACTCCACCAATGATTACCGTATGTTTGAATAACACCTTTCGGTTTGCCAGTCGTTCCTGATGTATACATGATTGTATCGATTTCATGTAAAGGAAATTCTTCATTTAACGAAAATTCCGTTTCTTGTAAACGATCAAGTTGTTTCACACTTACTATATTCAATAAAGGATTTTCATTAGCTATCCCTTTAGAAATGTTAGAAAATGCATCCTCAGTAATAAAATAATCTACTCTAGCATCAACAATTTGCCATGCAATTTCTGCTTCAGTTAGCCGAGTATTAAGGAAAACAGTAATAGCACCAATATGTTTTAACGCATGGATGATTTCGATAAATTCTATACTATTATTCATTAATATTGCTACTGTATCATCCTTTTTCACACCAAAAGAGTGTAACTTTCTTGCCTTCGTTATAGCCCGTTCGTGTAAATTTAAAAATGTAATTTGCTCTTTATGATAAGTAACGGCAATACGGTTAGGAGTTAATTTAGCCCGTTGTAGTAAAAAGTTTGGAATGACTTGTTGCATACTCATGAAAACCACCTCACAAGATGTCCTTATAACGATAGTAAAACAGCTTGATGAAGTTACCCACCAAGCTGTCTTTTACACTTATCCTATTTATTATAAAGGACTAAAAATCTTATTTAATTGCTCAAATTAAGGAAAACGTGGAAACTGTTTAAAGTCAGGGCTACGTTTTTCTTTAAATGCGTCACGACCTTCTTTTGCCTCATCTGTCGTATAGTACAATAAAGTGGCATCTCCTGCAAATTGCTGGATGCCTGCTAAGCCATCAGTATCAGCATTAAATGCTGCTTTTAAGAAACGAAGAGCTGTTGGGCTTTTCTCTAGCATCTCTTCACACCACTGTACGGTTTCGTCTTCAAGTTGTTCTAGAGGAACAACAGTATTTACTAATCCCATATCCATCGCTTCTTGTGCACTATATTGTCGACATAAATACCATATTTCACGAGCTTTTTTATGTCCAACAATTCTAGCTAGGTAGCCAGATCCATAGCCAGCGTCAAAGCTACCGACTTTAGGCCCTGTTTGACCAAAAACAGCATTTTCTGCTGCAATTGTCAAATCACACACAACATGTAATACATGTCCTCCACCAATAGCATATCCAGATACCATCGCAACTACTGGCTTTGGAATGACACGAATTAAGCGCTGAAGGTCTAATACATTTAAACGAGGAATTTCATCTTCACCTACATAGCCTCCATGCCCTCGAACCTTTTGATCTCCTCCTGCACAAAACGCTTCATCACCTGCACCAGCTAAAACAATAACACCAATATTAGCATCGTCTCTAGCATATGCAAAAGCATCTATCAACTCCACTACAGTTTTTGGACGGAATGCATTGCGTACTTCAGGACGATTAATCGTTACCTTTGCAATGCCATTATAAGTCTCATATAAAATATCTTCGTACTTTCTCTCAGAAACCCACTCTCTTCCCACTTATGTAATCCCCCTTATATTTATGTAGTTTACGCTTACAAAAACTCATATACTATTTTACCAAAAATTCTTGGTTGTTCCACATGAATTGTATGACCAGCATGATTAATTGTCTCCCACTTAGCATGTGGTAATAATTTTACCATTTTTTTTGCGACATTGTGAAACTTTATATCATCCATACCTGTTATTAATAAGGTTCGATGAGGAAACGAAGATAATTTGTCCCACCATGATGGTTGCGCTCCTGTTCCAAATCCTCTAAGGCTATTAGCTAAGCCAATTGGATTGTTTTCCAGGCGTTGTTTACGAATCAACTCCTTGGTTTGAACAGGTAGTTGCTTCATATTATGAAAAAGTGGGAGGTTTGTCCATTTATCCACAAACCACTCCATTCCATATTGTTCGATCGCTTCAGCTAATTGTTCATCAGTCTTTTTTCTGAGTAGTCGTTCTTGTTCTTTTTCTAAGCCTGGTGAACTGCTCTCTAGTATTAGCTTATCTACTCGTTCAGGGTATAACATTGCTAGTGATAATGCAATTCTACCACCCATTGAATAGCCGAGAACATTCGTTTTTGTTATGTGAAAATTGTTTAGAAGTTGAACCAAATCTAACAAAATAGATTCCATATTGTATCTATTACTATCTATGGGTGATGCTGTATCTCCATGACCTATTATATCTATTAAATAAAGAGTTGACTTAGCTCCCCACATACGAATAAATGGTTGCCAACTCTTGATAGAGCCTGTAAAGCCATGTAACAGTATTAATGGTGGACCTTCCCCTACAATCTCAATATTGTAGAGCACATTATTTAACTCAATTTTCATGATCTACACCTAAAAAGGCATCAATTTCAGCGACTGCCATGTTCCATAAGGAGCGATGCATTTCAACATTCTTAGTTCTATCAGTTGTTAATTCAATAACGGATAATCCATCAGTGTGAATAGACTGTTGAACCTTTTCTCGAAAGTCGTTCCACTTAGTAACACGGTTAAATTCACCATCATACATATTAACAACATACTCATAATCAAGACCCAATGGTGTTCCAAATAAAGTCTCAAAATGATTTTGGTGTTGAGCCTGTGGTAAAAATGAAAAAATACCACCACCATCATTATTTATAACAATAATTGTCATATTAAGTTTGTGCATTTTCGCTGCCAACAATCCATTTAAATCATGATAGAATGACAGATCTCCAATGACAAGTACTAGAGGTGAGCATTTTATACTAGCACCGAGTGCCGTAGAAACAATCCCATCTATTCCGTTAGCTCCCCTGTTTGCCAATACTCTAATTGATTTATCATTTGTAAGAAAAAAGGAGTCTAAGTCTCTTATTGGCATACTATTTCCTACAAATAATGTAGTGTTATAAGGAAGTGTTTTTGTTAATTCAGAAAATACTTTCCCTTCAAACAAGTCCTCTTCATATTCTAAACCATTCCATATTGATTTTATCATCGCATTCATTTCTATCCACTGTGTTACCCAATGGGATTTATTATTAAGTTCTTTAATAACATCACTAAGCCCACTACAAAAATTCACTTCATCACAATGAATCATGTCTGAAGCAGATAAAGTTGGCTCTCTCCAGCCCCCTCCACCATCAATGACTATATGATCAATATGATCAAGCTGTTTTATGTATAATGTTAATGCTTTTGAAACTGGCATTTCACCAAATCGAATAATAACCTCAGGTTTATACAATTGAAGAATTTGTTTATTTCTTAAGATCGTATCATAACTATCAATAATTAGTTCTTTATTATGGTGACCACTTCTAAGTTGAGATAACGGATCAGCAAATATTGGATATTGTAATTTTTCAGCTAACTCTATTACCGCTTCAGCAAAGGAAGGATCATCTATGGCTCCACAAATAATTAGCCCTTTCTTCTTAGCTGCTATACGATCGTGAATACTGTCGTATTGATTTGTTGTTAAGCTAGGCGCACCTATTGTAACATTCACATAACTGCCTTGATCATGATGTTCAATTGCTTCCATTAATGGTACAAGTGGTTCTCTAAATGGAAAATTCAAATGAACAGGACCTTTTGGTGCTTGCATAGCTGTTCCTGATGCTCGACTTGCAAAGGTTCTTACATAATTAAGCATTTCAGGTGTATCTTCAGGTATTGCCATCTCAGCAAACCATTTCGTATACTCCCCAAATAATCCAATTTGATTTATAGCTTGTGGTGCACCGATATCACGTAATTCATGTGGTCGATCTGCTGTAAGTACGATTAAGGGAACTCTTGAATAATATGCCTCGACAATGGCAGGCATATAATTAGCAGCTGCTGTTCCTGATGTACATAATATGGCTACTGGCTTTCTTTTCGACTTAGCTATACCTAAAGCAAAAAAAGCGGCTGAGCGCTCATCAATGTTTACATAAACATTCATCATTGGGTGCTCAGCCATTATCATAGCCATAGGTGTGGAACGAGATCCAGGACTAATCACAACATCTGTGACATTGACTTTTATTAATTCATCTACAAAAGCCAACACAAAAGCAGTTAAAGAATTATTATTATTCATTTTCTTCATGACTCATACCCCCTATTGCTGAGAGCATAGGCTTCAGTTTTAATTTAGTTTCTTCATATTCACTTTGTGGATCGGAATCAGCTACAATCCCACAACCAGCGAATAGCGAAGCTTCCTGTCCCTGAAAAAGAGCTGATCGAATAGCTACTGCAAATTCTCCACTATTATTAGCGTCAACCCAGCCGATAGGAGCTGCATACCATCCTCTATCTAATTGTTCAACTTCTCTTATTTTCTTAATAGCTTTATCTGTTGGAAACCCTCCCAATGCAGGGGTTGGGTGAAGCTTTTCCACCATAGATAAAAACGAAATATGATCTTTTACTGTACATATAACAGGTGTATATAAATGCTGAATATGACGCATTTTAAGCAATGTTGGGTGACTAGGAGCTTCTATTGTATTACAGAAGTTTAACATTGCTTTTTTGATCATTTGGACGACAAGCTCATGTTCATGTAAATTCTTTTTATCACATAATAAGGAATTACCAAGCATTTTATCCTCGTTCAATGTTTTCCCTCTTTTGATAGAGCCTGCTAAACATGTAGATAATACCTTACTATTTTCTTTTTTTATTAATCTTTCGGGAGAGGCACCAATAAAACAATCTTCACCACTTTCGAAAGCAAATATATAACTCATAGGCTGCTCAGCTCGAAGATTATTTAGTACAGACGTCACGTTTACTTTACTGTCAAAATGAAGTCTTGTCTCCCTTGCTAACACAACTTTATCTAGCTCACCTTGTTTAATATCTTGTGTTACATTGTCAACAGAATCTATCCAAAGTTCAGGTTCAATTTCAGTTTGACGATATGAATGTTTCCATTTATCATTAGGCTGCCAAGACCATTCTGATTGTAGAATATGTTCCATTTTATTTTCCAAATCCTTCAATATTTCTATAGGATCAGATGAGTGTTGACAAATGATATTAGAAGTTATCCAAGCATCCCCTTTATTTATCGTGAGCATGAGCTCTGGCAATATAAATTTCGCAGGGGGATATTTACCCCATAAAGAAGTTGATTGTTTTAATGGATCAAAGGAAAAACCACCTAACAGAATGGGCCCAGTCCCAAACGGACAAGTTTGTTCTTGCTTAACACAATTAGTTAAAAAGCGTTCCCATTCTTTTTCAACAGTCTCAAATCTATGCTCTTGGGCTACTATTGAAAATACGGTACCTAGCCCGACTAAAATGATTTCATCACTAGGGTCTGTCCAAAAAAAGCGTTCTCCTTCATAGGATTGTTTCGCAGCCTCATAAAATAACAGGGGATCTTTATATGGAGTTTTTTTTACTATACTTGTTAGTATAGGCTTTGTATGTTTTTTCGATCTACTAATTCCTTGTAATAGTTGTTCATACGCAGCAGTTTGTTGTACTGCAACCACAATAATCCCCCCGAATGATGAAACGTTATTCTTATATATAATAAATGCTTAATTCTCTTTCTACTTTAACAAACACACATTTTAAGATACACTTAGTCATATACACTGTCAATATTGGTAATTTCTAAGATATATCCGCTACATTTCTTCATACTTCATATCAAATTTTCTATACGAATCCATTCATTATTATATTACTCTTTTTAAAATAAGAAAACTAAAATGACATACAATTTTCTTTACCTAAAAGTTAACAGCAAAAGTATTTGTCAAAATCCCCTAAAATGATTGACAGGGTCTTACCCTTTTTCTACACTTAATTTGTATTCATAATTTTTTATAGCTCTTTTCGTTAAAATTGTTGCTATTTTACTAAAGCATAGCTAGATGAGGTCTTTTAAAGTTGGAACTTTTTAAAAGCTAACACATCCTCGTTGTATTCGTGCTTTAATTTATAAACAACAATCGATATGAAAACAGCCTTTTTTATGTTAAATTTCTCTTTAAGAGGGGAGGAGAAATTATGGAATCACAAATAAATATGAAACAAAAATCCATAATGCCCAAACAAAATAAAGGATGGAAGGTGTGGTGGAATTTAACAAGGCCACATACACTTACTGCTGCCTTCGTCCCTGTATTTATCGGTACAGCACTTGCTTTAGAGCAAACCCAGATAAATACGCCGCTATTTCTAGTCATGTTAATTGCTTGTATACTCATTCAAGCAGCAACAAATATGATTAATGAATATTTCGATTTTAAACGGGGATTGGACAATGAAGAGTCAGTCGGAATTGGAGGAGCAATAGTAAGAGATGGAGTAAAGCCAAAGACTGTCCTAATAGCCGCTTTTCTTTTGTTTGCTATTGCAACATTTTTAGGTATATATATATGCTTGAATAGTAGCTGGTGGTTAGCACTTATAGGGACAATTTGTATGCTAGCTGGATATTATTATACAGGCGGACCTATCCCGATTGCGTACACACCTTTTGGAGAAATAGTTGCTGGCACATTTATGGGGCTAATTATCATATTACTTTCCTATTTTATTCAAACTGATACGGTTTCAATAGCAAGTATACTTGTATCTATACCCGTCTCAATATTAGTTGGAGCTATACTGCTTGCAAATAATATTCGTGACTTAGATGGTGATAAAGAAAATGGACGAAATACATTAGCTATTATTCTAGGTAGACCCAATGCAATAAAATTATTAGCTGGTATGTTTATCATCTCATATGGCTGGGTTGTTATCTTAGTGTTAGCTAATATTTCTTCACCATGGGTTTTGTTAGTATTGATAAGTATTCCAAGTGCAATTAAAGCTACAAAGGGCTTCGTTGGAAAAAACATTCCGATACAAATGATGCCCGCTATGAAGGCTACAGCCAAAACAAATACTCATTTTGGTTTTTTACTCTCACTTGGCTTACTATTAAGTTACTGGTTTTAAACACGGCTCATCGTCGTGTTTTTTTTGTGTTCACATCGATTAATGTTTTTTAGTAATGGTATGTTGATTATTAATATGTGAGGGAAACACCAGCTACGGTGTTTCCCTCAACATATTTCAATTTAAAAATCTTGTTAATTTCAGGTTTGTCATAATCCAAAATCCAATTATTATACCTGTTATACATACCTCTTATTGTTTCAGGTGAAGTTGCCAATAAATCACAACCTCTGTCATCGTAAACATGATAGATCGTTTTCTTGTCTATATTTATGAAATAAACCCTATGATAAATACTTGGTTTTATTCCTAAATCATGATTGCATAATGCCATTAACAAACGTTTGTATTTAAATTCTGTAGATTTACACTTTAGAGTAAATCTATGTGTTCTATATGTTCCTTGTTCATCAACTTCAGGAAAAATATAGGGTATTATTTGGTGCTTTAAAGTATACAATAACGACTTCTCAACATAGGGTGAAAAGTTTGTTAATACACGCTTAATGTTTTTACCTTGATTAAAATCATTTACATCCATCACTACAAATATATCGTCCGTAGAAGAATGTAGAGCTTCAAATAATGTAATTGCTCTTTGATAGCACCCTAATACATATGGATTATTTGGATAATCATAGTCCTTTTTCCAGTCTACCCCAAGTTCAAACCGTATGCCAGTATCCCAACTATAAAACAAAGGTGGTCTTAGCTCTAAATTAGGGAATGTTTCCTGCATAAAATCGTTTAATGTCATTCCAACACCTCATAAAATTAATCTGCAAATAAGACAATTTTTAATTATTTTTTTCCGCAATAAGTAAACAATAAGAAAAGTAGAGCCTACTAGGTTAGTCTCGCCAAGCATTTAAGGCATAATCATTTGAATGAGCTTTTGTTTTGAAATGGTATGGCGAAGGAACCTAAAGAGGCTACGATGTTGAGCTAGACATAATAATGCGTAAGTGCCCTGTTATCACCCATGCAGGCTGCTCAATTAAGCGCTACAGGCCAACCACTCGACGCGTTTGACACTTGAGCTAGACATTGAATAATATGCCTTGGATATCAAAGCAGGCACTGTCGTTTCGATTATTGACTATACAGGAAGGAGACTAGCTATGCTAACAAAAGACCAATCTTCAGCCTTCCGTTCAAGTTTGATTACTACTAGAAACCAACTTAAGTCCCAACTAGAAGCAAATAATCATTTTAACCTGAAGCTTTCTGACGCACATGATTCGGTTGGTGAATTATCAAGCTATGACAACCATCCAGGTGACTTAGGGACAGAGTTATATGAACGTGAAAAGGATATATCACTTTTAGAGCACGTTGAAAAAGAAATAACTGATATCGAAAATGCTCTTGATGCAATAGACAATGGAACATATGGCACTTGCATTGTTTGTGGAAAGGATATACCGATAGAACGTTTGCAAGCTCTGCCTACCGCATTACATTGCAAAGAACATAGTCCTGATCAGGCTGTATCTCACAACAGACCTATTGAAGAGGGAGTATTATTACCTCCATATGGGAAGTTTAATAATGATGATAAAGATGCTGTGAGTTTTGATGCTGAAGATTCATGGCAGGAAGTAGCACGTTTTGGTACTTCAGAATCACCATCTGATCTCGTTAATCCACCAGACCACTATAATGATATGTATATTGAATCGGATGAAAACTTAGGTTATGTAGAGGACTATGAGAACTTTGCGGGAACAGATATCGAAGGAAAAAATGTAAAGGTATACCCTAATATACAGCATGAGAAATATGAACAATTGTTAGACGAGGAAGGTATGATGACACCATTTGGTGATTTACTACCTTACGAGAAAAACCCGTACACAGAAGAATCTTTAGAAGATTCAGAATGATACAGATTGATTCGTATTCAAATAAAAAGCCATTTGTGAGTCGAAACAAGAATGGCTTTTTTTATGTAAATTAATTAAAAAATATGCTATATACCAATAGGAATAAAAAAATAACCTCTATAGAAAGAGGTCAATCAAAAGTAAGCAAATGTTATTGCTTTTCGACGTTTGAAGCTTGTGGGCCTCGAGCTCCTTCAACTACCTCAAAACTAACTTTTTCGCCTTCTTCTAAAGTTTTAAATCCATCTCCAGCAATTGCACTGTAATGTACAAATACATCTCCACCGCCATCCACTTCTATAAACCCATAACCCTTTTCTTTATCAAACCATTTTACTGTACCGTTTTGCATTAATCTTTTTCCTCCTAAATATACACTCAACTCGTGTAAAACAAGATTCCTACCGATTGCAAAAGATGGTGGTTAAAAAGAAAACTTGAAGATTGAGTAACAAATATAACTCACACTTCTTAAAAGTCTATTGTCAGCCTTACTTTCGCCCTTTTATAATCAATAGTAAGCTTACAATAGCATACCATCTGAACCTAAGTCAAACACGATAAAACACTGATATTCTACATGTTTCTAGCATATTTCCTAAGTGGTTTTTCTACAAAATGATGATCTTAAGTAAACCAATTTATACAACTATACATAATGTTACAAATCTCTTCACATTGCTACATTAATTCATCACTTTATATTTGATAAAATGAAACAATCTTATACAATAGACAGGGAGATTCATTATTTACATCGAATGTAATATACGTAATGATACAAAATTTATTGAGGTGATTATCGTGAACGCACATGAAATTGAATACAAATTATACGGAGACGACATGCAGTTTGTAGAAATTGAACTAGACCCTGGTGAAAGTACCATTGCAGAAGCAGGCGCAATGATGATGATGGAAGATAGAATTGAGATGGAAACAATTTTTGGGGATGGCTCAAAACGTGGTGGATCTGGATTGTTTGGTAAACTTATGGGTGCAGGAAAACGCGTTATTACTGGGGAAAGTTTATTTATGACTGTATTTACAAATGAAGGGAACGAGAAAAAACACGTTTCATTCGCCGCACCTTACCCTGGTAAAATTATTCCTATTGACTTAAGTGATTTAGATGGGAAAGTAATTTGTCAAAAAGATGCTTTTTTATGTGCTGCTAAAGGGGTATCTGTTGGCGTTGAATTCCAGCGTAAGCTTGGTGCAGGATTCTTTGGTGGCGAAGGCTTTATTATGCAAAAACTAGAGGGAGATGGAATGGCATTCTTACATGCTGGTGGTACAATTCATCGTCGTGAGCTTCAGCCTGGCGAGATGTTACGTATTGATACTGGCTGTTTAGTTGCCATGACAAAAGAAGTAGATTATGATATTGAATTTGTTGGAAAAGTAAAAACAGCTTTTTTTGGTGGTGAAGGCTTATTCTTTGCTACTGTCAGAGGTCCAGGTACAGTATGGGTACAATCATTGCCATTTAGTCGCTTGGCTGATCGTATTTTTGCAAGTGCCCCTCAAACTCCAGGTAAAACAACAGGAGAAGGTAGCATTTTGGGCGGTTTAGGTAACTTCCTTGACGGAGATAACTAATAAGCACAATCTGTCAAAATTATAAAAATATCAAGGTGACTCGGCAAGCCATCATACTTTAGCGCTTGCCAGTCATCCAAGTCACATTAAATATACTCCTTTCTTATACTTTAAATCTGCTAATCCTCTCTGTTAATTCTTCACTTGACTCTAATAAATCTTCTGATACTTTTGTAACCGAATTAAATGCTATTGATTGCTCATCAGTTGAAGCACTCACTTCTTCACAAGCAGCAACAGCCTGTTGTGACATTGCCGCAATATTCTCAATTGATTGCGAAACTTCTTGTCGATGATTATGAATATTCGTCATATCTTCTTGCACATCATCTATTGAGCTCTTTAATTGGTCTACAATTGTTGAAATCGTATTAAACGCTTGTTCAGTATCATTCACAACTAGGGCTTGTTCTTTATAATATCTTTTTGTATTTGCCATTTCATGTACCGTTCGCTTTGATTCTGATTGAATACTTTGTATTGTTCTACGAACCTGATCAGTAGCAACAGTTGATTGCTCAGCTAATTTTCGAACCTCGTTTGCTACTACAGCAAATCCTTTACCGTGCTCCCCAGCTCTAGCAGCTTCAATACTTGCATTCAAAGACAATAAATTTGTTTGTTCAGAAAAATCATTAATCGTCTTCATGACAGATTCAATTTCCGCTATTTTCTTCTCTAAATGAACGATAATTTCATCAACTGTATTAAAATTCTCTTCAGTCTTTGAAAATATGCTTTTTAATTCCTCAATCTTCTCAAACCCATTTTCATTTGCTTTCTCGGCATCTACGGATAGTAATGACATCTTATCAGTAAGAGTTGTAACATTTTTTATTTGAGTAGATAGTACACTAATTAATTGATTGGATTTCTCTATATCCTCCGCTGATCGTGATGCTCCAAGTGCAATTTCATTTATCGCTTTGGCAATTTCTTCACTTGAAGCATTTGTTTCTTCTGAGACAGCACTTAACCCTTGAACCGATTCAAATACATGGTTGTTAGATTGTTCAATAGCTAAGATTAAATGGCGCATATTTTTCACCATATCGTTAAAGTGAATAGTCAAATCACCTATTTCATCTCTTGTTTTTTGTTTTGTCTTAACAGTTAAATCTCCAGCAGCTACCTTCATTACATCTTTCTTCAAATGTATGATTGGGTTTAATATGCGACTCGTAACAACATAAACGATAATTAATGATAAAACTACAGCTGTTAATGAAATAATCATAATCCAACTACGTAATTTATTGGAACTGGCCATTAAATCTTTATATGTATAAGACGTCCCAAGTTTCCAACCCGTTTGATCAACAGTTTCAAATGCAAGTACCTTCTCCTCACCGTTGAAATTATAATGGAAAAAGCCCTGTTCATTTTCTCCATACATCTTGCCTATAAATTCAAGATTAGATAAGTTGTTCCCTCTCTCTGTCGGGTGCACAATGGCATTTTTATTTTTATCAAGTATAAAAGGATAACCGTTATTCGTTAGATCAATATTCTGCATCACTGATTCTAATTGTTCAAGCTTAAGATCAGCAGCAATGACCCCTTTAAACTCGTTGTCAATTATCATTGCTTTTGACACTGTTACTACTAATTCACCGTCTTCACTAATATAAGGTTCTGTCCATATGGCCTTATCCTTGGTTTGCTCTGCTAACGTATACCAAGGTCTATCAAACACGGTAAAGTTTTCACCTAATTCCACGGGTGGCTGAATTTTCAGTGTGTCATTTCTAGCAGCCACATAAATTAAATACGCATCGGAATAAAGATCTAAGTAATTATTAAATCTGTCCAGAATAATAGGGTCTAATTCCTTAATGTCACTTTCATTGGCAGATAACATAGCTAATACATATGCTTCAAAGTCTTTTTCTCTACTAATCTCTTCAATGCTAATCGCATATTTCTCAACAAATGAATCTACGTAATTATTTATTTGCTCGACAAGGTTTTCAGCCTGTATTTTGACGTCTTTTTCAATTTGTTGCTCCGTTTGATATTGCAAAAACAAAGCAACAAATAATAACGTACCTATCATTAATAGCATAAATAACACTAGAAGCTTCCTCTTAATTGATGTAAACAATCGCTAATTCACCATCCTGCTGTATAATTTTTGGTTTTTTTCCACACCTTTCAAAGTTTAACATAATTCACAAAGTACACAAGCATAAAATTACACTATACCCATAGAAATAATGTATTTAACCTATGTAAGCTTTAACTTCGGATAAGCAGGTGCAAAATTAATCCCACCTAATTGCAAAACCCCACCTTAAGAGGCGGGGTCTGAACTCTGTAAATAAAAAAAAGAGAGTGGCCTATCAAATGATCGTTCGCCACTCTCTATATGAACAAGTAAATATTAGATCAGTTTTTTTCTAATAAACCAGCAGTTATTTTCCAAACGTTGTCTGCATATTGTTGTATTGTTCTATCGCTAGAAAAGTAGCCAGAATGTGCAATATTTATAGCACTCTTTTTTAACCATTCATCCCTAATTTGATAGGAAATTCCTATCTTCTCTTGTGTACAAACATAAGAATCAAAGTCTCGAAGAACAAAATAATGGTCATTTTGTATAAGTAAAGAGTCATAAATGACCTCGAACTCATCTAACACATGTGGAAAAAAGCCATTTATTAATTGATTAATTATTTGTTTAATTCGTTCGTCATGATGGTAGTATTCAGTAGATTGATAGCCTCCATGTTCATAGTATTGGATGACTTCGTTTGCCGAAAGGCCAAATGTAAACATATTTTCTTGACCAATCCGCTCATTCATTTCTACATTAGCTCCATCAAGTGTCCCAATAGTAATAGCACCATTCATCATAAATTTCATATTTCCTGTTCCAGAGGCTTCCTTACTCGCCGTCGATATTTGTTCACTAACATCTGTAGCAGGAAAGATCTCTTCAGCCAGTGATACCTTATAGTTTTCTAAAAAAACTACTTTTATTATGTCGTTTATATCCGAATCATTATTCACAATGTCGGCAACTGAATTAATTAATTTAATTATTTTTTTTGCATAAAAATATCCTGGTGATGCTTTAGCACCAAAAATAAAAGTTCTTGGGAAGACCATGAAACTTCTATCTTCTTTTAGCCTGTTATATAAGTACATAATATGCAGTACATTTAACAATTGTCTTTTATATGCATGAAGCCTCTTAACTTGGACATCAAATATAGAATGTGTATCAACGACAAGACCAGTTTGATCCTTTATCCTGCGTGCTAGTATTTTTTTTCTCTCTTGCTTCACATGATACAACTGTTCCTGAAAGATTGAGTTCTCACAATATTTTTGGACTTCAATTAGTTTTTCAGGTGATGAAATCCATGAATCTCCTATTGTTTCATTTAATAGCATTGTCAATTGAGGGTTTGCCTTTAATAACCATCTTCTATGCGCTATGCCATTTGTTTTGTTATTAAATTTATCAGTAAAAACATCATGAAATAACTTCATTTCTCGCTTCTTTAAAATTTCAGAATGCAATTTTGCTACTCCATTTACACTATGACTGCCTACGATAGCAAGATGTGCCATCTTTACAACATCATGAGCAATAATAGCCATACGTTCAATTCGTTCCCAGTCATTAGGATACCTTTGCCACAAGTCTCTACAAAATCGCTCGTTAATTTCTTCAACAATCATATAAATTCTCGGAAGAAGCGGTTGAAAAATGTCAATTGGCCATTTCTCAAGTGCTTCTGTTAATGTAGTATGATTCGTATATGAAATTGTATTTGTTGTTATATTCCACGCTTCATCCCAGTTCATACGCTCCTCATCAAGTAGAATCCTCATTAATTCAGGAATAGCTAATACAGGATGAGTATCGTTAATATGAATAGAAATATGTTCGTGAAAATCTCTTAAACTACTGTGATTAAGCTTATATGAACGAACAATACTTTGCAGACTAGAAGATACTAGAAAGTACTGCTGTTTTAACCTTAGTAGCTTTCCTTCAACATGTGTATCATCTGGATATAAAAATTCTGAAATTGCTTCAGTTTCACTTTTATAATCCATCATATTTTTACGAACTGCATGAGGAGAAACTTCCGCGCTCCAAATTCTAAGGGTATTAACTGAATGTAAGCCGTAACCTATAATTGGTGTATCGTATGGTACAGCCATCACTATTTCCGTTTCAACATGTCGAAATGATAAATAATTATTTTTATTAGTTGTTTCAACCTCACCCCAAAAACGGACCTCTACTGCTTCATCTGGTCTTCGAACCTCCCACACATTACCATGTCGCAACCATTGTTCAGGTAGTTCTACTTGATATCCATCAACTATTTTTTGATCAAACAACCCATGCTTATATCTAATACCGAATCCATGTCCCGGAAGATTTAAAGAAGCTAATGAATCTAGAAAACATGCTGCAAGACGTCCTAATCCTCCGTTACCTAGTCCTGCATCTGCTTCACTTTCCTCTATTTCAGCTAAACTAATACCAAGTTCCGCTAATCCCTCATCAACAACTTCTCTAATTTCTAAATTAATTAAATTATTACCAAGCAATCTTCCTAGTAAAAATTCAATTGATAAATAATACACCTGTTTATTTTCATTCAGGCGGTTCCTTTCATTAGTTTCGATCCATTTGGTGCTTATATGTTCTCTTACCATGTTTCCTAGCGTAAAATATTGATCGCGTATAGTTGAATAACGAAATCCCTTCCCATATATGGTCTCATATTTTTTGATAAATGCTTCTTTGAACGTCTCTTTGTTAGAGAACACGATTACCACTCCGAGTCATCAAATCAGCATATAGCTGATTGTATTTAAAAGCCGATTGTGCCCAACTAAAATCACGACCCATCACTTCTATAATCAACTTATTCCACAAATCAGTTTTATGATAATAGGATAATGCTCTCTTAATTGTATACAACATATCGTGAGCATTATAATTCGTAAATGTAAAGCCATTTCCTGTCATTGTCTCTTCAATAAATGATTCAACCGTATCGTTTAAGCCACCTGTTTCTCTTACAATAGGAATAACTCCATATCTCATTGCTATTAATTGACCTAATCCACACGGTTCAAATAAGGAAGGCATGAGGAATAGGTCTGCTCCTGCATATATCATCCTGGCTAACTCTTCGTGAAAACCGATGTATGCTTTACACTTATCTGGATAATGATTTACCATTTCATTAAAGAATGACTCATATTGATGATCTCCAGACCCAATGACAATTAATTGTATATCTTCTTGCATAAGTTCATGGAAAATATTTATAAGTAAATCAATCCCTTTTTGTTGGGTTAACCTTGTTACCATTGCGATAACTGGTGTTTTTTTTCTAACAGGTAATGAAAAATGTTCTTGTAGATGTTGTTTATTCAATACTTTTGAATCTATAGAGGTTCTATCGAAATTCTTAGTAATATATGGATCATTTTTGGGATCATACGATTGATCATCTATGCCATTTAATATTCCAACGAGCGACTGTTTTCTATCTCTAAGAACTCCATCTAATTTCTCACCATAATAAGGTGTCTGAACTTCATGTTTGTATGTGGGACTTACCGTTGTAACAACATTTGAGGTAACTATACCTGCTTTCATAAAGTTTACATTCCCATAAAACTCCAGGCTAGTTGATGCAAATGATTGTTCATTTAAACCAAATAATTCTGGTAAAATTTCTTTCGGATAAACGCCTTGATACTGAAGATTATGAATAGTGAAAACAGTCTTTATTTTCTCGTAAAAGGGCACTTTACTATATTTTTCTTTTAACAAATAACTAATCATTCCAGTATGCCAATCATGAGCATGTATGACATCTGGCTTAAAGTCTAAGATGGGTAACGATGCTAATACCGCCTGGCAAAAAAATGAAAAACGTTCACCATCATCATAATGACCATATAAGATAAAATCACGTTTGAAATAATATTCATTATCGATAAAATAAAATGTGACTCCATCTTGCTCTAATGACTCAATTCCACAATACTGCTGTCTCCAACCGACTTGAACAGTTATATTCGCTTCTTTTTTCATTTTTTCTCTATACTGGACAGGAATCGTTCCGTATTTTGGTAAGATCACTCTAATATCTGTACCGAGTTGTTTAAGTTCTTTCGGTAACGCTCCTGCTACATCACCTAGTCCGCCTGTTTTTGCAAATGGTACACATTCTGAAACAGCAAATAAAACTTTCATGTATTCATCAACGCTCCTTGAATTGTTCCCTTTGGAACTATATATGGTGTCGTGTAATCACCTGTAAGTATGACATTATTTTCTACTTTAACATCTTTATCTAAAATGACACCGTTTAATACACAATTTTCACCTATTTGACTCTTTTGCATAATAATACTGTCTTTTACTACTGTCCCTTTACTTATGTTAACCGAGCGAAAGATGATACTATTTTCAACTTCACCTTCAATTTTACATCCATTTGCAATAAATGAATTTTTTATCCTCGAGCCATTCATATATTTTGTAGGGGGTTCATCTTTCACCTTAGTATAAATTGGATTAATTTGGTTAAATAACTCTTTCCATACTTGAGGTTTTAATAGTTCTAGACTATGTGTATAGTAATCTTTTATGGTGTTTATTTTTGCAACATATCCCTCATATTCGTATCTACATATTTGTAAATGATGTGAAGGATCTAATACCACGTCTTGAATCGTCGTATATCCAAACTTTTCATAGTTAGTGATTAAGTCAAACAATAGAGAAAAATTAAAGATGTACATACCCATAGGTTTGCCGTTATGTGCAATTTCAGTAATATCACACTGTGATTCTATATGTTGTTGTAAAATAGCTTGATAGTCAATATTACAAACTGTAAAACAATTTGAGATTAATACGTATTGCTGTTTGCTACGAAGAAAATAATCGATGTTGTTCTTATACTGCCGGAAAACATTGAATTCCTCACTCTGTGAATCTACCGCAGAAGGAAAAAAGAATAATCCATCCCTTTTACGATTTAAATCCCACTGCTTGCCATATTCAATATGATCCATAAGTGAACGATATTGATCTTTCGGAAAAATAGCGACACTAGTAATTCCAGAGTTCACCATATTGGAAAGTACAAAATCAATTAATCTATATCTCCCAGCAAATGGGATTGCTGCTACTGAGCGATTGATAGTTAGTTGTTGTATAGAGTCAAAGCTTTGTGTTGCATCAATGATCCCAAGCATCGTTTGATTCATTTATTCGCCATCCTTTCCTTGTTCATTTATGAACAAACATATGTGAAATAAGTAATATAATTTTCATATGTTCTTATAATGCAAATTATTCCTCACTAACCAAAATGATTTCATCACTTTCGTCCTTTTTACGTATAATCATGTCATCACATATATTAACACCTGAAGAAATAATGGCGTTATCTATATAAGCATTTTTCCCAATAGTTGCTCCAGGCATAATTACAGCATTTTTCACAACTGCTCCCTCCATAATATGTACACCTTGGAAGAGAACAGATTGATCAATCTCTCCTTCTACGATACACCCTTCACATACAATGGACTCTCTTATGTCTCCAGTTGGGGCTATATATTGTGGAGGATGATTAGGATTAACTGAGTAAATTCGCCATGAATGATCATATATATTTAAATCTGTATCATTGTGTAATAAATCCATATTGGCTTCCCATAAACTATTAACAGTACCCACATCTTTCCAATACCCTTGAAAAGGATAAGCGACTAATTTTTTTTGTTCACCGAGTAATAAAGGAATAATATCTTTGCCAAAATCATGCGTTGATTCAGGGTTAAGTTCATCTCTTTCTAATACATCAAGTAAAATAGATGTCTTAAAAATATAAATTCCCATTGAAGCAAGGTTATTTTTAGGATTCGTTGGTTTCTCTTCAAAATCAGTAATATTCATGGTTTCGTCGGTATTCATAATGCCAAAGCGACTCGTTTCTTCCCACGGAACTTCGATGACAGAAATAGATACGTCTGCCTGTTTTTGAATGTGGTAATCAAGCATATACGCATAATCCATTTTATAAATATGATCTCCAGACAAAATCAGTACATATTCAGGGTTATACTGTTTAATGTAATTAATATTTTGATATATTGCTGAGGCTGTCCCCGTATACCATTTCATTCCTGCCTCCGCAATGTACGGAGGTAATAGTGTTACGCCACCATTTTTACGATCAAGATCCCAAGCACTGCCTATACCAATATAATCATGTAATTCTAATGGCTGATATTGAGTAAGAATTCCAACAGTATCAATTCCTGAATTTGTACAATTACTTAACGCAAAGTCAATAATTCGATATTTACCTCCGAATGGCACTGCTGGTTTTGCTATCTCTTTTGTTAATGACCGTAGTCGGCTACCTTTTCCTCCTGCTAAGATCATTGCTATGCATTTTTTTTTGCCCATCAGTTTACTTCTTCTCCTTTCTTTTTTTAATAGGACGTATAATCGATATCCCTAATGGAGGAATTGTAACTGCTAAGTGATATGGCTTCCCATGATATGTGCCTTTGTTACTAATTATTTTTTTGCTATTTCTATTTCCAGCACCTCCAAAATCCAATTCGTCACTATTTAGAATTTCCCGATACTCACCTTTGCTCGGAACACCAACTATATAATCATGGTAAACTGTAGCAGTGAAATTACATACGATAATTAAAAAGTCCTGTTCATTTTTTCCTTTTCTAATAAATGAAAATATTGATTGCTCATGATTGTTTACATCAATCCATTCGAAACCGTCATGAGTATCATCCATTTCATATAAAGCTTTATTTCTTTTATAAATTTTAAGTAACTCTTTAACATATGCATGAAGTTTTTGATGCATGACAAAATCTTGCAAGTTCCAATCTAATTGTTCTTGATCTTTCCATTCATCAAATTGTCCAAATTCTCCACCCATAAATAACAATTTCTTACCAGGATGTGCTATTAAATAGCCGTATAAAAGGCGAAGCTGGGCAAATTTCTGCCAATAGTCACCAGGCATTTTATTTAACAGTGATTTCTTACCATGAACAACCTCGTCATGCGATAGTGGTAATACAAATTTCTCTGAAAATGCATATAGAAGTGAGAAAGTTACTTTATCATGTAAATATTGACGGTCAATGAACTCAGCCTTCATGTAAGTCAAGATATCATTCATCCAACCCATATTCCATTTGTAACTAAATCCTAAACCTCCTGCTGATACACTTCCTGTTACTTGAGGGAAGTCAGTCGAATCCTCCGCAATTACTAACGTTTCAGGTGCATAAAAGGAAATAACTTCATTAATTTTTTGTAAAAATGATATGGCTCCTTTATTAAGATGTTGATGTCCATCTGTACTAGGCCAATAAATCATATTAGCTACAGCATCAACTCTAAAACCATCAATATGAAAATGCTCAATCCAAAAAAGTGCATTCGAAATTAGAAAGCTTTGAACTTCAGGCTTGCCTAGATCAAAGTTAGCAGTTCCCCAAACTGGATTTTCTCGATCTTGTGAATTTTCATATTCATATGTCGGCTGCCCATCAAACATATATAGCCCATGATTATCCTTGCAGAAATGACCTGGAACCCAATCTAAAATAACGCCAATTCCTTGTTGATGGCATAGATCTATAAACTTCATTAACTCATGTGGAGATCCATATCTACTCGTAGCTGAAAAATAACCTACTCCTTGATAACCCCAAGAAATGTCCAATGGATGTTCAATAAGTGGTAATAGTTCTATGTGTGTATAGCCATTTTCTACAACATACGGAATTAACAACTCCGCCAATTCACTATATGAATAATGGCTCCCATCAGCTTTTGTTTTCCAAGACCCAAAATGTAACTCATAAATAAAAACAGGTTTAGATTGTACGTTCTTTTGTTTTCGATTTTGCCATTTTTTATCTTTCCACTTATAGGAACTCATATTATAAACAATTGACCCTGTTTGAGGACGTTCTTCAGAGTAAAATGCATAGGGATCTGATTTTAGTATTTTTTGATTAGACGGTGTGACAATTTCATACTTGTAAATCTCACCCGCTAAATTAACAGGCATAAAAAGATGCCATACTCCCTCATCATTTATTTTCTCAAGCTCAAAGTTTTTTCCATTCCAATCATTAAAAGTCCCTACTACACTTACACTCTGAGCATGTGGCGCCCAAACACAAAATCGTGTTCCCTCAATGACGTCACCCTTTTGACAAATATGTGCACCGAATAGCATATGACTTTGGAATAAAGAGCCCTCATGAAATAAATGCAAATCAAAATCTGTTGGAGGCGCGCTTACTGTCAATGTATTTCCCCTCTTTTCAAAATATAGTTTTCATTAATATTAATTATTCACGAATAAAATAATAATTCCTTTTAAAATGATTCGTATTTTTACTACATCATTCTACATAATATGTCATAAAAGCTCATATCATAGTTAAAAAACGAATAATGTAAGCGCATACAATTAGAATGTTCATTTGAAATAAAAGGTTATTTAATTTATTCGGTATATTTTTAAAAACGCAATTACATTTTCATATGAAGAATAACTTTACAATATTATTTATCTTTGAGGGTTAATAATTACACTGAGAATGCTCACGTTGTAAAAGTAATCAAATTATCTATTCGTTTCGGAGTTACTTTCGTCCTAACCATTCATATAGTTCAAACACTATGATTCCGTAAATTAAGTACTTCGAATAAACAGTATGAATCTACCTTATGGAATGAACAAAAGGGAACTACTGTGAAGAGGAGTAAAAAAAATGACAAAGTAAAACTTGCTAAGCAAACCAATTAATCAATCCGCCCTTCATATTTTATTTTTGTCATTCCAAACACAACACAAAAAAGACACTGCACAATGTGCAATGTCTAAATGGATGACCCGTACGGGATTCGAACCCGTGTTACCGCCGTGAAAGGGCGGTGTCTTAACCACTTGAC